>NZ_CP075190.1:2547656-3171484 GCF_020510585.1 Ferribacterium limneticum | reverse complement strand
ATTCCGGGAACCCGGCGTATTGCTTATCTCGAGCAGAATGCGGGCGCCGTCGATGTGCTGCTGAATGAGGCAGAAATCGCCGAACTCGACCGGATATTTGCCGCCGAGCGGGTGGCCGGTGCGCGTTATCCCGAGGCCGGCATGGCGGGCATCGAATAAGGCGTTGCCGGAAGGGCTCTGCTCATGCAACGTTCTTTCGCTGGTCGGGTCCGGGAATGCCCGCTGAAATGATCGTTACTGCCAAAAACGACGGCCCGTCTTCGCTGCGGGCCGTTGTTTCTATGCCAGTTCCGCCGCCCCTTTCCAGAAGCGCACGGCCAGCGCGCCCAGTGCTGTGAGCCCCGCCATGCCGGTCACGGCAACCCAGCCCCACTGACTCAGCAACAGGCTGCCCAGCGCCGCACCACTGGCCATGCCGATGAACATGCCGACGAAGAGAACGGCGTTGAGCCGGCTACGAGCGCCCGGCTCGATGCTGTAGACGATGGTCTGGTGGGCGATCAGGCTGGCCTGGACGCCAAGGTCGAAGCCGACGGCACCGAGGCCGAGCAGCCAGAGCTGGGCGCTCGGTGAAAGCAGCGGCGCCAGCGACAGGCCGGCGAAAGACAGGGCGCTGAGCCCGCAGCCCAGCCGCGTCACCAGCTCGGGGCCACGCCGGTCGGCGAGATGGCCGGCCAAGGGAGCGGCCAGGGCGCCGGCGGCACCGGCCAGGCCGAAACTGCCGGCGACGGCGCTGCCGAGATGGAAAGGCGCATCGTGCAACATCACCGCCAGGGTGGACCAGAAAGCGCTGAAGCCGACCGCCAACAACCCCTGGGCGAGGGCGGCGCGACGCAGCGCGGCATGGCGCAGCCAGAGCGTGCGCAGCGAGCCGAGCAGGGCGCCGTAGGAAAGATCGGTGGTCGGCGCGAATTTTGGCAGGCCCTGCCAGGCGGCGATGCCGATCAGCGCAATGCTGGCCGCGGCGACGATGAAAATCGCCCGCCAGCCGAAATGTTCAGCCACCAGGCCGCTGACCACGCGTGACAGCAGGATGCCCATGAGCAGGCCAGTCATCACCGTACCGACCACCCGGCCGCGCTGGGCCAGCGGCGCGAGCGTCGCGGCGGCTGGCACGATGTCCTGGGCCAGCGTCGCCGTCAGCCCGATGGCCAGACTGGCGGCCAGCAGCCAGGCGATGGAGGGCGCAAAACCGGCGAGCAGGAGTGCCGCAATGAGCAGGCCGGCCTTGATCAGAATGATGCTGCGTCGGTCGTGGCGGTCGCCGAGCGGGGCGAGCAGCAGGATGCCGAGGGCGTAACCGAGTTGCGTCAAGGTCGGCACCAGGCCGATAGCGCGGTCTGAAGCGCCGATGTCGGGGCCGAGAATGCCAAGAATGGGCTGGCTGTAATACAGCGTCGCCACCGCAAAACCGGCACCGGCCGCCAGCAGCAGGATCAGGCGCGGCGCCAGCGGCGCAGTTTGACTACTTTCATGCGTATTTTGAATGGAAGACATGTTGTTCACCGTGCTTGCTGTCGATGTCTGGCATTCTGGTTGGTTGTGGATGCGAACGGTAGTATCGTTGCCGGCACATTCGTTATACGGTGAACGTATGAGCAAGCCTGATTCCGATCAAAAGCATGTTGTCGCCGCTGCGCCAGATCTGTCGTCTTCGGCGGTCAGCGGTGATCGCATCGAACTGATGCAAACCTTTGTCCGCATCGTCGAGGCCGGCAGTCTTTCCGCCGCCGCTGCACAGATGGGCATGACGCAGCCGACGATCAGCCGCCGCCTGCAGGCCCTTGAGCGCTCGCTCGGCCTGCGCCTCTTGCAGCGCACGACGCACGCCATGCGTCTGACCGTCGACGGCGAGCGCTGCTACGAGCGGGCGCGCGAGTTGCTGGGCAGTTGGGCCGCCTTCGAGTCCGATCTGCGCGGCGCCGGCGACGAGCCGGAGGGCATCCTGCGTGTCGTGGCGCCGCATGCCTTCGGCCAGGAGCGCCTGGTCAGGCCGCTGGCCGATTACCTGAAGCGCTATCCGCGGATGAGTGTCGAGTGGTTGCTGCACGACGACCGCTCGATCCAGGACTACATCGCGGCCGGCATCGATTGCGCCATCCAGGTCGGCGAGGTGACCGATCCCGGTCTGGTTGCCATCCGCCTCTCTGAGGTGCCGCGCATTGTCGTCGCCGCGCCGGATGTCCTGAACGGTGCGCCGCCGCCGGGCACGGCACGCGAACTGGCCGCCTTGCCCTGGCTCGCGCTGCGCACCTTCTACCGCAATGAAGTCAGCCTGAAGCATCTGGCAACGGGGGCGGTTGAGCGCGTGCCGATTACGCCGCGCTTCAGTACCGACAGCTTGTACGCCCTGCGCAGTGCCGCCCTGCTCGGTCTGGGGGCCTGCGTTGGCTCGGCCTGGGTTCTCGCCGACGACCTGGCCAGCGGCCAACTCATTCACCTGACGCCGGAATGGCAGGCCGCCGCCTTGCCGGTCAGCCTGGTCTATCCCTACGCCCGCTTCTATCCGGCCCGCCTGCGCTGTTTCATCGACATCATGCGTCAGGCCATGCCGGGAGTGCTGGCTGGGGCGGCTGTGGTTTGAGTAAAGGGGTTGGCAAATCGAGCCCGGATGGCGGAGCTATCCTTGGTCAGGATAATTTCAAAATTGGCCAAAATTTCCGGTTGACCGTAGCGGTTCGCAGTTTACGAATGGCGAACACTGTTTGGACTGGATTTTAGGCGCCAACGAAAAACGCCGGGTTTCCCCGGCGTTTTTCTTCCAGCTTCTCTGTCGAGGTTGGGCGTCTGATGCGCCTCTCTCGGGTACTGCTTATTCCATCGCCTCGTACAGCGGCAGGGTCAGAAATTCCGGGTAGTCCGGGGTCAGCGACATCTTGTCGAAAATCACGGCGGCCTGATCGTAGGTGGCGGTGTCTTCGCCCTGGGCCGAGACAGTCGCCTTCACCTTGGCCAGTTCCTCGGCAATCATCGGGCGGACCATGTCTTCGGTGACCTTGCGGCCGTCGTCGAGAACGCCCTTCGGCGAAACGACCCACTGCCAGACCTGCGAACGGGAGATTTCGGCGGTGGCCGCATCTTCCATGAGGTTGTGGATGGGCACGCAGCCATTGCCGGCCAGCCAGGAACCCAGGTAATGGATGCCGACGTTGATGTTGTTGCGCAGGCCGGCTTCGGTGATCGGTTGTTCCGGCTTGAAGTCGAGCCACTGGGCCGGGCCGAACTTGCCTTCGACCTGCTTGCCGAACTGGTTCGGCTTGTCGCCGAGGACCTTGACGAACTCTTCCATGGCGATCGGCACGAGACCCGGGTGGGCCACCCAGCCGCCGTCGTAGCCGTCGTTGGCGTCGCGGGTCTTGTCGTGGCGGATGCCGGCCAGGGCCTTTTCGTTGGCGACCGGATCGTTCTTGATTGGGATCAGGGCCGACATGCCGCCCATCGCCGGGGCGCCGCGCTTGTGGCAAGCCTGGACGAGCGCCAGGGCGTAGGAGCGCATGAAGGGCACTTCCATGGTGATGGCGCCGCGCTGGGCCAGGCAGAAGTCCTTGTTCTTCTTGAACTTCTTGATGCACGAGAAGATGTAGTCCCAGCGACCGGCATTCAAACCAGCCGAGTGCTCGCGCAGTTCGTAGAGGATTTCTTCCATCTCGAAGGTGGCGAGGATGGTTTCGACCAGCACGGTGGCCTTGATGGTGCCTTGCGGCAGGCCGATGTGGTCCTGAGCCATGACAAAGATGTCGTTCCACAGGCGGGCTTCGAGGTGGCTTTCCATCTTCGGCAGGTAGAAGAAGGGGCCGGCGCCGCGGGCGATCTGTTCCTTGGCGTTGTGGAAGAAGACGACGGCGAAGTCGAAAATGCCGCCGCCGACGCGCTGGCCATCAACGAGCACGTGCTTTTCGTCGAGGTGCCAGCCGCGCGGACGAATCTGCAGGGTGGCGATCTTGTCGTTGAGCTTGTATTCCTTGCCGTTCTCGCCCTTGAAGGAGAGTTCGCGGCGGATGGCCTTGTAGAGGTTGATCTGGCCCTGGATCTGGTTGTCCCAGTTCGGGGAATTGGAGTCCTCGAAGTCGGTCATGTAGGAATCAGCGCCGGAATTGAAGGCGTTGATGATCATCTTGGCTTCGACCGGGCCGGTGATTTCGACGCGACGGCAGTGCAGGGCCGGCGGCACCGGGGCAACCTTCCAGTCGCCGGCGCGGATGTGGGCGGTTTCCGGCAGGAAGTCGGGCATTTCGCCGGCATCGATGCGGGCCTGACGGGCAACGCGGGCTTTCAGCAGTTCCTGGCGGCGCGCTTCGCAGGCGCGGTGCAGCTTGGCGACCAGTTCGAGGGCTTCGAAGGTGAGGACGGATTCGTAACCCGGCTTGATCGGACCGGTGATTTGCACGCCTTGGGGCAGGTTGAGGGCCATGAGGAACTCCTGAGTGAAGGATGAATGGATGTTGCGCTGCAGCGGATTCTATGACTCTTCTATAAGACTTGAAAGACGGATAGAATCAATTCATCTTTTACTTTAGGTATCAAATGGACCGCCTAAAACAGATCGAAGCCTTCGTTTCGGCCGCTACTCGGGGCAGTCTCTCCGCGGCGGCGCGGGTCGAGGGCGTCACGCCGGCGATTATCGGCCGGCGGCTCGATGCGCTCGAAGCGCGGCTCGGCGTCAAACTATTGCTGCGCACCACGCGCAAGCTGACCATTACTTTCGAGGGCCAGGCGTTTCTCGAAGATTGCCAGAAAACGCTCAACGATCTGGCCAATGCCGAGGCGGCGGTGTCGCTGGGCAGCGTGCGGGCCAGCGGCCAGCTACGGGTGTCGGCGCCATCCGGCTTTGGCCGACGCCATGTCGCTCCGCTGGTCGGCGATTTCATGCTGGCCAACCCGGAAGTACGGGTCAATCTGAACCTGAGTGACCGTCTGGTCGATCTGGTTAATGAAAACATCGACTGCGCCATCCGTATCGGCGAATTGACCGATTCCAGCCTGATCAGCGTCCGCCTCGGCGAGATGCGCCGGATGGTCGTCGCCAGCCCGGCCTATCTCGTTGCTCGTGGCGTGCCGCGCCAGCCGGCCGATCTGGCTAACCACGAATGCCTGTCGCTCGGCCAGCAGCGCGGCTGGGTCTTTCGCGATCCGGATAGCAATCAGGTCGATACCATCAAGGTTGGCGGCAGTTTCGAATGCAACGACGGTGCAGTGCTGCATGAATGGGCGCTGGCCGGTCGTGGCCTGGCCTGGCGCTCGCTGTGGGAGGTTGGACAGGATTTGAAGGAGGGGCGGCTGACGTCGGTGCTCGACGCCTGGCAGGCGCCGCCGATGGGCATCTACGCCGTTTTTCCGCAACGCCGGCATCTGCCACTGCGGGTCAGGCTGTTCATCGATCTGCTCAAGGAAACCTACAGCCGGCCGAGTTATTGGGAACTGCGCTGAGGTTGCCATGAAAACCCCCGTCTATCGTGGCCTCGGTATCCTTTGTGTCGTGCTCGGCGTGATCGGTGCCGTGCTGCCCCTGTTGCCGACAACGCCTTTCCTGATCCTCGCCGCCTATTTCTTCGCCCGCTCGCATCCGGAATGGGAGGCCAGGTTGCTGGCACACCCGAGCGCCGGGCCGGCCATCCGTGCCTGGCGCGACCATGGCGCCATTCCTCTCGTTGCCAAGCGGCTGGCGACGGTTCTCATGGCGATCAGCGCCATCGGCGGCTGGTTGGGCCTGCCGGAGCCGTGGTGCTATGTGCCGCTGGTCGTTGCCGTCACGGTGTTGAGCTGGATGTGGACGCGGCCATCGGTTTGAGCATTTCAATTTTGGCCGTTTTTTCGGGTTGACCGTAAGAGTCATTGTTCGGAAATGAAAAAGGCCGACACCTCGTGAGTGTCGGCCTTCGTTTGCCGCCCGGTCGGGCGGCAATTCAAAGCTGTGAGCTTCTTAGTGGAACTGTTCTTCTTCGGTCGAGCCGGTCAGTGCGGTGACGCTGGACTTGCCGCCCTGGATGACGGTGGTGACATCGTCGAAGTAACCGGTACCAACTTCCTGCTGGTGCGAGACGAAGGTGTAGCCACGGTCACGAGCAGCGAATTCCGGCTCCTGAACCTTCTCGACGTAGGCCGACATGCCGCGCTTGGCGTAGTCCTGGGCCAGGTCGAACATGTGGTACCACATGTTGTGGATGCCAGCCAGGGTGATGAACTGGTACTTGTAACCCATGGCGCCCAGTTCCTTCTGGAACTTGGCAATGGTGGCGTCGTCGAGGTTCTTCTTCCAGTTGAAGGAAGGCGAACAGTTGTAGGCCAGCATCTTGCCCGGGTGAACCTTATGCACGGCTTCGGCGAACTTGCGGGCGAATTCCAGATCCGGCGTGCCGGTTTCGCACCACACCAGATCGGCGTAGTCAGCGTAGGCGATAGCGCGGGAGATGGCCTGGTCCAGACCCTTCTTGGTCTTGTAGAAGCCTTCAGCGGTACGCTCGCCAGTCAGGAACGGCTTGTCGTTTTCGTCGTAGTCGGAGGTCAGCAGGTCAGCTGCTTCGGCATCGGTACGGGCGATAACCAGGGTCGGCACGCCATAGACGTCAGACGCCATACGGGCAGCGATCAGCTTCTGGATGGCTTCGGTGGTCGGAACCAGAACCTTGCCACCCATGTGGCCGCACTTCTTGACGGAAGCCAGTTGGTCTTCCCAATGCACGCCAGCAGCGCCAGCGCGGATCATGGCCTTCATCAGTTCGTAGGCATTGAGCACGCCACCGAAGCCGGCTTCAGCGTCAGCCACGATCGGCAGGTGGTATTCAACGTGACCAGCATCGCCGGCGTTGATGTTCTTCGACCACTGGATTTCGTCGGCGCGGTTGAAGGCGTTGTTGATGCGCTCGACAACCTTTGGCACGGAGTCAACCGGGTACAGGGACTGGTCCGGGTACATGGCGGCGTATTCGTTGTTGTCAGCAGCAACTTGCCAGCCGGACAGGTAGATCGCCTTGATGCCAGCCTTGGCTTGCTGAACGGCTTGACCGCCGGTCAGGGCGCCCAGGCAGTTGACGTAGGGGGTGTTGTTGACCAGATCCCAGAGCTTCTCGGCGCCGCGACGGGCCAGGGTGTGCTCGACCTGGAAAGAGCCGCGCAGGCGGACGACGTCAGCAGCGGAGTAGCCGCGCTTGATGCCCTTCCAGCGGGGGTTTTCAGCCCAGTCTTTTTCGAGGGCGGCGATTTGCTGTTCGCGAGTGCTCATGTGAATTCCTCAGGTAATTTGGTTTGGGGGTTTCGGCGAAGAACCGGGTGTCTATGGTGCAGTGCCGATGGAGGAAAGTATAGTGATTTTTCTGCGAGGCAGCAACAGTCTTATATAAGACATAAGACAAAATTATTTTAAATAAAAACAGCGAGTTGCATTCATATTTTCACGATGCAAAACGCTGTTTGTTTTTATGAAATGAAATTGCGCTGCGTCAGCACAAAGTTTTGCTGCTGACCAGAACACCATCTTCGTCGGCGTAGAGATATTCACCCGGGGTAAATGTCACGCCGCCAAATGTCACGGCAATATTCTTGTCGCCGACGCCCTTCTTGAGTGTTTTCTGCGGATGCGTGTTGAGCGCGCGCACGCCGATATCGATGCCGTTGATGTCGCCCGAATCCCGGATGCACCCGTATACAACGACCCCGGCCCAGCCGTTCTTGGCCGCCAGAATGGCCAGTTGGTCGCCAACCAGCGCACAGCGCAGCGAACCGCCGCCATCGATGACGAGAACCTTGCCCTTACCGTCCTCGGCAAAGGCTTCGCGGACCAGCGAGTTGTCCTCGAAAATTTTCAGCGTGACGATCTCGCCAGAAAAGCTGCTGCGGCCGCCGTAACGCTGGAACATCGGGGCGACGACGCGAACGGTCTTGCCCAGTTCGGCTTCGAATTCGTCACAAAGGTCAGGGGTCTTGAAGGTCATGCTGGAGTCCTCGAAATAAAAAAGCCGTGCAATGTTGCACGGCTTTTGGGGTGGATGGCAATCGTTCAGACGGTGGCTTCGGCTTTTTCTTCCTCGAAATCGAGTTTGATTTTGCCGTCCTTGTCGAGGTCGACCGTGACCCGGCCACCACTCGACAGCTTGCCGAACAGCAACTCGTCGGCCAGGGCCGAACGGATCGTGTCCTGGATCAGCCGGGCCATCGGACGAGCACCCATGAGCGGATCGAAGCCCTTTTCGGCGAGCAGTTCCTTCACCGCGTCGGTGAAATGGGCTTCCACCTTCTTCTCGTGCAACTGCTCTTCAAGCTGCATGAGGAACTTGTCGACGACACGCAGGATGACCTCGTGATCGAGCGGGCCGAAGGATATCGTCGCATCCAGGCGATTGCGGAACTCCGGCGTGAACAGACGCTTGATCTCGACCATTTCGTCGCCGGTTTGCTTCGAACTCGTGAAGCCCATGCTGGATTTCTGCAAATCAGCAGCGCCGGCGTTGGTGGTCATGATGATCACCACGTTGCGGAAATCGGCCTTGCGCCCGTTGTTGTCGGTCAGCGTGCCGTGGTCCATGACCTGCAACAGGATGTTGAAGATGTCCGGATGTGCCTTCTCGATTTCGTCGAGGAGCAGCACACAATACGGCTTCTTGGTCACGCCCTCGGTGAGCAGGCCGCCCTGCTCGAAGCCGACATAGCCCGGCGGCGCGCCGATCAGGCGGGAAACCGCATGGCGTTCCATGTATTCGCTCATGTCGAAACGAAGCAGTTCAACGCCGAGGCAGTAGGCCAGTTGCTTGGCAACTTCCGTCTTGCCGACGCCGGTCGGGCCGCTGAACAGGAAGGAGCCGATCGGCTTGCCCGGATTGCCCAGCCCGGAGCGAGCCATCTTGATGGCCTTGGCCAGCGCGTCGATGGCCTTGTCCTGGCCAAAAACTACAGCCTTCAGGTCTCGATCCAGGTTCTTCAGCGCGCCGCGATCATCGAGCGTGACATGCTGCGACGGGATGCGGGCGATCTTGGCAACGATCTCCTCGATGTCTGTCTTGTTGATTACCTTCTTCTGCTTTGATTTCGGCAGGATGCGCTGTGCTGCGCCTGCCTCGTCGATGACGTCGATCGCCTTGTCCGGCAGATGGCGGTCGGTGATGTAGCGGGCAGCCAGTTCGGCGGCCGACGAAATCGCCGTGGCCGAATATTTGATGCCGTGGTGGGCCTCGAAACGGGCTTTCAGGCCCTTGAGGATTTCCACCGTTTCGGCGACCGAAGGTTCATTGACGTCGATTTTCTGGAAACGGCGGGACAGGGCGCTGTCCTTCTCGAAAATGCCGCGGAACTCGGTATAGGTCGTCGCGCCGATGCACTTGAGTTGCCCCGAAGAAAGCGCTGGCTTGAGCAAATTGGAAGCATCCAGCGTGCCGCCGGAAGCCGAACCAGCACCGATCAGGGTGTGGATTTCGTCGATGAACAGGATGGCTTGTGGGTTGTCCTGCAAGGCCTTGAGAACGCCCTTCAGGCGCTGCTCGAAATCGCCGCGATACTTGGTGCCGGCCAGCAACGAACCCATGTCCAGCGAATAGACATTGGCCTTGGCGAGGATTTCCGGTACCTCGCCTTCAACGACCTTGCGGGCCAGTCCTTCGGCAATGGCCGTCTTGCCAACGCCGGCTTCGCCGACCAGCAGCGGGTTGTTCTTGCGGCGCCGGCACAGGGTCTGGATGACACGCTCCAGTTCCTTGTCGCGGCCGATCAGCGGGTCGATCTTGCCCTGCAGTGCCAGCGCGTTGAGGTTGATCGTGTATTGCTCAAGCGGCCCGGCTTCAGCTTTTTCGCCGTCGGTTTCAACTTCGCCTTCTGGCGCGGCCTTGGCTTGCTGCGGCACCTTGCTGATGCCGTGCGAGATGTAATTCACTACGTCGAGCCGCGTCACACCCTGCTTTTGCAGGAAATAGACGGCGTGCGAATCCTTCTCGCCGTAGATGGCAACGAGCACGTTGGCGCCGTTGACTTCCTTCTTGCCCGAAGACTGGACGTGCAGGATGGCGCGCTGGATGACGCGCTGGAAACCGAGCGTTGGCTGGGTGTCAATGTCGTCCTCGCCGGAAACGGTCGGCGTGTGCTCGTCGATGAAATTGGTCAGATCCTTGCGCAGCGTGTCGGTCTTGGCGCCACATGAGCGCAAGGCCTCGGCCGCAGAAGGGTTGTCGATCAGCGCCAGCAGCAGATGTTCGACGGTAATGAACTCGTGGCGTTTTTGACGCGCCTCGACGAAGGCCATGTGCAGGCTGACTTCGAGTTCCTGGGCAATCATCAATTTTCCTCCATGATGCAGGCAAGCGGGTGTTGGTGCTGGCGTGCGAATGCAATGACCTGTTCAACTTTGGTTGCAGCGATGTCCCGCGGGAAAACTCCGCAGACGCCACGACCCTCGTTATGAACTTTGAGCATGATTTGCGTTGCTTGTTCAGTATCCAGAGAAAAAAAACGTTGCAGCACGGTGATTACAAAATCCATGGGCGTGTAATCGTCGTTCAACAACAGTACCTTGTACATCTTCGGCGGACCCAGCTTGCTGCGCTGTGCCGCTAGTTGTCCGCCTTCCTGTGCCTTTGTCGCCATGCGCTCGATTTTATACAGTCCGTCTTAATCCGCAATATAAAACATTGGGGCGAATTGGTTGATTTCCAGATCAGGGCCGAGATTTGTCATGCCCTGATTTGCTGCGGCGCCGCATCGAAACTTGTTGACGATAAAATTCAACTGGCGTAGAAAGCAATCGTGTTTGGCTTCTAGCTGTATCGAGGTTGCTGTAATGCACCGGGTCACTGAGTTCAAACAGGGAGTCGGGGAGACCCGTAAATTTGTTCGTCTTTTGTAAGAAAGTTGCAAACATGGCAATCGGTACAGTCAAGTGGTTCAATGATTCCAAGGGTTTTGGCTTTATCACTCCTGATGATGGCAGCGAAGATCTCTTCGCACATTTCTCCGCCATCAACATGAATGGTTTCAAGACTCTGAAGGAAGGTCAAAAAGTTTCCTTCGACGTCGTGCAAGGCCCCAAGGGCAAGCAGGCTTCCAATATCCAGAGCACCTAAGCTTCGGATAAGAGCGCGTTAAAAAGCCCGTCTGGTTTCAGGCGGGCTTTTTTCATTTACATGATCAGGAAATATTCAGGCGACAGTGATTTCGTCCTGACGCCGGTCGCCGCTATTGTCCGCCCAGGCCACCGACAGCTTGTCACCTGCCTTGATGCCGCGCGCCTTGAAGGTGAATAGCGGGTTTCTGGAAATCGATGTGTTGAGTTGTCCATCGATAATTGGTTTTCCATTCAGGCTGACCGTGAAGGTCTGGATGAAGTGCATTGGAATGCTCTGCCCCTTGTCGTCCTTGCGCTGCCCGGTTTCCATCGGGTGCTGCATGAGGATGCGAATGTCGGTGACTTCACCCTGGTTCTGGGCGCGAATCTTGATTTGATCTGCCATGCTCAGCCTCCACATCCGCCAAGCGTTACCTTGATCTCGCGAAAGGCAACGTAGGACTTCCCATCCGTTGTTTTAGCCACGGCCCGGACGCGCGTAGTTTCGGCCATTTTGAGCTGGGCTCTCACGTAAGGCAGGACCGGGCCGGAGAATTCGATGGCCGAGCACAGCGGCATCGGGTTCTTGTCGGCAAAGATGGCCAGGCTGCGGGTGTTGGCGATATTGCTTGTGATCTCGACTTCCACCTTTGCACCGTTTTCGGCGATCTCCGGGGCGTTGATCACGATGTCACGCGATTCGGGGGCATTGGCGCTGCCGTAAGCCTTGAGCGCGTCATTGACATTGCGGGCGGTGAAGGCGTTCTTGTTCCACTCGGCGGCCAGGACGCGGGTTGGCATGAGCAGGCCGCTGCCGATCAAAGGTGATAACAGGGCGGCCGAGACGCCGCCTTTGAGGAATTTTCTGCGCAGTTCGGACATGATCTTGGCGGGAGAGTTATTCGGCGACCCAGTGGCCAGATTTGCCGCCGGCTTTTTCAAGCAGACGGATGTTTTCGACGCGCATGCCACGGTCGACGGCTTTGCACATGTCGTAAATGGTCAGCAGACCAACCGATGTTGCGGTCAGTGCCTCCATTTCGACACCGGTTCGCCCGAAACATTCTGCGACGACTTCGCAATGAACTGCATTTTGGGCTTCGTCGATGGAAAAGTCGGCAGTGACGCGGGTCAGGGCGATTGGATGGCAAAGCGGAATGAGGTCGCCGGTGCGTTTGGAGGCCTGAATGGCGGCGATGCGGGCGATGCCCAGGACGTCGCCCTTTTTGGCGGAGCCGGCGCGAATCAGCGCCAGGGTTTCGGGCTTCATGAAAATGCTGCCGGCGGCGCGGGCGACACGGGCGGTTTCGGCCTTGGCGCCGACGTCGACCATATGGGCCTGGCCGGCGTTGTCGAAATGAGTCAGAGTCTGGTGGGTCACGGGCGTTACGATTGGTTACGATGCGCCGGAAGGGCGGTTATCGGGGCTGCGGTATCATAGCACCATGCACCTGAGCCAACGATTCATCGCCGCCCTTCTCGCCTGCACGCTGACTTTGCAGCCCGTAGCAGCCGATGAGTTGCCGGAGTTGGGCGATGCGGCCAGCAACGACTTGTCGCTGAGTACCGAGAAGAAAATTGGCCAGCAGATCATGCATGAAATCCGCTGGCGCGAGCCGTCATATCTCGACGATGCCGATGTCGAGGCCTATCTGAATCAACTGGGTGGTCAACTGGCGGCAGTCAGCAATGATCCCGGTTTCGGCTTTTACTTTTTCCCGATCAACGATCCGAACATCAACGCCTTTGCCATGCCCGGCGGTTACATCGGGGTGCATACCGGGCTGATCGTGTCCGCCCAGACGGAATCGGAGCTGGCTGGCGTGCTTGGGCATGAAATATCGCATGTGACGCAGCGCCATATCGCGCGTCAGGTGTTCCAGTCGAAGCAGATTGGCATGGCGTCGATGGTGGCGATGGCGCTGGCCCTGCTGGCTGCGCGCTCAAGCGGGCAGATGGCCGGTGCGGCGATTGCGACAACACAGGCCGGGGCGATTTCGGCCCAGCTGGCCTTTTCCCGGGATTTCGAGCGGGAGGCTGACCGGCAGGGTTTCGATATCCTGCGCAAGGCGGGTTTTGACGTGCGCGGCATGGGCGTGTTTTTCGAACGCCTGCAAAAGTCCGTTCGCCTGTACGAGAACAACGCGACGGCTTACCTGCGCACCCACCCGCTGACCGGCGAGCGTCTGACCGACATGCAGAATCGCGAGCAGGCGGTGCCTTATCGCCAGGTGGCGGACAGCGTCGATTTCCAGCTGGTGCGGGCCAAGGTTCGGGCCATGCAGGGGCGGCCGGTCGATGCGGTGAAGGATATGGCTGGCTTGTTGCGTGAACGGAAGTTTGCTTCCGAAGCGGCCATTCGTTATGGCCTGGCCTTCGCGCTCTATCGAAATCGCGATTGGCCGGGGGCTGAGCGGGAGATTGGAACCATTCGTAGCCTCGGGGTTTCAGCTCCGATGCTGGAGCACTTACGGGCCGATATCCGGATGGCGCAGGGCGACGCAGCGGGGGGGCTGACGATTTATCGCGATGCGATGGTGCGTTTCCCGCTCAATCAGGGCCTGCTCTACGGCTATGGCGCGGCCTTGCTCAGCGCGCGGCGTTATGACGAGGCGCTGCGTTTCGTTGAGGCGCGCCTGGGTAACACCCCGGACGATGTCCGCTTGCACAAGATGCGCGCCGAAAGCTACGCCGGCCTGGATAAAAAGGCCATGCAGCATCGGGCGCTGGCCGAGGTTTTTGCCTTGCAGGGGCAGACGGCGGGGGCGGTCGAGCAATTGCAGCAGGCGCAGAAAGCCGGCGACGCCAATTTCTTCGAGATGTCTTCGATCGACGCGCGTTTGCGCGAAATGAAGCAACGGCTGATCGATGAACTCAAGGAAAAGCGTAATTAATCGAGGTAAAATCGTGCCTCTAATCCATTTGGCCGAATGAACATGGAATTTAATCGCGATCTCGACGTTAAGGGGCTGAACTGCCCGTTGCCCATCCTGCGTACCAAGAAGACGCTTGCCGAGATGGAGTCAGGCCAGATTCTGCGCGTGCTGGCGACCGATCCTGGTTCCCTGAAGGATTTTCCGGCTTTTGCCAAGCAGACCGGTAACGAGCTGGTTGAGCAAAAAGAAGAAAATCGCGTTTTCGAGTTTTACCTGAAGCGCAAATAAACCCTGAATTCACCGCACTTTTCGAGGACAGGCGGGCGCCGGCTGGCGAACCCGCCGCTTGGCGCTTCGATGGGCTGATTGATTGCCTTGAGGTCAACGATGCGGCCTCGCTGAAAGCCGTGTTGCTGGCGCTGCAGGATGATCCGCAGTGGACAGTCGTTGCGCTCGACTATGAACTGGGCTATCTGCTCGAACCCAAGTCGGCGCCGGTTGACTGGCAACCCGGCGGGCGACCGCTGGCCCGTTTCTGGCGGTTCTCGAAACGGATTTCGCTGCCTTCGGCCGAAGCTCAGGCCTGGTTGGAGCTGCTTGGCCATGGCGTGGCTGGTGTCGGCGGCTTGCAGCCGGCGATTGATGAAGAAACCTATGTTCTTACGGTCAACCGGATAAAACGGCTAATTTTTGAAGGTGACTGCTATCAGGTCAATTTCACCTTCCCGCTCAAATTCGAATGGTTTGGTTCGCCACTGGCGCTCTATACCCGACTGCGCGAGCGGCAGCCGGTTCGCTACGGCGGATTCGTTGGCGATGCCCGGCATGGCTTGCTTTCGCTGTCGCCCGAACTGTTTCTCGAACGCTGTAGCGACCGGTTGCTGACCAAGCCGATGAAGGGCACGGCGCCCCGTAGCGCGCCGCCTGAGCAACTGCGCAATTCGGAAAAAGACCGGGCGGAAAACCTGATGATCGTCGATCTGCTGCGCAACGACCTCGGCCGTGTCGCTGACCTGGGCAGCGTCGTCGTCGACCGCTTGTTCGATATCGAGGAATACCCGACGCTTTGGCAGATGGTGTCGGAGGTTTCGGCCGATGTCGGCGGGCGGAGTTTCGGCGAAATCCTGCGCGCCCTGTTTCCCTGTGGTTCGATTACCGGGGCGCCGAAAATCCGCGCCATGCAGATTGCGGCCGAACTGGAAAACACCGAGCGCGGCATTTACACCGGGGCGCTCGGTTGGTTGGCGCCGGATGGCGATTTTCGCCTCAACGTCGCGATTCGTACGCTGGAACTGGGCGCCGATGGCCACGGCAAGCTGGGCGTTGGCAGTGGCATTGTTGCCGATTCGCAGCCGGAAGCCGAGTGGCAGGAATGCCTGCTCAAGTCCCGTTTTCTGGGCGACTGTGATCCCGGCCTGCTATTGATCGAAACGCTGCGCCGCGAAGACGGGCAATATCCGCATCTGGCCGGGCATCTCGAACGTTTGCGCCGGTCGGCGGCATGGCTGGGGTTTGCCTGTGACGAAACACGTGTTGCTGAATTGCTGGCTGCACAGCCCATTGCCGGTACCTGGCGGGTGAGGCTGACTCTGGCGAAAGATGGCTGCATCGATGTCCAAGCCTTCCCGCTGGGCGTCGAACCGAGCGGGACGCGCCATGCCGTGCAGGCCGCCGCGGCCATCGAATCTGGCTATCCGCTGCGTCGCCACAAGACCACGGACCGGGTGCAGTACGACGCGGCACTCAAGGCGCTGGACGGCGATCCGCAACTTTTCGACGTGGTTTTTTTGAATGAACGTGGCGAAGTTGCCGAAGGGGCGCGCAGCAATGTCTTTGTCGTGCGCGACGGTGTCTTGCTGACGCCGCCACTGGCCAGTGGCGCCTTGCCCGGCGTTTTGCGGGCGACGTTGCTGGCTGATGGCCAGGCTCGCGAGGCCGTTTTGTGGCCGGAAGATCTGGCCGATGGTTTCTATCTGGGAAACGCCCTCAGGGGGCTGGTGCAGGTATCGCTACGGTCAACCGGAAAAATTGCCTGATTTTCAAATTTGGCCGTTTTTTCCGGTTGACCGCAGGAATGCCGGGCTGGCTGTCAATCAGCTGCGCAGCCGGCGCAAATAAAGGCCGAGCATCGAGAATAGTGCTGCCGCGATGCCGTAATAGAAGGCCTTGGGGACATCGACATCCTGATAGTCAAGCAGGATCGGCACTTCATTCTCGACCGTGTAACGGATCGTTGTCTGGAAGTGCCAGGATGAAGCCTTGACCTCGAAAACGCCGTTTTCGATCTTCCACTTGAGCCAGTTGGCTTCTTCCTGGATGTCGCCGGCCGGCGCGCTTGGCGTCAGCGTGGTGTACAGGCCCTTGGCCTTGGCGTCGGCCAGGTCCTTGTAGGCGAAGCCGCAGGGTTCCTTGTTGGCGCAGATGGCGACGACGCGGAATTCAGGCTTCCAGACATCGGTCTTGTCCTTCGGCCACGAAATCATGAAAGCGACGCTCCAGGCGCCTACCAGCGCCGAAAAGATCATCAACGCGATGAAGATCTGCGAGAGGATGCCGCGTTTGTCTTGGGACATGTAAATCCTTTTTAGTTACCCAGCTTGGCAAGTTGGGGCTTGAGTTGTTCCAGCGTCGCCGTGAAGTCGGCCACCCGCTGTTTTTCCTGATCGATCACTGCGGCCGGGGCGCGGGCGACGAAACCTTCGTTGGCGAGCTTGCCCTGGGCAATCGAAATCAGCTTTTCGAGCTTCTCGATTTCCTTGGCGAGGCGCACGCGCTCGGCGGCTACGTCGATTTCCACCTTGAGCATCAGGCGGGTTTCACCGACCACGGCAACCGGTGCCATGGCATCGGCCGGCATGTCGGAAACGATTTGTACCTCGGAGAGCTTACCCAGAGCTTGCAGGATGGCGGCAAATTCAGAAATCTCGGCGCCGCCACCGGCAACCAGCAAAGGCATGCGCAGGGCGGGCGAGACATTCATCTCGCCACGCAGGTTGCGGGTCGCGTAGGCCAGGGCCTTGAGGCGCTCGACCTTGGCTTCCGAAACCGGGTCGATCTTGTACTCCTCGGCGCGCGGGTAGGCGGCGAGCATGATCGACTCGTGCGTCTTGCGCCCGGCGATCGGCGCCACGGTCTGCCACAGCTCTTCGGTGATGAACGGGATCAGCGGATGGGCTAGGCGCAGCACGGCTTCCAGCGTGCGCACCAGCGTCCGGCGGGCGCCGCGCTGCTGGGCGTCGTTGCCGGTCTGGATCTCGACCTTGGCGATTTCCAGATACCAGTCGCAGAACTCGTCCCAGATGAATTTGTAGATGGCCTGAGCGACCAGGTCGAAACGGTAGTCGGTGAAGTGCTGCTCGACTTCCTTCTCGACGCGCTGCAACTGGCTGACGATCCAGCGGTCGGCGAAGCTGAATTCGAGCGGGACTGAACCGCCGCAGGCCGGGCCGTTCTGCTGGTGTTCGAGGGCTAGGTCGTGGCCTTCGACGTTCATCAGCACGAAGCGCGTGGCGTTCCACAGCTTGTTGCAGAAATTGCGGTAGCCGTCGCAGCGATTGAGGTCGAACTTGATGTCGCGGCCGGGCGAGGCGAGGCTGGCAAAAGTGAAGCGCAGGGCGTCTGTACCGAAGGAAGCGATGCCTTCCGGGAATTCCTTCTTGGTCTTCTTGGCGATGCTCTCGGCTTGCTTCGGGTTCATCAGGCCGGTGGTCCGCTTTTCGATCAGTGCATCGAGGCCGATGCCGTCGATAAGGTCGATCGGGTCGAGCACATTGCCCTTGGATTTCGACATCTTCTGGCCTTCGCCATCGCGGATCAGGCCATGCACATAGACGTGCTTGAACGGGATCTGGTCGGTGATCTGCTTGGTCATCATGACCATGCGCGCGACCCAGAAGAAGATGATGTCAAAACCGGTGACCAGCACGGTCGACGGCAAATATTGCTGCAAAATCGGATTGGCCGCGTCGATGGCCTCGTCGCCCGTCCAGTCGAGTGTCGAGAACGGCCACAGGGCGGAGGAGAACCAGGTGTCGAGGACGTCTTCGTCACGTCGAAGCCCTTTTTGTTGCAGAGCTTTTGCAGCATCGGAGGCTATGCTTGATGCCTCTGCGTTACCTTCTAGTTCTTCAGTAATTGCTCTTTGCTCGAGTTCAGCTATGGTTTTCAGAAGCTGATTTCTAGCTTGCTCTTCGGTATGAGCGACATAAACATTTCCAAGTGCGTCGTACCATGCTGGAATCTGGTGGCCCCACCACAGCTGACGGGAAATACACCAATCCTGAATGTTGTTCAGCCACTGGTTGTAGGTATTGACCCAGTTTTCCGGGTAGAACTTGATTTCGCCGGAATGGACGACGTCGAGCGCCTTCTCGGTGATCGACTTGCCGTCGTCTCCCGGCTTCGACATGGCGACGAACCACTGGTCGGTGAGCATCGGTTCGATGACGACATTGGTCCGGTCGCCGCGTGGCACCTTGAGCTTGTGCTTGTCCGTCTTTTCCAGAATGCCGAGGGCTTCAAGGTCGGTGACAACGGCCTTGCGCGCTTCAAAACGATCAAGGCCGATGAGGTTCTTCGGCAAATCAATGCTGTCTCGCAGGCGGCCATCTGATCCATAAACTGTTGCGACCCTTGGAACGATGCCGTCTAGGTCCAACACAGTAATCATCGGCAGACCGTGGCGCTGGCCGACGGCGTAGTCGTTGAAGTCGTGGGCCGGCGTGACCTTGACGCAGCCGGTACCGAATTCGAGATCGACGTAGCTGTCGGCGATGATCGGGATTTCGCGATCGGTCAGCGGCAATTTCACCATCTTGCCGATCATGTGCTTGTAGCGCTCGTCTTCCGGATGAACCATCACGGCGGTGTCGCCGAGCATGGTTTCCGGACGGGTCGTCGCCACCACCAGGCTATCCGAGCCATCAGCCAGCGGATAGCGGATGTGCCACATGAAGCCGTCTTCTTCTTCCTGCACGACTTCGAGGTCGGAAACGGCCGTGTGCAGCTTCGGATCCCAGTTCACCAGGCGCTTGCCGCGGTAGATCAGGCCTTCGTTGAACAGGCGGACGAAAGTTTCGGTAACGACCTTGTTGAGGCCGGCATCCATCGTGAAGCGCTCGCGCTTCCAGTCCGGGCTGGTGCCCATGCGGCGCATCTGTTTGGTGATGGTGTTGCCGGAGTATTCCTTCCATTCCCAGACTTTTTCGAGGAACTTCTCGCGGCCGAGGTCGTGGCGGGAAACGCCCTGGGCGTCCAGTTGGCGCTCGACAACGATCTGCGTCGCGATGCCGGCGTGGTCGGTGCCTGGCTGCCACAGCGTGTTGTGGCCGCGCATCCGGTAGTAACGGGTCAGCGCGTCCATCAGCGTCTGGTTGAAGCCGTGGCCCATGTGCAGCGTGCCGGTCACGTTGGGCGGCGGCAGCAGGATGCAGAAGTTTTCGTCAGCTGCCTTGCTGCGGTCAACGCCGGCAGCGAAGTAATTCTGGGCTTCCCACTCGGGGTACCAGCGGCGTTCGATATCGGCTGGTTCAAAGGCTTTGGCGAGTTCCATGGGCTTGTCGGAAAAGGGGGAAACCCATGATTATACCCGCGATTGCCGGGGTGCCCCTCGCGCTAGTTCGTTGTTTCCATGATCGCCGTGCCCCAGGTTGATGTCCGGTAGCCGAGCGGTTTCCACAGGTGTTTCCAGGGCAACTCGATGATGGCCGGAGGCACCAGCGCATGGGCTGTGCCAGCGGCGGTGCGCAAGTCGGCCGGTATCTCGGCGTTCTTGTCGGAAACCGGCCAGACGAGGGCGATTTTTTGGCCGTTGCTGGCCGCGGGGTTTTCCGGAACAGGCAGGCTGGGCATGACGACGCGCGCATCCGGGAAAAAGCGCCGGAGATTGCCGCCGACGTGAGGGTCATTGACCATGATGGTTCCCCGGTCAAATCCCTGCTCGCGCAGCTTCTCGGCCAACTCGGTGTAGGGGACGCCCCAGCGGCAGCGCGAGCAGAAGGGCTCATAGACGAACAGGTTGCCGCTGCGCACGGCATAGGCGGTGATCGTGAAACCGAGCAGGACGGCCATGAAGACTTGCACGCGGCGTGGCTTAGGGTTGGTTTCCCGCGCCTTCTCGGTCAGCCAGGGGATGGCGATGACGAGCATCGGCAGGATGCTGTGCACCGCATAGTTCGAGCGCGAATAGAGCAAGCCGTTGAAGAGGACGAGTCCGCTCAGTTCGATCAGCAGAATGTGGAGCAGAAACAGCTTTGGGTCGAAGATCAGCGGATCGGTCGAACGAAGTCGGGATTGCCTGAAAATGGTCCGGAAAATGGCCGGAAAGACCATCGGCAGGATCACGATGTAGGGCGACAGGACGAGCAGCGGAAACGTGAAGGCATCGCGCAGGCCAGCGGCTATACCGGGCAGTGAGTGGGCGGGGATTTCCGGCAGCAGGTTTGTGCCCAGGGCGATAACCCGCTGCGGGTCGGCTGCAACCCAGAGTGCGTAGGGGGTCACGATCAGCAAGGTGACCGGTAGCATTGCCAGCATCGGCAGCGAGAAAACCGTTTTCCGCATGGACGCTTGCAGCCAGGCGGCCAGCAGCGTGGCGAACAGGGCAAAGACGTAGATATGTTCGGTGAGCAAGCCCAGCCCGATCAGCGTGGCCAGCAGCAGGTAATTGCCACGACTCGGCCGATCAACAAGGCGAAAGATTGCCCAGACGGTAGCGACAGCCAGCACCATGGCGCCGACGCGATGGGTGAAACCTTCGTGAAAACGCCAAAAAATCTGGTAGACCGTGGCCATTGATTCGACGGCAATGAACGCCCACAGCGCACTTTGCGTGACTTTTCGCGTTATTTGAAAAAGGCAGCCGGCCATGGCGACCAGCAGGGCGTACTTGAGTAATAGGAAGCCTTGCAGGCCGCTGCCAAAAACCTGCTGCACTAGCCACAGTGCCCAGTCGTAGAGAGGGCCATGCTGGGCGTTGTAGCCCGGTGCGAGGGTCTGGGCGATCAGATTGTCGAGCGGGTCGTCTTCGCCGAGATTGCCTGACGAGAGCAGGCGGGTCAGGGCGTGAATCGAGGCGTAAATCGCAACGAGTACGATGACGCCAGGCAGCGTGTAAGGAAAGCGGGGGGCCGCCGTCGAGGCGGAAGCGAATGAATTGCTCGGGTTCATGGGGTTTTGGGTGGCGGCCTGAAGGGCCGCGATCAGGGACTGGCTAACTGTTCTCGATCATTTCCTGTTCGGCCAGAAAGTCCCTGATGGTCGAACTGATAATCTCGGGTAGGGCAGCCTTGATGCGGTCCTCAATGCGGCCGGTGAGTTCGCGAATAAGCTCGTCACGCAAACCCGGATCGATGGTCGAGGGTGCTTCCGGTGCTATCTGCAGGGGCGTGTCGGCCACTGCTTCGACGGCGACTTCGATCGGTTCAGGAACGGCTTCCATTTCCGGCATCGGCTCAACTTCGGTCAAAACGGGAATGTCGTCAAAGTCGTCGACGCTGTCGGTGAGCACCGGTACATCGTCCAATTCGCTGTCTGTCTGGCGTCGGCGATGCATCAGGGCATCGGCTCGGGCAATGATGGGGCTGGGCACGCGGGTTCCTTAGCGGTCGCTGAGATCGAAGTAGCGGACTTCGTAACCGCGATCCTTGTAGAACTTGACGCGATCTCTGGCGGCTGTGCGGTCGCTCTCTTCCTGACCAACGACTTCGATCAGGCTCTCGAAGCGCGAAAATCCGGGTGGGATTTCCTGGCTCAGGTTCATCAGACGTTCGTCTTGCGCGATTGTTTCCAGCTTGTCGGTGATCAGGATGGGCGTTTCGGCGGCAAGTGGTGAATCGGCCCGACAATGCGGCACAAAACTGAGCGCTGAATGCGTCCACAGCATGCGGTCGACGCCGCTGGCGACGGAACTATCGACGGCGTAAACCAGCATCGGCTTTTTCTTGGCGTAGGCTCCACTCAGCAAAGCACAGGCTGCAGCGATCTTGTCCGCCGCACCGTGATAGAAAAAAACCTGCGTCAATTGAGTTTGCCTGCGCGTTGCAGCAGGTAATGCGTCAACAAGGGAACGGGCCGGCCGGTGGCGCCTTTGCTGGCACCAGACTTCCAGGCGGTGCCGGCGATGTCGAGGTGAGCCCAGTCGAATTTCTTGGTGAAACGCGACAGGAAGCAGGCGGCCGAAATGGCGCCGCCCCAGCGACCGCCAATGTTGGCCATGTCGGCAAACGGGCTTTTCAGCAGTTCCTGATAGTCGTCCCACAGTGGCATGTGCCAGGCGCGATCATGTGCTTCGTCGCCGGCATCAAGCAGTTCGCGGGCGAGGGCATCCTTGTTGGCGAACAGGCCGGAGGCAACGCTACCCAGAGCAACGACGCAGGCGCCGGTCAGCGTCGCGACATCGATCACCGTGTCCGGTTCGAAACGCTCGGCATAGGTCAGCGCGTCGCAAAGGATCAGGCGGCCTTCGGCATCGGTGTTGAGAATTTCGATGGTTTGACCGGACATCGACGTGACGATGTCACCGGGGCGCGTCGCCTTGCCGTCAGGCATGTTTTCCGTAGCCGGAACGATGACGGTCAGATTGATCGGCAAGGCCATCCGGGCAACGGCGTGCATGGTGCCGAGCACACTGGCGGCCCCGCACATGTCGTATTTCATTTCATCCATTTCAGCGCCGGGCTTCAGCGAAATGCCGCCCGTGTCGAAAGTGACGCCCTTGCCCACCAGTACGACCGGTTTTTCAGCAGCTTTGCCGCCCTTGTAGTTCAGAACAATCAGTTTGGGTGGCTGGTGCGAACCATGGGCAACAGCGAGCAGGGAGTGCATGCCCAGTTTTTCCATGTCGGCGCGACCCAGAACTTCGCAGTCGAGCTTGAACTCCTTGGCCATGTCTTGGGCCTGCTCGGCCAGATAGGTTGGGTGGCAGATATTTGGTGGTAGGTTGCCGAGAGTCTTGGTAATGGCGACCCCTTCGGCAATCGCCAAGCCTTGGCTCAGCGCTTCTTCCGCCGGCGCCAGTTCATTGCGTCTTTCGACACTGAACGTCAGCTTGCGCAATGGGCGCCGAATATCTTCCTTTTTGCTCTTGAATTGTTCGAACTTGTAGGTTGCATCAAGTGCAGCCAACGTTGCCTGGCGAATGCGCCAGCCAATGCTGCGCTTCTTGACGGTGAGTTCAGTCAGGAAGATGGAGGCATCGAAAGCGCCGGTTTCGTTGAGCACTTTGACGGCTGCGCTGATGGCGCTGCCAAACTCCTTCTCGCGAAAGTCTTTTTCCTTGCCGAGGCCGACGAGCAGAATGCGGTCGCACAGCGTACCCGGCACGTTGTGCAGCAACAACGTGCTGCCAGACTTGCCTTCCATGTCGCCACGCCGGACGATGTCAGCAATGTTTCCGCCAGATGCCTTGTCGAGCAGTTCGGCCGGAAGGGTTAGTTTCCTCGATTCAAAAACGCCGACAACGACGCAGGCGCTGCGCTGTTTCTCCGGGCTGCCACTTTTTATGCTAAATTCCACAAGCTGCTCCTGATCAGGGAAATATCAGTTTCCGAGGGATTATCCTCGTATTTTTTCGGTTTCGTCAAAGCATGATATTCGAACGTGCCGCCCGGCGCGAATTTGCTCAGGCAGCCGCTGGCATTAGTGTTGCCCTGCTGGCGATCCTGGCTTCCATACTGTTGATTCGCCTTCTCAAAGAGGCCGTCGGTGGGCGCATTGTGCCCGAGGCGGTAGCCTCGCTGCTCGGTTTCGCCTTGTTGAATTTCATGCCGCTCGTGCTGAGTTTGATGCTTTTTGTGTCGATTCTGCTCAGTTTGACGCGTGCCTACCGTGATTCCGAAATGGTTGTCTGGTTCTCGTGCGGCTTGTCGCTCACCGCCTGGTTGCGGCCGGTGCTTGTTTTTGCCCTGCCTTTTGTGTTGGTAATCGCCGCGCTGGCCGGTTTTCTTTCCCCATGGGCCAACTTAAATACTGCCCAGTATCGGCAGGTTCTGTCGGCGCGTAGCGATGTTTCCCAGGTGTCTCCGGGGGTTTTCCAGGAATCCAAGGCCGGAAAGCGCGTTTTTTTCGTCGAAGCCCTCGATGAGGGTGAAGCGCTGCTCGGAAATATCTTTGTCGCTAGTTTTCAGGACGGTAAGTTGGGCGTCGTAGTGTCCGATCAGGGTTATCAGGAATTCGCGGAAAATGGCGACCGTTTCGTCGTTCTGGAAAAAGGACGTCGTTACGAAGTGGAGCCCGGGTCGCCGGAGTTTCGGGTAATGGAATTCGAGCGATACAAGGTGCGTACCGAGGATGGTGAAGCCAAACCTACTGAGCCTCTGCCCAATCGGCTGTCGATGCCTGAATTGCTCAAGGATGATAGCAACAAGGCACGTGGCGAACTTCTCTGGCGTATCGGGCTTCCCGTCTCGGCCCTGATTCTGGCGTTGCTGGCCATCCCTCTTTCCTATGTCAATCCGCGCGCTGGCCGCTCGGCCAACATGTTGATTGCTGTGCTTATCTACGCGATATACAGCAATCTGTTATGGGTTGCCCAGGCATGGGTTGCTCAGGGAAAGCTGTCGTTCTGGATCGGCGTTTGGGTTATCCACGCCATTATGCTGGTGCCGTTGGTGCTGCTGTTTTACCGGCGTATCGCCGTGCGCATGCCATGGCAGGGGAGATCCGGTGTTTAAGATCAATACGCATCAACGCTACCTGATGCGGGAGGTCCTCGCCGCAGTCTTGCTTGTGTTGCTGGCATTTTTGGCCCTATTCAGTTTTTTCAATTTCGTTGATGAACTGCGAAACGTTGGGCGGGCTGACTACACAGCAGGGCGTGCGGCCTTGTTTGTGGCGCTTGGGTTGCCAGGGCTCGTCTATGAGCTGATTCCTATTGCCGCCCTGATCGGCACTTTATATGCATTGTCTACGCTGGCCAGACATTCCGAACTGACGGTGCTGCGGGCGTCTGGCCTGGCGACGTCCGATTTGCTGATGACCCTGTTTCGTGCAGCGGCGCTGTTGGCTTTGCTGACCTTCGTTTTTGGCGAGGTGCTGGTGCCTTTTAGTGAGCGGTTGGCTCAAGAAATCAAGGCCAAGGCATTGAGCAAGGTTATTGCCCGTAGCGGTTTGGAAAGCGGTTTGTGGATCAAGGATGGGCGCAGTTTCATCAATATTCGCAAGGCCAATCCAGACGCCAAGCTGGAGGGGGTGCGGATCTATCGATTTACCACCGAAAATACCTTGGAGTCGGTGACTGATGCTCAGGAAGCGACTTTTCAGTTGCCTGACCGATGGCTTCTAAAGGGGGTGGTCAGGACGATTCTCGATGCCGATACCTCTCGCGTCGAATCAGCCGACGCAACTGACTGGCATTCTGCGGTCACCCCGGATTTATTGGCAATTTTGACCATTGCGCCGGAGCGGATGTCGCTCTATGGTCTGTTCAACTACACCCGGCATCTGGTCGAAAACAAGCAAAAGGCCGAGCGCTACCAGATTGCTCTCTGGAAAAAGCTTGTCTATCCGTTGACCGCACTGGTCATGGTCGCCTTGGCGCTTCCCTTTGGATATTCCCATGACCGGGTTGGTGGTGTCAGTCTGAAGATTTTTGCCGGGGTCATGCTGGGCATACTGTTCTATGCCCTGAATGGTCTGTTCTCGAATCTTGGTGTGATCAATTCGTGGCCACCTTTTGCCAGCGCTACCGCGCCTGCCGCTCTGTTTTTGGTGGCTGCGATGGGTATGTTGTGGTGGGTCGAGCGCCGTTAATTAACTGACGCTGACAATTCGCGTTCCGGCAATTCTGTCGTGCAGGAACTGACCATCCTTGTCGAAGAGCGCCCAGAAAATTCCGATACCGAACAAAAGAATGCTCGGCCATGCAGCCAAGTAGCGAAGGGCAGCCTGCAAAGGGCGGAGAACAGCTCCCTCCGTGGAAACTATGCGAAGTTTCCATGTCTTCATTGGCAGGGTCTGTCCGCCATTGAGCCAACACCAAGCAAAATAGACCAGTAGCAACAGCAAAACGTGGAGCCAGAGCATCCGCGGAGATAGCTCGAAATGGAATCCCGATAGAACAATTTGCGGTAGTAAAAAGCCAATTAGCAGTATCGAAAAAACGACAAGACTTTCGTACAGCATACAGACCAAGCGGCGCCTGATGCCGGGGAGTGAGGTTGGCATCAGTGTTTGGTCTTTTCTACGGTTGGCGGCTGGCTTGACGAACCGAGTGGCGTTGTTGATGGGGCGGCAGTGCTGGTTGTTGCCGCGCTCGGAGAGTTAGTTGGCGGTGCCAGCAACTTGGACGACTTGCTCTTTTCGCGGAGCCGCTGCTGCTGTTCGGGCGGCAGGTTCGTATAGGCATCCCATTTTTGCTTGACCACCTGTTTTTGTTCCGGAGGCAATTGATTGAAGTCCTTGTATGAACTTCTAACCTTGGCGCGTTGTTCTGGCGTCAGGTTGGCCCATTCCCGCATGCGGTCCTGCGTGCGTTGCTGCTCATCCAACTTCATATTCGGGTAACGATCAGCAATGCCCAGCCATTTTTTCTTGCTGATGTTCTCCATGCTGTCCCAGTTCTTGGCGAGTGGGGCGAGAATGTTCTTTTGCTGGATGTTTAATTGTGTCCATGCCGGTTGTGGCGGCGTGCCTATGATTGCCGTCGTTGGCGGTTCTATGGCAATGACGGCAGTCAGGCAAAAACAGAGGATTACTCCTCCGAGGAGTCGTCTTTTAACCATTCGAAGAAGTCGTTATCCAGGAAAGCATCGGGAGGAAGGTCGTCGGAGAGCAGGGCGCTATCTACCGCTTCCAGTTCAGTAACGTACTGGACGCTATGCCAATAGAAAGATATCCACATGCCGAGCAGCAAGGCTGCAACTGCAAGAATCTGCTTGATATACGGGATGTAGGGGCTCGTCCGGAATGACAAAATTCCAGCGCCGGCAGTTACCAATTGCGGCTCGGCCTGTTTTTGCCGTGCCAACGCCAGATGACGAGCGGCTTCCAGCCTCCGCGACGCCGCCGGCGGGATATCATTCAATCCGAGGTTCAGCGTTTGCCGAATTCGATGTGCGTAACGTTCTTCGTTCATAGTTTTATACCTCTTGCCGACAGGGCGGCCGCTAGCGCGTGAGTGGCGCGCGAGCAATGGGTTTTCACGCTGCCTTCTGAGCAGCCCATCGCCGCTGCGGTCTCAGCGACGTCCATGTCTTCCCAATAACGCATGAGGAACGCTTCACGTTGACGTGCAGGTAATTTTTTTATTTCCTCATCAATCAGATTGAGCGTCTGGGCCTGTTGTAGCTTGCTTTCCGGCGTTCTCGGACCGGCATCATCTTCATCGGCGGCCAGCGTTTCGAGCGGGTCGTAGTCCTCGTCGTCGTCCGGAGAAAAGGCCGAGAGTAGCGTTGTCCACATCGAGCGAACCTTGCTGCGTCGGTAAAAATCGCGAATGGTGTTCTGCAGGATTCGCTGGAAGAGCATTGGGTACTCTTCGTCAGGTCGGTCGCCGTACTTTTCCGCCAGCTTGAGCATTGAGTCCTGCACGATGTCCAGAGCAGCATCTTCATCGTGAACGGCGAACATCGCCTGTTTGAAGGCGCGGCGCTCGACGGATTCAAGAAAACTGGAAAGTTGTTGGGGGGATGACAGGGTCGTCTCTTCCGAAAGTTCTTGAGCATTATAGGGAAATGCCGGGAAACCTTGACCGAAAATGGTCGGTCGATTAAGGTTACGCCCTTTTACGCGATAGCTTTTTTGGGCTCAAGAATGATGATCAGCGGTGCAGAAATTGTAATCAGGTGCCTGCAAGAAGAAAAGGTCGATTGTGTTTTCGGTTACCCCGGTGGGTCCGTACTGCACATTTACGACGCCCTTTTCAAGCAGGATCAGGTTAAACACATTCTTGTTCGCCATGAACAGGCAGCTGTTCACGCAGCGGATGCTTATTCACGCTCCTCGCAGCGGGTTGGCGTCGCTCTGGTGACGTCTGGACCCGGTGTGACGAATACCGTGACCGGTATCGCTACGGCCTACATGGACTCGATTCCGATGGTGGTGTTGACCGGGCAAGTGCCTTCGTTCTACATCGGTCAGGATGCTTTCCAAGAGTGCGACACGGTCGGTATCACCCGTCCTTGCGTCAAGCACAATTTCCTGGTCAAGGATGTCAAGGATCTCGCCGTTACCATCAAGAAGGCATTTCACATTGCCTCGACCGGTCGCCCAGGTCCGGTGGTTGTCGATATCCCCAAAGATATTACCGCCCAGATGTGCGAGTTTGATTATCCGAAGACCATCCAGATGCGTTCGTACAACCCGGTGGTCAAGGGGCATCTTGGTCAGATCAAGAAGGCCGTGCAGATTTTGCAGGAAGCCAAGCGTCCGGTTATCTATACCGGCGGCGGGGTCATTCTCTCCGATGCTGCCGAGCAACTGACCAAGCTGGCGCACAAGCTGAACTTCCCGGTGACCAATACCCTGATGGGTTTGGGTGGTTATCCGGCGACGGACAAGCAGTTCATTGGCATGCTTGGCATGCATGGCACATTCGAGGCCAATAACGCGATGCACTACGCCGACGTGATTCTGGCCATCGGCGCCCGTTTTGATGATCGCGTGATCGGCAATCCGGAGCACTTCAGCGAAGAGAAGCGTCGCGTTATCCATATCGACATCGATCCTTCCTCGATTTCCAAGCGCGTCAAGGTCGATGTGCCCATCGTCGGCAATGTGCCGGATGTGCTGGAAGAAATCGTCAAGTTGATGGATGGCGGTTTCAAGACCGATCCTGATGTCGCCAACTGGTGGAAACAGATCGACGAATGGCGTGGCCGTGATTCCCTGCGTTACAAGCAGTCTGAGCACATCATGCCGCAGTTCGTCATGGAAAAGCTATACGAAGTGACGGGGGGCAATGCCTTTGTGACTTCGGACGTTGGCCAGCACCAGATGTTTGCCGCGCAGTACTACAAGTTCGACAAGCCGCGGCGCTGGATCAACTCCGGCGGTCTGGGCACCATGGGTGTCGGCCTGCCGTATGGCATGGGCGTGCTGATGGCCAATCCGGATGCGCAGGTGGCCTGCGTGACGGGCGAAGGCTCGATCCAGATGTGTATTCAGGAACTGTCGACCTGCAAGCAGTACGGTTTCCCGATCAAGATCATCAACCTCAACAACGGTATGCTGGGTATGGTGCGGCAGTGGCAGGAAATGTTCTATTCCAAGCGCTACTCGCAGTCCTACGTGACTTCGCTGCCGGATTTTGTCAAGCTGGCGGAAGCCTATGGGCACGTCGGCATGAAGATCGAAAAGCCGGAAGACGTCGAGCCGGCATTGCGCAAGGCCTTTACCGAACACAAGGATGATCTCGTCTTCATGGACTTCATCATTGATCCGGGTGCCAACGTCTTCCCGATGGTTGCGGCCGGCAAGGGGCTGACTGAAATGATCCTCGCTGAAGATCTGTAAGCGGGGAGAGGAAAAACTATGCTGCGACACATCATTTCCATCCTGATTGAAAACGAAGCGGGTGCACTTTCCCGCGTGGCCGGGCTGTTCTCTGCCCGTGGCTACAACATTGAATCGCTGACCGTGGCACCGACGGAAGATCCCTCGCTGTCCCGGATGACCATCCTGACTTCCGGCTCCGACGAGGTGCTGGAGCAGATCACGAAACAGCTCAACAAGCTGGTCGACGTGGTCAAGGTGGTCGATCTCTCCGAAGCTGCTCATGTCGAGCGCGAACTGATGCTGATCAAGGTTCGCGCCACCGGCAAGGATCGCGAAGAGATGAAGCGGATGGCCGATATTTTCCGTGGTCGCATCATCGACGTCACGGAATCGACCTATGTCATCGAATTGACCGGCGCAAGCTCCAAGCTGGACTCCTTCATCGCCGCGCTCGACGCCGGCCTGATTCTCGAAACCGTCCGTACCGGTGTCTGTGGCATCGGTCGTGGCGACCGTATTCTTAAAGTCTAACTATCTGTACATAAAGAGGATTTCATGAAAGTTTATTACGACAAGGACGCCGATCTCTCCCTCATCAAGGGCAAGAAGGTCACCATCGTTGGCTACGGCTCGCAGGGCCACGCCCACGCCCAGAACCTCAAGGATTCCGGCGTCAAGGTCACGGTTGGCCTGCGCAAGGAAGGCGCTTCCTGGAAGAAGGCCGAAGCGGCTGGCCTCAAGGTCGAAGAGATCGCCAAGGCCGTCAAGGGCGCCGATGTGGTCATGATCCTGTTGCCGGATGAAAACATTCCGCAGGTGTACAACGAAGAAGTTGCACCGAACATGAAGAAGGGCGCTGCCCTGGCCTTCGCTCACGGCTTCAACGTTCATTACAATCAGGTCGTGCCGCGCGCCGATGTGGATGTCATCATGATCGCCCCGAAGGGCCCCGGCCATACCGTGCGTTCCGAGTACCTCAAGGGTGGCGGCGTGCCGTCCCTGATCGCTGTGTATCAGGACGTCACCAAGAAGGCCAAGGATATCGCTCTGTCCTATGCTGCTGCCAACGGCGGCACCAAGGGTGGCGTCATTGAAACCAACTTCCGCGAAGAAACCGAAACCGACCTGTTCGGCGAGCAGGCTGTTCTCTGCGGCGGTGCCGTCGAACTGGTCAAGATGGGCTTCGAAACCCTGACCGAAGCTGGTTATGCTCCGGAAATGGCTTATTTCGAGTGCCTGCACGAACTCAAGCTGATCGTCGACCTGATGTACGAAGGTGGCATTGCCAACATGAACTACTCGATCTCCAACAATGCCGAGTTCGGTGAGTACGTGACCGGTACCGAAGTCATCAACGAGCAGTCCCGTGCCGCCATGCGCAATGCCTTGAAGCGCATCCAGAACGGTGACTACGCCAAGATGTTCATTCTTGAAGGCCGCACCAATTACCCGGCCATGACGGCTCGTCGTCGTCTGAATGCTGAACATCCGATCGAGACGGTTGGTTCGACGCTGCGCGACATGATGCCGTGGATCAAGAAGAATAAGCTCGTCGACCAGACCAAGAACTAATTGGCAGGTCGCAGGCTCGACGAGGCATCGTTGCAAGCGCTTGCCGTACTAACGTACTGTCTGCGCTCTTGCGCCTAGCCTCGTCTTCGCTTTGGGCGGTGTGGGTGACCTCACCGCCCTTGTCGTTTGCGGATTTTGATGCTTTCCGGGTGTATCCTTTTCAGGTTGCCCGCTGATATGTGACCCATGACCGAACTCAAACCCCGTAAATCGCTGTTCAATCCAGAAGTGAAACGGCGCGGTATCTATCTGCTGCCCAATCTGTTCACTACGGCGGCCCTGTTTGCCGGTTTCTTCGCTATCGTGCAGGCGATGCAGGGTGACTTTGCGCGGGCGGCGATGGCTATTTTCATTGCCATGGTTCTTGATGGGCTGGATGGCCGCGTGGCGCGCCTGACCAATACGCAGTCGGCCTTTGGCGCCGAATATGATTCACTGTCCGACATGGTCAGCTTCGGCGCAGCACCGGCGCTCGTGATGTACGAATGGGCGCTGCGTGATATGGGACGTCTGGGCTGGATTGCTGCCTTTATTTATTGTGCTGGGGCTGCCTTGCGTCTGGCCCGCTTCAATACGACGCTGGAAGTGATGGACAAGCGCTATTTTCAGGGCTTGCCGTCACCGGCTGCCGCAGCGCTGGTTGCAGGACTGGTCTGGGTCATGATCGAAACCGGCGTGGCTGGCAGCGATGTGCGCTGGCTGGCTTGCGTGCTGACGGTGTTTGCTGGCGTGACCATGGTCTCCAATATCCGCTTCTACAGTTTCAAGGACATCAATCTCAAGAAAAGTGTGCCTTTCTTCGTGATTGCGGCGATTGCCCTGGGGTTTGCGCTGGTTGCCTATAGCCCGGAAATTGCCCTGTTCGCCTTCTTCGTCGTTTATGGTTTGTCGGGCTATGTCCAGGCCGCAATCGGCTTGCTCAAGCGTAAAGCCCAGTAGTTCGGAGTTCTTATGAAACAGCATCTGGTTATTTTCGATACGACCCTGCGCGACGGTGAACAAAGCCCGGGTGCATCGATGACGCGGGAAGAGAAAATCCGCGTTGCCCGCCAACTCGAGAAGATGCGGGTTGATGTCATCGAGGCTGGTTTTGCCGCCGCCTCGCCGGGGGATTTCGAGTCCATCCAGGCCATTGCCCACGCAATCAAGGATTCGACCATTTGCTCGCTGGCGCGTGCCAACGAAAATGACATTAGCCGGGCTGGCGAGGCGATCAAGCAGGCGAAGTCAGGCCGGATACATACATTCATTGCGACTTCCCCGATTCACATGGAGAAGAAGTTGCGCATGACGCCGGATCAGGTCGTCGAGCAGGCGGTCAAGTCGATTGGCTGGGCGCGGCAATACACCGACGATATCGAGTTTTCGGCCGAGGATGCCGGGCGTTCGGAAATTGACTTTCTTTGCCGCATCTTTGAAGCGGTCATTAAGGCCGGTGCCAGGACCATCAATGTCCCGGATACGGTTGGCTACGCCATTCCGTTCCAGTACGCCGAAACCATGCGCCAGTTGATCGAGCGCGTACCGAATGCGGACAAGGTGGTGTGGTCGGTGCACTGCCACAATGACCTCGGGCTGGCTGTTTCCAATTCGCTGGCTGCCGTGCTGGCCGGGGCGCGCCAGGTCGAATGTACGATCAATGGTCTGGGTGAGCGCGCCGGTAATGCGGCACTTGAAGAAATCGTCATGGCGGTACGCACACGTCCGGACGTTTTTGACCTCGAAACACGGATAGATACGACGCAGATTGTCCCGGCATCCAAGTTGATTTCGCAGATTACCGGCTATCCGGTTCAGCCGAACAAGGCGGTGGTTGGGGCCAATGCCTTCGCGCATGAGTCAGGTATTCATCAGGATGGCGTGCTCAAGCATCGCGAAACCTACGAAATCATGCGCGCCCAGGATGTGGGCTGGTCGCAGAATAAACTGGTTCTCGGCAAGCACTCGGGCCGCAATGCTTTCAAGAGTCGTCTGCAGGAACTAGGAATCGAACTGGAGAGCGACGAGGCCGTCAATGCCGCCTTTGCCCGCTTCAAGGAGCTGGCTGACCGCAAGCATGAAATCTTCGATGAAGACCTGCACGCGTTGGTTTCCGATGAGGTGGTGACGCCTGACCAGGAGTATTACAAGCTGCTCTATTCGCACGTCTGCTCTGAAACAGGTGAGATGCCCCATGCCAAGGTGATCCTCAGCGTTGGCGGGGTCGAGCAGAAGGGTGAAGCCGAGGGCGGTGGTCCGGTCGATGCCACCTTCAAGGCGATCGAGAGCATCGTCAATAGCGGTGCCCAGTTGATGCTTTATTCGGTCAACGCGATTACGACGGGAACCGATGCCCAGGGTGAGGTAACGACGCGCCTGACCAAGGCCGAGCGCGTTGTTAATGGCAATGGCGCTGATACGGATATCGTCATCGCTTCCGCTCGCTCTTATTTGAATGCCCTGAACAAGCTGCACTCTTCGCTCGACAAGGTGAGGGCTCAGGGCGACGTCTGATTGCCACTGAGGCGCCCCGCCAAAAGCCGCTTCAGCTCTGCTGGACGGCTTTTTCTTCTTTGGGGCCGCGGGTGGCGCGGACGAAGAGGATGGTAAATACGAAAAGAGCGGTGGCCAGAACTGTCTCGACCACGGCCAGTTGCTGGATAAGCCCGTGGTCGCTGGTGGCGCGCAGCAGCCCTTCCATCAGGTAGAACTGGATGAACAGCGACAGCCACTTGTAGGTGTAGCGCTTGCCGCGCAGGATGCCGAACAGCGGAATGAGCAGGAAAGCGCCTTTCAAGACCATCCATGAGCCGCCAGGCTTGAGTGGTGCCAGCCAGCCTTCCCAGGCCAGGCAAAGGAAAATCAGCGCGATGAGGCAGGCGCTGGCAGCAATTTGGTAGCGGGTGGTGGATCTCACGGTCAACTCAGTTTTTTGGCTAAATTTGAAATGCGTTGTCCCTGGACGAAGGCCAGGTGGCTCTCTGCTTCGTTCAACACAGGGTTGCCAGTCGCGCTGGCGACATGGCTTGGGCCATAGGGCGTTCCTCCGGCGCTGGTCGAAGAAAGCTTGGGTTCGGTAAAGGGCAGGCCCATGATCAGCATGCCGTGGTGCAGTAGGGGCAGCATCATCGACAGCAAGGTACTTTCGTTGCCGCCGTGCTGGCTGCCGCTGGAAGTAAAGACGCAGGCGGGTTTGCCAGCCAGCGTGCCGTTTAGCCAGCCAGCGATGGTGCCGTCCCAGAAGTATTTCATGGGGGCTGCCATGTTGCCGAAGCGAACCGGGCTACCCAGCGCCAGGCCCGCGCACTCTTCGAGGTCAGCCGGTTCGACGTAAGGTGCGCCGGAGTATGGAACATCCGGCTCGGTGGCTTCACAGACGGTTGAAACGCGGGGGACGGTGCGCAGGCGGGCCTGCATGCCGGGGACGGATTCAATACCGGCGGCGATGCGTTCAGCCAGCGCGCGGACCGAACCACGGTGGCTGTAATAGAGGACGAGGATGTCTTGCATGGTCGGCTATTATACGGCCCCATGCAAAACCACTCCCGATCTCGTCGCGGCCGCCTCAAGCCGCCCAGGAGCATGGGCATCTTTCGGCGCTTTCATAGCGAGAACATGATGCAGACCAGCTCTGCTCTGGCGTTTACGACCTTGATGGCGCTGGTGCCGCTGGTGGCGGTTGTGCTGTCGGTTGCCGGCGCTGTTCCCTATCTCGATCTGCTGGCGGAGCGTCTTGATCTTTTGATTCGCGAGGCCTTGCTGCCACCCGGCGCGGCCGGCGCCATTGCCGGAAATATCGGCAAATTTTCGCACAAGGCGCAGCGCTTGACGCTGGCCGGCATTGCCATGCTTAGCGTCACTGCATTTTTGTTGATGAACACCATTGAGCGGGCGTTCAATCATCTGTGGCAGGTTCAGCCGCGCCCTGTGCTGGCCCGTTTGCGCTTGTATGCTTTCGTGATGGCCGTCTGGCCGTTCGTTCTGGGAGCGGTGGCCGGTGCGATGTCGTTTGCCGTGACGGCATCGCTGGGCTGGTTCGACGAGCCGGTCTGGTTTCGTCGCTTTGCCCTGAAAGCGGTGGCCGTCGTGCTGCTTGGCCTGTTTTTCTCGTTTCTTTATTACGCGGTGCCGAATGCCCCGGTGTCACGGCGCGCGGCATTGACCGGCGGCATTTTCGCCACGCTGGCCTTCTCGGTCATGCAAAAGGTGTTTGAAATCTTCCTGGTCAGTTCGGCCATGCTGAAAAGCATCTACGGGGCCTTTGCTGTCTTTCCCGTATTCCTCGTCTGGCTCCACTTGTCGTGGGCAGTCGTCCTGTTTGGCGGCTTGATTGCCGCCAGCATCAATCGTCCGGCAAGACGCTGAAAATTTCGATGGCGCTGGTTTGTTCGTCGAGACTGGTGGCCTGAACTTCGCGAACTTCCAGATTGTCGGCCTCGATCAAGACGATGATTCGCCGGGTATTTTCTCTTAACAGGCCAGCCGGGACCACGAGCGACTGGGTTGGCCGCAGTGGTGGCGTGGCGGGGAGAATCAGCGCGGCAGTATTGCTGGATTCGAGGGCATAGGTATGGGTGATTTCCACGGCGGTAGCCCGGGGGGCCAGTATCTGCAAACCCAGTTCAATGTGTTCCGGGTTCTCCGAGACGGCCCAGCGGATAATGCAGACGTGCCATGTTGGTGTCGCCTCGGAGTAGTCGCCCAGGGCCTGCAGCGCAACAATGTCGCCAACTCGCAGGTACTGGGTTTGCCCGGACATGTGCATCAACGAGAAGCCATCGGGGCTTTCATTGGTGACCATCCACTCGCTGAGGTCTGTTGGCGTTTGCTGAGACTTCATCAGTTGCCAGAGGTTGCCGAGGCCGGAGCAGAGGTTGGCGCGATAGGACTGGCGCCGCCGCGAGAAGCGTCGCTTGCTGGGATTGCCCCAGAGCCGGTTCAGGCGCAGCAGTGTGCTTGGACCGGCGCTGGTGTCGGCGAATGGCGGCAGGCCCAGTGTCTGGGCGGGAATCCCCTGGAGGAGCGCGGTGCGTTGTTTCAGGGCAACGTCGGCGATGGTGTGGCAGGAAAAATAAAGCACCCGGGCATCCGGCGTCGGGATGCGCCGGATCAGCGCGTGGGCCGGAAAGTCCTTGTCGAGATCGACCCAGAAAATGCCACCGCTGTCGAGCGGGGGGCTTTCAAGAAGATCAATGGACGGGGTGCAGTCGCTGATGAACTTGCTGATGAATTCGAGCTCTGCCGGCGAGAATGAAGCAGGCTGTGCCACGGCGGCCAGCAGAATGCCGGTATAAATCTGACGAATGCTCGGTGTCCCTTGTGGCCCGGGGAATTCTTCGAGGCCAAGGCGTCGTGCCGTGAAAAATGCCGAATGCAGCAGTTGCCAGAGGCCGGGCGACGGGGGCGCCGCAATCAAATGGGTAATCCGTGCCTGCCAGCCTATCGTCTGCATTGCCCGCCGCAGCGACGTATGGGGCACGCGCGACGAACTTGGCCCTTCCGGGTCGAACAGTTCAGCCAGGGTGTTGAAATAATCCTGCGTCAGGGTTTCGAGCACATCGAGCAGAATGCGGACGCGCTGCCGCTGCTTGCGGGAAATGGGCAGGGATACCTCATTTAATCGCGGCAATTCGCCGTTGGCGACGCGTTCGGCCTGGCCGAAGAGCAAGTCGAGCAATTTCAGACGCTGCGAATTGGGAACGGGGGCCTCGCGCAGCAGCAGAAGCTGGCGATAGAGTTGATCGGCGTCGTCAGAGCCGGTTCTTCCATGTGCCAGGGCCAGCCATTCAAGAATGCTCTTGATATTGGCGTCGGGGGCGGCTGGCGAAAGGTAGTCCGGTGAGGTGGTCATAGCTTGCGCAGAATAACAAAAATTTACGTTTTAGCCATTGGTGCGCCGCCGTCTACGAACAGTGATCCGCTATCCGGCAGTATTTTCCAATTCCTAAGTGGCTTGTTTTTCCTTGATAAAGCGCTATAATTCCGGGTCTTTTTTCCAGCTAACGAAAGTATTCCAATGGTTGTTATCCGTCTTGCCCGTGGTGGCGCCAAGAAGCGCCCGTTCTACAACATGGTTGTTACCGATTCCCGCAATCGTCGTGACGGCCGTTTCGTTGAGCGTGTCGGCTTCTACAACCCGGTTGCTTCCGGCAATGCAGAATCGCTGCGTATTTCCGTCGATCGTCTGGCCTACTGGCAGAGCAATGGCGCCCAGCTGTCGCCGACCGTTGCCCGTCTGGTCAAGCAGCACGCTGCCCAGCAAGCCGCCTAAGTTCTTGTTTTGACCAGCAGCGATATCGTCGTACTGGGTCGGCTGGCCGACCCTTACGGTGTTCAGGGCTGGCTTTGGTTGTACCCCTTCGGGGATGATCCGCTGGCCTGGGCTGAAATGCCCGTCTGGTGGATTGCCAGAGAAGGCGAGCGGTGGCGCGAATGCAGGCTGAAAAGCATAAAAGCCCACGGTAACGGTGTGGTGGTGCTGTTGGATGGCGTTGCTGATCGTTCTGCCGCTGAAGCGATGAAGGGTATTTTGGTCGGGGCGCCGCGCGAAGCGTTGCCCACGACTGAAAAGAATGAGTTTTACTGGACCGATCTGATCGGTCTGGATGTCATCAATACCGCTGATGAGCGGCTCGGCAAGGTGGTCGGGCTGATCGAAACCGGGGCCAATGCCGTTTTGCGCGTCATGGGCGATGACCAGATCGAGCGCCTTTTGCCGTTTGTTTCGGCTGTGGTGCTGACTGTCGAGAAGGAAGCCGGGCAGATTCGAGTGGAGTGGGGCAGCGACTGGTGATCCGGTTTGACTGCATTACCCTCTTTCCGGAGATGTTTGCGGCGGTAACGGAAAGTGGCATTACCCGTCGGGCGCTGGAAGAGCAGCGCTGGGTGTGGCAAGGCTGGAATCCTCGGGATTTCGCCGAGAACACCTGGCGACGGGTCGATGATCGTCCTTTCGGCGGCGGGCCGGGCATGCTGATGCAGCCGGGGCCGCTGGAGAAGGCGATTGCTGCGGCCAAGGCGCAGCAGCGTGAGGTTGGGCTGGCCAAGAGCCGGGTTATCTACCTCTCGCCGCAGGGGGCGCCGCTCACCCACGAACGGGTGATGCAGTTGGCGACCGGCGATGAAGGGCTGATCCTTCTTTGTGGTCGCTATGAAGGGATTGACGAGCGGCTGATCGAGCGCTGTGTCGATGAAGAAATTTCGATCGGAGATTTTGTGCTCTCCGGTGGCGAGTTGCCGGCGATGGCCTTGATTGATGCCGTTGTCCGCCAGTTGCCGGGAGTGCTCGGAGATGCCGCTTCGGCGGCGGAAGATTCGTTTGTCGGTGGTTTGCTGGATTGTCCGCACTACACCCGCCCGGAAATTTACGAGGGCGAGGCGGTGCCAGCGGTTCTGCTTTCAGGAGACCACAAAAAGATTCGACGCTGGCGGCTTAAACAGTCGCTGGCCCGAACCCGGAAGCGCCGGCCGGATTTACTGGCGCACCGCAGTTTGACTGCGGAAGAAACGCAACTACTCACGGAAATTTCCGGAGAGGAGCAATGCGGTGAGTAAGTGTTTATAAATTAAAGGATCTCACATGAACCTGATTGAACAGTTGGAAAAAGAAGAAATTGCTCGTCTGGACAAGACTATTCCTGACTTCGCACCGGGCGACACCATCGTCGTGCAAGTGAAGGTCAAGGAAGGTAACCGCGAGCGTCTGCAGGCTTACGAAGGCGTTGTTATCGCCAAGCGTAACCGCGGCCTGAACTCTGCATTCACCGTGCGCAAGATCTCGTCCGGTGAAGGCGTCGAGCGTACTTTCCAGACCTATTCGCCGCTGGTCGCTTCCGTTGAAGTGAAGCGTCGTGGTGATGTCCGCCGCGCCAAGCTGTACTACCTGCGCGAGCGTTCTGGCAAGTCGGCACGGATCAAGGAAAAGCTGGTCCGCAAGGAAAAGCCGGTCGCTGCTGCTTAAGCGATTTTTCCGGATTGAAAAAGGGCGCCTCGGCGCCCTTTTTTATTGATTTCATTTTTGGTCAAAATTTCCGGTTGACCGTGGAAGTCACATTTGTGACCTCCATTGTCCCAAATCAGCTCGCGCAGTGTGTGCCAGGATTTTTCTTGTCGTTCTCGATCAGGGCGTAAGCCGAATGGTTGTGGATCGACTCGAAATTCTCGGATTCAACCACGTAGGCATCGACACGCGGCTCGGCGTTGAGGCGGGCAGCGACATCGCGGACCATGTCTTCGACGAACTTGGGATTGTCGTAGGCGCGCTCGGTGACGTATTTCTCGTCCGGGCGCTTGAGCAGGCCGAACAGTTCGCAGGAGGCTTCCTCTTCAACGAGCTGGACGATTTCCTCGATCCAGACGAAGTCGTTGGTGCGGGCCGTGACGGTAACGTGCGAGCGCTGGTTGTGGGCGCCGTACTCGGAGATTTTCTTGGAGCACGGGCACAGGCTGGTCACCGGCACGACGACCTTGGTCGAGGTGACGATCTCGCCATTGCAAATGTCGCCGATGAAGGTGACGTCGTAGTCCATCAGGCTCTGCACGCCGGAGATCGGGGCGGTCTTGTTGATGAAGTAGGGGAAGTTCATCTCGATATGGCCGGTTTCGGCTTCGAGCTTGGCGACCATGTCGCGCAGCATGACCGGGAAATTTTCGACCGAGATTTCACGCTCGTGGCTGTTCAGGATCTCCACAAAGCGCGACATGTGGGTGCCCTTGAAGTTGTGCGGCAGGCCGACGTACATGTTGAACATGGCGATGGTGTGCTGGACGCCGGTCGATTTGTCCTGGACCTTGATCGGGTGGCGGATCGATTTGATGCCAACCTTGTTGATCGCTATGTGGCGCGTGTCGGCCGAATTCTGGACATCGGGGATAGGGGTGTTCGGGGCGTTCATGGGCTGTTCTTCAATGAATTATTGTGGGGTGGTCCGGGTCCGTACTGCACGTACGATGCCGTCCTTGTCGAGGCCGAGTTCGGCCAGCAATTGTCCTTGTTCGCCGTGATCGATGAAGCGGTCGGGCAGGCCAAGGCGAAGCACCGGCACATTCAGTCCGCGTTCCGCCAGAACCCGCTCGATTTCCGAGCCGGCGCCGCCGATCACAGCGTTCTCTTCGACGCTGACAAGCAGCGAATGGTTCCCGGCGAGTTCGACAATCAGCTCGACGTCGAGCGGTTTGACGAAGCGCATATTGGCCACGGTGGCGTCGAGTTCCTCGCCAGCGGCGACAGCGGCAGGCACCAGGCTGCCAAAGGCGAGCAGGGCGACAGCCTTGCCCTGGCGGCGAATTTCGCCCTTGCCGACGGGCAAGGTGTCGAGACTGCAGTGCGGTATTTTCCCGGTCCCGCCGCCGCGCGGATAACGGACCATGCTCGGGCAATCCAGCCCATAGGCGGTGGACAGCATCTGGCGGCATTCGGCTTCATCGGCAGGGGCCATGACGACCATGTTCGGGATGCAGGTGACGAAGGAGAGGTCGAATGTGCCGTGGTGCGTCGGGCCGTCAGCGCCGACCAAACCGCCTCGGTCGACCGCGAAAACGACCGGCAGGTTCTGCAGGGCAACGTCATGCACCAGTTGGTCGTAACCACGCTGCAGGAAGGTCGAGTAGATGGCGACGACCGGTTTCAGGCCTTCGCAGGCCAGGCCGGCGGCGAAGGTCACGGCGTGCTGTTCGGCGATGCCGACATCGAAGTAGCGGTCGGCGAATTCGGCCGAAAAGCGCACCATGCCCGAACCCTCGCGCATGGCTGGGGTGATGGCGACAAGGCGTGAGTCGGCCTTGGCCATGTCGCACAGCCAGTCGCCGAAAACCTGCGTGTAGGTCAGCTTGGCCGGCCCCTTGGCCGACTGGATGCCATCGCAGGCGGCGAACTTGCCGACGCCGTGGTAAAGAATCGGGTCGTTTTCGGCCAGCTTGTAGCCTTGGCCCTTCTTCGTGATGACGTGCAGGAACTTCGGGCCCTTGAGCTTCTTGAGGTTTTCCAGCGTCGGGATCAGGGCGTCGAGGTCGTGGCCGTCGATCGGGCCGTAGTAGTGGAAGCCGAATTCCTCGAACAGCGTGCCCGGGGCGATCATGCCCTTGACGTGCTCTTCGGCGCGGCGCGCCAGTTCGAGTAGCGGCGGGGCGAAGCCGAGCATGTGGCGGCCGGCTTCGCGGGCAGCGTTGTAGGTCTTGCTCGAGGTCAGGCGGGTCAGGATGTTGTTGAGCGCGCCGACCGGCGGCGAGATCGACATTTCGTTGTCATTGAGGATGACCAGCATGTCGGTGTCGGCGACGCCGACATTGTTCATGGCTTCGAAGGCCATGCCGGCCGACATCGCGCCGTCGCCGATGATGGCGATGGTTTTGCGGTCTTCGCCCTTGTGCTTGGCGGCCAGCGCCATGCCGAGCGCGGCGGAGATGGAGGTCGACGAATGGCCGACGCCGAAGGTGTCGTACTGGCTCTCGGCGCGTTTCGGGAAGCCGGAAACGCCGCCATGCATGCGCAGCGTGCTCATGCCTTCGCGGCGGCCGGTCAGTACCTTGTGGGCGTAGCACTGGTGGCCGACGTCCCAGACCAGCCGGTCTTCTGGCGTGTTGAAGATGGCGTGCAGGGCGATGGTCAGCTCGACGGTGCCGAGGTTGGACGACAGGTGGCCGCCGGTTTTCGAGACGGAGTCGATGAGGAAGGCGCGCAGCTCGGTCGCCAGTTGCGGCAACTGCTTGCGGTCCAGGCGGCGCAGGTCGGCCGGGCTGTTGATGCTTTCAAGCAGGCGGGAAGCGGTCATTAGAATTGCCGATGGCAGATGAAGTCGGCCAGCTGGGTCAGGCGAGCTGCCCGTTCGCCGAAAATGGAGAGGGCGTCGAGAGCGTCGCTGCGCAGTTCGTCGGCGTAGGCGCGAGCGGCTTCGAGACCGAGCAGGCTGACGTAGGTTGGTTTGTCGGCGGCTTCGTCCTTGCCGGCGGTCTTGCCGAGGGTGGCGGTGCTTGCCGTGCAGTCGAGGATGTCGTCGACGACCTGAAAGAGCAGGCCGGCACGTTTGGCGAAGCGGTCGAGGTTGGTGCGCTCCTCGGCCAACAGCGGCTGGCCGGCCAGGGCGCCGAGGAGCACGGCGGCGCGGATCAGGGCGCCGGTCTTCAGGGCGTGCATGAGTTCCAGCTCGGGCTGGTTCAAGGGCTTGCCGACCGAGGCGAGGTCAATGGCCTGACCGCCGGCCATGCCGCGCGAACCGCTGGCGTGGGCGAGCAGGGCGATCATCTCGAGTTGCTGTTTCGGCTCGCCGATGGGCTGGCTGGCGAGCAGTTCAAAGGCCACGGTTTGCAGGCTGTCGCCGACGAGCAGGGCGGTCGGTTCGTCGAATTCGACGTGGCAGGTCGGCCGGCCGCGGCGCAGGACGTCGTCGTCCATGCACGGCAGGTCGTCATGGACCAGCGAATAGGCGTGGATCATTTCAACGGCGCTGGCGACGATGTCGAGCGTTTCCGGCGTGGCGCCGGTCAACTGGCCGGCGGCGTGGGCGAGCAGCGGGCGGACGCGTTTGCCCCCACCCAGCGAGGCGTAGCGCATGGCGTCGTGCAGGCGGGCGGGGATGCTGTCACTGCCCGGCAGGAAGCGGGCGAGGGCGGTTTCGGCGCGGTCCTGGGTGACGGCCATCCATTCGGCAAACGGGATGGCGCTCATTGCGCCTCCAGCGTCTTGCGGTCGACGTCCTTGAATTCGCCGTTTTCGAGGATGCGGATTTGCTCTTCGGCGTTGGCGAGCTGGGCCTGGCAGTGCTTCATCAGTTCCATGCCGCGCTTGTAGGCGGCGATGGAGGCTTCGAGCTCGAGTTTGCCGCCTTCCATGCTGGAAACGATGTTTTCGAGTTCGGCGAGGGCCGTCTCGAATTTCATGTCGGCGATGGGCTTTGTGGCCATGTTTGAGGCGATCAAGGAAACACGCGAAAATACTCCATCAAGGGGCGCTCGGTCAAATATCGGGGTAAAATACCTACCCCTTTTTAACCCCCGCTGGAGGCTTGGAATGTCCGACTTGGCGACTCTGTCCCGGTTGGCCCCTGCAGTTTCCCAACTGCCGGTGGACTGGTATTTCGACGAGAAGATTTTTGAGCTGGAGAAAAAGCTCATCTTCGATGCCGGTCCGGGCTATGTCGGTCACCAGCTCATGGTGCCGAACGCGGGGGATTACCGTTCGCTCGAGTGGAAGGACCACGGCCAGATGCTGCTCAACGGCGGCAACGAAGGACCGAATGCCGGCAACTGGCAGATGTCGAACGTCTGCCGCCATCGTCAGGCGATCATGCTGCAGGGTTCGGGCACGCTGAACGGGCCGATCGTCTGCCCGATTCACCGGTGGACTTACGACCAGGGCGGCGTCCTGATCGGTGCGCCGCATTTTCCGCAAAATCCCTGTCTCAACCTGAACAAGGCCAGGCTGGAAAGCTGGAACGGTCTGCTCTTCAAGGGGCCGCGTTCGGCCAATGCCGATCTGGCCGGCATGAAAGTCGCGCCGGAGCTCGATTTCACCGGCTACAAGCTCGATCACGTCGAGATGCACGAGTGCAATTACAACTGGAAGACCTTCATTGAGGTCTATCTGGAGGATTACCACGTTGCTCCTTACCACCCGGGCCTTGGCAATTTCGTCACCTGCGACGACCTGACCTGGCAATTCGGCGACTGGTATTCGGTGCAGCGCGTTGGCATCACCTCGCTGCAGAAATCCGGTTCCAGGGCTTACGAGCGCTGGCAGAAGGCGGTCCTCGATATTTACGGGACGGAAGGCAAGACGCCCGAGCATGGCGCCATCTGGCTGACCTACTTCCCGAACATCATGGTCGAGTGGTATCCGCACGTGCTGGTCGTGTCGACGCTGATTCCGCAAGGTGTGAACAAGACGCTCAATGTCGTCGAGTTCTACTACCCGGAGGATATCGTCGATTTCGAGCGCGATTTCATTGAAGCCGAACGCGCCGCCTACATGGAAACGGCCATCGAGGACGACGACATCGGTGAGCGCATGGACCGCGGTCGCTACGCGCTCATGAAGGAAGGGCGGAGCGAAGTCGGGCCGTATCAAAGCCCGATGGAGGACGGCATGCAGCACTTCCACGAGTTCTATCGGCGGATCATGCAGTCGGCCATCGAGACGCGCTGACATTTCAATTTTCGACCTTTTTTACGGTTGACCGTAGCAAGCCCGGTTGGCCGTGGAAGGCTGGTTTCTAAGGCGGCGGGGTAAAATCCGCCGCCTTTCCCTTTTTTAGAGCCCCTGTTTCATGCAATCCCTGTGGATGATCGCCGCCAGTTTCCTGTTCGCCTGCATGGGCGTCTGCGTCAAGTTTGCCGCGCAGACTCATTCGGCCGTGGAGATCACCTTTTACCGCAGCTTCATCTCGCTGATCCTGATGTTCGGGCTGGTTCGCCTGAACGGCGTGCCGCTCGCCACGCCGCATTTGCGCTGGCAGGTGACGCGTGGCGCCGTCGGCTTCGTCGCCCTGTTCGCCTATTTCTACGCCATTACGCTGCTGCCGCTGGCGACGGCCGTGACGCTCAACTACACCTCGGCCATCTTCCTGGCGCTTTACCTCGGCTTTGCCGGCATGCAGCTGCGCAAGGGCATCATGGGCGCGCTGGTCTTGGGGCTGGTCGGCGTGGTGCTGCTGCTCAAACCAACCATGCATGCCGACCAGCTGGTCGGCGGCCTGATCGGCCTCGGTTCCGGCGTCATGGCCGGCATGGCCTATTTCAGCGTGCGCGAACTCGGGGCGCGCGGCGAGCCGGAAATGCGCACGGTGTTCTATTTTTCACTGGTCTCGTCGGTCGGCGCCGGCAGCTGGCTGCTGTTCAGCGACATCCATGCCGTCGACCTGAAGAGTGGCCTGCTTCTGCTCGGTGTCGCCAGCTTCGCCACGGCCGCCCAACTGGCCATGACGCGTGCCTACACGCGCGGCAAAACGCTGATGTCGGCGGCGCTGGCTTACAGCACAGTGATCTTTTCCAGCCTGTTCGGCATGGCCTTCTGGGGCGAGGTGCTCGATGCCTCGGCGTGGGCGGCGATCGGCCTGATTATTCTGTCCGGCATCGCAGCCACGCACTTTTCCCGCGCCAGCCCGGTCGAACAGGATTAAACTTTCTTCAGACAAAACCAACAACGGAGCAAAATCATGATCGTCATCGACCACCAACCGAGCCGTGTCAGCGTGGCCGTGTTCGGCGAATTCACTTTGGCCGATTACAAGGAGTTTGAAGAAGTCGTCAATTTCAAGGTCCAGTTTGAAGGCCCGGTTGATCTCTGCTTCGACCTGACCCAGATGGCCGGCTTGACGCTCGATGTGGCCTGGGAGGAGATCAAGTTCTCGCGCGCCCATGCCAACGACTTCAAGCGTGTCGCCGTCGTTACCGACAGCCAGTGGGTAACGTGGAGTGCCTGGCTGTCGCAGACCTTCGTCAAAGCTGACGTCGAAGTCTTCGACAATGCTGACGAAGCCAAGTCCTGGCTGGAGGCGACGCCGGCATGAGTTTTACCACGCTGGTCGATGTCGCGACGCTGCAGGCGCATATCGACGACCCAGCCTGGCTGGTCGTCGATGTCCGCCACCAGCTGGCCGATACCGGCTACGGCGAGCGCGTTTACGCCGAGAGCCACATTCCCGGCGCTGTCTTCCTGCATTGTGACCGCGACCTCTCTGGGTCGATGACCGGCTGCAATGGCCGCCATCCGCTGCCCGATCCGGAAAAACTGGCGCAACGGCTGGGCGAAATCGGCATTGGGGCGACGACGCAAGTCGTGGTCTACGACGACGCCCAAGGCATGATTGCCGGGCGTCTGTGGTGGCTGCTGCGCTGGTTGGGTCATGACAGCGTGGCCTTGCTTGATGGCGGTTTGCAGGCCTGGCAGGCGGCCGGTGGTGCGCTGACCAAGGTCGTGCCGACCTTGGCGCCGCGCGTTTTCATCCCCTTGGCGCAGGATCATCTGGTTGAAGCCGACTACGTACTGGAGCGCATCGAAACACCGCACATGCGTCTGGTTGACGGGCGCGGCCCCGACCGTTTCCGCGGCGAGAACGAAACCATCGATCCGGTCGGCGGCCACATCCCCGGTGCGGTCAATCGTTTCTTCAAGGACAACCTGCTGCCCGACGGCCGTTTCAAGCCGGCCGCCGAACTGCGCGCCGAATGGCTGGCCATCCTGGCTGGTTCGCCGCCCGATCTGGTTGTCCATCAATGTGGCTCGGGCGTTTCCGCCTGCCTCAACATGGTCGCCATGGAAATCGCCGGCCTGCCTGGTTCGCGCCTCTATGCCGGCTCGTGGAGCGAGTGGTGCGCCGACGCGGGACGCCCGGTGGCGCGCTGAGCTTATCGCCAAGTGAACATGGAAAGCCCGAAGACCGGCCTCATCCTTCTCGCGCTGGTCGCCATCACCACGGCGTCTGGCGCCTTTCTCGGCTGGACGCTCCAGCCGCCAGCGGTGCCCGTCGAAGCGGCAAAACCTGTTGCTGACGCGCCTGTCGAAGCGCCGGCCAGTCTCAAGGTTCCAGCCGAGTAAGCGCCCATTCGACGTGCTCGCGGACCAGCGCCGATGGATGGTCCAATTTCATTTTTAGCGCTTTTTTCCGGTTGACCGTGGCAGCTCCGTTGCCGAGCGCCACGGCGATATTGCGCAGCCAGCGCTCATGCCCGATGCGGCGGATCGGATTGCCGGCCAGCCGCTGGTTGAATTCCGCTTCCGTCCAGTTGAACAGCTCGATCAGCGTCGCCGTATCGAGCCCGTGGCGCGGCGAAAACTCCGGGTCGCCGAGCTGGGCAAAGCGGTTCCACGGGCAGCACAGCTGGCAGTCGTCGCAGCCGTAAATCCGGTTGCCGATCAACGGGCGGAATTCTTCGGGAATCGGGCCGGCCAGTTCGATGGTCAGGTAGCTGATGCAGCGCCGGGCATCGACCTGATATGGCGCAACAATGGCCCCGGTCGGGCAGGCGTTGAGGCAGGCCGTGCAGGTGCCGCAGTGCTCATCGACAGGTTCATCGGGCGGTAGCGGGAGGTCGGTGTAGATGTCGCCGAGAAAGCGCCAGGAGCCTTGCTTGGAGAGCAGCAGCGTGTGCTTGCCGCGCCAGCCAAGGCCGGCCTGACGGGCGAATTCGACTTCCATGACCGGTGCCGAATCGGAAAAGACGCGGTAGCCGAACGGCCCGGTCAGGTCGGTAATGGCATCGGCTAGTTTCTGTAGCCGGGTGCGAATCAGCTTGTGGTAATCGCGCCCCTGGGCGTAGCGAGAAATCGCCGCCTGGTCTGGCTGGTCGGCTGTTTTGGTATGCGGCAGGTAGTCGATCGCCGCACTGATCACGGTGATCGTTCCCGGATGCAGTTGCTGCGGGTCGGCACGCAATTCGGCATGGCGGGCCATATAATCCATCTCGCCGTGGCAGCCGGCCGCCAGCCATTCCCGCATCTTTTCGACGGCGGGGCCGGGTTCGGCCCGTGCCACGCCAACGGCAGCAAAGCCGAGTTCCTTGCCGGCCTCGCGGATTTTTTCCTTGAGCGCCGCGTAATCCACCGTGGAGTCCTGATCGTGCATAGCCCCGATGTTACCGCCGTTTTCGAATTGCCCGACGAGGCGGCCACCCAGCGCCTGGGCGAAATGCTGGCGCCATTGCTGCAACCGGGGATGGTCGTTTTCCTTGAAGGCGATCTCGGGGCGGGCAAAACCACCCTGTCGCGCGCCATGATTCGGGCACTTGGTCACACCGGCGCGGTCAAAAGTCCTACCTATTCACTGGTTGAAGTTTACGTAGTTTCGAGCTTATACTTATATCACTTTGATTTTTATCGTTTCGAGTCCCCAGAGGAGTTTCTCGATGCGGGCTTTGATGAATACTTTAACGACACTGCGATCTGTCTGGTCGAATGGCCGGAACGGGCTGCTGGCTGCGTTCCGTCGCCAGACTTGCGGTTGCGTATTCATCATGCAGGTGTCGGGCGTATCCTCGAAGCCGTGGCAGATTCACCGAAAGGGCAGGCATGTCTGAACACGCTCGTCCCAGCCATGGCCGCCGCCAGCTCCTCCGCTTCGCTGGCGCCTCGCTGATCCTTTCCGTTACGCCACTGGCTGGCGCCGCAGCCAAGCTGCCATCCATTCTCGCCGTGCGCATCTGGCCGGCCGCCGATTACACCCGCGTCACGCTCGAAACCGACGCCCCGCTCAAATTCTCCCATTTCACTGTTGAAAATCCTGATCGCCTCGTTGTCGACATCGAAGGTGTCGAATTCAACAGCGTTCTCGACAGCCTCGCCCGCAAGCTGACGACCGACGACCCGAACATCAAGCTGCTGCGCGCCGGCCGTTTCAAGCCGGGCGTTGTGCGTCTGGTCATGGAACTCAAGGGCAAAGTCAATCCGCAGGTGTTCACGCTCGAACCGGCTGGTGAATACGGCCGTCGCTTGGTTCTTGACGTCTACCCGGTCAATCCGCCCGATCCGATGATGGCGTTGCTCGAAGGCCGTAAGGATGGCGTCGAGCCGCTCAAGAACGAGCAGGATTTCCAGATTGCCGACAAGCGGCCGGATGAAAGCGCCACGAAGAAGCCCGAAAAACCGATTGAAGCGCCGGAAATCCAGACCAGCAAGAAATCTGGCAAGCCGATTGTCGACCGCTTGGTCACCATCACGCTCGATCCCGGCCATGGTGGCGAAGATCCCGGTGCCATCGGCAAGGCCGGCACCTACGAAAAGACCGTCACGCTGGAAGTCGCCCGTCGCCTAAAGGCGCGCATCGACGCCGAGCCGAACATGCGCGCCGTACTGACCCGCGATTCCGATTTCTTCGTGCCGCTGCAAATGCGCGTCCAGAAGGCTCGGCGCATCCAGTCCGACCTCTTCCTGTCGATTCACGCTGATGCCTGGATCAAGCCCGATGCGCGCGGTTCATCAGTCTTCGTGCTCTCCGAAAAGGGGGCCTCGAGCACGCAGGCCCGCCTGCTGGCCCAGAAGGAAAACCAGGCCGACCTCATCGGCGGCGTCAATCTCGGCAGCAAGGATCTGTTTCTCGCCCGCACGCTGCTCGATCTATCGCAGACCGGCACGATCAACGACAGCCTGAAACTGGGCAAATACCTGCTCGGCGAGCTGGGTTCGATCAATACGCTGCACAAGGCCCACGTCGAGCAAGCCGGCTTTGCCGTGCTCAAGGCGCCGGACATTCCGTCAGCGCTGATCGAAACGGCATTCATCTCCAATCCGGAAGAAGAAGCCAGGCTTAACGACGACGCCTATCAGGAAAAACTGGCCGGGGCGATTGTCCGCGGTATCCGGCAATACTTCATCAAGCATCCGCCTGGGCCGAAGGCCAAGCTGGCCTTGCTCGGTTAAAACAACTCGACTTCGCCCTTGGCGATTTCCTTGGCGGCCACGTCGCCTGAGGCAACCAGCTTCTCGTAGCAGTCAACCCGGTTTCGGCCATGGCGCTTGGCGAAATACAGCGCCTCGTCGGCCCGGTCGATGGCATCGGTTGGGGTATCGTTGGGCATCAAGGCGCTGAAGCCAATGCTGACGGTGATGTGTCCGACCCGGCTGAATAGCTGTTTTTCGACATTCGTACGGAAGCGTTCCAGCGTCGCCAGGGCGAATTGCTCTTCAGTCGGCTGCAGCAGGGCGATGAATTCCTCGCCACCAAAACGGAACAACTGGTCATCGAAACGGAAGGACTGGCGCATTTCTTGAGCCATCATGATCAGCACTTCATCGCCGATCAGGTGGCCGAAGTTGTCATTCACCGCCTTGAAGTGGTCGATATCGCAGACGGCCAACCAGTGGCGGCTACCGGGTGTGCCGCGCCGACGGCTCTCCGGGCCGCTGAGCATTTCGTCGCTGGCTGCCTTGCCGAGCAGTTCAAAGAGGTGCTTGTCAAAGGTCTTGCGGCTGGCCAGACCAGTCAGGGTGTCGGCTTCACCATAATCGAGCAGCGCAATGTGGTTGCCAAAGTATTCGATCAGACCCATCAACGTCACGCGGTGGTCGGCCGAGAACTCGTTGGTGAGCGTGAGTTCGATCAGGTAGATCGGCTCGTTCAGGCGCATGACGGGGAATACGATGCGGTGCGAGCCATCGTCGAGGAAGTCGATAACTGCCGAGAGCTCCTTGCGGCAACGGTTGAGCAGCGGATCGCGCTCGATCGGCTGGCAGTAGCGGTGGTCCGGCAGGTAGGCATTACGCAGGAACTGGCCGTTCGGGCCATAGCCGGCACAGGCGAAAACCATCGCCTTTTTGTTTCCCACGTAGCAGCGGTAAATGGTCAGGTTTTGCGGGTGAAAAAGGCCGATCAAGGTGTCAACCATGGCCGAGTTGATCTCGGTGCGGTCGCGTCGCGCCGAAATTCTGACTACATGGCTGATCAGTTCGAGCATGAAATAGGAGGTGATTTCGTTAAACTCGTTGATTATAGCGAAAAGGAGTCGCAGCGGTTTTGGCGGGCGCCGGGCGCTGGCTGATGCAACGCAATCTGCCGGTATCCGAAGGGTGGCTTAAATCGTTATAATTCAACGTTTTTCCTGCCAATTTACTTATGCGCGTTTTTCGCGGTTATTCGCGTCCCGTTCCTGCTCCTGTTGTGCTCGCCATCGGCAATTTCGATGGCGTCCACCTCGGGCATGCCGCGCTGGTAAAACGTCTGGCTTATGTGGCCGAGCAGCGCGAGCTGGCGCCCACGGTACTGACCTTCGAGCCGCATCCTCGCGAGTTTTTCGCGCCGGATTCCGCTCCCGCCCGCCTGACCACGCTACGCGAAAAACTTGAGTTGCTCGGTGAATGCGGTGCGCGGCAGGTCGTTATTTGTCCGTTCAATGCGGCTTTTGCCGCCCTCTCGGCCGACGAGTTCGTCGAGCAGGTGCTGGTGCGTGGTTGTCAGGTACAACACTTGATCATTGGCGACGATTTTCGCTTTGGTCGTGGTCGTACCGGCGATTTTGCCCTGTTGCAGAACGCTGGCCGGGCTTTCGGCTTTGCTGTCGAGGCGATGGGCAGCGTGCTGGCCGATGGCGAGCGTGTATCGAGTTCGGCTGTCCGTCGGGCGTTGCTGGCCGGTGACATGGAACATGCGGCGCGCCTACTGGGGCGTCCTTATATCATTGACGGCCAGGTGTCGCATGGCCAAAAGCTCGGCCGCCAGATCGGTTTCGCGACGGCCAATCTGCGCATCAAGCACAATCCGCTGCCAATGACCGGCGTCTTTGCCGTTGAGGTCAGTGGCTTGGGCGACGAGCCACTTTCCGGCGTCGCCAATCTTGGCGTTCGGCCAACGGTGGGCGGTACGCGGCCCTTGCTGGAAGTTCATCTCTTCGATTTCGATCGTGATATTTATGGGGCGCACATCTCGGTGCGTTTCGTTCATAAGTTGCGCGACGAACAACGTTTTCCCAATATTGACGCCCTCAAGGCGCAGATCGTGGCGGATGCCACGGCTGCCCGGGCTTTTTTCGAGTTGTGAGCACGCAAAATGGCTGATTACAAAGACACCCTGAACCTGCCGGATACGGCTTTCCCGATGCGCGGCGATCTGCCCAAGCGCGAACCGCAATGGGTAGCCCAGTGGCAGGAGAAGAAACTCTACCAGCGCATCCGCGAGATCAGTGCCGGGCGTCCGCGTTTCGTGCTGCACGATGGCCCGCCCTATGCCAACGGCGACATTCATATCGGTCATGCGGTCAACAAGGTGTTGAAGGACATCATCGTCCGTTCGAAAACGCTGTCCGGCTTCGATGCGCCCTACGTGCCGGGCTGGGATTGTCACGGCCTGCCCATCGAGCATCAGATCGAAAAGCAGCATGGCAAGAACATTCCCGCTGACAAGGTGCGTGAATTGTCGCGGGCCTACGCGGCCGAGCAGGTCGAGCGCCAGAAGAAGGATTTCATTCGTCTCGGCGTACTGGGTGACTGGGGCAATCCCTACCTGACGATGAATTTCTCGGCCGAGGCCGGTGAAATCCGCGCCCTGGGCAAGATTCTTGAGCAGGGTTACCTCTACCAGGGCCTGAAGCCGGTCAACTGGTGTCTGGACTGCGGTTCGGCGCTGGCCGAGGCCGAAGTCGAGTACGAGGACAAGAACTCGCCGGCCATCGACGTGGCTTTCGAAGTGCATGATAACCATGCCGAAAAGTTGGCCAAAGCCTTTGGCCTGACGCATTTGAGTGGCCCGGCCTTTGCGGTGATCTGGACAACGACGCCATGGACGCTGCCGGCCAACGAAGCAGTCAGTGTGCATCCGGACCTGACCTATGACCTGATCGAAACCGAGAAGGGGGCCTTGATCCTGGTCCGCGAACTGGCCGAGTCGGCACTCCAGCGCTACGAACTGGCGGGGACGGTGATTGCTTCGACGACCGGCGACAAGCTCGACCAGATACTGCTCAAGCACCCGTTCCAGAAGCGCGACGTGGCGATCATTTGCGGTACGCACGTGACTACCGAGGCCGGTACCGGTCTGGTCCACACCGCGCCGGCACATGGCGTGGATGACTACAACATCGGCAAGAAATACGGCCTGCCGGTGAACAACCCGGTCGGCAACGATGGCCGTTTCATCAGCACGACGCCGGCGCTGTCGGTTGGCGAACTGGCCGGCAAGACGGTCTGGGAAGCCAACCCGCTGGTGCTGCAGGAGCTTGAATCCCACGGTCGACTGTTAAAAAACGAGAAAATCAAACACAGCTACCCACACTGCTGGCGCCACAAGACGCCAATCATCTTCCGCGCCACGACGCAATGGTTCATCGGCATGGACCACAAGACCAGCGAAGATGCTTCGACGCTGCGCTGGATCGCCGAACGCGCCGTTGATGAAACCCAGTTCTTTCCAGCCTGGGGCCGCGCTCGTCTGGAGGCGATGATGAAGACTCGCCCCGACTGGTGCGTGTCGCGTCAGCGCAACTGGGGCGTGCCGATTCCGTTTTTCCTGCACAAGGAAACCGGCCAGCCGCACCCGCGTACGGCTGAGTTGATCGAACTGGTCGCGCAGCGTGTCGAGAAGTCCGGTATCGAAGCGTGGTTCAGCCTCGATGCAGCCGAATTGTTGGGCGCCGACGCAGACCAGTACGTCAAGATGAAGGATACGCTCGATGTGTGGTTCGATTCAGGGACAACGCACTGGCACGTCATGCGCGGCTCGCATGCGGCCGACCTCAGCTATCCGGCCGATCTTTATCTCGAAGGCTCCGACCAGCATCGCGGCTGGTTCCAGTCCTCGCTGCTCTCCGGTTGTGCCATCGACGGTCGCGCCCCGTACAAGGCGCTGCTAACGCACGGATTCGTCGTCGACGGCAAGGGACACAAGATGTCCAAGTCCAAGGGCAACGTCATCGCGCCGCAGCAGGTGTCCGACAAGATGGGCGCCGACATCCTGCGCCTGTGGACGGCATCGACCGATTATTCCGGCGAATTGACGATATCCGACGAAATCCTCAAGCGCGTTGTCGAAGGCTACCGTCGCATCCGCAACACGCTGCGCTTCCTGCTTGCCAACGTCTCCGATTTTGACGCCAACGCCGACATGCTGCCGGTCGATCAGTGGCTGGAAATCGACCGCTACGCACTGGCCCTGACCCGCGAATTGCAGGAAAACTGTCGGGCCGACTACGACAAGTACGAATTCCACCGCGTCGTCCAGGCCCTGCAGACGTTCTGCTCGGAAGATCTCGGTGGCTTTTACCTCGATATTCTCAAGGACCGTTTGTACACGACGGCGCCGAAGTCGGTGGCTCGTCGCTCCGCGCAGTCCGCTCTGTGGCACATCACGCAGGCCTTCGTTTGCTTGCTGGCACCAATCACCGCCTTTACAGCCGAAGAGGTCTGGCAAGTGCTGACCGGCAAGGCTGATGATTCCGTTATGTTCCAGCAATGGCACGAACTGCCGGTGCAGGCCGGCGAGGGAGATCTGCTCGCCAAGTGGGCGCTGATCCGCACGGCTCGCGCCGACGTGACCAAGGCGCTCGAAGAGCAGCGAGAAGCCGGCAAGATCGGCTCGGCACTACAGGCAGCCGTTGAAATCCACTGTGCTGGCGAGAAGTTCGACGCCTTGGCCTCGCTGGGCGACGATTTGAAATTTGTGCTTATTTGCTCGTCGACCGTGGCAATCCGTGATGAAAACGAACAGGTCATCGCCACGCCGCTCGACCACGCCAAGTGCGAGCGTTGCTGGCACGTTCGCGAGGATGTCGGCTCCCACACCGAGCATCCGGGGCTGTGTGGCCGATGCGTCAGCAACCTGCACGGTGACGGTGAGGCACGTGCGCATGCCTAGTGCCGGGCGCTGGTACGCGCTGGCCGGGCTGATCGTTGTTCTCGACCAGCTCAGCAAGTGGCTGGTCCTCGAGAACATCGGTTTCGGTGAAACGATCTACGTCACCTCGTTCTGGAATTGGGTGCTGACTTTTAACCCCGGTGCTGCCTTCAGCTTTCTGGCCGACCAGCCTGGCTGGCAGCGCTGGCTGTTCACGGTCTTGGCGCTCGGTGTTTCTGGCTGGATCGCCTTCATGCTTCGCCAGCACCCTCAACAAAAATTGCTGTCGCTGGCTCTGACGCTGGTTATGGGCGGCGCACTGGGCAACGTGATCGACCGTGTTCGCTTTGGCGCCGTGGTCGATTTTGTTCAATGGCATGTCGCCGGCTACTACTGGCCAGCCTTCAACGTCGCCGATTCCGCCATCACCATCGGTGCAGTTTTGCTCGTTATCGAGCAGTTGACCGCAGCCAATAAAAAAGAGATTTCCTGATGACCAACGCAGTCCGCTCCGACAGTTTCTTGACCCTGCACTACCGAATCAATGCGCTGGATGGTGAAGAGTTCCTGTCCACCTTCGACATGAGCCCGGCCACCCTGCAAATGGGCAGCGGCCAACTGGCTGAAAATCTTGAGTCAGTGCTGATTGGCCTGCCGGCACATGAACGATTCGTCTTCGAACTCGAACCGGCCCAGGCCTTCGGCCAACACAATGACCGCCTGGTCGAGCGCATCGCGCGCAGCGGATTGCCGGCCGACATGGAACTCAAGGAGAATTCCGTCGTCGAATTCACCGCCCCGAATGGCGGCACCTTCGCCGGCTTCCTGCGCGAGCTCGATGCCACGCACGCCTTGTTCGACTTCAATCACCCGATGGCCGGAAAAACGATCCGCTTCGAGGTGGAAATTATCGGAATCATGTAATGGAAATCATCCTCGCCAATCCCCGTGGTTTCTGCGCCGGCGTCGAACGTGCCATCGCCATCGTCGAGCGAGCTCTTGAAAAATTCGGTGCGCCGATCTACGTCCGTCACGAAGTCGTGCACAACAAATTCGTCTGTGATGACCTGCGTTCCAAGGGGGCTGTGTTTATCGAGGAATTGAGCGAGGTTCCATCCGGCAGTACTGTTATCTTTAGCGCCCACGGTGTTTCCAAGGCGGTTCGTATCGAAGCCGAAGAACGCGGCTTGAAAGTTTTCGACGCCACCTGCCCGCTGGTCACCAAGGTGCACGTCGAAGTCGGCAAGATGCGCAATCAGACCCGCGAAGTGATCATGATTGGTCACAAGGGGCATCCGGAAGTCGAAGGGACAATGGGGCAGAGCACTGGCGGTATGTATCTGGTCGAAACGGTTGAGGATGTTTCCTGTTTGCAAGTCATCAACCCAGGCAATCTCTCCTTCGTCACACAGACCACGCTATCGGTCGATGATGCGACAATCGTCATCGACGCCCTGAAGGCCCGCTTTCCAGAAATCCAGGGTCCGAAGAAGGATGATATCTGCTACGCCACCCAAAACCGTCAGGATGCCGTCAAGGTTTTGGCCGAACATTGTGATCTGGTGATTGTCGTGGGTAGCACGAATAGCTCGAATTCAAGACGACTGAAGGAGGTGGCTATATCTCGTGGTCGTGATGCCTTCCTGATTGATGGACCTGGCGAGATATCTCCGGAGTGGTTCATTGGGAAAAATTACATTGGAATTACGGCTGGCGCATCTGCTCCGGAAATACTGGTCAGGCGGGTTGTCGATAGAGTCAGGCAACTGACTGACTCTGCCGTCACGGAATTGGCCGGGGCAGAAGAAGGAGTGTCCTTTTCCTTGCCCAAAGGCTTGATGGGGGCATGATTTCACCACCCACAGTTCAAACATAACCGTTCGTCGTATGATCCTCCATTAGGAAAAACAGTTGTCCTATAGTGACGCTGTGAGAGTTGTTGTAATTCTATGGATGGAGAAGCGACGTGCGGCATTCCCAAGAAAAACTCATCGGAATTTATTCTCCGCGACTTTCGGTCAATGGCTTTACATTGATTGAACTGCTCGTGGTAGTTGCGATTATTGGCATTCTGGCCTCAATTGCATTGCCCGCTTATAACGAATACATTCGAAAAGGGCAGTTGCAGGAGGCTTTTACCTCGCTCTCTGACTATCGAGTCAAGATGGAGCAGTATTACCAGGACAACAAGAATTATGGTGTTGCTACCTGCGCTAGTGCAGCTTCCGCCAATAGTTGGAATGGATTTTCGCCACCGGATAGAAAATATTTTACCTTTTCTTGTGTGCTGACCAATACCGATCAGGGCTTTACTTTGACGGCTACGGGTAGCGGAAATCTTACAACCGGTTATGACTATACCGTCGATGAAGGTGGCAACAAGAAAACCACCAAATACGCCGGTAGCGCGTCGACTGCAAGTTGCTGGCAAAGAGCGTCATCTTGCTAATGTCTGCCATGAAATCCAGAGGTTTTTCGCTTGTTGAACTCATGGTTGTCGTTGCGATAATGGCGGCTCTGATGGGACTGGTTTCCCCTAGTTTGAAGGACTGGATGGTCAACCTTCGCATTCGTAATGCCACAGATGCCTTGCTGAATGGCTTGCAACAGGCGCGGCAGGAGGCGGCTCGACGTAATCAAAGCGTGAGTTTCTGGCTGGTGACAAACGCTTCAGGGAATCCGTCGGCTCTTGATGATAGTTGTGCGCTGTCTGATACAAGCGGTTCTTGGGTGGTTAGTGTTCGATCTCCTGCTGGTAGTTGCAGTTCTCAGCCTTCAACCACTACAGCCCCAATGATCGTCAGTACTCACCCGATCGGCGATGGCGTGAGTGGTGTTGCGGTCGCTGCTGTTCAGTCAGATGGCTCGACGAGCGCTACTACGGTTACGTTTAATGGTGTAGGCAGTGTTACCAATACTGCGGATCATATAGCCAGGATAGATGTTGGGCCGTCTGTAAGTAGCACGAGGTATCGCAGCCTCCGCATTGAAATTACCGGGATCGGGGCGTTTCGTATGTGTGATCCTGCTGTTGCGAGTACCGACGCTCGTGCCTGCAAACTGTAGTCTTGGAGTGATTATGTTTTCGCACTCGCAAATTTCAACTCATGCACCCAAACAATATTTGTCTCGGATTTCGAGCCGATTGCAGCAGGGTTTCGCCATTCTGGAGGCAATGGTTGCCATTATGGTTTTTGCCTTGGGGATACTAGGGCTGGTGGGCGTTCAGGCGGCGATGACCAGAGAGCAGACGAGTTCGAAAATTCGGGCAGATGCAGCCTATCTGGCGAGTCAGTTGATTGGCGAGATGTGGGTAGATATCCCAAATCTTTCTCAGTATGCCAGCGGGAGTTGCAATGGTTACGCGAAGTGCGCAGATTGGTCAAACAAGGTCGCCGTTAATTTACCTTCAGGCTCGTCAACTGTCATCGTCAATGCTGCTACTGGTGATGTCTCCATCACGGTGAGTTGGACAATGCCGGGTGGGGATGCGCATCAGTACGTGACGGCAACAAGCATCGTTAAAACGGATGCCTAACATGAGCGCTAAATATCAACGAGGCTTGTTGCTCATCGAACTGATGGTCGGCCTGTTTATCGGCTTGTTGACGACACTGGCGATCACGCAGGTACTGTCATTGGCAGAAGGACAAAGGCGAGCGGCAGTCTCCGGTGGCGATGCCCAAGTGAGCGGCTCGGTGAGTCTTCATGCTATTCAGCGGGAGTTGAGGCAGGCTGGGTATGGATTGGGGAGCAATCCGGCTGCTTTGGGTTGCACGGTCAAAGGCAGCTACGGCAGTAGCGCTGTGAACATGCCGCTGGCACCCATTGTTATCACAGATGGTGCCAGCGGTGCACCGGATGTCCTTGGTGTCTTCTCTAGTAGTCGGCGTGGTGCCGCAGTGCCTCTGGATGTAACGGAAGTGCATCTGCAAGCCGGAACTTCTTTTGTGGTCAAGGGGTCGTTTTCAGTTTCTGTAAACGATTACCTTGTGGCGGTTCCTGAGGTGTGGAGCGGTGCTCAGGGGTGCACTTTGTTTAAGGCGACAGCAGTCACAGCGACGACGGTAGATCATGCAGACTTTAGTGCCAATGCTCCGACCGCTGGGTATGACGCGAATAGCTATATCTTGAACTTGGGGAGCACTCTCCGATCAAGATCCTATGCTGTCAATGCGCAAAACGTATTGCAGATGACTGAGTTCGGTGGAGCTGCGCAGGATATTGCCCCTGAAATTGTCAATCTGCAAGCCTTGTACGGCAAGGATACGAACGGGGACAAAGTTATTGATACCTACGATACCACGACGCCAAATACTGCAGCCGGTTGGCAGCAAGTGATTGCAGTTCGGATTGCACTTGTTTCTCGTAGCATGGAATACGAGAGGGAAGAGGTCACTTCAAGTCTCCCTGAGTGGGATGTCGGTGCGGCGATTGCGGTATCTGGAGCAGTCACTTGTGCCAGTGGCAGCGGCGGAAAATGCGTTCAGATCAAAGTGGATAACCTGACGAACTGGAAGCATTATCGATACAAGGTGTATGACACCCTCATTCCTTTGAGGAATATGCTGTGGAACTCCTGAGCCTCCGTTCTGGCAAGCACCAACGTGGCTTGTCACTGTTATATGCCATGCTCGCCCTGGCAGCCTTGGCCATTGCAAGTATTGGACTTATGCGTTCAGTCAGTATGAGCTCTACGGTAGCGGGCAATCTGAGTTTCCAGCAAGAGGCGACAGCGGCTGCAGATCAGGCGACACGCCAAGTCATTGCAACACTTTATTCCAAGGTTAATGGCAATTCTGCTGGGTTGGATGATGATTTGGCTGACATCGGCTACTACGCGAGTACCGATGAATTGGTAGATGTGACAGGGGCGCAACTTGCTTCCAATACAAGAAAATTGGTGAAATGGACTAATACTTACTGTGGCGAGCAAATTTCCGGAAGCTATGCAAGTTGTGCGTTGCAGCCGGTTACGCTTGCCGGGAAGATCAATGGCAATACAGCAAGCTACGTCGCTTTCAGGCTCTGCGATACGACTGGTTCTTCACTAAGTGCCGGCATAAATTGCGCTCGTCCGCTAAAGGCGTCGACTACTTCTGGCACAAATGAAGTGCGTGATTACAGCGCCGGGACTGGTGTCAGCAAGAGCACTGTTTTGCCCTACGTCCGCATTGTCGTCCGTGTTTCAGGTGCCAGGAATACGACCAGCTATACCGAGACTATTGTGCATTTCTGAGGGATACCCTCAAATTGGAGTTGTTATGACATCGCTCAAATCCCCCCGCCTGATGGCCATGCTTCGGTTTGTTGCGGTTTGCTCGACAGGCTTGCTGGCTTCTATGTTGGTTGATGCTGCCAGTACTGATATCGCCAATGAGCCGTTGATAACAAAAGACAACATAACGGCCAAACCGAACATTATGTTCATCCTAGACAGCTCGGGGAGTATGGATGGCGACTACATGCCGGATGACATGTGGGACAGCGGGTTGTACGGTTTCAGGGCTTCGCAGTGCAATGGTTTGGCCTATAACCCGAACTACACCTATAAGCCCCCGCTCGACTCAACAGGCACTCAGTATGCCGATTCCAGTTTTGATGCGGCTCCGGATGATGGTTATGTTTCTGGAAGTTCGACAACAGATCTTGCCAGGGCTGGCAGTACCATCTTGGGGCTGTCTTCTAATGTAATGCCGGCTGTTGGAAGCCTGACCTTTAACATCAATTCTTCTACGATTTACCTGACGGCGAATACCTTCGTGGTCGGAGAAACGATCACTCTTACGTCGGGTAGCTCTCGTAAAGTTACAGGCACTGTCACCTCCTGGAGCAGATCGACTGGCTCGGCAGGTACTTTGGTGCTCAATGTCTCTTCGGCGTCTGGTTCCACATCCAGTTCGTCATGGAAATTTGCGCATTATTTCGTCTACACCGGTAGCCAGCCTGCGATGAGCTGGAAATATACAGGCTCAGCTGGGAGCCTTGATACATCGACAACGTTCTATTCGGAATGCACGGCTTCGACCGGTGGGGCGAGTAGTGTATTTAGTCTGGTCAAAGTTAGTGCAGCCTCTGCCGATGCCACTAATTATGCGAACTGGTACACCTATTACCGCAAACGTATTCTCTTGATGCGCACCGCAGTAGGTAGAGCTTTTTCGCCGTTGGACACTGGCTACAGAATCGGGTTTACCTCGATCAGGGATACCGGGATTTCCGATGGTACGAATAATTTCCGTGATGTAAAGATGTTCGATACAACACAGAAATCAAATTTCTACAGTAGTCTTTACGCAGAGTCGGCAAGCGACTGGACGCCATTACGTGCCTCGTTGAGCAAGGTTGGACGATATTTTGCCAAGAAAATATCCGGTCAGACCTATGATCCAATGGAGTATTCCTGTCAGCGTAACTACGCCATTCTGTCAACGGACGGTTATTGGAACGCCAATATCGAAACGTCTAGCTATGCACCTCTCAAGTTCGATGGAACTACCTTGGTGGGCAATCAGGATGCTTCGGAGGTTCGCCCCATGCACGATGGGGCTACGGCTGGAACCATTCAGGGGCGGACTCAGTATAGCATCGGTCGTTTAGGTCGTCGTGGATGCAGTGCCACAACGTATTCCGTTGCGGTTACTCCACAAACGTCAACTGACTCCGGAACAACCTGGGTTAACGGAACTACAAGCACAAGTTGTGAGTCCGGGAGTTATGTCGTAAATGGCTCTACTGCTGCCGCACTAGCCAACTCAACAACTTACAGTAGTGTGACTTTTACCGATGGGATTGTCGGAGGAAGTACGAACTCTTTGGCTGACGTTGCTGAGTATTATTACACCACCGATTTGCGCACGAGCGCCTTGGGGAACTGTACGTCGACTACCTCCGGGACCAGTCGCGATGTATGTGAGAACAGCCTGAAGGGGGCTGACCGGGATGCCGCGACTTGGCAACATATGACTACTTACACCATCGGTTTGGGGGTCAGTGGTACCTTGGTTTACGACAAAAATTACCTGACGCAGACCTCGGGAGCATATAAAGACCTGACAAGCGGTGCTGCTACTTGGCCGGTCCCGTATGACGGTGCTGGTGCCGTCAATATTGACGACCTGTGGCATGCGGCAGTTGATGGGCGTGGTCAATACTACTCGGCGCTTAATGCCGACGAGCTGAAGAATGCGATCAATGGTGTCGTGACTTCAATTCAGGAAAAGGCCGGCGCAGCTTCCGCTGCCAGTACCAATACCCTGGAGTTGGTGGCGGGGGCGAACAACTATGTTTATCAGGCGAGCTATACGACATCGAGCTGGGTTGGTGACGTAAAGTCTTTCCAGATTGATGCGGCGACAGCTGTCATTTCCTCAACGTCCGAATGGTCGGCGCAGGCCTTGCTTGACGTGACCAGTGCTGCCAGTCGCCAGATATATTTCAACAAGAGCGGGACATTGACCAGTTTTGCATATGGCAATCTCACGGCTGGGCAAAAGAGCTATTTTGATGGTTTGTGCAGCAAGACAGTGGTCGCATCACAATGTTCGAGTTTGAATACGACAAATCTGGGTTTGGCAAACGATGGTACGAATCTGGTGGACTTCCTGCGGGGCGATCGCACCAAGGAAGGCTCGCTATATCGTTCGCGCAGTCATGTGCTGGGCGATATCGTTTCCAGTACGCCTGTTTATGTGGGGCCTCCGCTGTTTGGCTACACGGATACAGGTTACGCGGCATTCAAGTCTGATAGCGCGTCGCGAACCCATATGATTTATGTTGGTGCGAACGATGGCATGTTGCATGCGTTTTATGCATCCGGTGTCAATGCAGGAAAAGAGGCTTGGGCATTCATTCCGTCGGCTGTGATGTCCAATCTCTACAAATTGGCAGATAGTTCCTATGGATCGCGACATACCTATTTTGTCGATGGCACCCCTGTCATCGGTGATGTCTATGTCGGCGGTGCGTGGAAGACAATTCTTGTCGGGGGGTTGAACGGCGGGGGCAAAGGATATTACGCGCTTGATATCACTGCGCCGGAAAGCCCCGTCTTGCTCTGGGAGTTTACTGATACTAATTTGGGTCTAAGTTACGGAAATCCGATCATTGCCAAACGGGCAGATGGTACGTGGGTTGTCGCACTTACCTCTGGTTACAACAATACGACTGGCGATGGGCAAGGGCATCTGTTTGTGGTCGATGCGGGTTCCGGCAGTTTGTTGCTCGATATCTCGACGGGTGCCGGTTCTTCTGGAAGTCCTAGTGGTTTGGCCAAGATCAACGCGTGGATTGCCGATAGTTCGAACAATACTGCGTTGCGTTATTACGGGGGTGACCTGTTGGGCAACCTCTGGCGCTTTGACATCGATAACCTCGTGCTTCCGCATCAGTCGGCGCAATTGCTGGCAAGCTTCGCCACAGGTACGGGAACGGCGCAGCCGATTACCATTCCACCCAGATTGAAAGAGGTGAATGGCAACCCGGTCGTTATCGTAGGTACAGGGCGTTATATGGGGACTGGGGATATTACCGATACGACCACGCAGACAGTGGCAGCATTCAAGGAAACGCTAACCAACTCGGGGTGGGGCGATATACGCACCAATTCGACCATGGTTCAGCAGACATATACGGTTGCAGCTGATGGGGCGACGGTGGGTTCGTCGACGAATTCAGTAGACTGGACGGCCAAAAACGGGTGGTGGTTTGATTTGCCTACTTCGGGGGAGCGGATCGTTACTCCTCTGGCCTTGGCTGGAAATACCCTTTTTGCCGGATCGGCCTTGCCAAACGGAGATGCTTGCGTATCGGGTGGCGCATCTCGCCTCTATACGATCAATTTACTGAGCGGCTCTGGAACTGGAGAGGCATTTAGCAATCAGTATTTGATTGTTGGCTTGACGGTCGTAACTACTTCGGATGGTTCAGCCAAGGTTCTTGTCAAGGATAGCAGCGGCGTCACAACGCCGAAGTCTGCTGGCCCTGGTGGTGGTTCTGCTGGAGCGTCTTCACGTCGGACATCGTGGCGAGAGCTTATCGACTAACCATGTCTTTGTTCAGCCCCGCCATGAGCGGGCGGGGTAGGCTGACAGTAGCGTTCGCAGCATCGATTCTTGTGCATGGTTTTGCACTAGGGTATTGCTGGGGAAATACATGGTTACTACCGACATCCAAATGGCCTGCGGCTGCTGCCCGGGGTGATCATCTGATGGTCTTTCTGGACACTCGTCAGGCGCCAGAAATTTCCTTGGTGAAGGATGATGAGGCCCATGTCTCAAATATCCTTGATCAGCCTGAAGCGACCCAGAAACCGTCCCCCAGAGAGCAGCACGGTGAGCGAGGGGCGGTGCCAGGGTCTGATGAGTTTTTGACCAATGAGCGTCTTTCTGTTTCTGCTCAGCCCCTAACTGATATACAAATCCCGTGGCCTCCTGGTCTCCCGGTAATGGGGGTTAAGAGTGCCGTGTTTACAATATTTATCGATGAATTGGGAATTGTTAGGGATGTTGTTCCGGATGGGCATACGCTGTCGCCGATCATGGAGACGGTGGCTCGAGACACCTTCTTGGCAGCAGCCTTTCGACCTGCATTGCTCAATGGTCGGGCTGTCAAGTCCATGAAGCGAATTGAGGTTGAATTTGAATTTTTACCTGTTCAGCAGCCTGAAGATGTTCCTGAGGTCGTTAGTAAAAAAGAGCTTTTATAGTGCCAATTGCGTAGTGGTGGTTCTTTGAGTTGAGATCAGGAATAATTGCTTGCTGTGGCGTTATTTTTGTAAGATAATCTATGGTTTTACTGACTTGTAGAGATTCCTCCTATGGCAAACAGCGCACAAGCACGCAAGCGCGCCCGTCAAGCTGACGGGCAGCGTTCCCATAACGCCAGCCTGCGTTCGACCCTGCGTACCGCGATCAAGCGTGTTCGTCAGGCGATCGAAGCTGGTGATAAAGCCGCCGCTCAAGGCGTCTTCCAGCAATCCGTTGCGGTTCTCGATCGCATCGCGGACAAGAAGATTGTTCACAAGAACAAGGCTTCCCGCACCAAGAGCCGTCTGTCTGCTCAGATCAAGGCACTTGCTGCTGCCTGATCGGTTAGAGGCTCAAACAAAAATGGCGCCTTTGGGCGCCTTTTTGTTTTTGTGGTTTCGTTTCGGTTGGTCGCTTTATTTTTCCAGCGAGCAAACGCCGTCAATGATCTGCAGGTCGTTGTCTTGGGCGAAGTTGAGCATGAAGCGGTAGGCCATCGGTTCTATTTCGCCGAGGCGACCGTCGACGAAGACGGCTTTTTCGCCGTTGTAGTCTCCCGGGCCAACGTAGGGTGAGTATTTCATCTTGCGTTCGGCGCCGAAGGCGGACATGACGCCACACAGGCGTTCTGCCCAGTCACTGGGACGAAATTTTTTGCCTTGCTTGGTGAGGCCAACAATGATGAATGTGGTCGAGTCTGTAGTTGTCATTGTTCTAGTCTGCGTTGGGCGATGCGACCTTGCGTTGGCGAATTCTAGCAGAAGCCCGAAGCCTTTCCATAATTATGGCGCATGGCCGCCGGGCTGGCGTGTGCGGGTGTTTTTGCCGTTCTATACAAGGTCTTGCTTTTGACCTAAAATTCAGGCCTCTGTTGCTCTTGCGGGGTGCTCGCCCGTTGAGTGGCGATCATTCCGGCGGCGATGACCGCCGTTTTCGTTTTTTGGGGTTGCCTCATGTCGCATGTCATGAATACCTATGCCCGGTTGCCAGTGGCTTTCAGTCATGGCCAGGGTTGCCGGATTACAGATACCGAGGGCAAGGAATACCTGGATGCGTTGTCCGGGATTGCCGTTTCCACGCTCGGTCATGCACATCCCAAGCTGGTGTCGGCTATTGCCGAGCAGGCTGGGCGCATGTTGCACACGTCCAATCTTTATCGAATTCGCGAGCAGGAGTTGCTGGCCGACAAGCTCGCGGAGATTTCCGGTATGCAGGAGATTTTTTTCTCCAACTCCGGCGCCGAAGCCAATGAGGCAGCGATCAAACTGGCTCGCTTCTATGGCCACAAAAAGGGAATTGAGAATCCAACCGTGATCGTCATGGAAAAGGCTTTCCATGGGCGGACGATGGCGACCCTTTCGGCAACGGGTAATCGCAAGGCGCAGGCTGGTTTCGAGCCGCTGGTTTCGGGTTTTGTTCGCGTTCCCTATGATGATTTGGCGGCGATCAAGGCGGTTGCCGAGCATAACCAAAATATTGTTGCGGTCATGCTGGAAATTATTCAGGGTGAGGGGGGTATTCACCTGGCTTCACCTGAATATCAGAAGGCGTTGCGCCAGTTGTGCGACGAGCATGGCTGGTTGCTGATCTGTGACGAAGTGCAGTGCGGCATGGCGCGCACCGGGAAGTGGTTCGGTTATCAGCATGCCGGCATTCAGCCTGATATTGCGACGCTGGCCAAGGGGTTGGGTTCCGGGGTGCCGATTGGTGCCTGTATGGCTGGTGGCAAGGCGGCCGGCCTGTTCGGTCCGGGAAATCACGGTTCAACTTTTGGCGGCAATCCGCTGGTTTCCACTGCCGCACTGACGACGATTGAAACTATCGAAGCGGAAGGTTTGATGGCTAACGCCGAACGTATCGGCGCATTGATTCGCTCGTTGATGGCCGAGGCGCTTGCCGGTACGGCTGGGCTTGTTGAGATTCGAGGCCATGGCTTGATGATCGGCATCGAACTCGACCGTCCTTGTGGAGAACTGGTCGGTAAGGCATTGGCTGCGGGGCTGTTGATCAACGTGACGGCCGACAAGGTTATTCGCTTCCTGCCGCCACTGATTTTTAGTGAAAATGATGCCCGGGAACTGGTTGACCGGTGCGCCCCTCTCATCAAGGATTTTTTGGCGGCCTAAATCATGGCGATCAAACACTTTCTGCAGTTCAAGGATTTCACGCGCGACGAACTTGAGACTGTTTTCGAGCGGACGCGCTGGATCAAGAACCAGTTCAAGTCTTACCAGAAGTACTGGCCACTTTCCGACCGGACGCTGGTGATGATTTTCGAGAAGGCCAGTACGCGGACGCGACTGTCCTTCGAGGCGGGCATGCAGCAGTTGGGTGGCTCAGCTATCTACCTGAATACACGTGATTCGCAACTGGGCCGTGGCGAGCCGGTCGAGGATGCAGCGCAGGTCATTTCGCGGATGAGCGACATCGTGATGATCCGCACCTTCGAGCAGGACATCATCGAGCGATTTGCCGCCAACTCCCGTGTGCCGGTAATCAATGGGCTGACCAACGAATATCACCCCTGCCAGATCCTGGCTGACATCTATACCTTCATCGAGCATCGCGGCTGCATTCAGGGCAAGACTGTCGCCTGGGTTGGCGATGCCAACAATATGTGCAATACCTGGTTGCAGGCTGCCGAGGTCCTCGATTTCAAGGTCCATGTGTCCACGCCGCCGGGTTACGAAATCAATGCTGATCTGGTCGGCAAGATTGATCCGGCGCGTTTCAAGGTCTTTGCTGACCCGATGGATGCCTGTCGGGGCGCCGATCTGGTGACCACTGACGTCTGGACGTCGATGGGCTTCGAGGCTGAAAACGAAGAACGGATCAAGGCTTTTGCTGACTGGTGCGTCGATGGTGACATGATGCGCGTTGCCGGCAAGGACGCATTGTTCATGCACTGCCTGCCTGCGCATCGCGGCGAGGAGGTCACCGCCGAGGTGATCGACGGGCCGCAATCAGTGGTTTGGGATGAGGCAGAGAACCGTCTGCATGTGCAGAAGGCGTTGATGGAATATTTGCTGTTGGGCCGGATTCAAGGCTGAGCGGCGCGGTTAATCGATACAAGGGAACGGAAATGAGCGACATCAAGAAGGTTGTGCTGGCCTATTCGGGTGGTCTGGATACCTCGGTCATCCTCAAGTGGTTGCAGGATGTGTACAAGTGTGAAGTCGTCACCTTCACCGCTGACCTCGGCCAGGGTGAGGAGCTGGAGCCGGCGCGCGTCAAGGCGTTGAAGGCCGGCATCAAGCCGAAGAACATTTATATCGACGACGTGCGCGAGGAGTTTGTCCGCGACTTCGTCTTCCCGATGTTCCGCGCCAATACTGTCTATGAAGGCGAGTACCTGCTCGGTACCTCGATCGCCCGTCCGCTCATCGCCAAGCGTCTGATCGAGATCGTCAATGAAACCGGTGCCGATGCAATCTGTCATGGCGCGACCGGCAAGGGTAACGACCAGGTGCGTTTCGAGCTCGGTGCCTATGCGCTGAAGCCGGGTATCAAGGTCATTGCACCGTGGCGCGAGTGGGATCTGATGTCGCGTGAGAAGCTGATGGCCTATGCCGAGAAGCATGGCATCGAAATCGACATGAAGCACAAGAAGGGCGGCTCGCCGTATTCGATGGACGCCAACCTGCTGCACATTTCCTACGAAGGTCGCCATCTCGAAAACCCGGCGGCCGAAGCCGAGGAGTCGATGTGGCGGTGGACTGTGTCGCCGGAAAAGGCTCCGAGCAAGGCAGAGTACCTTGACCTCGAGTTTGCCAAGGGTGATGTCGTCGCCATCAACGGCAAGAAGATGAAGGCGCACGAAGTGCTGGGTACGCTGAATGAAATCGGCGGCAAGCACGGTATTGGCCGTCTTGACCTAGTCGAGAACCGTTACGTTGGCATGAAATCGCGTGGCTGCTACGAAACCCCAGGCGGAACGATCCTGTTGCGCGCCCACCGCGCCATCGAATCAGTGACGCTCGACCGCGAAGTCGCCCACCTCAAGGACGACCTGATGCCGCGCTACGCCAGCCTGGTGTACAACGGCTACTGGTGGAGTCCGGAGCGCAAGGCGCTACAGGTGCTGATAGACCACACGCAAGGCAGCGTCAATGGCGTGGTTCGCCTGAAGCTGTACAAGGGTAACGTTATCGTCGTCGGTCGTGATTCGGCAACCGATTCGCTGTTCGATTCGACCATCGCCACCTTCGAGGACGATGCTGGTGCCTACGATCAGCGTGATGCGGGTGGTTTCATCAAGCTCAATGCCTTGCGCATGCGCATCGCTGCCAATCTGGCTGCGAAGAAGGCGGGCAAGCCGGTGAAGAAAGCTGCTGCCAAGAAAGTTGAGACGGCGAAGCCGGCGGCTAAACCTACTGCAAAGGCTGCTGTCAAATCGTCAGCAAAGACCGCCGTTAAACCGGCTGCCAAGCCTGTTGCCAAGAAGGTTGTAGCAAAACCTGCCGCGAAGCCCGTGGTCAAGACGGCTGCCAAGCCGCTGGTCAAGCCGGTAGCTGCCAAGGCAGTGGTCGCCAAGGCTGTTAAGGCACCAGTCAAGCCAGCGGCCAAGAAGCCGGCTGCGAAGAAGAAGGGTTAATCGATGGATGGGGGCACCGTATTCGGGCTGAACGAAGAACAGATCGCAGATTTCTTCTCGACCTGGGGTGTTGGCGCCTTCATCCTCTTCATGTTATTCATCATTGGCGAGATCGCCTACAAGTCGAAGGCTGGCAAGACGGGCACCTTTGTGCTTTTCTTCGTGCTGGCATTCGGCATGGTCGGCTTCATCGCCAAATCAGTCATTCAGAAAATCTGGGGTATGTAAATGTCGCAATACGACAACGTTTCCGTGGTCAAAAAGGCCAATGTTTATTTCGACGGCAAGTGCGTCAGCCACACCGTGGTGCTGGCCGATGGCACGAAGAAAACGGTGGGCGTGATCCTGCCGTCCAGCCTGACCTTCAATACTGGCGCGCCGGAAATCATGGAAGGCGTCGGCGGTTCGTGCCGCGTCAAGCTCAAGGGCGAGAGCGAGTGGAAGACCTATGGCGATGGCCAGTCTTTCAACGTGCCGGGCAACTCCAGCTTCGAAATTTCGGTGGCTGACGGCGAGTCCTATCACTACATTTGTCACTTTGGGTAATCATCATGCCGAGCTTTGACTTCACCTCCGAAGCGGACATGGTGGCGTTGAAGAACGCCATCGACGTCACCTCGCGTCAGATCGACAATCGCTACGACTTCAAGGGCACCACCGCCAAGGTCGAGCTCAACGAGAAGGACAAGGTCATTACCCTGTGGGGCGATTCGGACTTCCAGCTTGACCAGATCAAGGACCTGCTTTTCCCGGCCATGGAAAAGAAGGAGAAGGAAAGTGTCAAGCGTCTTGATCACCAGAAAATCGTCAGTGTCTCTGGCAACAAGGTGAAGCAGGAAATGAAGATCAAGGACGGGATCGACAGCGATCTTGCCAAGAAGATCGTCAAGCTGGTCAAGGATGGCAAACTCAAGGTCCAGGCCGCGATTCAGGGCGAAACCGTGCGTGTCACGGGCGCCAAGCGGGACGACCTGCAGGGCTGCATCGCGCTGATTACCAAGTCGATTACCGACTTTCCGATCAAGTACGGCAATTTCCGGGACTAAGCACGCTTCCACGGTCAACCGGGCTTGCTACGGTCTACCGTAAAAAACGGGCAAAAATGAAACCGGGCTGTGCGAGCAGCCCGGTTTTTTCTTGGGCGGATTTAGCGGGCCAGACCCTTGATCCACACCGAGTAAAGCCGTTCCGAGAGCTGGCGCATGACGGGCAGCTTTGCCGGAATTTCAGCCAGCATGGCGTCCGGCGTTTGCGCGCTGGGCAGGTCGGCGACGGCAATCGCCTCGTCGGCCCACTGCTCGCACCACGTGGCAATCATTTCCGGCGTCATTTCGACGTGGCATTGCATGCCGAGGTGCGGACCGAGCACGAACATCTGGTTGGCGCAATAGCCATTGGCCAGCAAGCGGGTGGCGCCGGTCGGGATGCTGAATGTCTCGCCGTGCCACTGGAAAACCGTGCCGCTCTTGCCGGCGAAATCACCCAGCCAGTGGCGGGCGATGGCATTGTCCTCGCCATGTGCACCGCTCCAGCCGATCTCCTTGACGGGATTGCGCGTGACCTGACCACCGAGCGCCTTGCTCATCAATTGTCCGCCGAGGCAATGGCCAATGACTGGCACATTTTTTCCCGCGGCTTCGCGAATCAGTGCGCAGACAGGTTCGATCCACGGCAGCGGATCGTTGACGCTCATCGGACCGCCCATGAAACAAAGACCCGAAAAACCATCGATGGTTGCTGGCACTGCGGCCCCTTCGTCGAGGGCAATCAGCTTCCATGGAATGCCTTGCTGTTCAAGGAATATGGCAAAATAGCCCGGACCTTCAGTGGGGGAGTGGCGAAAGATGGCGACAGGGTGCATGGCAGCGTTGGAATTCGGAAAAGTGAAGCGTCATTTTACGCTGCTTGCGCTGTTGGCGTTGCTGCTGCCGGCTGCAGGAATGGCACAGGATGTCGGGTTGGCCGGAATCATGGGCAGCAAGGCAATGCTCATGATCAACGGCGGCGAGCCGCAGACGGTACCGGTTGGCAAGACGGTCGATGGGGTCAAGCTGCTCTCCGTTCAGGATGATCAGGTGATTGTCGAGATTGGCGGCAAAAAACGCCCCCTGCGCGTCGGCCAGCATGCTATCGGCGTTTCCGGTGGCGACGGATCGGACAAGATCGTTATGACGGCCGACGTTCAAGGCCATTTTTACGCAACTGGGACGGTCAATGGCACCTCTGTGCGCTTCGTCGTCGATACGGGAGCTACCTCGATTGCACTTGGCCCGAACGATGCCCGGCGCATCGGTCTGGACCTCCGGCAGGGGCAGCGTGGCCTGACGAGCACGGCGAACGGAACTGTGGTCGTCACGCGCATACCGTTGGATACGGTCAGAATTGGCGGCGTTACCCTGCATAACGTGGAGGCGGTAGTGTTACCGACTGAAATGCCGATCGCCCTGCTCGGCATGAGTTTTCTGAACCGCATGGAAATGCTGCGCGATGGCAGTACCATGACACTGAAAAAAAGATTCTAGGAGAGAGAAAAATGCCCCAAAAAGATCAGGAAATAGCCTTGTTACGTGATGAACTGGAAATGCTCATGGGCGAACGGCAGGCGCTGTTGCGTGTGGCCGGCGCATCGGCAGTGATGATTGCCAGCATGGACAGCAAGCGCTTGCCGGTCGGTGCGATCGAGTCGGCCGATCTGGTCGCAACTACCATCAACGACCTTTCCGAAGAAACCCTTCAGGATGCGCTGTCTGCGGTCAACGCTGAAATCGAGGAAGATTCCAAGGCCGCATGACGCTTGATCTGGAGCGCTTGCGCGCCAGCCTGTTATCCGAACCGCTGAGTGGGCATTTTGTCCAGGAAGATGGTGTCGATGACCAGTCGCTAATCCCGGCCGCGGTGTTGTTTCCGATCGTTCTGCGCGACGGCGGGCAGACGGTGCTGCTTACGCAGCGGACGGCGCATCTCCGGGATCATGCCGGGCAGATCAGCTTTCCCGGTGGGCGGGTCGAGGCCGAGGATCTTTCGCCATCGCACACCGCCTTGCGTGAAACCGAGGAAGAAATCGGTCTGCCACGCGAACGCATCGAAATTCTCGGCTTCCTGCCTGAATACAGGACCGGAACGGGCTTTCGCGTCACACCCGTTGTCGCGTTGGTCCTGCCCCCGTTCGACTTGCGGCCCGACCCGTTCGAGGTAGCCGAGGTCTTCGAAGTGCCGCTCGCCTTCCTGCTCGATCCGGCCAATCATCAACAGCATTCGTTGCATTACCGCGGTGCGCTGCGCAATTACTTTGCCATGCCCTACGGCGACTATTTCATCTGGGGCGCCACTGCCGGCATGATCCGTTCGCTGAGCGAGCGTCTTGGCCTTCTCCACAGTACTTGAGCTTGTGGTATCGTGGCACTTTACTACATGAAAATAAGCCGAATACGGCAATCATCGGCACCCCATGAGTCTTCTCTCGCTCATCGCAGTTTTCCTCCTCGAGCAACTGCAACCTCTTGATTATCGCCGCATAGTCGCCGAGCCTCTCGGCGCATGGGCTGATTTCATCGAATCCCGCTTCAATGCCGGCGCCTATCGGCACGGCGTGCTGGCCTGGTGCCTGGCTGTCCTGCTGCCGGTGGCGCTGCTTGCCGTCGCCTACGGCCTGCTCTATTCACTGAACCCGCTGCTAGGCTGGGCACTCAACGTTGGCGTGCTTTACCTGACCATGGGCTTCCGCCAGTTCAGCCATCACTACACGGAAATTCAGTTGGCCCTGCGCCTCGGCGACCTTGAGCGGGCTCGCCAGTTGCTTGCCGAGTGGCAAGGCATTTCGACCTACGGCCTTGGCTCTGAAGATATCACCCGTCTCTCCATCGAGGGCGCGCTGGCTGCCTCGCATCGCCACGTCTTCGCCGTCGTGCTCTGGTTCGTTTTGCTGCCCGGTCCTTGCGGTGCCTTGCTCTACCGCCTGTCGGCCATTGTTCGCGACCGCTGGAATGCCAAAAACATGGCCGAGCAAACCAATTTTTCCGCATTCTCGCGGCTGGTTTTCGGTATGATCGACTGGTTGCCCTCCCGGACTACGGCTGCCGCATTCGCCATTGTCGGTGACTTCGAGGACGCGGTTTATTGCTGGCGTACCCAGCCGGCGCAATGGCCGGACCGCGACCTTGGCATCGTCCTCGCCGCCGGTGCTGGTGCGCTGGGTGTCCAGTTGGGCCGGCCGGTGGCCGATGGCGTCGAGGTGTCCGATCGGGCCGAACTGGGGCTGGGTGATCCGGCCGATGTGGATTTCATGCAGAGTGCCGTCGGCCTCGTCTGGCGAGCTACTGTGTTGTGGATGTTGTTGCTGTTTTTGTTAGGGCTTGCCACCTTGGTGGGCTGAATAATTCTTACAGGAGATTTACATGAGCAGAGATGTCGTCGTTCTAAGCGCAGTTCGTTCCCCCATCGGCGCTTTTGGTGGTTCCCTGGCTGATTTTGAAAGCACGGAACTCGCCGGCATTGTCATGAAGGAAGCGATTGCCCGCTCCGGTGTTGATCCGCAAGCCATCAATTACGTTACCGTCGGCACCACGATGCCGACTGATTCCCGCTACGCTTACGTTTCCCGCGTTGCCTCGATTCAGGCTGGTCTGTCGATGGATTCCGTCGCCATGCAAGTGAGCCGCCTGTGCGCCTCCGGTCTGCAAGGCATTGTCACCACCGCCCAGAACATCATGCTGAACGATGCCGACTACGGTATCGGTGGCGGCGTTGAAGTCATGTCTAAGGCTGCTTACCTGATGCCGTCGCTGCGTTCCGGCGCCCGCATGGGTGACACCAAGGCCATCGACTCCATGGTTGCCGTGCTGACCGACCCGTTCGGCGTTGGCCACATGGGCATCACGGCTGAAAACCTGGCGACCAAGCATGGCTTCACCCGCGAAGATCAGGATGCCTTCGCTGTCGAATCGCAGCGCCGCGCTGCTGCTGCCATCGATGCCGGCTACTTCAAGTCGCAGATCGTTCCTATCGTCAAGCAGACCCGCAAGGGCGATGTCGTGTTCGATACCGACGAGCACCTCAAGCGTGGTACGACCATGGAATCGCTGGCCAAGATGAAGCCGGCCTTCAAGAAGGACGGTACCGTCACTGCCGGTAATGCTTCCGGCATCAACGACGGCGCTGCCTTCTTCGTGCTGGCTGCGGCTGATGTCGCTGCCAAGAATGGCCAGAAGGCCCGTGCCCGCATCGCTGGCTATGCCGTTGCCGGCGTGCCGAACGACATCATGGGTGAAGGTCCGATCCCGGCTACCAAGCTGGCCCTCAAGAAGGCTGGCCTGACCCTGGACCAGATGGATGTCATCGAATCCAACGAAGCCTTTGCTGCCCAGGCCCTGTCGGTTGCCAAGGTGCTTGGCCTTGATCCGGCCAAGACCAACCCGAACGGCGGCGCCATCGCCCTCGGTCATCCGGTCGGCTGTTCCGGTGCCTTCATCGCCACCAAGGCGCTCTACGAACTGGAGCGTATCGGTGGCAAGTACGCACTGGTCACCATGTGTATCGGTGGTGGTCAAGGTATTGCAGTCATCTTCGAACGCGCCTGACCGCTTCGGCGTTTCAGCTGTACAGAAACCCACCGGAGCAATCCGGTGGGTTTTTTATTTGCACCAGATTGAAATTGCCCCGCACTATATTGGGGCGCGCCCTCGTGCTATGAAATTGTAATTAACTGATTTCGTGCGCTTTTGTTCCGTGGCATGGAACCTGCTGAATTAGTGTTGAGAGCATCCTCAGCGACGAGTCCAATATGAATTTCTACAACGAAATGATGGACGCCAACGGTGGCGTCCGAGCTCACTATCAGGGTTACGATTCATGGCTCAAGGCGACGCCGCCCGAGCGAATCGCCCGCAAGCGGGCCGAGGCCGATCTGGCCTTTCACCGGGTCGGCATCACCTTTGCCGTTTATGGCGAGGAAGCGGGGAAGGAGCGCCTGATTCCGTTCGACATCATTCCCCGCGTTATTCCATCGGCCGAATGGAAATCCCTGCGCTCCGGGTTGCGCCAGCGTGTCAAGGCGCTCAATATGTTTCTGCATGACGTCTATCACGATCAGGAAATTCTCAAGGCTGGGAAGATTCCGGCCGAGCAGGTGCTCAACAACGCCCAGTTCCGCCCGGAAATGATGGGCGTCGATTTGCCGGGCAATATCTACGCCCACATCGCTGGCGTCGATATCGTCCGCGCCGGCGAGGGCGAGTTCTACGTCCTTGAGGACAATCTGCGCGTGCCGTCCGGCGTCTCGTACATGCTCGAAGACCGCAAGATGATGATGCGCCTCTTTCCTGAACTGTTTGCCAAACACAAGGTGGCACCGGTCCAGCACTACCCGGACATGCTGCTCGAAAAGCTGCGCGCCGTGGCCCCGAAGGGCGTGTCGAACCCGACCGTCGTCGTGCTGACCCCGGGCGCCTACAACAGCGCCTATTTCGAACACACTTTCCTGGCTCAGCAGATGGGCGTCGAGCTGGTTGAAGGCCGTGATCTCTTCGTCAAGGACGAGGTGGTCTACATGCGCACGACGCAGGGGCCGCAGCGCGTCGATGTGATTTACCGCCGTCTCGACGACGACTACATGGATCCGCTTGCGTTCCGCGCCGATTCGTCGCTCGGCGTGCCGGGCATTTTGAAGGCCTACCAGGCCGGCAACGTCACGCTGTCCAATGCCATCGGCACCGGCGTTGCCGACGACAAGTCGATCTACCCGTACGTCCCGGACATGATCCGCTTCTACCTCGGCGAGGAGCCGACGCTCAACAACGTGCCAACCTACATGTGCCGCAAGCCGGACGATCTCAAATACGTGCTTGAAAATCTGGCCAAACTGGTCGTCAAGGAAGTCCATGGCGCCGGCGGTTACGGCATGTTGGTCGGCCCGGCGTCGACCAGGGAGCAGATCGAACACTTCCGCCAGTTGCTGATCGCCAAGCCGGATGGTTACATCGCCCAGCCGACGCTGGCCCTGTCGAATTGTCCGACCTTTGTCGAAGAAGGCATCGCACCGCGCCACCTCGATCTGCGGCCCTTCGTGCTGTCCTCGGGCAAGTGTGTGGACATGGTGCCGGGCGGCCTGACCCGTGTCGCGCTGACCAAGGGATCGCTCGTCGTCAATTCGTCGCAGGGCGGCGGCACCAAAGATACCTGGGTTCTGGAGGATTAAGTCATGCTGAGTCGAACTGCCGATCACCTGTTCTGGATGTCGCGCTACATCGAGCGCGCCGAGAACCTTGCCCGCCTCCTGGATGTCACCTGGCAAATGTCCTTGGTGCCGCAATCGCTGGATGCGGTCAATCAGAGTTGGGCCGCCATCATTGCCTTGAACAGCCTCGAAGAGGCCTATGCAAAGAAATATTCCACGGTCAACGGGGAAAATGTCCTGAAATTCATGGTCAGCGATCCAGACAACTTTGCGTCGATCCATAGCTGCCTGCGCATGGCGCGTGAAAACGCCCACGCCGTGCGCGGAACGCTAACCACGGAAATGTGGGAAACGCTTAACGCCACCTGGCTCGAAGCGCGTGAAAAGACCTTCGATCAACTCTTCAATGCCGGCATTGGCGACTACTTCGAGTGGGTCAAGATGCGTTCGTCGCTGTCGCGCGGTACGACGCTGGGCACCCTGCTGCAGGATGAGGCCTACCATTTCATCCGCCTCGGCACCTTGCTTGAACGCGCCGACAACACGGCACGCATCCTCGACGTCAAATACCACGTGCTGCGTCCGCAGGGCGACGAAGGGGCGACCGATTTCTACGAATGGGGCGCGCTTCTCCGTTCCGTCTCGGCTTTCGAGGTCTATCGCAAGGTTTACCGCGATGTCATTACGCCCGAACGGGTCGCCGAGTTGCTCATCTTCAATCCGGACATGCCGCGTTCGCTGCAGTTCTGCCTGAACAGCGTCGTCAAGAATATCGATCTGGTTGCCAACAGTAATTCGGGCGAAACCCAGCGCCAGGCCGGCATGCTGCATGCCCATCTGCGTTACGGGCGAATCGAGGACGTGCTCGAGCATGGCCTGCACGAATGGCTCAGCGATTTCATGGATCGTATCTATATGCTCGGCAACGGCATCAGCAAGGATTTCCTGGTGCCGATGGAAGAGGCGGCCTAAGCGGTCGTCGCCTCGGAGCGATCCCGAGGCATTCCACAACAAGCTTCGGCGCCGTTCACTCCGGCGCCGAAGTGCTTTTGAGGCTTGTTTTCAAGTGTGTTGCAGGCGCCAGGTGGCCAGCGCCTCAAGCGCATCGTCAAGCGTCGTGATCAGCTCGGCATCGCCTGTCCTAGTGACGCGCGTGACGCCGCCGCCACCCGCCCACAGCACCGTCTTCTCCGGCAGGACCAGGCGCAATTGTTGGAGCAGGCCGGGAATCTGCCGTTGCGGGAAGGCAAGCGAGAAGGAGAGTGCAACGATGTCTGCCTGATGGGCCTCAGCGGCGCGGCCGATTTCGAGCAGCGGCATTTGCGTGCCGAGCGGAATGCACTCGGCGCCTTCCAGCGCGAACAAGGCTTCGACCATCAACAGGCCGAGCACGTGCTGTTCATCCGGCACGCTGGTGAGCAGCACGCGCGGTCCGCGCGGGCCGCCGGGCAGCGTGGCGATGGCCTGGCGCAACAGGCGCTTGGTCAGCTCGGTATAGAGGTGTTCCTCAAAAACCTCGAAGCTGCCGTCCTCCCATTTTTCGCCGACCTGCCGCGTTAGCGGCGCGACAGTGTCCTGGACAAAACGCTGCAAGCCCTGCCGGGCCAGACGCTGCTGCATGGCCTGTTGATAGGCGGCGGCATCGTGCTGTTTGATCAGGGCGAGGAGTTCGCCCAAATCGCCATCGTCGACGGCAGCATTCGTTGTCGCGGATTTTGACCGGCGCGAGGTCAGTGCCCCCAGTTCCTCCGGTGGCGTGGCGATCAGCTTGCCGGGCCGGTGTCCGAGATCCATCAGGCGTTTTATCTGGCGCAGGCGATCCACCTGCTCGGCCGGATAGCAGCGTTCCCCATTGCTGTCGCGGCTCGGCACGGGAAAGCCGTAGCGGCGTTCCCACATGCGCAGGACATCCTTGGAGAGCCCGGTGTCGCGCTCGACGGCGGCAATATTAAAAGTAGCGGCATTCATATTTGTCCTGAACAAATGTTAGACAAACCGTTGACAAGTCATTCTTTGCTGGCTATCTTACGAACAAACGTCCTGTTTGTCTAGGACAAAACAAGTAAGGAGCTAAGCGTGTTTTCAACATCAAACAGGACATCAAGAAAACGGATTGCGGTTGTCGGCGCCGGCATTTCCGGGCTGGCCAGCGCCTGGCTGTTGAGCCGCGATTTTGACGTGACACTGTTTGAAGCCGGCGCCTATCTGGGTGGCCATACCAATACGGTGGACGTGACTTTGGAAGGCAAGACGCATCCGGTTGATACGGGATTCCTGGTTTTCAATGACAAGACCTATCCCAATCTGATCGCGATGTTCGAGTTGCTCGGGGTCGACAGCGTCGAAACCGAGATGTCCTTCGCGGTCAGTCTGGAAAACCCCGATCTCGAATGGGCCGGCAGCAATCTGGCGACGGTTTTCGGGCAAAGGCGCAATCTGTTCCGCCCGCAGTTCTGGTCGATGCTGACCGATATCCTGCGTTTCAATCGCGAAAGCACGGCCTGGCTGGCGACGCATCCGGATAACGAACTCAGTCTGCGGGAATTTCTGAGCGATGGCGGCTATTCGAGTGCTTTTGCCGACTGGTATCTGCTGCCGATGGCGGCTGCCATCTGGTCCTGCCCGACCGGGCAGATGCGCGACATGCCGCTGGCCACCTTCATTCGCTTTTGTCAGAACCACGGTCTGCTGCAGGTTTTCGACCGGCCGATGTGGCGGACGGTGGTCGGCGGCGGTCGCGCTTATGTGCGGAAAATCGCCACGCGACTCATCACCAATGGCGGGGAAATCCGGCTGGCCTGTCCGGTCAGCGCTGTCTGCCGCGAAGGTGGTTGGCTCAAGGTGACGCACGCCGCCGGCTGCGATACTTTCGATCAAGTTGTGATGGCCTGCCACAGCGATCAGGCTCAGGCCATCCTCGGCTTCACGGCCACCGACGGCCAGCGCGACGTGCTCTCGGCGATCCGCTACCAGCCCAACCGGGCGATTTTGCACACCGACCGCGCCCTGCTGCCGCGCGATGAGAAGCTGTGGTCGGCGTGGAACTACTTTGCCGGTAGCGGCGAGCCCGGCGAGCAGCCGGTCGGCGTTTCCTACCTGATCAACAGGCTACAACCCCTGCCATTCGATACACCGGTCGTCGTCACCCTCAACCCGGCGCGCGAGCCGGACCCGACCTCGGTGCTGGCCGAGTTCGACTACGCCCACCCCATTTTCGACGCCCCGGCCATCGCCGCCCAGCAGCGGCTGGCCGATGTCCAGGGTGAAAACGGCATCTGGCTGGCCGGCGCCTGGGGTAGCTATGGCTTCCACGAAGATGGCCTGAAATCGGCGCTGCGCGTCGTTAATGGCCTGGGTGTCATGGCGCCGTGGCAAGTCGATGCGGTCACCGTCAAGCCCGAGTTGGAAACGGTCTGAGCCGACCATGAACCACCCGCGCCTCTTCCTCGGCCATGTCATGCACCGGCGCTTGCGGCCGGCGGTGAACGCCTTCGTCTATCCGGTCTTCTACGTTCAGTTGCCGGTGCGCGACCTGACCTTGGCAAATTGCCCGATTTTTTCGGTTGACCGTGGGAATGTGCTCAGCTTCCGCCAGAAAGACCATGGGCCACGCGACGGCAGCCCGTTGTTGCCGTGGATACAGGCGCAACTGCGCCAGCACGGCTTGCCTGACGACGGCGAGATCACGCTGCAATGCTTCCCGCGGGTTTTTGGCTTCGTCTTCAATCCGGTCAGTTTCTGGTTCTGCCGGAATGTTGAGGGCGGGCTGATCGCTGTGCTGGCTGAAGTGAACAACACCTTCGGCGGCCACCACTGCTACCTGCTGCACAACGTCGGCGGTTCGCCACTGCGCGACGCTCAGGAACTGCGTGCCACCAAGGAATTTCATGTCTCGCCATTCAACGAGATCGAAGGCGGCTACCGTTTCCGCTTCCATCTAGATCGCCCGGTGCCGCTGGCCCGTATCGACTACGACGACGCCGACGGCGAACTGCTGCTCACCTCGATCTCGGGCAAGCCGCGCGCTTGGTCCACGGCGGCCTTGCTCGGCGCCTTCCTCAAAATGCCTTTCCTCACCGCCGGCGTGATCTTCCGCATCCACTGGCAGGCCGTGAAGCTGTGGCTGAAAGGGGTGCCCTTCCGCGGCGCCCACGTTCCTCAACCCCTCCGGGATTCGACAAAATGAACAACACGATGATTTTGCGCGGCAGCGAGAGGCTGGCCCGCGACACCCGCCTGGTCTTCGACCTGCTCCAAAAGCTGCAGGGCGGAATGCTCGAAGTCCGTTTGCCGGGCGGCACCAGTGCGCTGTTCGGGGAGGGCGAACATGGCGTCACCATGCAGGTCCATGACGAGGCAATGTTCGGCCAGGTGCTGGCGCGCGGCGACATCGGCCTGGCCGAAGCCTACCTCGACGGGCAGTGGGATTCGCCCGATGTCACCGGGCTATTAAGACTGCTGGCGGCCAATCGCGAACAGCTCAAAAAAGCCGTCTATGGCTCTTGGGGCAGCCTGTTCGCTGCCCGCATCCGCCACTGGCTGAACAGCAACAGCCGCAGCGGCAGCAAGCGCAACATCATGGCGCACTACGATCTCGGCAATGACTTCTACAAACTCTGGCTTGACCCGAGCATGAGTTATTCCTCGGCCGTCTATCGCGAAGCCGACGACGGTTCTCTCGAAACTGCCCAGCACGCCAAGTACCGCCGCATCCTGAATTGCCTGAAAGCTGCACCTGGCCAGAACGTGCTGGAAATCGGCTGTGGCTGGGGCGGTTTTGCCGAAATGGCCGTGCAGCACGGCTTGCGGACGACCGGCCTGACCCTGTCGCCGGCCCAACTGGCCTGGGCTAAGAAACGTGTGCCGGATGCCGACCTGCGTCTGCAGGATTACCGCGATCTGAACGAACAATTCGACCACGTTGTTTCCATCGAAATGTTCGAAGCCGTCGGCGAGCGCTGGTGGCCGAGCTATTTCAAGACCGTCGCCAAGGCGCTCAAGACTGAGGGAAGGGCTGTTGTCCAGAGCATCACCATCCGCGACGACATCTTCCCGGAATACCGGCGCAGTACCGATTTCATCCAGCAATACATCTTCCCCGGCGGCATGCTGCCCTCGCGCGCCGCTTTCCGTGCCGCTGTGGCCAAACAGGGGCTGATCGTCCGCAACGAATACGCCTTCGGTCAGGACTACGCCCGGACGCTGGCCGAATGGCGCCACGCCTTCGAAGCCAACTGGCCCGAAATTCAGAAGCTCGGTTTCGACGAGCCTTTCCGCCGCCTGTGGCGCATGTACCTTTGTTATTGCGAGGCAGGCTTCCTGGCCGGGAATATCGATGTCGTCCAGTTTGAACTCACGCACCGTTGATCCGGTGGCCTCGGGGGCGCGAATGAGCGAATCCTACGGTCAACCGGAAGAAACGGCCAAAAATGAAATGGTCTCGGGGGCGCGTCGTCGGCTGTTGCTGGCGCTGGCCGCGGCGCCGTTCGCCGCGTTTGCCAATACCGACCCGACGGCCGGCCTCAAGCGCTGGGGCAACGGTGAGTTTCGGCGCTTCGGCTTTCTTGTTTACGAAGCGACGCTGTGGGCGGGGGATGATCCGCAACGGCCGCCGTTGGCGTTGCGGCTTGACTACAAGCGGACGATTGCCGGGGCGGCCATCGCCGACGCCAGCGTCAAGGAAATGCGGGCGTTGGGGGCGGATGAGGTTGCCCTTAAGCCCTGGGGCGAGCTGATGACGCGGATTTTCCCGGACGTGAAGGAAGGGGATTTCATCGTTGGGCAGTATGAGACCGGGGTTGCGCGGTTTTACTTCAATGGGCGTTTGCTTGGGGAAGTCGCCGATGCGGATTTTGCGCGGGCGTTTTTTGGCATCTGGCTGGATGCGAAGACGAGTGCGCCGGGGTTGCGGGCGGCGCTGTTGAGGCGGGTCGGATGACTTTTGTTCCTCCGGATCAGGCTTGGGTTTCCGCCTTGTTGGCGGGCGTACTTTCTTTTGCTTCGCCAAAAGAAAGTAGCCAAAGAAAAGGCGACCCCGAGGGCGGCGCCGGCTACGCCGGTCCCTTGCGCTACTCGGCAGGCCGGGCGGCTGCGGAACTCGGGCTTCGCCCTCAAACAGTCCTCGCCGACTGCCCCCGGCCTTCCTGCGTTGCTCAGCGCCTTCCACGGGGACCCCAAAGGCGTCCGGACTCGACCGATGTTGCGCAAAAAACCGGTTTCCACGGTCAACCGGGAAAAAAGCCAAAAAATGAAATCTGCCATTCAGACACGGAAGCTCAAGCACGGATCGTTTCACCGGGCCCCTTGAGAGGTGCCGAGCAACGCAGGGGCTGGCGGATAAAGGGCGAGGACTGTCTGAGGGCGAAGCCCGAGTTCCGCAGCCCCCGCCAGCTCCGAGTAGCGCAGGGAACCGGCGCAGCCGGCACCGACCCAGGGTCGCCTTTTTTTTGCTTACTTTTTCTTGGCGAAGCAAGAAAAAGTGAGACGCCCCGCAAGGGCGGAACCCCCTGCCAATCGTCAGGCAGCAAACCATGACCAACGGCCGCATCCTCTCCTATGGCCTTCTAGGCCTCCCCCTGGCCTTCGCCGCCCTCCCCATCTACGTCCACGTCCCCCGTTACTACGCCGAAACCGCCGGCATGGAACTGGCCTTGCTCGGTTTCATCCTGCTCGGCGCCCGCCTGCTCGATGCCGGCATCGACCCCTGGCTCGGCTGGCTGGCCGACCGCGTATCCCGTCCGCGCATGGTGGCGCTGGCCCTGCTGCCGTTCGCCATCGGTTTCGTCGCGCTGCTCAATCCGCCTGCCGAACATTCCGCACTCTGGCTGCTCGGCTCGCTGGCTCTGACCTACCTCGGCTTCTCGGCGGCCAGCGTCGCCTATCAGGCATGGGGGGCGGATATCGGCGAGGATTCCGCCCTGAGAACCCGGTTGACCGCCGCCCGAGAAGGCTTCGGCCTGCTTGGCGTCGTTCTTGCCGCTGCCCTGCCGGCCGTGCTGGCGGCCAGTTTGAGCGACGGCATCGCGCGTCTGAGCTGGATATTGCCGCCGCTGTTGTTGATCGCTGCGGTCACGACCTTCAGCCGCGTCGGCGTCGGCAAGCCGGTGCTCGCCGCCAGCCAACCTTTGCTGCCCAGCCTGCGCCGCGTTTTCGCCGACCCGGCCTTCCGCCGCCTGCTGATGGTCTTCGTCGCCAACGGCATCGCCGCCGCGCTACCAGCCACGCTTTTCCTCTTCTTCGTCGCCGACGTCCTGCAGGCCGAGTCCGCCAGCGGCCCGCTACTCGCCCTGTACTTCATTGTCGGCGCTGCCTCGCTGCCGCTCTGGGTCATGCTCTCGGCCCGGCGCGGTCGCGTCTTTGCCTGGCTATTGGCGATGGTCGTTTCGATACTCGCCTTCGCTGGCGCCAGCCTGCTCGGTGCAGGTGACGTCTGGGCCTTCGCCGTCATCTGCATCGCCTCCGGTCTCGCACTCGGCGCCGATCTAGCCCTGCCCGCCGCCATCGCCGCCGATCTTGGCGAACGCCAGGGGCAGGCCGGGGCTTGTTTCGGCGTCTGGAATTTTGTTGCCAAGCTCAACCTGGCGCTCGCCGCCGGGCTTTCACTACCCTTGCTCGGTGCGCTCGGCTATGTGCCGGGCGGTAGCGCCGGGCTGCCTGCGCTGACCTTTGCCTACGCCTTGTTGCCACTTGCCTTCAAGGCGCTGGCCGGCGCGCTGCTCTGGCGCTGGCGCCACACTCTGGAGATCTGAACCATGAAACTCTTGCTTGCTGCCGCCTTCACCCTCGGTCTTGCCGGCTGCGCCTCGACCGGTGTCGAACAATACCGCGCTGAACAACCGGCGCTCGACCTGAAGACCTACCTCAACGGCACGCTCGACGCCTGGGGCATGTTCCAGGGGCGTTCCGGCGATGTGCAAAAACGCTTCCACGTCGTTATCGACGCCAAGTGGACGGGCGACACCGGCGTCCTCGACGAGAACTTCAAGTGGTCCGACGGCACCACTTCGCGCCGGGTGTGGACGCTGACCAAACAGGCCGACGGCACCTTCCGAGGTCGGGCTGATGATGTCGTCGGCGAGGCCATCGGCGAAGTTTCCGGCAACGCCCTGCGCTGGCGCTACGTGCTGGCCCTGCCGGTCGACGGCAAGGTGTACAACGTCGATTTCGACGACTGGATGTTCCTGATGAACGACAAAGTCATGATCAACCGCTCCTACATGTCGAAATGGGGCTTCAACCTGGGCGAAGTGACGCTGACCTTCGTCAAGCGATGAACCCGAAAATTACCGACTGGAAGGGCAAGCGCGTCTGGCTGGTCGGCGCTTCAAGCGGTATCGGTGCAGCTATCGCCTGCGAGTTGAGCCAGCGTGGCGCGAGCCTGGCACTGTCGGCCCGGAGCGCCGACAAGCTCGCCGCCCTGGCTATCGCTGATGCCTTGCTAGTGCCCTGCGATGCGACCGACATCGTCAGTTTGAGTACCGCACGCAAAAGATTGCTGGCCGTCTGGGGTGATGTCGACCTCGTCATCTATCTGGCTGGCGACTACGTCCCTATGCGCGCCGATAATTTCGATCTGGCCGTCGCCGAACAGGTCGTCACCGTCAATTTCAACGCTGCCATGCGCCTGTTCGCCACCGTCCTCGGCGACCTCAAACCGGGCGGTGGCATCGCCTTCGTCGCCAGCGTTGCCGGCTATCGCGGCCTGCCGAAGGCGCTGGCCTACGGGCCGGGCAAGGCAGCGCTCATTCACTTCGCCGAAGTGCTGCACCTCGATCTGGCGCCCAAGGGCATCGGTGTCTGGGTGATCAATCCGGGCTTCGTTTCAACGCAACTGACGGCGAAAAACGACTTCGAAATGCCAGCGTTGCTGACGCCGGAACAGGCGGCGATTGCCACGGTCGACGGCTTCAAAACGGCCAATTTCGAAATCCATTTTCCCAAGCGTTTTACCTGCGTCATGAAACTTTTCGCGCTGCTCCCCTACCGCTGGTATTTCCCGCTGATTCGCCGTTTTACCGGGGGCTGACATGAACCTCGACGAACTGATTGTCTTCTACAACGAATTCGCCCCGGCCAGCGTCGCCCGCTTCCCGGAGTTCTACGCCGACAACGTTTGGTTCAAGGATCCGTTCAACGAAGTGCGCGGCCTGCCGGCTATCCAGCGCATCTTCACGCACATGTTCGGGCAGGTCGCCGAACCGCGCTTTGTCGTGACTGAAAAGGTCACCGATGAGAACGGCGCCATGCTGGTCTGGGAGTTCTACTACCGCGTGAAGCTGTGGGGTAGGGGCGAGACGCAAGTCATGCGCGGCGTCTCGCATCTCAGATTCGATGCCGACGGCAAGGTTTGCTATCACCGCGACTATTGGGATACGGCTGAGGAGTTGTACATGAAGCTGCCGGCCATCGGGACTTTGATGCGCGGCTTGCGGCGCCTGCTGGCGGCCTGAGTTTTCAGGCGAGTCGCAAAGAAAAAGGCCCGCAGTGATGCGGGCCTTTCTAGTTCAGCGAGAGCTGAAATTACTTGGTGGTAGCCTTCTTGACAGCCTTGGTGGTAGCGCTGGTAGCGGCAGCCATGTTGGTCTGGGCCATATCGGTCACTTGCTTGGCGGTCTTGCGCATGTTGTCGAAAGCCGAGTTGGCGGCAGCGATGGCGCTCTGAACGGCAGCAACGGCAACGTCGGAACCAGCCGGGGCAGACTTGGCAGCCTTTTCGAGCATGGCAGCAACGTTCTTCTGGAAATCGCTGAATTGGGCTTCAACCATCTTGGCCAGTTGTTCCTGGGTTTCGGTGGAGATTTCGTAGACCGACTTGGAGTAGGCAACAGCCTTCTCGACGCTCGGCTGGGTCAGCGAAGCCTGGATCGACAGGGCTTCTTGCGGATCCTTGGCACCCATCAGGGCCTTGGCGCCGGAGACGGAGTCTTCCAGCACGGAACGGGCGGTTTCAAGATTCAGGCTGGCGATGCGTTCAGCAGAAGCCAGGGCGGTGTTGGCGACGGACAACAGGGAATCAACGGCGGCTTTGTTAGCGGCGGCGAATTGCTCGGGATTGATGGACATCGGAGGCTCCTTGAGATGGGTAAGTAAATAATTGCTGCCTGCGCATTGTAACAATGTTTTTAACAAAATGCTGCATTGCAGCAATGCTGCCGGTATGGCCTGGGTAAAGAGACTCAAGCCAGTGTGGCAAACATCTGTTTCAAACGTATTGCATAAATGTGATCCAGGATTCGGCTATTTTTTGGGAAAAATGCCTGAAAACCTTTCTCTCATCGTAATTCCATGTGTTTTCTGAAACAGTATTTCGGCCAGATCGGCGCAAGAGGATTATGCATTATGAATGATGATTTGGCTTGTTGCGTTTACAACAAAAATTTTTCTGGTCGGATGAGGTGTGCCTCGATTTGGTGCCTCAATGGGGTCAAACGGGACGGTCCAGCCGCGGGTGATAGAATCCGCCCCGTTTCAGCGCAAGCTATTTTTCCCGATCGGACCCCATGCATTTCGACATCATCGTCATAGGCGCCGGCGCGGCCGGCATGATGTGTGCGGCCCAGGCCGGGGCGCGCGGTCGGCGCGTGCTGCTCGTCGATCACACCGCAACGCTCGGCGAGCGCATCCGCATTTCGGGCGGCGGGCGCTGCAATTTTACTAACCGCACGGTCAGCGCCGACAACTATCTGTCGCAGAACCCGCATTTCTGTCGCTCAGCCCTGGCGCGCTTCTCGCAGTTCGATTTCATCGCAATGATGGACAAACGGCGCATTGCCTATCACGAGCGCGAACACGGACAGTTGTTCTGCGACGAATCGGCCGAGCAGATCATCGACATGTTGCGTGATGCCTGCGACGACGCTGGCGTTCAATGGGCCTTTCCTTGTGCTGTGCAGCATGTCGAACGTCATCCCGGCGAAGTTGCCAGGCGTTACACGGTGGACACGGAAAATGGCCGATTTTCCTGCCAGTCGCTGGTTATCGCTACCGGCGGCCTGGCCATTCCAAAAATAGGCGCCAGCCCGTTCGGCTATCGGCTGGCCGAGCAGTTCGCCATTCCCGTCGTTGCGCCCAAACCTGCCCTCGTGCCGCTGGCTCTGGCGCCCGAGGTGCTTGAACCGATCAAGCCGCTGGCCGGATCGACGCTCGACGCCGTCGCCCAATTTGAAGACGCGCAGTTCCGCGAAAATGTGCTGATCACCCACCGCGGCCTGTCCGGCCCGGCCATCCTGCAGATATCGAGCTACTGGCAGATGCAGGAATACCGCAGCGGCAAGAAGCAGCCCGTCGAAATCGACCTGCTGCCCGGTCTCGATGCCGGTGCCTGGCTCGAAGAACACCGGCAGGGCCGGGTGCATCTGCCCAACCTGCTGGCCGAACGTCTGCCCCGGCGCTTCGCCCACGAATGGTGTGCGCTGCTTGGTGGCGAAAAATTCGTGACGCGCCCGATCGGCGAACTCGGTCGCCGCGATCTCGATCTGATTGCCGGCAAGCTCAACGCCTGGCCGCTCATGCCGGCCGGCACGCTGGGTTTTGCCAAGGCTGAGGTAACGCTGGGCGGCGTATCGACCGATGCGCTGTCGTCAAAAACCATGGAGGCAAAAGCAGCGCCCGGGCTGTACTTCATTGGCGAAGTGGTTGATGTCACTGGCTGGCTGGGCGGTTACAACTTCCAGTGGGCCTGGTCGTCGGGCTGGGTGGCCGGGCAGTTTGCGTGAATGCCTGAGTTCTGGTGCCGTTTTCAACTAGCGGCAAGTGGCCAAAACCAGACGGCCCCATATTCTCTATAGCCGCCATTTGAACGGCAGTTCCCCTCTAATGTTGGACCAACGGCCTGTGTGTTAAGAGGATGCCAAGCACGACACCGGCAACTGAGGAATTACGCAGGAACAAATTGACCGGTAATCTGAACATTGGTTATTCGCTGCTGTCACTAAACAAATAGCTCCGGGGATGTCGCAATGGAACATGACAACAGCCCTTCTCTCATTTACAAGTATTTCTTTTTTGCCTGGCTGTTTCGCGACGTAAACCGCGGCAACTGGTTGGAGCGATCTGCTGCTTGGCGCTATAACCTCGCACACTCGCATTGGCTGCTAACCTATTTGAAACGCTGGGTTGTTCTCGATTTTTCGGCATTTGCCTTCGGTGATCTTACTTCTCTGTTATTTCAGGGACACTGGATCTGCATCCCCTTCTACGTCATTTTTTCTGTCGCCATTCCGATAATTTCGGTCATCGTCGTGGCATGGCTAGGGCTGATCCTGATGCCAGGGCCGGTTGGCCCGTAGACGCCTGTCGAACTCGCGCGCGGCGGACCCCATAATGATAGGCAAGCGGCCATTGCCCAGGAGTCGCCAGTGACTGCTTCGGAGAATTCAAGTTCGAACAATCTGGGTTCGGCAGACCGACCGCTCTGGAGAAAGCTGGATGGCCGGATTGGGCACGTAGCCGAAGCTCAGTGCTTCCCGGTTATCGACAGCGCCAGTGCTTCCGCCACCTTGATGCCATCCACCCCCGCCGACAGAATCCCGCCAGCGTAACCGGCACCTTCACCGGCCGGATAGAGGCCGCGCGTGTTGATGCTTTGGTAATCGTCACCGCGCTTGATGCGGATCGGTGACGAGGTGCGCGTCTCGACGCCGGTCAGGATGGCGTCGGCCATGGCGAAACCGCGAATCTGCTTGTCGAAGGCCGGGATCGCCTCGCGCAGGGCGTCGATGACGTAGGCCGGGGCACAGCTGGCGAGGTCGGTCATGTGCACGCCGGGCTGGTAGGACGGATCGACTTCGCCGAGGGCGGTTGACGGCCGGCCGGCGAGGAAATCGCCGACGCGCTGGGCTGGTGCGGCGTAGTTGCTGCCACCGGCGACGAAGGCGGCCGATTCCCATTGGCGCTGGTACTCGATTCCGGCGAGTGGGTTGGTCCGGTAGTCGCCCGGGAAATCCTCAGGTTTGACTTCGACGACGAGCGCCGCGTTGGCGTTGCGTTCGGCGCGCGAATACTGGCTCATGCCGTTGGTCACGACGCGGCCTTCTTCCGAGGTGGCGGCGACGACCTGGCCACCCGGGCACATGCAGAAACTGTAGGCGGCGCGGCCGTTGCCGCAGTGATGGACGAGTTTGTAGTCGGCGGCGCCGAGGATTTCGTTACCGGCATTGGGGCCGAAGCGCGCCTTGTCGATCATGGCCTGCGGGTGTTCGATGCGGAAGCCGATGGAGAAGGGCTTGGCTTCGATGTAAACGCCTTGTTCGTGCAGGGTCTGGAAGGTGTCGCGGGCGCTGTGGCCGACGGCGAGAACGACGTGATCAGTGGCGATGGTCTGGCCGTCAGCCATGACCACACCGCGGACCTGATGGTCGTCGATGAGCAGCCGCTCGACCTTGCTGCCGAAACGGACCTCGCCGCCCAGATCGGTGATCGTGGCGCGGATGTTCTCGACCATCTTGACCAGCCGGAAAGTGCCGATGTGCGGCTTGCTGACGTACATGATCTCTTCCGGCGCGCCCGCCTTGACGAACTCTTCGAGCACCTTGCGGCCGTGGTGCTGCGGGTCCTTGATCTGGCTGTACAGCTTGCCGTCGGAGAAGGTGCCGGCACCGCCCTCGCCGAACTGGACGTTCGATTCCGGGTTGAGCTTGTTGTTGCGCCACAGGCCCCAGGTGTCCTTGGTCCGCTCGCGCACGGCCTTGCCACGTTCGAGGATGATTGGTTTGAAGCCCATTTGGGCGAGGATCAACCCGGCGAGCAGGCCGCAGGGCCCAGTGCCGATGACGACCGGGCGGGTCTTCAATTCGGCCGGTGCCTGGGCGACGAACTTGTAGTCGGTATTCGGCCGCAGGCCTACGTTACGGTCATCGGCCAGCTTTTTGAGCAGTGCCGGCTCGTCGCGGACATTGAAGTCGAGCGTGTAGATCAGCGTGATCGCCGATTTTTTCCGCGCATCGTAGCTGCGCTTGAAAATCGTGAAGTCGATCAGCTCGCTGTCGGCGATGCCCAGCCGCTGGCAGAGGGCCGGGCGCAGCGCGTCCGCGGCGTGGTCAAGCGGCAGCTTCAGTTCGGTCAGTCTCAACATGCGGTTGTTCCGGAAATCTCAGCGTTCCTTGAACTGCTTGTGGCAGGTCTTGCAGGCTTCATGAACGGCGTCGTAGGCCTTTTCGACCTGCGCCTTGTCCTTGCTCTGGGCGGCGACGAGCAGGGCGTCGGTGGCGGCGATGAAGGCTTTCTTGTTCTTCTCGAACTCTTCCGGCTGCTTCCAGACCTCGGCCGTCGCCTTGGTTGGCGGGTAGTTGGTGTCCGCGCCAAAATAGTCCCACGGCCCATCCCGTTTGGCGAGCAGGGCCTCGGCCATGGGCAGGAACTTGTCGGCCTTGTAGGTCTCTTTGCGCAGCATCACGCCCATCGGCTCGAAAGTCTTGACGATCTCCTTGAAGGCGACCTGCCGGTGCTTCACCGGCTGACCCGGCCGCGTGTCCTCAACCTCGCCGCAGGCGGTGAGCAATGTTGCGGTCAACAGGAAAAAAAGAGGCAATTTCAAATGCTGGAACATGGCTGGCGATCGGAAGCAGGGCGGGGCCCGGGAGGGCGAATTATACGGGGAGTGCGCAGCATGGTGCGCTCGCCGGTACGGCGTTGGTCGACTTCAAAATTGGCCGATATTTCCGGTTGACCGTAGCAGGGATGTTTCGCCTGCTTACGCAGCTGGCCAAGAGCCCTTGTTCCCGTTCGGCCGAAAAGCTTGCGCCGCCGCCAGGGAGGAAAGTTCAACGCTGAGCGCGTCGATCAGCCTGTTGATTTCCTGGCGACCATTTTCGTCATCCGGGTTCTGGCGCAGCGCAATCTCCAAGCCTCTTGCCATGCCGGAAATCTGCTCTGCACCCAATGTCGCTGCCGTGCCTTTGAGCGTATGGACCAGACGCTCGGCCGTTTCGCGCTCGCCACCGGCCAGAAGTTCGCTCAGGCGAGCCATGTCATCGCCGTGGCTGGCCACGAATTGGGATACCAGTTCGAGAAACTTGACGATGTTCCCGCGCACCATCGATAGACCCAGGGGCAGATTCAGTCCGGGTATTCCAGCCAGGCGCGCCAAGGCTTCGTCGGGGCTTGCCCCTCGTTGTACCGACCAACCTTCTGCCGCGACCTGGGCTTGTCTTGCAGTGGAGTCCGGACGCGTCATTTCGATTCTGGCCGGGAGCCATTTGAGCAGTATCGTGTAAAGCAGGTCCGGATCGACCGGCTTGGCAACAAAATCGTTCATGCCGGCCGCTTCGCAGGCACGGCGGTCATCGTCGAAGGCGTTGGCGGTCATGGCCAGGATCGGCTTGCTTGTCCAGCCTGCCAGGGCGCGGATTTTTCGGGTCGCCTCCAGGCCATCCATGTTGGGCATCTGCATATCCATCAGGATCAGATCGTAGGTGTTGTTGCTTGCCATCTCGACTGCTTCCCGGCCGTCGCCGGCCGTATCCACTGCCAGGCCTGCCCCATGCAACAACTCCAGTGCCACCTCCTGGTTGATCGGGTTGTCTTCGGCCAGCAACAGCCTGGCGCCACGGTGATTCAGGCGCAACTGCGATTCGGCATTGACCTCGAGCGGGGTCGGCTCACTGGGCATGATGCCGTGCCCGCGTTGCAGATGTGCCGTAAACCAGAACTTGCTGCCATGGCCAACCCTGCTCTCGACGCCGGCATCCCCACCCATCAGGCGGGCCAGCCGCCGGGTTATGGCCAGACCCAGCCCGGTTCCGCCGTAGGTTCGCGTGGTTGACGCTTCGGCTTGCTCGAAAGCCTGGAAAAGTCGACTGATTTGTTCCTTGCTCAGGCCAATCCCGCTATCTTCAACTTCAAAGCGCACCAGCAACTCGTCGTCATGCGCCTCAAGCAGTTGGGCGCGCAGGGCAATGCCGCCTTTTTCGGTAAACTTGATCGCATTGCCGGCGTAGTTGAGCAAGGCCTGACGAAGGCGCGTCGGGTCGCCACGCAACCAGAGCGGGACCGAATCGCGATCAAGCTCGATGCTTAGTCCCTTGTTCCGTGCCGCTTCCCCGATGATGGACTGGACATTGTCGAGGATGGCCGAAAGATGAAAATCCTCGCTTTCCAGCTGGAGCCGGCCTGCCTCGATTTTCGAAATGTCCAGGATGTCGTTGAGGATGGACAGCAGGTGTCGGCCGGCATTGTCGATCTTGTCCAGCCGCTTGATCTGGCTGGGCTCTGCACCGGCATGACGAATCAGATGGGTGAGACCAATGATGGCATTCATCGGCGTCCGGATTTCATGGCTCATGCTGGCGAGAAAGATGCTTTTAGCCCGATTGGCGACTTCAGCCTCTTCGACACGGGTGGCCAGAGCGGCGTTCAGGGCCTCGATTTCCCGCTCCTTGTCCTTGAGTTGGGTGACGTCCGAGACCAGCGCAAAAAAGCCTTTGACTTCGCCGCTGTGGATGTCGGGAATGTACTCCACCTGCGTCCACCGCCGGTTTCCCCGAATGTCGACCAGCTCCCGGTTGAACGACTGCCGTTCGCCGTGCAGGACACATTCGATGAAAGACCGGCTCTCGGCAAATGCCTGTTCGCCGATCACCTCTCGCAGATGATGGCCCCGGATATTTTCAGGCGCTATGCCATACATCTCCTCGAAGGCATGATTGGCAAACTCGTTGGTCAGGTCGCGGGTCCAGTAAGCGATCATCGCCGGTGTATTGTCCAGTACGCCATGCAGCAAAACTTCGCTCTTGCGCAGCGCCATCTCGAGAGACTTGGCCTGGTCATAAAGCACCTCGAGCTTGGCCGAATGTTGCGCCAACTCTGCATTGGCCTCGCCGAGTTCACGCGTCCGGGTTTCGATCAGTGCTTCCAGATGATGCCGATGCCGCTCGAGTTCGGCTGCATCCCGCTTGGCCACCGTGATATCGAAGGAAATCCGGCAGATGAAGCTGGCCTCGCCCGAGGCATTGAGAATCGGGAACATATGCACCATGAAAACCCGGGGCTCGCCATCGACCGGCAGGATCTCCTCGACCGACTGCCTGGCCATCGACTGCAGCAAACGTTCGTCGTCGGCCCTGATCTGGCGTGCCGTTTCTACCGGGTAGAGATCGAAGTCGGTCTTGCCGATAATTTCTTCTTCGGTCAAATGGTGCAGGCGCTGGAAATTGGGATTGGCTAGGGCATAACGCCCATCGGGATGCTTCAGTGAGAGGGCAGAAGGGGAGTTTTCAACAATGGCCCCCAGCTTGAAATCGCGGTCGAGCAGGGCCTGTTCGGTCAGCCGGCGCTCGGTTACGTCGCGCGAAATGACGATAAAACGGGATTCAACCCCGGCCGGCGTGGCTTTCTTGGCAGCCGACAGCTCGAACCACCTGGCTTCCCCGGCGAAATCGAGTCGAATAACCTGACCGAACGAAGAGCCGTTCCGGTCGGCTTCGGCTATCACCGACATGACGATTGCCGCCGCCTCGCCCGGCAACATCTCGCTCACCGTATGGCCGAGCAGTAGCTCTTTCTGGTGTGCCAGGAAACTGGGATCCTGCGCCCATACCTCACGATAGGTGCCCGCCCGGTCTACATCGAACATCAGATCGGGCGTCGCCTGCAGGGTGGCAGACAGATCGGCATTCAGCGAACGAATGGTATCGGCCGCCCCCTTGCGTTCGGTAATGTCTTCGGAAAACACCACGATGCCGCCAACCTCGCCGCCCCGCCCATACCATGGATGAACCTCCCAGCTCAGCCACTGGACGGTTCCGTCAGCCCGCTCGAAACGATCTTCATCTGTCCTGATAACCTCGCCAACCATGGCGCGCCGGTGGATTGCCTTCCACGCCTCGGTTATTTCCGGGAAAACTTCATAGTGACCGCAGCCCAGGACGTTACGGTCGCCCAGGTGGTAGTCCTCCAGCCAGCGGCGACTGACCGCCAGATAGCGCATGTCGCGGTCGAACATGGCCAGCGCAGCCGGCGCATGCGAGATGAACAGCTGCAATCGTTCTTCGCTCTCGCTCAAGGCCGTTACGGCGGCTAGGCGGGAGTTCATGAGTTCATCAAGGAGGGTGCGCGCCGCTGTGATTTCGGTGATGTCGAGAGGTACACCGTCAACTGCGGATTGCTGGGCCGGAATGATCGCCGTTACTGCCCTGGCCAGGCGGCGGCTGGCCAGTTTGCCGCCGACAAAGCTGATCAGTACAGCCCCCAGCAAGGCAATGGCGAGCAGCATCCCGGTCGCATACACCGGCAACTGATAGGTCTCTTGCGGGATTTCCACCACCACCGACCACGGCGACGCCTTGGACTTGACGACAAAATGGCCGCCAGTGTTCTCTTCGGAGGCGATATTCAGGTTTGCTGGCCCGACCCTGGCGATAACTTCCTTCCGGCTATCGAGGATCGTCATTCCCGACCCGGCGGGAAGCGCCACACGCTCCAGGCGCTGCTGAATTTGTGCCGTTTTGAGTGTCGTCAAGAGCAGGTAACGGGGCTGTCCGGCCCGATAGATCGGTACGGCAATGGCAATCAGCGGCTCGTTGATGACCGGGCCGAGAAAAGTGTCCCCAACAGCGGGCTTGCCGGTATCGAGCGCGGTTGTCACCGCCGATTTTCCGCTCGGTCGGGGTAGTGTTGGCAGCTTCGAACCGAAAGGCGCGCGGGTGTTGAGCAGCATTTGCATGTCGATGTCGGCAAATACGACGTGGCTGCCGAAGCTTTTCTGGAATCCTTCCGCTTCGCGATAGAGATCTCCCCACCGTTTCTCATCGTCAATCATTGGCGACAGGGCGAGCATTTGCAGGCCGTTGACACGGGCTTCCAGCTCACGGTCGAGCGCTGCGACAAAATTATTGGCCAGGTTCTGGATGGTCAGATCGCGTTCGGCCTGGATGAACCTGACGTGGGCAAAAGCCAGATAAGCGGCGAGAACGAGCAAGGGAAGGACGCATAGCCAGATCAGGCGGGTCAGATACCGATGCAGCGATATTTGACCTGTTTTGCCAGACGGGGTGCCGGCAGGGGACGGTGTGGCGGTTTTCATTTGAGTGCGTAACGCCGTGCGCTTTCGAGCTATTGATCGATGCCCCGACCGGTTCCCTTGGACGCGGAGCCGAACTTGATTGTTGGTTTGGAAAATCCCTGCGGTTGCTTGCGTCCGTGCCGGCACGCCACTCAGCCGTCGATATGATATTGGGATCAGTTGCCTGCTTTGTCTGTCAGCGTTCGACTACAAACGACAACTATTCAGATCTGGCCGTGAAGTATTGCCAGGGCGACCAGCTCGGCATTGCTCCTGACCTCGAGCTTTTCGAGCAGTCGGCGGCGGTAGGTGGTGACGCTCTGCGGGCTGACGCCGAGCCGGGCGGCTATTTCCAGAATGCTGGTGCCGCCGGCCAGGGCCTGCATGACCTCAAACTCGCGACGGGACAGTGACTTGAACGGATCGTCGCCGGCTGCTGAATCCGGTGCTGCCCGAAGGCGCGCCGGGAAGCAGGTGCCGCCGGCCAGTATCCGTCGAATGGCACGTAGCAGATCGGCTTCGTCGGCATCCTTGCCGACAAAGCCCTGGGCACCGGCTTGCCTGGCATAGTCGACATACTGGCTGGCCGAATACATCGAGAAAAACAGAACGGGCAACTTGATGCCGTCGGCGCGTAGCGACTCGAGGACTTGAATGCCGCGGCGGATCGGCAGCGCGATGTCGAGAATCAGCAGATCGGCCCGGCCGGCCCGGGCCAGCGCGTCGGCTTCGGCTCCGTCGACGGCTTCGCCAGCCACCTCCAGATCGGGCGTCCGCGACAGTATTTCGCGCACGCCCTGGCGCACGACCTGATGGTCGTCGGCAATGATGACGCGGGCCTTCATGGCGTACCGTCCAGAGGAACGGTGACGGTTGCCGTGCTGGCCCCGGGCACTGAGGTGATGTCGAATTCGCCGCCATGTCGCGCCATTCGCTCCCGGATGCCGGGCAGGCCGTAGCCGCGGCTTGCGCGCCTGGTATCGAAACCGTTGCCGTTGTCGACGACCCGCAAGCGCAGCGCATGATCGGTGCTGGAGATGCTGGCGCGGACGAAAGTGGCGCCGGAATGCTTGGCGACGTTGGTCAGTAATTCCTGGAAAATCCGGAACAGGTCGGTGCGGAGTTGATCCGAAGGTTCGCTGCGCAGCGGGCCAAAACGTCCCCGGGCCGGAATGCCGACCAGCGCCGACCAGTCCTGCAAATACCAGCGACAGGTCGGGATCAGGCCGAGGTCGTCCAGGGCCGGTGGCCGAAGACGATCGCAGATATTGCGGGCGGCCAGGCTGGCTTGTGAGGCAAGCGACTTGATCCGGGCGATTTCGTCAGCGAGTTGCGGGGCGTCGCCAAGCTGGCGATGGAGTGCATCGACACTGAAGCCGATGGCCGTGAGCAGGGCGCCCAGTTCGTCGTGGATTTCCCGGGCGAATTCCTTTCGCTGTTCTTCCCGTACCCGGTCATTCGCGGCGAGCAGGGCGTGCAACTGGGCTCGGGAGGCGGCGAGTTCTTGTTCGGCCTGCTTGCGGGCCGAGATGTCGCGGCCGACCGACTGGATTTCCTGAAGATTGCCATCGTCGTCATAAAGGGCGCGATTCACGAACTGCATCCAGTGTTCGCAGCCATCGGCCGCATAGACCCTGTTTTCGATGATGGCGACGGGGTTGTCCGGGGAAAGCAAGGACAGCTTGTTTTCGATCATGGGAACGTCATCCTCGTGGGCCACGGGATGCCACGTCCGACCGATCAGTTCGGTCCCGGTCTTGCCGAAAAAGCGGCAATAGACTTCGTTGACGAAAATCATGGTGCCGTCGGGCCGATAGCGCCCGATCAATTCCGTCTGGTCTTCGACGACCTGGCGATAGCGCTCCTCGCTGGCCCGTTGCGCCAGTTCGGCCTTCTTGATCGGCGTGATGTCGGAGACGACGACATAAAAGCCCTGAACCTTGCCGTCGACGATGTCCGGAATGTATTCCGCCAGCGAATGGCGGACATGGCTTCCATCCGGTGATGGAATGCTCCGTTCGAAAGTCTGCTTTTCGCCGCGCAGGGCGCCCTCAATGTATGGGAGATTGAGACCGTAACGCTCTTCGCCAATCACTTCCCGCAGGTGTTTTCCCGGCATTGATTCGGGATCGACGCCGAGCCACGCTTGATAGGCCTGGTTGGCGAAGCGATTCCTCAGATTGCGATCCCAATAGGCAATCAGGGACGGGATGTGGTCAAGGATGGTTTTCAGCCGAGGCTGACTTTCAGCCAATGGTCCGTTCAACGCTTCCTTCGCCTCAATGCTTTCCATGGCCGAACCTTCGTTCCATTGTCAAATAAGCTCGCTGCAGCATGGTTGGAAGAATACCGCAGAGCAGTTGAAAGGGTTGAGCGATGCGGCGGCAAGCCGGATGCTCGGTCGGCACCGAAACAGCCTGCCACGGTCAACCGGAATAGTTGGCCAATTTTGAAATGGCGACGTTTAAGATTGCAGTTCGCCAGTTGTTCCGACGCCGCCAAATTTTGCCGGGAAGGCTGTGCGGCGAATTCAACCAACCCAGGAGCGCGCCATGTTCGATCTCTACATCGGCAACAAAAACTACTCGTCGTGGTCCTTGCGGCCGTGGCTGTTGATGAAGCATTTCGCCATTCCCTTCACCGAGCACATGGTGTCGGTCGCCGGGCGCGACTACAACGCGGCGCTCAAGCCGCTGTCCGGCAACGCCCGCGTGCCCTGCCTGCATGAAGACGGTTTCCAGGTCTGGGAAAGCATCGCCATTGCCGAAACCCTGGCCGAACGCTATGCCCAAATGTGGCCGGCCGACGCCCGGGCACGGGCCAGGGCGCGCAGCGTCTCGGCCGAAATGCATGCCGGCTTCGCCAAACTGCGCACCGCCATGCCGATGAACCTCAAGTTGAAGCTCAAGGGCAGGCCGGCGACGCCGGAGGTCCAGCGCGACATCGATCGCGTCATCGAAATCTGGAGCGAGGCGCGCAGCCAGTTCGCCACCGGCAACGGCCCGTGGCTGTTCGGTGAATTTTCGGTGGCCGACGCGATGTTCGCGCCCATCGTCTGCCGCTTCAACGTTTACAACGTGCCGCTGCCGCCGGTCGCTGCCGCCTACCGGGACGCCATGCTGGCCCATCCGGCAATGCTCGAATGGTACGCTGCCGCGCTCAAGGAAACCGAGGCGCACGCCCATTACGACCAGTTGGCCGACGACTATGGTGGTCTGCGCTGATTCCTGCCAAGTCCTGCCGGCGCTTTCAAATTTGGCCGTTTTTTACGTTTCACGTAGTAAACCCGGTTGACCGTGGGAACGTAGCGCCAACGAGGCGGGCGCGGGGTTGCCGGCCCGGCGCCCGAGAGGGATAGAATGCGGAATGTAATTCCCTGCCCGTCTGCCAACTGCCGTTTTCTCCACTGTCGAAAGTCGTGAACAGCGATCCCACCATTGATGTCAGCGAACTCCGGATAGGACTGTACGTCTATCTCGATCTGCGCTGGTTCGAGCATCCGTTTGCCCTCAGCCACTTCAAGATCAAGACCGAGGAGCAAATCCGGACCATTCGCGGGCTCGGGCTCAAGCGCGTGCGCTACAGCCTGGACCTGAGCGACCGGGAACATCCGGACGAAACGGCGGCGCCCGCCGAGCAGTCGGCCAGGGACGAGGTCAGCCCGGTCATCGCCAAGGCGCTGGCCGCCAAGAAGGCGATGATCGAGCGTATTCGTGTGCAGCGCGCATCGGCGGCGCGTATCGAAAATGCCTTCATCGTCACCGCCAGCACCATCCGCGAGGTCGAAAAAAATATCCTGACCAAGCCGGCTGAGACCGTGAAGTCGGCCACTCTGCTGGTCAATCAGATTTCGGAATCGATCCTCAGCGCGCCGGAACTGGCCATTCACGTCATGGGCGACATGGCCGGCGGCGAGGAACTGTATTTTCACTCGCTCAACGTCACCATGCTCTCGCTGATGCTCGCCCGCGACCTCGGCGTGCCGCAGGAGGCGGTCACAGCGCTCGGCATGGGCGCCTTGTTCCACGACATCGGGCGGGCCGAAATTCCCAGCCGCATCCTGCTCAAGGTCGAGCCCTTGACGCAGGCCGAGCTGCATCTCTACGAGCAGCATTGCGACTACGGCGTAACCCTTGGCAAGCGCCTGGGTTTCCCGCCACCCGTGCTCGCCGTCATCCACCAGCATCACGAAATGTTCGACGGCTCGGGCTATCCGCAGCGCCTCAAGGGCGAGAGCATCAACCTGCTGGCGCGCATTGTCGGGCTGGCCAACTACTACGACGAGCTGTGCAACCCGGTCAATATCGCCAACGCGCTGATGCCGCATGAAGCCTTGTCGCTGATGTTTGCCAAGTTGCGCGGCAAATTCGACCCGCGGTTGTTGCAACTGCTCATTCGCCGGCTTGGCGTCTATCCGCCGGGGACCGTGGTCCAGTTGTCAAATGGCGCCATGGCCATGGTGGCGACAGTCAACACCGGCCAGCCGATGAAGCCGATTCTCGTGGTGTATGACGAATCGGTTCCCCGGGATGAGGCGATCCTGATCGACCTGTCGCTCGAGTCCGACCTCAATATCGCCAAGGCGATCAAGCCGGCCCTGGTGCCGCGCCACGTTTACAACTACCTGAGTCCCCGCAAGCGGGTCAGCTACTACTTCGACGCCTGCCAGGGGCAGGAGGGGACCAAGAAATGACATCTCTCGAGCAAAAGATGCTCGATCACAGTGCCAGCATGATTCTCCTGGTCGATACCGATGGCTTGCAGATCGTCCAGGCCAATCGCCAGGCCGGACAGGTGCTTGGTTACACGGTGGAAGAACTGCTTGAACGCAAGATCATCGATATCGAAAGCTCGCTGCCGGATGTCTTTTACTGGGAAGAGGTCGCGGCCGGCGTCTTTACCGAAATCGAATGGCAGGAAGGGCTTTATTGCGGGGCCGATGGCGAGCTCATCGAGGTGTCGAAATCGATCTCGCTGATTGAGCATGAAGAGAAAACCTATCTGCTCGTTCAGGCCCGCGATATCCGCCAGGAACGCCGGACCGAAGAGCAGCTCGAGCAGACGCTGTCACGCCTGCGGGCGACCCTCGAAGCCACCGGCAACGGGATTCTGGCGATCGACTGGCACGGCCGGATTGTCAGCATGAACCGGATGTTCTCGGCGATGTGGGCGATTCCCGACACGTTGCTCGAACAGCACAAGGACGACGACGTCATTGCCCATGTCTCGAGCCGTGTCAAGGAAGAGGCCGCCTGCCGGGAAAGGCTGAGCGCCATCATGGACAGCGAGGAGAGCGACGAGCATTTCAACCTGGCTGATGGGCGGGTATTCGAATGCAAGTCGCGGCCGCAATATCTTGGCGAACACATCGTCGGCCGCGTTTTCAGCTTTGCCGACGTGACCCGCCGGGTCGCCGCCGAGGATGCGCTGCGCGAATCCCTGGACAAACTTGAACTGCGTGTCGAGGAGCGAACCGGCGAACTGCAGTCGGCCAACAGTAAATTGAGGGCCGAGCGCGAGCAGCAGGCGGTGCTGATTGCCCGCCTGGAGGAAGCGCAGAGCCAGTTGATCCAGTCCGAAAAAATGGCCTCCATCGGCCAACTGGCGGCTGGCGTGGCGCACGAAATCAACAACCCGGTCGGCTTCGTCAAATCCAACCTCGGCACGCTGCAACGCTATATCGCGGACCTCGGCAAGGTGCTCAAGGCCTACGCTGAAATCGAGCACGAACTCGGCGAAGTTTCCCTGGCCAGTGTCAGCCAGCTGAAGAAGGATCTCGAACTCGACTACCTGCAACAGGATCTCGACATCCTGCTGGCCGAAACCAACGATGGTGTCCAGCGCGTTCAGGACATCGTCCGCGACCTCAAGAATTTCTCCCATGTCGGCAGTTCCGAATTCGTCATGGCCAACCTCGAAATGGGGCTCGACAGCACCCTCAACGTGGTCTGGAACGAACTCAAGTACAAGGCCAAGGTCGTCAAGGAATACGCCGCCATTCCCGAAATCATGTGTGCGCCGTCACAGCTCAACCAGGTCTTCATGAATCTTCTCGTCAATGCCTCGCATGCCATCGAAGAGCGGGGGCAGATCAGCATTCGGACAACCAGCACCGAGGCTGAAGTCCGCGTTGAAATTGAAGACACCGGGCGGGGCATTCCGCCGGAAAACCTCGGCCGCATTTTCGAGCCCTTCTTCACGACAAAACCAGTCGGCAAAGGCACCGGGCTGGGCCTTTCGTTGTCCTACGGCATCGTCAAGAAACATCATGGCCGCATCGAAGTGAGCAGCGAAGTGGGCAAGGGCTCGCGATTCACCGTCATCCTGCCACGCCAGGTCGATTATTCGGCTGCGGAGGCAGGCGGGAAGTCAGGTGGGGAAAACGGCGGACAGTGAGCAGCCTGGCGCCCTTAATTGCGGTGATTGTCGGGTGTAGCAACGAGCCTGGGTAAACTTCCACGGTCAACCGGAAAATTTGGCCAATTCTGAAATCGATACGCATAAAATTGTCGTTTGCAACCCGGTGCCGGAAATCATGAATCAGACCATCAGCTTCATCACCCTCGGCGTGTCCGATCTGGCCCGCAGCCGGGCTTTCTACAAGGCGCTGGGCTGGCAGGAGTCGTCGGCCAGCCAGGAAGGAATTGCCTTCTTTCAGGCTGGTTCGGTGGCCTTTGCCCTGTTCCAGCGCGAGGCGCTGGCCGAGGATGCGGCCGTAGCGTCAGCCGGCAGCGGTTTTCCCGGATTTACGCTGGCCCACAACGTGCCGTCCGAGGCGGCGGTGATCGCTACGCTGGAGGAGGCAGTTGCCATCGGCGCGACGCTCGTTCGCCCCGCCGACAAGGTCTTCTGGGGCGGCTTTCGCGGATATTTTGCCGATCCGGACGGCTTTCTCTGGGAAGTCTGCTTCAACCCCTTCGTTGAACTTGACGCCGCAGGATTCGTCAGACTTCCGTAAATTTTTTTCACGTAGCGCTGGGCGGCGCTGCACGTTTTTGGTGCGCCCGTCCTGTCATCAGGCTTTCATCGGGTGCGTGTGAAGATTTGGTTTTTTTAAAAAACAATGGCTTGCAAGGTGGTTCGCGTCTTGCTTTTAAGCCTTCAATCATTCTGTCTGGAGCAAGCTCGTGTCGATCCATGTCGCGCTGAATCACGTCACTCGTTATAACTACGATCGCCTGATCAATCTCGGGCCGCAGGTCGTTCGCCTGCGCCCCTGTCCGCATTCGCGGACCCGCATCCTGTCCTACTCGCTGAAGATCGGTCCGGACAAGCATTTCGTGAACTGGCAGCAGGATCCGCAGGGCAACTATCTGGCCCGCCTGGTTTTCCCGGAAAAGACCCGCGAATTCAGCATCGAGGTCGACATGGTGGCCGAGATGTCGGTCATCAACCCCTTCGACTTCTTCCTTGAAGACCATGCCGAGAAGATCCCCTTCGCCTACGAGGCCTGGGAACGCCATGAACTGACCCCCTACCTGCACAAGCTGCCGGAAACGCCCGAACTCAAGAAGTACATGGACGGCATTTCGCGCGAACCGCTGCGCAGCGTCGATTTCCTCGTTGCCCTCAACGCCAACCTGCAAAAAGCCATCAGCTACACCATTCGCATGGAACCGGGTGTCCAGACGCCGGAAGAAACGCTGACCCTGCGTTCCGGCTCCTGCCGCGACTCGGCCTGGCTGCTCGTCCAGATCCTGCGCCACCTCGGCCTCGCCGCCCGTTTCGTTTCCGGTTACCTGATCCAGCTCACCGCCGACGTCAAGTCGCTCGACGGCCCGTCCGGCCCCGAAGCCGACTTCACCGACCTGCACGCCTGGGCCGAAGTCTATCTGCCGGGCGCCGGCTGGATCGGTCTCGACCCGACCTCCGGCCTGTTCGCCGGCGAAGGCCACATTCCGCTCGCCTGCACCCCGGAACCCGGTTCCGCCGCGCCGGTCACCGGCGGCCTCGACGAGTGCGAAACCGAGTTCTCACACCACATGCAGGTCACCCGCATCTGGGAAGCGCCGCGCGTCACCAAGCCCTACACGGATGAGCAATGGGTCGAGATCGAGAGCCTCGGCCACCAGATCGACGATACGCTGGGCAAGCTCGACGTGCGCCTGACCCAGGGCGGCGAGCCGACTTTCGTCGCGGTCGACGACCCGGATGGCGCCGAATGGAACACCGCCGCTCTCGGCCCGACAAAGCGCATTTTCGCCGCCGACATCTTCCATCGCCTGCGCAGCAAATACGCCCCGAACGGCCTCATGCACTTCGGCCAGGGCAAGTGGTATCCCGGCGAACAACTCCCGCGCTGGAGCCTGAACTGCTTCTGGCGCAAGGACGGCGAGCCGATCTGGAATGCCCCCGAGCTGTATGCCAACGAAAGCGTCAATTACGGCGCCACGGCCGAACACGCCCAGCGCTTCCTCAAGCGCGTCGCCGAACGCCTCGGCATGACCTCGGACTACGTCTTCCCGGCTTTCGAGGACGTCTATTACTACATGTGGCGCGAGCGCCGCCTGCCGGGTAACGTCGATCCCTTCGACTCCCGCGTCGATGACGCCATGGAGCGCGAGCGCCTGATGAAGGTGTTCACGCAGGGCATGACCTACACCGTCGGCCACGTCCTGCCGATCATGAAGAATGTCTGGAACCAGTGGCAGACCGGCCCGTGGTTCCTGCGTGCCGAACGCTGCTACCTGTTCCCCGGCGATTCGGCCATGGGCTACCGCCTGCCCTACGACTCGCAGCCCTGGACGGCGACCAGCGACTACCCCTACGTCAATGTCCCCGATGCCGAAACGGCGACCGATCCGCTGGCCAGCTACGCCGCCCTGCGTAACCGCGTGAGCGGTGAAACCGGTGCCCGCGAGCCGCAGATGCAGAGCCGCCATGGCAGCACCGGTGCCGGTACCGCCGGAGCCGCCGGGGCCGCTGCCTCGGCGACCGGCGACGGCAAGGTCCGGCCGTGGGAAAAACCGACCGAAACGATGCCGCGCTTCAAGGAATCGGCCGGCTGGATCACCCGCCTGGCCATGTGTGCCGAGCCGCGCGACGGTCGTCTCTACGTCTTCATGCCGCCGACCGAAAAGCTCGACGACTATCTCGAAATCGTCGCTGCGGTTGAAGCGACGGCCGAAGAGATGTCGCTGCCGGTGATCATGGAAGGCTACGAGCCGCCGTCCGATCCGCGCCTGACGCATTTCCGCGTCACGCCCGACCCCGGCGTCATCGAGGTCAACATCCACCCGGCCCGCAGTTGGGATCAGTTGGTTGATCAGACCACCCACCTCTACGAGTCGGCCTACTACTCGCGCCTGACCACCGAAAAGTTCATGGTCGATGGTCGCCACACCGGTACCGGCGGCGGCAACCACTTCGTCCTCGGCGGCGCGACGCCGAACGATTCACCCTTCCTCCGTCGGCCGGACCTGCTCAAGAGCCTGGTCGCCTACTGGCACAACCATCCGAGCCTGTCCTACCTGTTCTCCGGCCTGTTCATCGGCCCGACCAGTCAGGCGCCGCGCGTCGACGAAGCGCGTAACGACAGCCTCTACGAGCTCGAAATCGCCTTCAAGCAGATTCCTCAGCCGGGCGGCGTCGTGCCGCCGTGGCTGATCGACCGCATCCTGCGCAACCTGCTCACCGACGTCACCGGCAACACGCACCGTTCCGAGTTCTGTATCGACAAGCTCTACTCGCCGGACGGCCCGACCGGTCGCCTTGGCCTGCTTGAATTGCGCGCCTTCGAAATGCCGCCGCACGCCCGCATGTCGCTGGCCCAGCAGTTGCTGCTCCGCGCCATGATCGCCCGCTTCTGGGAGACGCCCTACGAGCCGGCCCGCCTGGCCCGTTGGGGCACCGAGCTGCACGACCGCTTCATGCTGCCCTTTTACGCAGACCAGGACTTCAAGGACGTCATGCAGGAAATGGCCGAAGCCGGCTATCCGTTCAAGGCCGAATGGTTCGCCCCGCACTTCGAGTTCCGCTTCCCGAAATACGGTGACTTCGCCGTCAAGGGCATGGAATTCGAACTGCGTCACGCCCTTGAGCCCTGGCACGTCATGGGCGAGGAGGGCGGCGGTGGCGGCACGGTGCGCTACGTCGATTCCTCGGTCGAGCGCGTCCAGGTCAAGATCAAGGGCATGGCGCCCGACCGCTATGTGCTGACCTGCAACGGTGTTCCGGTGCCGCTGCAGAACACCGGCATCAACGGCGAATTCGTTGCCGGCGTGCGCTACCGTGCCTGGCAGCCGGCGTCCTGCCTGCATCCGACCATCGGCGTCCATGCGCCGCTGGTTTTCGACATAGTCGATACCTGGATGCAGCGGTCGCTGGGCGGTTGCCAGTACCACGTGGCGCATCCGGGCGGGCGCAGTTTCGACACCTTCCCGGTCAATGCCTTCGAGGCCGAAAGCCGTCGTCTGGCCCGCTTCTTCCGCTTCGGCCACACGCCGGGCAAGATGCAGGTCAAGGCGGCGGAGGTCAGCGCCGAGCACCCGTTTACGCTAGACTTGCGTCGGTTTTAATCAAAAATTCGGGTTGACCGCAGAACAGGCCGGCAACGGCCTGTTTTAGCTCATAAGAACGCTCAATGGCTCGCACCCTCCTCGCAATCTACCCCCACAGTCCCCGCCGCTACGATGAAATGCTGGCCAAGGACGGGTCTGTCCGGCCGCACTGGAATCAGTTCCTGAGCCACCTTGATGCGGTGACGCCGGAGGAAATGCGCCGTCGCCTCGATTTTTCCGAGCAGCGCATCCAGGAAAATGGCGTCACCTACAACGTTTACGCCGATCCGAACGGGGCCGACCGGCCGTGGGCGCTCGACCCACTGCCGCTGATCATCCCGCCCGACGAATGGGCCGAACTATCGGCAGCGGTTGCCCAGCGGGCCACCCTGCTCAACGCCATTCTGGACGATCTCTACGGCGAGCAGACGCTGCTCGCCAAAGGCTTGTTGCCGCCAGCGCTGGTCTATGGCCAGCATGGTTATCTGTGGCCGTGCCGCGGCGTCAAGCCGCCGGGCGGGGTCTGGCTGCACAATTACGCGGTCGATCTGGCCCGTTCGCCGAACGGCCGCTGGTGGGTCATCGCCGACCGCACGCAGGCTCCGTCGGGGGCGGGCTATGCACTCGAAAACCGGCTCATCGTTTCGCGTGTTTTCCCGGAAATGTTCCGCGACCTGCATGTCCAGCACGTCGCCGACTTTTTCCGCGACCAGCTCGACGGCCTGACGGCGCTGGCCCCGGTCGAAGGCGACGAGCAGCCGCACATGGTTCTGCTGACGCCAGGGCCGTACAATGAAACCTATTTTGAACACGCCTACCTGGCGCGCTACCTCGGCTTCCCGCTCGTTGAAGGGCAGGACCTCACGGTGCGCGGCGAGACGGTTTATCTCAAAACCCTGCGCGGCCTCAAGCGCGTCCACGTCATCCTGCGCCGTCAGGACGATGCCTATTGCGACCCGCTCGAACTGCGTGGCGAGTCGGCGCTCGGCATTCCCGGTCTGCTCAATGTGGCGCGCGCCGGGCGCGTCGTTATCGCCAATGCGCTGGGCAGCGGCCTGCTCGCCTCCGGTGCGCTGATGGGCTTTCTGCCGGCCATCTGCCGGCACCTGCTCGGCGAAAAGCTGGCCATGCCGTCGGTGGCGACCTGGTGGTGCGGCGAGAAGCCGGCCCTCGATTACGTCAAGGAAAACTTCGACGATCTGGTCATCAAGCCGGCCTACCCGACCCAGCAGATGGAGCCGGTCTTCGGCAACGAACTGAAGGGCGAGGCGCGCGCCGAGATGCTGCGCCGGATCGAAGCGCGGCCGCATGCCTACGTCGCCCAGGAAATGATCAATCTGTCGCAGGCGCCGACCTGGAGCCGGGCCCACGAACGTCGCCTGCTGGCCCGGCCGGTCGGCCTGCGCGCCTACGCGGTGACGACGCCGGACGGTTATTCGGTGATGCCGGGCGGTCTGGCCCGGGTAACGACCGCCGCCGGCACGCGGATCATTTCGATGCAGCGCGGCGGGGCTTCGAAGGATGCCTGGGTTTTGACCAATGGCCCGGTCAGCCAGTTTTCGCTGCTCAAGCCGTCGGTCGGCGTGCGTGATCTGGTGCGCGCCGGCGCCAACCTGACCTCGCGCGTCGTTGAAAACCTGTTCTGGCTCGGCCGCTATTCGGAACGCTTCGACGACAGCGCCCGCATGTTGCGCGTCGCCCTGTCGCGCGTCGTTGTCGGCGGTGGCCAGAAGACGCCGGTGGTCATTGCCGCCTTGGAACTGGCCCGACGCCTGGGCGTGCTGCCCGAACCGGGCGAGGACACTGAAGTCAAGGAAGGCGGCGAGCACGAGTTGCTCGAGGCGATCTACGATCCCGAGCAGCCGGGCAGTCTGGCCCGTAATATCCGCGCCCTCATGTGGTCGGCAACGCACGTCCGCGAACGTCTTTCGCTTGACCACTGGCATTCCCTGAACCGTTTGCAGCGCGATCAGCAGGCGGCACTCAAGACGCACCCGACGCTGACCGAAGCGATCGCCTTCCTCGACCGCGTGCTCGGCGTGTCGTCGTCGCTGACCGGTTTCGCCATGGACAACATGACGCGCGACGATGGCTGGCGCTTCCTGTTCATCGGCCGGCGGATCGAACGACTTTCCTTCCTGGCCATGATGGTCGCCCATTTCCTGCGCATGCCGGCGGCGCGCAGCCAGGGCTCGCTCGAATGGCTGCTCGAACTATCCGACTCGATCATCACCTACCGCTCGCGCTACTCGCGCCAACCGGAGCTGTTGCCGGTCGTCGACCTGCTCGTCTTCGACGAGAGCAACCCGCACGGCGTGGTCTTTCAGGCCAATGTGCTGGGCAACTACCTGGAGCGCATGGGGCGTGAGCTCGGCGACGATTTTGGCACCGGTCTGGCCGCTGCGCTGGCCCGGCTGCAGGCTTTCGACCTGCACCGCCTGGAAAATATCCAGTTCGACAGCGCGCGCGATTATTCGGCCTGTGAGGAACTCGCCGACCTGTTGCAAGCGCTCGATGCCGCCGCCAACAAACTCTCCGAGGCACTCGGCATGCGCTATTTCACCCATGTCGGCGATGTCAGCCGGCAGACGATGGCGGTCTGATCATGGAACCCGTCCGCTACCGCGTCCTGCACGAAACCCGCTACGACTATGGCAGCAACGTTTCGCTGTCACAGCAACAGTTGCATCTGTCGCCGCGCGTTCTTGACTGGCAGCAGGTCGAAGAGCAGCGCATCAACATCACCCCGGTGCCGACCTGGCGCCGTGACGGTCGCGACGCCTTCGGCAACCCGGTGACCTGGATGGCCTTCCACACGCCGCATGACGAGCTGTTCATCAGTTCGGCCATGACCGTCGCCGTCATGCCGCACCTGCCCAAGGATATCGAGGCTTCGCTGCCCTGGGAGGAAGTCCGCGACCGCCTGGCCTACGATTCGACCGATCCGCTCCCGGCCGATCTCGATGCGACGCGCTTCCTGTTCGAAAGCCCGCACGTCCGCGTCAAACACGAGCTGGCCGACTACGCCGCCGACTGCTTCCCGCCCGACACGCCGGTGCTGGTCGGCGCCCAGGCCCTGATGGCGAAGATTTTCCGCGAATTCACCTTCGATCCGGAGGCGACCACGGTGTCGACGCCGGTCCTCGAAGTGCTTGAAAACAAGCGCGGCGTCTGCCAGGACTTCGCCCACCTGATGATCGCCTGCCTGCGCGCCCTCGGCCTGGCTGCCCGTTACGTCAGCGGCTACCTGCTGACCCGGCCACCGCCTGGCAAGCCGCGCCTGATCGGCGCCGACGCATCGCACGCCTGGGTTTCGGTCTATGCCCCGGGTAGCGAGCACGACTGGGTGGATTTCGATCCGACCAACGACCTGCTGCCGGATACCGAGCACATCACGCTGGCTTTCGGCCGCGACTTCTCGGACATTTCGCCGCTGCGCGGCATCATTCTCGGCGGCGGCGGCACCGAACCGGACGTCGCGGTGACGGTAATTCCGCTCGACGAGGAAGAAATTCCCGACGAACTGCTCGAGGCGGAAGCGGACGAGCCAGCCGAAACGCCCGAGGCGCCGGAAGCCGACGCGGACGAGAAGTGACGCAGCGCGTCGCCATCATCGGCGGCGGCCCGGCCGGGCTCATGGCGGCCGAAATGCTCGCGGCAACCGATTCCACGGTCAACCGGAAAAAAGTCGAAATTTACGAATCGATGCCCTCGGTCGGCCGCAAGTTTTTGATGGCCGGCAAGGGTGGCATGAACATCACCCACTCCGAGCCGCTGGTCGATTTCATTGGGCGTTACGGCGAGCGGGCGGCGCAGATAGCCCCGCTGCTCGACGCCTTCGGACCGACGCAACTGCGCGAATGGATCCATGGCCTCGGCATAGCCACCTTCGTCGGCACATCGGGTCGGGTTTTTCCGACCGACATGAAAGCGGCGCCGTTGCTCCGCGCCTGGCTGCATCGCCTGCGCGGCCAGGGCGTGCAGTTTCATGTGCGCCACCGCTGGCTTGGCTGGTCCCCAGACGGCAGCCTGCGTTTTGCCACGCCGGCCGGGGAAATCGCGATTAAGGCCGACGCCGTCATTCTGGCCCTCGGTGGCGGTAGCTGGGCCAAACTCGGCTCGGATGGCGCCTGGGTGCCCATGTTGCTTGAGCGCGGCATCGAGGTGGCGCCGCTCAAACCAGCCAATTGCGGTTTCGATGTAGCGTGGAGTCCGTATTTCAGCGAGCGTTTTGCCGGCGCCCCGGTCAAGGCCGTTTCAGCACATTGCCACGGTCAACCGGAAAAAAAGGGCGAATTCAACATCACGGCGACGGGCACCGAAGGCGGTTTGATCTATGCCGTCTCGGCCCCTTTGCGCGATGCGCTGGCCCGCGATGGCAGCGCCACCCTCTACCTCGATCTGGCCCCCGGCCGCAGCCTGGAAAAACTGAGCGCCGACCTCTCCCGGCCGCGTGGCCGCGATTCGCTGGCCAACCATCTGCGCCGGCATGCCGGCATCGAAGGCGTCAAGGCCGGGTTGCTCCGTGAATTCTGCCCGGCCGAGACGATGAATCAAGCGAGCCGCCTGGCTGCGGCGATCAAGGCCTTGCCGCTGGTGGTGACGGCGACCAGGCCGCTCGATGAAGCGATCAGCACGGCCGGCGGCGTTACCTTCGAAGGGCTGGACGAAAACCTCATGCTGCGCCGCCAGCCGGGCGTCTTCTGCGCCGGCGAAATGCTTGACTGGGAGGCGCCAACCGGCGGCTATCTGCTCACCGCCTGCCTGGCCAGTGGCCGGGCGGCCGGGCTGGGCGCCGGTCGCTGGCTGGATAGTCCGGCCTAGGGCTGGACGGTGTCGTTGAGGAAGGTCAGCGCTCCTTCGAAATCGAAGGAGTCGACCAGTTCCTCGAAGGCCATGTAATCCCTGCCGAGAACCTTTTTCAGGGTATTGGCCTGCCGGCGGACGAGATTCTGGGCACTCATTTCACCTTGTTGCAGTTCGTGCCGCAGGCGCTCGAGCAGGGCAGTCGTTGCCGCCGCATCGCCCGCATCGTCGCCCGTTTGTGCGGGCTGGGCGACGGCGGTCAATTGCTCGCGCAATGATGCGTAGGCTTGCTCGGTGGCTGCGATGAGCGGCTCGATGATGGTCCTCTCCTGGCCTTCCTTGATCGCCGTTTCAAGCGCCATTGAAGTCTTGTTGATGAGAACGGCCCCGAGCGTGGCCGAGACGCCTTTCAGCGAATGGGCGAGGCGCCGGGCTTCATCGCGGTTGCCGGCAGCAAGATTGTCACGGATACGGGCAAAGTCTTCGCTGTGGTTTTCCGAGAACTTGGTGAGCAGCCGGAGATAGCTGTCCATCCGGCCGCGCACCGACTGCAGGCCGAAACGGCTGTCCAGTCCGACAATGCCGGACAGTTCGTTGCTGGCGACGGACTTGACGTCGGCCATCATCGGGATTGGGGCCTTGATCGGCAACCAGCGGGCCAGGGCGGCGAAAAGGACATGCGGCGCCACGGGTTTGGCTACATGGTCGTTCATGCCGGCGGCCAGGCAGGTGTCGCGATCCGCGTCGAAGGCATTGGCCGTCATCGCCAGGATGGGTATTTTTCCCCAGCCGGGCAGGGCGCGAATCTGGCGAGTGGCTTCGAGGCCGTCCATGACCGGCATCTGCATGTCCATGAGGACCAGGTCGTAATGCCGCCGGCGGGCCATATTGAGGGCCTGGCTGCCATCGACGGCCAGATCGACTTTGAGTCCGGCCGAGTGCAGCAATTCGCTGGCTACCTCGGCGTTGATTGCATTGTCTTCGGCCATCAGGACATGCGCCCCGAGCTGGTGGCTGGGTGAGGGCGCGACGACCGTCGCCGGCACTTGCTGTTTTTCATCTGCCAGGCCGAGCCGGGCGGTAAACCAGAAGGTGCTCCCCTTGCCCGGCTGGCTGTCTACGCCGATCTCGCCGTGCATTGCTTCGGCCAGCCGGCGGCTGATCGCCAGACCCAGGCCGGTGCCGCCATAGCGGCGGGTGGTCGAGGTATCGCCCTGTTCGAAGGGCCGGAAGAGCTTGGCCACACCTTCTGGCGCTATGCCGATGCCGGTGTCGCTGACCTCGCAGCGGATCAAGGCGTGGCCATCGGCGCGACCGAGCAGGTGCATCCGGACGGCGATCGTACCGCTGTGGGTGAACTTGATGGCGTTGGACAGGAAGTTGAGCAGTATCTGCTGGAGGCGCAGCGGGTCGCCGAGCAGGGTGGCCGGCAGGGCCGGGTCGATCGCGCAGTTGATCGGCAGGTGCTTGTCCTGCGCGCGCTCGGCCATCATCTCGCAGGTCGTGGCGCACAGTTTGGTGAGCGAGAAGCCGGTATGTTCGAGGTGCAGCTTGCCGGCCTCGATTTTTGAAATGTCGAGCACATCGTTGATGATGCCCATCAGGTGATGCGCCGCCTCGGCGACCTTGGCCAGCCTGCCCTGCTGTTCGCTGCTGCCGGCGCTGCGCTGGGCGATGTGGGTGAGGCCGATGATGGCATTCATCGGCGTCCGGATTTCATGGCTGATATTGGCCAGGAAGGCGGTCTTGGCACGACTGGCCGATTCGGCTTCATCCTTGGCCGCAATCAGTTGCTCGGTGCGGTCGGCGACCAGCGTTTCGAGGTGGTGCCGGTAGCTTGCCAGCTCGGACTGATTCTGTTTCTTCTCGGTGATGTCTTCCTTGATGGCGAGATAGTGCGTAATCAGTCCATCGCGTTGGCGGACCGGTGAAATGATGGAAAATTCGGTGAAAACCGAGCCGTCCTTGCGCTTGTTGATGAACTCCCCGCGCCAGGTTTTTCCCTCGCCGAGCGTTGCCCACATCTCGGTATACGTTTCTTTGGGCGTCTCGTCCGAGTGCAGCATGCGCGGGTTGGCGCCAATCGATTCCTCGCGACTGTAGCCGGTATTGCTGACGAAGGTGTCGTTGACGTACTCGATTTCGGCACGGATATTGGTGATGACGATGCTGTGCGGACTTTGCTCGATGGCCAGCGACAGCTTGCTCAACTGTTCCTCGGCGAGGTGACGCTCGGTGACATCCTGCACCGTGCCGACGGCGAATACCGCCTGGCCGGACGGGTCAAAGCGGACATTGGCCCGCTCACGGACCCAGCGCAGCTCGCCATTGACGAGGATGCGATGCTCGCTGTCGTAGCTGGCGCCGGCCAGGGCTGCCTGCCAGTCGGTCAGGACGCGTTCCCGATCATCGGGGTGGATACGGTCGAGGAAGTCGGCCAGCCGCAACGGGTGATCGTGCGGGAGAGCGAATATCTGATAGACCTCGGCACTCCAGTTAAGCTTGTCGTTGACGATGTCCAGCGTCCAGCTGCCGAGATGGGCGACAGCCTGCGCCTCTTTCAGTTCCGCCTCGCTCTGGCTCAGGCGCTGCTCGAACTGCTTGCGCTCGGTAATGTCCTGGCTTGTGCCGAACAGCCGGCTGACCCGGCCATTGTTGCCATAGACGATCTGCCCGACGGTGTGGATCCAGCGTTCCTGACCATCATTGCGGCGGATCAGCCGGTATTCGTTGTCGAATGCCTGCCCGCCGCGAAAGACGTGGTCCCGTGAGTAATCGCTCATCCGCGTCCGGTCTTCGGGATGGATCAGCTGTCGCCAGCCCTCGGTGTCGAGTAGTTCGTCCGGCGCCAGTCCGAATATTTCGTTGTGCGTCGGCGAACCGGTCAGGCAGTCGGTTGCCGCATCGAAAGTGAAGTGTCCAAGCCGCGCCAGGCGCTGGGCCTGGAGCAGCATGGCTTCGCTTTGGGCCAGCGTTTGCCGCGAGCGCTGCATGCTCATGCCGAGGCCCAGTTCGCCTGCAAGGTTGCCGAGCAGGGTGATTTCCTCGTCGTCAAACGGGTCGACCGTGGCCGAATAAAGATTGAGGACGCCGACGACCCGACCGTCAACGCGTAGCGGGAGCGCAATCGTCGCGCGAAATCCCTGCTCCTGTGCAGCCGCTCGCCATGTTTCGAACGACGGATCGTCGTCGATGTTGCGAATGATCGCCGGGATACCGCTGCGGGCGGCGCGGCCGCTCGGTCCACGGCCGCTCGGCGCATCGCCCCAGGTGACTTCCATATTGTTCAGATACGGTTCGCTCAGCCCCGAACTGGCCATTCGCACGATGCTCTTTTTCTCGTCATGCACCACTTCGCCGACCCAGGCCATGAGATAGCCGCCGATTTCAACGGAAACGGTACAAATTTCAGCCAGCATCTGCTGCTCATCGTTGTAGCGGACCAGCGCCTGGGCGACGCCGCTCATCATGCGCAGGGCGCGGTTCTGACTGGTGATTTGCTGACGGCTAACCTGGCGTTCGGTGATGTCGTTGACCACGCCCGTGGTGACAATGGGGCTATCGTCGGCACCACGCTCGACGACGCTGCTGCGATCTTCTACCCAGAGCCAGTGCCCCGTGTTGTGGCGAATCCGGCATTCGGTGACCCGCGAATGGTCTTTCTGGCCACTTTTTCCGTTGAACGTGGCGTCCAGCAAATACCGGTCATCGGGGTGTATCCACTCCGTCCACTCGGTCTTCGTCTGCGGAGCGTTGGCGCGGGTGTGTCCGAGCATGGCCAGCAGGCCATCGCTGGCAATCAGACTGCCGCTCTTGTGACTGTATTCCCAACTGCCGGCAGCAGCGCCATCGAGTGCCAGGCGCAGATGGGTTTCGAGACGCAGCCGCTGGCGTTCCTGCTCGGCCTGGAATATCGCGCCTTCCAGATGTTCCCGCGCCAACTGCTCGAATAGCCGACGCTGGCTGATGACGCCGAGAATCCGGTGGTCACGGGCGAGGACGACCATGTGCCGGAGCCGGAAGCGGTTCATCGTTTCCAGTGCCGTGCCGATCTCCGCGTCGACAGTCACGCTGCGCAAGGGGGTGCTCATCGCTTCGCGCAATGTGGTGGCGTGCAGGTTCTGGTAGGTGCTGATCAGACGCGGGATGTCGCGTTCGGTAATGATGCCGATCGGTTTGCCATCCTCGGCCACGATCAGGTAATCGGCGGCATGCCCGACCATGCTGGCCAGGGCGTCGCCAAGCGTCGCTTCGGGCGGCAGGTTGGGGATGTTTCGATCCATGCTGCCCTCCACCGTCCGCAGATGGCGGAAGGCTTCGCTGCCCAGGCGCAGGCGGAAATCGGTGTCGCTGACGATACCGCAGACCTGGCCGGACGAATCGGTGACGGCAAGGTGGCGGATGCCGTGTTCCTCGACGAGGTGGCGGGCGCTGGCCAGATCGAGATCGGCTGGTGCGGTGATCAGCGGACTCGACATGATGGCGTCGAGCCGGACATCGGCCGACTGGTGCTCATGCAGGGTGCGCAGGATGCCGCTTTCGGTGATGATACCGAGGGCTTTTTCTGCCTCCATCACGAGCAGGCTGGAAATATGTTCTTCGGCCATCAGCTGCGCGGCTTCGCCCAGCGTCGCGTGCGGCGGCAGGCTGCGCACATGGCTGCTCATGATGTCGTGAAGCGTGATTGTCGGACTGGCGCTCATTTGTTTTCGGTTTTGGCCGTCGCAACGATCGGGGACAGGGCGCCCATTGTTTCCTCCACGCGTTCGCCCAGGGCGGCGACCAGGCGGGCTATTTCAGGCGGCTCGGCGGATTCGCGCAAAGCTTCATTGAGGGCCAAGGCTGCTTCGTAAATTCCCGTCAGGCCAAGGGTTCCGGAAACGCCCTTGAGGCTATGGGCAATGTGCCCGGCCTGCGTGAGGTCGCCGCTGTTCAGGGCTGCAACGATTTTCTCGTCGTCGTGGCCATGCGTGTCAAGGAAAATGCCGAGCAAGCGCAAATAACTGGGCAGCTTGCCGCGCATGGCTTGCAGGCCGTAGGCGCTATCCAGCCCGGGCACTTTTTCGAGGGCGGCGATGGTCTTCTGTGCGGCATCGGACGAGGCGGGCGCAGCAGGCGCCGGGGCTTGGCTGGTATTGGTCTCAATGACGGCTGGCGTCAGCCATTTGATCAGCGTGACGTAGAGGCTGCCCGGGTTGACCGGCTTGGCGACATGGTCATTCATGCCGGCCTCGAGGCAGCGTTGCCGATCTTCGCCGAAGGCGTTGGCGGTCATCGCCAGAATGGGCACCCGGCGGCCAGCAGGGCTCTGACGAATCAGTCGGGTGGCGGTCAGGCCATCCATGACCGGCATCTGGATATCCATCAGGATCAGATCGTAGGCCGTTTCGGATGCCATTTTTACGGCTTTTTCCCCGTTGACCGCAAGATCGGCCTGCAGGCCAACCCCGCGCAGCAACTCGAGGGCTACCTCCTGATTGATCGCGTTGTCTTCGACGAGCAGGATGCGGGCATGGGCGTATTCGCTGCTGATCACCTGTTCCGCTTCGTTGACCGAGAGGCGTGGCGTGGAGATGTCGGTGGCGGACGTTCCGATCTGCAGTCGTGCGGTAAACCAGAAGGTGCTGCCCTGACCGAGGGTGCTCGTCACACCGGCATCGCCTCCCATCAGATGGGCCAGGCGGTGGGCGATGGCGAGGCCGAGCCCGGTGCCGCCAAAACGTCGGGTCGGTGAGTTGTCGGCCTGTTCGAAGGCCTTGAAAAGCCGGCCTTGCTGTTCGGCGGGGATGCCGATGCCGGTGTCGGTGACGGCAAAGCGCACGAGCAGATTGCCGGCTTCGGCCATGACCAGATTGACGGAGACGGAAATGCTGCCCTTTTCGGTAAACTTGACCGCGTTGCCGAGGTAATTGAGCAGGACCTGACCAATGCGCAGGGGGTCACCACGCAGCACCGGCGGCAGCGCCGGGTCGATTTCCTGGGTGTACTGGAGGCCGCGTGATTGCAGGCGGTCGAGCACCAGTTCGGCCGTATTGTCGAGGACGCGCGAGAGGAGAAAATCGACCGGGGCGAGTTCCAGTTTGCCGGCTTCGATCTTCGAGATATCGAGAATCTGGTTGATGATCGCCAGCAGATGGCGTGCGGCATCCGCCACCTTGTTCAGGCGCCCGAGCTGTTCGGCATCCTGCGTGTGGTGCTCGGCAAGGTGGGTGAGTCCGATGATGGCATTCATCGGCGTGCGGATTTCGTGGCTCATGTTGGCCAGGAAATCACTCTTTGCGCGGTTGGCCTGTTCGGCCGCCTCCTTGGCCGCCTCCAGTTCGATGGTCCGGGCTTCGACCAGCTCTTCGAGGTGCTCGCGATGCTGCTCGAGCTCTGCCGCAGTGAGTTTCTCTTCGGTGATGTCCTGCCAGATGCTGCTGACCAGACGCTTGCCGCCGATGGTGATGGCTGCCGCTGCAACGCGGGCAAACTGGATGCTGCCATCCTTGCGGCGGTGCTGGTTTTCGGCGAGTACGCTTTCTTCGCGCAGGGTGTTTTCGATGGCGGCTCGTGTCTCGGCCTCGTTCATCGTGGCCTGGATCGTGGCCATGGTCTGCTCTGAGAACTCTTCGCGGGTGTAGCCCAGGCCACGCAGGCCGGCATCGTTGATCTCGATGAATTTCAGGGTTTCCGGATCGATCAGGCAAATGCCGTCCTGAGCGTGGCTGACGATGCTGCGATAGATTTCTTCACGCTCGCGCAGCGCCCTTTCCGCCCCGGTGCGCTCGGAAATGTCGACGATATAGACGACCAGATGCGGCACGCCATCCATCAGTACATTTTCGGCAGAAATATTTATTTCCCGCCGGCGGCCATCGCGCCCGACGCCAATGCTGGGAAAGTCGATGACCCGGCCATCGCGGCGCAGCAACTCGACCATCGTGGCGCGGTCCTCGGCGCTTCCCCACAGCCCGGCCTCGAGCGTGGTCTTGCCGAGCAGGTCTTCACGGGTCCAACCGTATTCACTGAGCAGGCGGGCATTGGCTTCGACCACCTTGCCATCGGTCAGGCGGGTGATGCAGGCGGCGACCGGCGCGGCGCGGAAGGCAATGGCCAGGCGCTCCTGCAACTGGGCGATTTGTTCGGCTGCCTGTTTGCGCTCGGAGATGTCGAGTACGAAGGCAAGGACGTAAGGGTTGCTACCGAGGTGAACGACTTCGGCCGAAAGGCTGATCTGGATGGGCGTCCCGTCGCGATGTCGCCATTCGGTCTGATAGTCCTGCAGCAGGCCGGTTTTTAATAGCAGGTCGCGCCATGTTTTTCTGGCTTCGGGGCTCGGCCATAAATGAAAATCGAGGGCGCTCTTGCCAATCAGCTCGTCTCGTTGCCAACCCAGGAGTTGCTGGTAGCGCGGATTAACCTCGAGGAATGTGCCGTCGTCCAGCGTGGTTATCGAAATGGCCGCCGGGCTGCCATTGAAGGCGATGGTAAAGCGCTCCCGCAATTCGTGGTTCTGGGTCATGTCACGGCCGATACCGAGGACTCCGATCAGATGCCCGGCGCTGTCGTGGATCGGCGCCTTGGTGGTCTCCAGCAGCTCGCGATGGCCATCGCTGGCGAAGGTCACCCACTCGTCGTTGCGGCAGGGACCTTTGGCGAGCAGTGCGGCGAGGTCATTGGCGCGGAAGAACCTGGCCAGTTCCGGGTCGACGAAATCGAAGTCGGTTTTCCCCCGGATGCTGGCTTCGTCGGCCCCGAAGAACTGCTCGAAGCGTTTGTTGCAACTGATATAGACCCCGTCAGGATCCTTCAACCAGACGAGGTCGGGCATGGTGTCGAACAGGGTACGCAGACGGCCGCGTTCATGCTCGATAACCACTTTCGCATCTTCGGCGACAGATCGGCGAGCCATGTTCTCGCGCAGCAAGCGGTAAAGCAGCGCGGAGAGGAGGCCTGCCGTGATGACGATGAAAAACCAGCCCTTCAGCACGCTTGCCGTGATGCGCGCCTCGGCGTCGGGGATCATGTAGGCAAGGAGTTGATCCGAGACCAGAATCCACAGCGCCGCCAGTGCCACGTAGGGCAGGACTACCTGGGCAATGGCTCGGTGGAGTTCCTTTTTCTGGTTAGGCAGAGGGGGATGGTCCATCGTCTATTCGGCGTACGTCTTGGCGATGGTCATGAAGGTGGGGTATTCACGAACGAATGCCTCGACAACGTCGGGATCGAAATGGCTGGCGCTGCCGTCGACGATGATGCGGTAGGCGTCGTCAAAGGAGAAAGCCGGTTTGTAGACGCGTTTGCAGGTCAGGGCATCGAAAACGTCGGCCAGGGCCATGAGGCGTGCAGCAATCGGGATGGCATCGCCGGCTAGTCCGTCCGGGTAGCCGCTGCCATCCCATTTTTCGTGGTGGGAGCGGGCGATGAGCTTGGCGATGGCGAGAAACTCGACCGGCTTGTCGGCATCGGCCTCGGCCTGCGCGATGGCGTTGCTGCCCAGTTCGGCATGGGTTTTCATGATTTCCCACTCCTCCGGGGTCAGTTTGCCGGGCTTGAGGAGAATATGGTCGGGGATGCCGACCTTGCCGATGTCGTGCAGGGGGGCGGACTGGGCGAGGGCGTTGATGGTCCGCTCGTCGAGATAGCCGGAGAAACGCGGGTTGTCACGCAGCGCCCTGGCCAGGGTCAGGACGTATTCCTGGGTGCGGCGCAGGTGCTTGCCGGTTTCCGGGTCGCGGGTCTCGGCCAGGCGGGCCAGGGCATGGATGCTGACCTCCTGGATGAGCTGGTTTTCGCCCATGCGGCGAACGACTTCGGCTTCGAGATAGTCGTTCTGGTTGCGCAGAATGTCGCGCGCCTGCTTGAGTTCGAGCTGGGTGCGGATGCGGGCGAGGACGATGGTGGGGCGGATCGGCTTGGTGATGTAATCGACGGCGCCATGGTCGAGGCCGCGCTCTTCATCCTCGGTGCCGTCCATGGCCGTGACGAAAATGACCGGGATGTTCCGTGTCGCCGGGGCGGCTCGCAACTCGGCAAGAACTTCGTAGCCGTCCATTTCCGGCATCATCACATCGAGCAGGATGAGGTCCGGCGTTGGTGTGCCGAGCGCTATCTGTAGCGCACGCCGGCCGGAGTTGGCGGCACGCACCCGATATGTGGGTTGCAGCAACTCACCGAGGACGCTGAGGTTCTCCGGGGTGTCGTCCACGATGAGTATGGTTGGCGGGTTAGCGCCCATTTGCCGTCTCCAGTCGCCGGTCGTGGCGAATTTCACAGAATTATCACATTTCGATCAGAAAATTGCTATGGCGGAAAACCCCTCCCCGGCGTGATGGGGGGAGCTCCGGTTGCACGCGTCCCTGAGCCGATTTCGATTTCGATTTTGGCCAAAATTTCCGGTTGACCGTAGCAATGAGGCAAAGCCCGGGCTGGAACGCCAAAACACGCCGACATGAGCCAACGAAGCCCGACATTCAGCTATTTCGTTGGTTGCCAACAATACGGTGATAGGTGGAAAAGCGCGAGTTTTCGATTTTTCCCGCGTCGACTGCAGCAATCAGGGCGCAATCCGGTTCGCGGTTGTGATGGCAGTCGCGGAAACGACACTGACCGAGATAGGGGCGAAAATCCGGAAAGGCTTGTTCGATTTCCAGCCGGTCGAGGTGGCCCAGGCCGAATTCCTGCAGGCCGGGCGAGTCGATCAGATGGCTGTCGGCATCGAGGTGGTAGAGCGTGGCGTGCGTTGTCGTGTGCTTGCCCGAGTCGAGCGCCTGCGATATTTCGCGGGTGGCGGCCCGGGCCTCGGGGATCAGCGCATTGACCAGCGTCGATTTGCCCATGCCGGATTGGCCGACGAGTACGCTGGTCTGGTTGGCAAGGTAGGGGCGCAGGTCTTCGGCGTGTTCAAGGGCGGACAGTTCGAGGACGCGATAGCCGAGGTTGGAGAGCACCGCCAGGCGCTGGCGGGCGACTGGCAGCTTGTCGGCCAGATCGCACTTGTTGAGCACGATGAGCGGCTCGATTTCCTCGCTTTCGGCGGCGACGAGGGCGCGGGCAATCAGTTCGTCGGAGAAGGCCGGTTCGGTGGCGACGACGATGACCAGTTGATCGACATTGGCGGCGATCAGCTTCTGGCGGATTTCGTTGGAGCGGTAGAGCAGGCTGGTGCGCGGCTGGATTGCCTCGATGACACCCTGGTCGTCGGAGGTTTGCTTGATGTCGACGCGATCACCGCAGGCGACATCGCTTTTCTTGCCGCGCGGGAAACAGGGCAGGCGTGAGCCGTCGGCCAGTTCGACGACGTACTGGCGGCCGTGCGCGGCAATGACGCGGCCTTCCATCAGTCTTTGAAGTGGTAGTACTGCTGGTTCAGGTAGGCGGCAACTTCGGCTTCTTCTTCCGGGAACCAGCCGGCCTTGGTCATCGCGTTGCAGGTGGCGACGCGTTGCAGGATATCGAGCTGGGTCGACAGCAAGCGACCATCACGGGTGTACATCTTGCTGCCATCACCACCGTAGAGGCGGACATGGCAGGTGACGCAGGCCTTGTCGTGGTGTTCCTTGCCCGCTTTCGGGTCGGCCTTGCCCCACGGTTCGGCGGCCAGTACCGGCAGGGCGATCAGGGAGCTGGCAAGCAGTGCGTTGACTGTTTTCATGCGGGTTTCTCCTGAATTTGCAGGTGCGCGATGCGCTGCGCTGCCGGCGGGTGGGAATCGTGGAACAGTGAGTGTAACGGGTCGGGCGTCAGGGTTGAAGCATTGTCCTGATAGAGCTTGACCAGGGCGCGGATGAGGTCGCTGGCGGCGGCGTGTTGAGCCGCATAGGCGTCGGCCTCGAATTCGTGGCGACGGGACAAATGACTCATCAGTGGGGTGAGCAGAAAAGTGAAGACCGGCATGACGAGGAAGAAGAGGATGAGCGCCAGCGTCGTGCTTTGAGCCGGCACGCCCAGCCCGGCGTAGAACCATGGAGCGTCGATCAGTTGGCCAAGCAGCCAGAGGAAACCGAGTGAGCCGGCGAACATCAGGACCATGCGCTTGACGACGTGTTTTTTGCGGAAATGGCCGAGTTCGTGGGCCAGCACGGCTTCGACTTCAGGCGGTTCAAGGCGCGCGAGCAGGGTGTCGAAGAAAACGATGCGCTTGGTGTTACCGAAGCCCGTGAAGTAGGCGTTGCCGTGGCTCGAACGCTTCGAGCCGTCCATGATGAACAGGCCGGAGGAACGGAAGCCGCAGCGGGCGAGCAAGGCTTCGATACGCGATTTCATTTCGCCGTCTTCAAGCGGCGAGAATTTGTTGAACAGTGGCGCGATCCAGGTTGGGTAAACGAACATGATGAGCAGGTTGAAGCCGCTCCAGAACAGCCAGACGTAAAGCCACCAGTATTGGCCCATGGCGCCCATCAGCCAGAGGACGGCGGCAATGACGGGGGCGCCGATGGCGATGCCGAGCAGGGTTTGCTTGAGCAGGTCGCTGATGAACAGGCCGAGAGTCATCCGGTTGAAGCCGTGCCGGGCTTCGATGACGAACTGGCTGTACAGCGACAGCGGCAGGTCGATCAGGCCGGAAATGACCATCACGCTGAAGATCATCGCCAGGCCGTAGGCAAGGCCGTCCAGGCGGAGTGACCAGAAATCGTGCAGGGCAGCGAGGCCGCCGCCGAGGGTGAAGGCCAGAAGCACGGCGGCCTCGATCAGCGTGCCGACAATCGCCGTCTTGCTGCGGTCGACGGTGTAATCAGCGGCTTTTTGATGCGCCGGCAAGGCAATGCGTTCGGCGAAGTCAGCCGGCACGACGTTGCGATGGGCGGCAACGAAACGGATGTGGCGCAGTTTGAGCCAGAGGCGGACTGTTACGGTCAACCCGAAAAAAAGCAGAAAAATGAAAGTGAAGTCAGGTGTCACGGATGGGGGACCAAAGCTGTGCGAAAATCGCGGTTTTCAAGGATTCGGGCAATTATATGGCAGGCACTGCAAACAACCTCGTCTGGCTGGACATGGAAATGACCGGTCTGAACCCGGATGGCGACCGGATTATCGAAATGGCCATGGTTGTCACCAACTCGGAGCTCGAAATGATCGCCGAGTCGCCTGCCTGGGTCGTCCATCAGACCAACGAAATCCTCGCCGGCATGGATGATTGGAACCAGAAAACCCACGGTCGTTCCGGCCTGATCGACAAGGTCAAGGCGTCGACGATGAATGAGGCTGAAGTCGAAGCCCAGGCGCTGGAATTTCTGAAGAAATATTCCCTGGCCGGCCACTCGCCGATGTGCGGCAACTCGATCGGCCAGGATCGCCGTTTCATGGCACGCTACATGCCGACGCTGGAAGCCTTCTTCCATTACCGGAATCTTGATGTCAGCACCTTGAAGGAACTGTGCAAGCGCTGGCAGCCGGAGATCTACAAGGGCTTCAAGAAAAAGAGCAAGCACACGGCGCTGGCCGACATTTACGAATCAATCGATGAAATGAAGTATTACCGCGAGCATTTCCTGAAGGGGTAATCGCACCGCAACCGCTGCACCCCTAGGGTACTGATAAGGCACCTGCTCAGCAAGACGGCCAGCAAAGCTGGCGCGTCGCTGCGGATTCCTGCCGGGCGCGGTCAGTGTCGGAAAAGGCGGAAAGTTTCCTTGCGGTCACCCGGGCGGTTGCCTTCCCAGACCTTGGTCCACTTGCCGTTCGGTGCCGCCAGTTCGCTGCGCGTGTCGCCGACGACCAAGAGCCAGTTGCAAGCCTGTCCCGCCTTTGAGTTTTCGTTGGCCGGTTCGATGCCGACGAAATAGGACAGCGAGGCAAGCTGGGTTTGATTCAGTCCACGCTCGGCCAGACAGCCGTGGTCAGCCGGCAAAGTCTGCGCTATAGCCTGGGCGACCGGGCGGTAGGACTTGTTGAAGTCGAACCACGGCATGACCAGTGTCGTCGCCAGCAGCCACAGCGTCGTGCAACCGAGCGTCCAGTGCGTCAGGCTGCGATACGGTGAGCGTGGCGCGGTGACGATCAGCCAGATCCACCATGCCGTTGCTGCCAGGCCGACGGCCAGGGCCAGCAGATCTAAGTGGCCGACGAAGCCTGGGCGCAGCACCACGGCGCGCTTGGCCATCTGCCCCGGCCAGCCCAGGGCCATGGCTGACCAGGCCAGCCAGACAATGCCGATGAAAACGCTGAAAGTCGACATCGCGAACCAGTCGAAGGCGTTGGCTGCCCCTCGGCGCAAGGCCAAAGCTCCTGGCGTGGCGAGCAGTGCCAGCGGCGGCAGGAGCAGCAGGGCGGGAATCTGTCGGGGGCGGTAGGCCCAGGCCAGCAGCAGCAAGGTAATCAGCAAAAAGACGAGCGGCAGCAATTGGGCCGGTGCCTTGATCTCCTTGCGCCGGATGCGTAGCGTCCAGATTGCCAAGGGAAAGGCCGGGAAGGCAAACCACGGCAGCATGGCAATGAAACGGCCACCACCATCGAGGGAAAATGGCGTTTTCAACGGTGCCAGCTCGGTGGCCAGCCAGCCGTGGAAGCGAGTTGGCTCCAGGTTGAGCAGTAGCAATGGCCAAGGCAGGATAAGGACGGCCGCAATGGCGAGGCCGATGAGCAGAGTGTGCAGCGCCTTTGGTCGGTCCGGTGACAACCACCAGGCGACGGGCGCGATGGCCAGCAAGGGCAGGGTCGGGGCGATCCCGGTGCCGAGCAGGCACCCGGCCACTGCCAGACCGTAGAAAATTCCGGTCAGGCGAGGTTTTCGACCAATGGCAGCGAGACCGCCCAGGCCACCGGCATAGGCGGCGAGCGCGATGAGCATCGGCTGTGCGTCGTGGGCGTGGAACAGCAAGCCGGCGCAGCCGGCAAGCAGGAGCGGGCTGGCTGCAGCATTGTCCTCGCCGTACAACTCGCGGCCGGCGTAGTAAAGCCCGATCAGCGCCAGCGCAACCCAGATACCGCTGGCCAGACGTATTGCTTCATGCAGCGGCAGCAACCAGCCAAACAGCTTGCCGGTCAGGGCGGCGCTCCAGTAGTAGAGCGGCGGTTCGTGGAAGGGGCGACCAGCCAGGTCAGGCGACAGCCAGTCGCTGTAGTTCAGCATATGCCAGGCGGCGCCAATGTGGATGGCGTCCTCGCCCTTCCACGGATCGCGGCCGAACAGGCCGGCCAGCACGTAGAAAGCGAGGATGGCAGCGAGCACCCAGCCGGCCGGTGGCAGGCGAATGCCTCGACGCAAGGTGTCGCGAATCAGCGTGAGCGAATCAGACATGTCGGCCAGAAATGAAAAAGGCAGCCATAAGGCTGCCTTTTATACCGTAATCCGTGCAGATCAGGCAGCAGCCTTGCCGCGCATGGCACCGAATTTCTGGTTGAAGCGTTCAACACGGCCGGCGGTGTCGACAATCTTTTGCTTGCCGGTGTAGAACGGGTGGCAGAGCGAACAGACTTCGACATGAAGGGCCTTCTTCATGGTCGACTTGGTCGTGAAGGTGCTGCCGCAGGAGCAGGTCACCTGAATCTCGTTGTAATCCGGATGGATATTGGCTTTCATCTTTAGTCCTTAGTCAAGCGACCGGCGGATGTGGCCGATCTGGGAAGGCGGAGATTATCGTTGAATAATCACCGGCTTGCAATATTTATTATTAGCCGCGGCGCATGGCGTCAAAAAATTCCTGATTGCCCTTGGTCGATTTGACCTTGTCGAGCAGAAATTCCATCGCCTCGAGGTCGTCCATCGGGTAGCAAAGCTTGCGCAGAACCCACATTTTCTGCAGGACGTCGGGCTTGAGCAGCAGTTCTTCGCGGCGGGTGCCGGAGCGGTTGACGTTCACCGCCGGGTACATCCGTTTCTCGGCCATGCGACGGTCGAGGTGGATTTCAGAGTTGCCGGTACCCTTGAATTCTTCGTAAATCACTTCGTCCATGCGCGAGCCGGTATCGATCAGTGCCGTGGCGAGAATGGTCAGCGAGCCGCCTTCCTCGATGTTGCGCGCGGCGCCGAAGAAGCGCTTCGGTTTCTGCAGGGCATTGGCGTCGACGCCGCCTGTCAGCACCTTGCCGGAGGCAGGTTGAACGGTGTTGTAGGCACGGGCGAGGCGGGTGATCGAATCAAGCAGGATGACGACATCCTTCTTGTGCTCAACCAGACGCTTGGCTTTTTCAATGACCATCTCGGCAACCGCGACGTGGCGGGTAGCCGGCTCGTCGAAGGTCGAGGCAACGACTTCGCCCTTGACGGTACGCGTCATCTCCGTGACTTCTTCCGGACGCTCGTCGATGAGCAGGACGATCAGAATGACTTCCGGGTGGTTGGCGGTGATGGCGTGGGCAATGTTTTGCAGCATCACGGTCTTGCCGGTCTTTGGCGGAGCGACAAGCAGGCCGCGCTGACCGCAACCGACCGGCGCAATCATGTCGATGACGCGGCTGGTGATGTTTTCTTCGGACTTGATGTCGCGCTCGAGCTTGAGGTGACGCGTCGGATGCAGCGGCGTCAGATTCTCGAACATGATTTTGTTCTTGTTGGCTTCCGGTGGGAAGCCGTTGATCGACTCCAGCTTGGTCAATGCAACGTAGCGTTCGCCTTCCTTAGGCGTGCGGATCTCGCCTTCGACGGTGTCGCCGGTGCGCAGGTTGAAGCGGCGAACTTGCGATGGAGAGACGTAAATGTCGTCCGGATTGGCGAGGTAGGAGGTGTCGGAGGAGCGGAGGAAGCCGAAGCCGTCCGACAGCACTTCCAGCGTGCCATCGCCGTAGATGGTCTCGCCGTTCTTGGCCTTGGCTTTCAGGATGGCGTAGATCAGCTCCATCTTGCGCATGCGGTTGGCGTTTTCGATGGCCAGTTCGGTGGCCATGTCCAGCAGTTTGCTGACGTGTAGTGTTTTTAGTTCGGAAAGTTGCATGTAGGAGTGTGTGGCGCCAGTAAATGATGGGCCGGGCTGCTGCCCGAAACCGGGGCGCAAGAGCTTGGGAGCTTTTGGGTGGGGAGTGATGCGTGGGCGCTTGGCCGGTGGCATCTGCCTGAAGGTGCAGAACGCACCTTCAGGGCGGGAGACTACGGAGATTACAGGTTGCTGTCAATAAAGGCAGCGAGTTGGGACTTGGACAGTGCGCCAACCTTGGTTGCTTCGATGTTGCCGTTCTTGAAAATCATCAGCGTCGGAATGCCGCGGATACCGTACTTCGCGGGAGTGGCTTGGTTGTCATCAATGTTGACCTTGGCAACCTTGAGTTTGCCCGCATATTCGGTGGCTACTTCGTCGAGGATCGGAGCGATCATCTTGCAGGGGCCGCACCATTCGGCCCAGTAGTCGACGAGAACGGGTTGCTGCGATTGCAGCACTTCCGCTTCAAATGTGTCGTCGGTTACGTAATGGATGTGCTCGCTCATGGTTGCCTCATGGGATGGGTGTAACGAATAGGTAAGTTTGCGCCGGAGTGGCGACGTGAATGTTGCGTGATGCTAGCGAAAAAAGAAGCGGTAGGGAAGCATCGGCATTAGGGTTTGAGCAGATTGGCCAGTTCGACCGCAGTTTTTACCTGCATTTTGTCGAAAAGGTTGGCTCGATGCACCTCGACGGTGCGCATGCTGATGTTTAGCTCGTCGGCGATGACCTTGTTGAATTTGCCGAGCAGGACGAGTTCCATGATCTGCCGCTCGCGGGTGGTCAATGTCGAAATTCGTGCTTTTACCGAGTCGACCGTAGCATTTGCCGCTCGCTGGCGGGCGTCGAGCGCCATGGCTTCCTCGATGCGGGTGGCCAGTTCGTTGTCGTTGAGCGGCTTTTCAAAGAAATCGAAGGCGCCTTTCTTGAGCGTGCTTACCGCCAGCGGGACGTCGCCGTGGCCAGTCAGGAAAATCACAGGCAGGGTCGATTTCAGTTCGAGCAGTTGATCGAAACAGTCGAGGCCGCTGATGCCGGTCATCCGCATGTCGAGGACGACGCAGCCGCTGGTGGCTGGCGTCCAGGCGGCGAGGAAGTTTTCTGCCGAGTCGTAGGCAGCAAAAGGAATGCCGCGTGAGGTCAGCAGCCAGGCCAAGGCGTCACGGATGGCATCGTCGTCATCAACCAGGTGGGCTTGGGGGGCGCTCATTCGGCTTCCATCGGCAGGGTGAAAATAAATATCGTACCGCTTCCGGTTGGTGATTGGGGATTGTCTTCTGCCCACAACCGGCCACGGTGAAATTCGATGATCGAGCGGCAGATCGACAGACCGATACCCATGCCCTCGGGCTTGGTCGTAAAAAACGCGGTAAACAACTTGTCGCGGATTTCTGGCGAAATGCCGCTGCCGAAGTCGCTGACGCTGACATGCAGTTCATTTTCGACGATTTCGGTCGCAATTTTCAGGACACGATTGGCTTCGTCGTTGCTAGCCATTGCTTCCATGCCATTGCGGATCAGGTTGAGCAGAACCTGCTCCAGCATCAAGCGGTCGGCGGGAATCGGTGGCAATGGTGGGATGGAGCATTCGATCCGGACATGCCGCTTGCGTGCCTCTGCTTCAACGAAACCCAGGCAGTCTTCAATGACCTCGCCGAGCTGACAGGGGGCTCGTTTGGGTTCGCTCTTGCGGACGAAATCATGGACGCGGCGGATGATCTTGCCAGCACGCTGGGCTTGCACGCCGATTTTTTCCAAAGCCGGCAGAATATCTTGTGGAGTGGCCTTGCCGCTGCTCAGCAAATTCTGGCAGCCGGTGTTGTAGCTGGCGATGGCGGCAAGGGGCTGGTTCAATTCGTGGGCAAGCGTCGACGCCATTTCGCCCATGGTGACCAGGCGGGAAGTGAATTGCAGTTGTTCCTGTTGCTGGCGTGCCAGTTCTTCGGCTCGTTTGCGTTCGGTGATGTCGAGCACCGAGGCCATCCAGCCGGTATGTCTTCCGCTACCGTCGATCAGCTTGGCCTCGTAGACAAGTGCGTGGAATCGCTCGCCGCTCTTGCGCATGAAGGTTATTTCAAAGCCGTCTGTTGGTGCTTCGCCAGCCAGTACAGTCTGGTGCATGGCATAGGTTTCTTCCAGTTGTTCCGGTGCCCAATAGGGCATGGGTGGCGTCTGGTTGACCAACTCGGCGGCACTGAAGCCGGTCATTCTGCAGAAGGCCGGATTAACGTAGATGACCCGCCCGAGCAAGTCTCGAGCGCGCATGCCGACGGTTAGCGAATCTTCCATGGCGGCCCGGAAGGCGTGTTCTTCCCGTAGCGCATCTTCGGCGAGAGAGCGTTTCTTCATCAGGTCGCGGACCAGCCACAGACTCCAGAAGACGCCGGCAGCGAGCAAGATGATGGCGGCAACCAGCAGGCGTTGTAGTGAGTTATCCGGGGCGTTGTAGTTTGTTACCCGTAGCAAAAGACCGGAGCCCGGTGGATCGAAGGGTATTTCGTAGCTCTGGCTGCGGTTGCCGGAAATGTGGGTTTTCGTGGCGAATTGAAGATCGTTGTTGTCGACAATTTCGACCTTGTATTTCTCCGTAAACCACCATGGCACCTGGTTGGCGAGGAGCGTATCCAGAGGGTACAAGAGGACGAGCATGCCCGTAACACGGCGTTCATTGAAGACCGGAACGAGGAGTTCGATGAAGGCGCGATTGCCCTCAAGAAAGAAGGGCTCGCTGTATTGCCTCTTGCCCAGCCGGCTGGCTAATTCGAAAGCCTTGGCGGTCACTGAGGGGCCGAATGATTCAATATCGCTATCGGGGGGCGTTGTGGTCGGCAAGGCATCAAGCACCTGCCTGCCGGCGTCGAGCCAGAGGATCTGGGCAATATCCGGCGAGTTCTTCAACATGTGCTCGGCACGTAGCCTGAACAGCTTCTGGCGGCTGGATGAATTGGCCATTTCCAGCGCCAGTTGCTGCATTTGTTCTTCATTGCCATCGAGGTGAAAACGCAGATTCTGTTCCAGCCAGAGCACGTCCTTGATCAGGGCGGAGCGCTCTTCCTCGGCCTCATTGCGGTGTAGCAGCCAGATCAGGGTGAGCACGGCAACGAGCAGCAGCACGATGCCCAGCTTGGGCAAGGCAAGCAACCAGCGTAGCCGGCGCGAACTGCCGGACGGGATCGGAAGCGTGTGATTCATTAGCAAAATGGTACACCACGTTTTTTCGGGCCGGTTGATTGTGGTTTTCCACAACACGGATATCCACAATGGTCGGCCGAAGCCATGTTGGAGATACTGCCGCCCGTTTTCCGGACTTTTCCGGAGTCCGCATTCGAGGAGGAGCACAGATACCATGGCCAGAAAAACGATATTCAAGAGTCTCTATTTTCAGGTGATCGTCGCCATCATCATTGGCGTGTCGCTCGGGCATTTCTATCCCGAAACCGGCGCGGCGATGAAGCCGCTGGGCGACGGGTTCATCAAGCTGATCAAGATGATCATCGCCCCAATCATTTTCTGCACCATCGTTGTCGGCATCGCCGGCATGGAAGACATGAAAAAGGTCGGCAAGACCGGTGGCCTGGCCGTGCTTTACTTCGAGGTGGTCAGCACGATCGCGCTGATTATCGGCCTGATTGTCGTCAACGTATGGGCGCCGGGTGTCGGCATGAACGTTGATGTTTCGACGCTCGACACCAAAGGCATCGCCAAGTATGCCGAGCCGGGCAAGATGCAGTCGACGGTCGACTTTTTGTTGAACATTATCCCGACCAGTGTCGTCGATGCCTTTGCCAAGGGCGACATGCTGCAGGTGCTGTTCTTCTCCATCCTCTTTGGCTATGCCATGCATGCCTTCGGCGAGCGCGGCAAGCCGGTCTTCGAACTGATCGAAAAGCTGTCGCACGTGTTGTTCGGCATCGTTGGCGTGATCATGAAAGTGGCCCCGATCGGCGCTTTCGGTGCCATGGCCTACACCATCGGCAAGCATGGCGTTGGCAGCCTGACCCAACTGGCCAGCTTGATGGGCGCCTTCTACCTGACCTGCGTGATCTTCATTCTTGGCGTGTTGGGCAGTATTGCTGCGGTCCACGGCTTTTCGGTCATCAAATTGATCAAGTACATCAAGGAGGAGCTTTTCCTGGTGCTTGGTACTTCGTCATCGGAATCTGCCTTGCCGCGCCTGATGGCCAAGATGGAAAACGCCGGCGCCGAGAAATCGGTGGTTGGCCTGGTCGTGCCGACCGGCTATTCATTCAACCTCGATGGCACCTCGATCTACCTGACCATGGCTGCGGTGTTTATCGCTCAGGCAACCAATACGCCGATGGATATCGGGCAGCAAGTCACGCTGCTGGTTATCTTGTTGCTGACCTCCAAGGGGGCTGCCGGCGTGACGGGAAGTGGCTTCATTGTCTTGGCGGCGACGCTGTCGGCCGTGGGTACGGTGCCGGTGGCCGGTCTGGCGCTGATTCTTGGCATCGACCGTTTCATGTCCGAAGCACGTGCGCTGACCAACTTCATTGGCAATAGCGTTGCTACGCTAGTGGTTGCGAAGTGGTGCAATGCGCTCGACGTCAAGCGGATGAATGCTGTCCTCAACAACGAAACCACAGACGAGGCGGATAATCCGGAACTGGTTCTCGATGATGCGCCTGACGTGATCATTCCCCACGTTCCGCGGCCTATCGTTGAGCATCATTGATCGCAAATATCGTTGCGAAAAACCGCCGGCTGATCCGGCGGTTTTTTTATGGGCGATTGGAATGTGGAAATCCACAATACGCAACAGTTATATCTTTCGTAATAATTTCACTTAGCCGAAATTATTAAATTTCGCTATTCCAATTCTGGAGGAGAAAACAATGAAAGTATCCAAGCTGTTGGTTGCCTTGTTCGCTGGTGCCCTGTCGCTGTCCGCCTATGCCCAGGCACCCATCGTCATCAAGTTCAGCCACGTGGTGGCAGCCGATACGCCGAAAGGCAAGGCGGCTGAATTCTTCGCCAAGAAAGCTTCCGATCTGACGAAGGGCAAGGTCAAGGTCGAGGTTTATGCCAACTCGACGCTCTACAAGGACAAGGAAGAAATGGAAGCGCTGCAACTGGGTGCTGTCCAGATGCTGGCGCCGTCGCTCGCCAAGTTCGGTCCGCTTGGTGTCAAGGAGTTCGAAGTCTTCGATCTGCCGTTCATCTTCAGCGGTTATGACGATTTGCGCAAAGTGACCAATGGTGCGGTCGGCAAGCAGTTGCTGGCCAAGCTGGAGCCCAAGGGCATTCGTGGCTTGGGCTACTGGGACAATGGTTTCAAGTCGTTCTCGCTGAACACACCGATCAAATCGCCGGCTGACCTTAAGGGCAAGAAGCTGCGCATCCAGTCGTCCAAGGTGCTCGAAGAGCAAATTCGTGCCTTGGGCGGTTTGCCGCAGGTGATGGCGTTCTCCGAGGTCTATCAGGCGCTGCAGACCGGTGTGGTTGACGGTACCGAGAACCCGATTTCGAATCTCTACACCCAGAAGATGCATGAAGTACAGAAGCATCTGACGCTGACTGAGCACGGCTATCTGGGCTATGCCGTGATCGTCAACAAGAAGTTCTGGGATGGCCTGCCAGCCGACGTTCGGGCGCAATTGGAAGATGCCATGGAGCAGGCCACGCGTTATGCCAACCAGATCGCCAAGGTTGAAAACGACAGCGCGCTGGAGGCTGTGAAGAAGAGCGGCAAGACGACGGTCTATACGCCGACCAAGGAAGAGCGTCTGGCTTTCAAGAAGGCGTTGGTCCCGGTCCATCAGAAGATGGAAGGCCGAGTTGGCAAGGAAGTGATCCAGGCGGTTTACAAGGATATCGGCTTCAAGCCGGATAGCCTCTAACCGTAGCTGCAACATGAATGCGGGGGCTGCGGCCCCCGCGTCACAACGGGGGAACTCGTCATGATCAACAAGGCGTTGAATCACCTTGAAGAGTTGCTGGTCACCTTCCTGATGGGAGCAGCCACACTCATTATTTTCGTCTCTGTTATGCACCGTTATATGGCGGGGGTGGATATTCCCGGCCTGCAGGACTGGTTGCTGACACTCAACTTCGGCTGGGCTCAGGAGCTCTGCATCATCATGTTTGTCTGGATGGCCAAGTTTGGCGCAGCCTATGGGGTGCGCACCGGTATCCATGTCGGGGTCGATGTGCTGATCAACCGCCTCGACGACAGCAAGCGGGGCAAGGCCATTGTTTTTGGCCTGCTGTCCGGTGCCTTGTTTACTGGCATTGTGGCGACGCTGGGCGCTCATTTTGTCTGGGAAAACGGCGCGCACTACGCCATCTTCCAGTTCCTTGGCATCGATACCGGCGACAACTATGAAGGTCCGACGACGCCTGATCTTGAATGGCCGACCTGGATGGTTTACAGCGCCATTCCGCTCGGCTCTTCGCTGATGTGCTTCCGTTTCCTGCAGGTTTGCGTCGGGTTTATTCGTACCGGCGAACTGCCACACCATGACCATGGCCACGTCGAAGGCCTCGAGGAAGAGAAACCGCCGGTCGATGTCAATCTCTACGGCATGGACGACAACCTGCACATGCACGACCTGAAGCACCCGATGATTGGCGAACGCCGCACGGGCGAAGATCGTCGGCAAGGCGAGAACGGTATCCAGGAAAACGAGCGTCGCTCGGCCGAACGCCGCACCAACGACGACAAAGGAGGCCAGCAATGAATGCCCTGGTGATTTTCGGCCTGCTGGCCGTGCTCATGCTGTCCGGCATGCCGATCTCGATTTCGCTCGGCCTGACGGTGTTGACCTTCCTGTTTACGATGACCGATGTGCCGCTTGAATCGGTGGCACTCAAGTTATTTACCGGTATCGAGAAGTTCGAGATTATGGCGATTCCGTTTTTCATTCTCGCCGGCAACTTCCTGACCCATGGCGGGGTGGCGAAACGGATGATCAACTTCGCTACGTCGATGGTTGGCCACTGGTATGGCGGCCTCGGCCTGGCTGGCGTTCTGGCCTGCGCGCTGTTTGCTGCGGTGTCTGGTTCCAGCCCGGCGACGGTGGTGGCAATCGGTTCCATTCTGCTGCCGGCAATGGTCAAGGCGGGGTTCCCGAACAAGTTCGGGGCCGGCGTGATCGCGACTTCCGGGGCGCTTGGCATCCTGATTCCGCCATCCATCGTTATGGTGATGTACTCGGTGGCGACCAATACCTCGGTCGGCGCCTTGTTCATGGCTGGGGTGATTCCGGGTTTGGCGCTGGCAGCGACGCTGGGCGGGGTTACCTGGTATCGCGCCAAGAAGTTTGATTATCCGCGTCAGCCGAAGGCGACCTGGAGTGAGCGCTGGAAGGCATTCCGGGCTTCGGTCTGGGGCTTGCTGCTGATTGTCGTCGTGATGGGCGGTATCTACACTGGTATCTTCACGCCGACAGAGGCGGCTGCGATGTCTGCGGTCTACGCCTTTATTTGTGCCGTTTTTATCTACAGGGATCTGGGCTTCAAGGATGTGCCGAAGGTGCTGCTCAATTCGGCCAACATGTCGGCGATGCTGCTATACATCATCACCAATGCCGTGCTTTTCTCGTTCATCATGACCAACGAGAACATCCCGCAGGCACTGGCCGACTGGATGCTGGGCAATGGGCTGGGGATGATCACCTTCCTGCTGGCGGTGAACGTTATTCTGCTGCTGGCTGGCAACTTCATGGAGCCGTCGTCGATCGTCCTGATCTTCGCGCCGATCCTCTTCCCAGTGGCCATGGCACTCGGTATCCATCCGGTGCACTTCGGCATCCTGATGGTGGTGAACATGGAGGTCGGCATGTGTCACCCACCCGTTGGTCTGAACCTTTATGTCGCATCGGGCATTACCAAGATGGGTATTACCGAGCTGACCGTGGCTGTCTGGCCATGGCTGCTCTCCATGTTGTGCTTCCTGATGGTAGTGACTTACTGGCCGGGGTTGTCGCTCTGGTTGCCGCAGCGGCTGGGCATGATTTAAGACTGGCCTTCCCGCAATTGACAAGCCCCGACCCCGTTCGGGGCTTGTTTTTTTGTGGGGTGGGTGTGGCACAATCCTGTCCCCGGAAAGTCCGTTAGGAAATCATGAAATTCGCACTCTCGATAATCGCGCTGATCGCCATTGCTTTAATCGTTCCCTTCCTGGTTCCGGGGCTGGGCAAGCAGGAAGGCGTCGATCCCAATGCCAATCTGCCGTGGCAGATCGAACTCGATGCCCAGGGCGGTAGTTCGGTTTTCGGTCTGCGCCCGGGCATTAGCACCGTGGGCGATGTGCGCCAGAAGTTCGGTAGCGAGATGGACGTGGCGATCATCGCTGAGCCAAATGAAATGGGTACGCTTGAAGGTTATTACTCGCAAGTGGCGCTCGGTTTTGTACTGGCCAAGGTGATTGTTACGGTCGACGCGAAAAAAGAGCTTATTTCAGAAATGCGTGATCGCGCCCTGAGGGCCAAGCACATGGAAAGCTCGACGCACAAGATCACCCTGAATCCGGATGATCTTGTGGCGATCGAAAAAATGGCGGTGAAGGCGATTAGCGTCATTCCATCGGTGAATCTCGACGAAGCGACGGTGATCCAGCGCTTCGGGCCGCCGGGCGAACGACTGGCCGTGTCGGAAAAGCGGGTTCATTTGCTCTATCCTGAAAAAGGCCTCGATGTTGTGGTCGACGGCGATGGCAAGGAGCTGTTGCAATACGTCGCACCGCGTAATTTCGCCGAGCTACGCGAGCCGCTGAACAAGCTCGAAGGCGAGAAATCGCCAGCGCAGTGATTCGGGCGTTCGTGTTCTGAATCTGCTAAAATTGCCCGTTTTTCAACTGACTAGCTTTTGCGGAGCAATTAAATGGCTATCGAACTCGCCCTCTCCATCATCAAACCCGACGCTGTTGCCAAGAACGTTATCGGCAAGATTTACTCCCGTTTTGAAACCAATGGTCTGAAGATCGTTGCTTCCAAGATGGTCTGGTTGTCCGAACAGGAAGCCGGCCAGTTCTACGCTGTCCACAAGGCTCGTCCATTCTTCAAGGATCTGGTTTCCTTCATGACCTCCGGTCCGGTCATGGTTCAAGTGCTCGAAGGCGAAAACGCCATCGCCAAGAACCGCGAACTGATGGGCGCCACCAATCCGAAGGAAGCCGCCGCCGGTACCATTCGCGCCGACTTCGCTGAATCGATCGATGCGAACGCCGTGCACGGCTCTGATGCCCCGGAAACCGCCGCTGTAGAAGTTGCTTTCTTCTTCCCGGGCCTGAACGTTTACGCCGGTCGCTAATCAATACCAAATGACCGTCAATCTGCTGGATTTCGATGGCGAAAGCCTGACTGCCTGGTTTGCCGAGCAGGGCGAAAAGCCCTTCCGCGCCAAGCAGGTCTTGCGCTGGATCCATCGTTCCGGCGTGGCGGATTTCGATGCCATGACCGACATCGCCAAGAGCCTTCGCGAGAAGCTCAAGGCGAAGGCGGTCGTGGCGCCGCCTGCCATCGTCTCCGACAAGCTGTCGGATGACGGCACACGCAAGTTCCTGATCGATGTCGGCAACGGCAATGCCGTCGAAACAGTGTTCATTCCCGAAGACGACCGCGGCACGCTGTGTATTTCGACGCAGGCCGGCTGTGCCCTCGACTGCGCTTTCTGCTCGACCGGCAAGCAGGGCTTCAACCGTAACCTGACGGTGGCGGAAATCATTGGCCAGCTCTGGCAGGCCAACCATGCACTTGGTGCGGTCCACGGCGACGAACGGGTTATTTCCAACGTCGTGCTGATGGGCATGGGCGAACCGCTCGCCAATTTTGAAAATTCTGTTGCCGCCTTGAAGCTGATGCTCGACGACAACGCCTACGGTCTTTCACGCCGCCGTGTCACGGTGTCAACCTCGGGCCTGGTGCCGGTCATGGATCGTCTGGGCGATGAGTGCCCGGTGGCCCTGGCTGTCTCGCTGCATGCGCCGAACGACAAGCTGCGCGACCAGATCGTACCGATCAACCAGAAGTATCCATTGAAAGAACTGATGGCGGCCTGTCAGCGTTATCTGGACAAGGCGCCGCGCGATTTCATTACCTTCGAGTACATCATGCTCGATGGCATCAACGACAGCGATGCCCACGCCCGCGAACTGCTGGCGCTGGTCAAGAACGTGCATTGCAAATTCAACCTGATTCCCTTCAACCCTTTCCCCGGCTCGCCATTCAAGCGTTCGCCGGCGGAGCGGGTGCGGCGGTTTGCCGATATTCTGATGCAGGCCGGTATCGTTACAACGACGCGCAAGACGCGCGGTGACGATATCGATGCCGCCTGTGGCCAGTTGGCCGGGCAGGTTCTGGATAAAACCAAACGTACCGCCGGACGAGTGATTCCCTTAGTGGAGGCAAGATCGTGACTATCTTTTCGCTGAAAAGCCGGATTGCAGGTGTTCTTCTGGGCGCGCTCAGCATTTTGCCTGTTCAGGCGCAATACGAATTTAATCCTTCGGCAACTGGTCAGTCGAAGGTCCCAACTGATCCACGCAATCGCGCCAAAATTCATACCGAACTGGGGTCGATGTACTTTCAGGCCGGGAATCCCGGGGTTGCGCTGGATGAGCTGCGCATTGCGCTGAGCGCGGATGCTGGCTACTTTCAAGCCTATAGCGTGCGTGGTCTGGTCCGGCTCTCGCTGAAGGAGTACGACAAGGCGGAAGACGATTTTCGGCAGGCACTGAACCTCGCACCGAACGATCCCGAGGTCAATAATAACTATGGCTGGTACCTCTGTGAAACGGGCAAGGAACGTCAGTCCATCGCCTATTTTCTCAATGCGCTGAAGAGCCCGTTGTACGAGACCCCAGACAAGGCCTACACCAATGCCGGTACCTGTGCCTTCAAGGCGGGTGACTTCGATGGCGCGCAGAATTACCTGCTCAAGGCCTTGCAACTTTCGCAGGACGGCGCTGTGTCGGCGCGCCTCCAACTGGCCAAGATTTTTTACAAGCGCGGAAATTTTGAAGAGTCACGTATCTATTTAGCTGAAGCACTGAAAATGATGGAGCCGCCGACGGCTGACGCCCTTTGGCTTGGTCTGCGCCTCGAACGCAAGCAGGGTAACCGTGCTGGTGAAGGTGGTTATGCCTCCCAACTGCGCGGGCGTTATCCGACGTCGCCGGAGTATCAGGAATTCCTAAAAGGTAATTTTGAATGAGTGAGCAGGTGAATATCCAGGACGTCGTCGCTGAAGATGTCGTGATGTCCGGGCCGCCGGTCGGCGAGCAGTTACGTTTGGCGCGCGAGGCGCGCGGGTTAGAGATGGCGGATATCGCCCAGACGCTCAAACTCGGGCCGCGGCAGGTTGAAGCGCTGGAAGCGGGCGACTGGAAAGGTCTGCCGGGCAATACCTTTATTCGTGGCTTTGTCCGCAATTATGCCCGCCTGATCCAGATCGATCCGGTGCCGCTGATGGCGCAACTCGACGATGTTTTGGAAAAACCGGTCAATAGCTTGGGTGTTTCCGAGATGACGCCGGCAGCAATGCCGCATTCCGGCAGTGCCGGTTCCCAGCGCAGCAAACTGTTCGTGTTGATCGGGGTGGGATCGGTCGTCTTGGCGGCGCTGGCGTATTTTCTGATGCCAGGCGATCTTTCTTCCCTGCGCGAAAGCACGCAGTCTTTGCTTGACTCGCTGGCCCGCAAGGACCAGGAAGTATCGACATCTGCGCCGGCTGCGACCGCCGCAGAGCCGGTTTTCCCGCCCGGGGCAACGCCGCAGCAGGTCATGAACCCGCAAGTACTTGCGCCCGCCGAGGTGCAGGCACCCTCTTCTGCTTCCGCTGCCTTTCCAGCCAACCCGGAAGCGCGTGAGTCTGGTGCAGCGCCGGCCAGTGCGCCGCAGATGCGTTTCCTGTTCGAGAAGGATTCGTGGCTTGAAGTTCGGGATCGAGATAACAAGGTTGTATTTTCCCAGAAGCTGACCGCGGGTACTGAACAGTCACTATCCGGGCAGGGACCACTTTCCATCACCATTGGCTATGCGCCAGGTGTTCGTGTGTTCTGGCATGGCGAGGCTGTTGATCTGGCACCGTATACCCGTGGCGATGTGGCCCGTCTGGTTCTGGAGTAAGCCGTGAGCGCAGTTGCCAAACGCTTGACCCGGTCCTGTTTTGTTGGCCATGTAAAACTGGGTGGCGATGCCCCGACGGTCATTCAGTCCATGACCAACACCGATACCGTTGACTATCTCGCCACCGCCTTGCAAACGGCCGAATTGGCCCGCGCCGGTTCGGAACTGGTGCGTATCACGGTGAATTCTCCGGAGGCCGCTGCTGCGGTTCCGAAAATTCGTGAGCATCTCGATCGGATGAATTGCAATGTGCCACTGATCGGCGATTTTCATTACAACGGCCATCGTTTGCTCACCGAGCATCCGGCCTGCGCCGAGGCGCTGGCCAAGTACCGGATCAATCCAGGCAACGTCGGTTTCGGCAAGAAAAAGGATGAACAGTTTGCCCAGATGGTCGAACTGGCCTGCAAGTACGACAAGCCTGTCCGCATTGGCGTCAATTGGGGCAGCCTCGATCAGGAACTGCTGGCTCGAATAATGGACGAAAATTCCGGTCGACCGCAGCCTTTGGGTGCAACCGAGATCATGCGTCATGCGATGGTTGCCTCGGCCCTCGAGTCTGCCGCCAAGGCCGAAGAAGTTGGCTTGGCTGGCGAAAAGATTATTCTGTCCTGCAAGGTATCCAGCGTTCAGGACCTGATCGCCATTTATCGCGAGCTTTCGAAGCGCGCCGACTACGCGCTGCACCTCGGTTTGACTGAAGCGGGCATGGGTTCGAAGGGGATTGTCGCGTCGACCGCAGCGTTGTCCGTTCTGTTGCAGGAAGGCATTGGCGACACCATTCGCATTTCGCTGACCCCGGAGCCCGGTGGCTCGCGCACCCAGGAGGTCATCGTTGGCCAGGAGATCCTGCAAACGATGGGCCTGCGTGCTTTTACGCCGATGGTTGCAGCTTGTCCCGGCTGCGGCCGGACAACCAGCACCTTGTTCCAGGAACTGGCCGGCGAAGTCCAGGATTTCGTGCGCGCCAAGATGCCGGAATGGAAGCTGCACTATGATGGCGCCGAAAACATGACGCTGGCCGTGATGGGTTGCATCGTCAATGGCCCCGGCGAATCCAAGCACGCCAATATCGGTATTTCCCTGCCGGGGACCGGTGAGGCACCATCGGCGCCAGTTTACGAGGATGGCCAGAAGACCGTCACCCTCAAGGGCGACAACATCGCCAACGAATTCAAGCTAATCATAGAGCGCTATGTCGAGCGCACCTATACCAAGAAACTGAAGTCATGAGTCAAACCTTGCAAGCTGTCCGCGGGATGAACGACATCCTGCCCGACGAAGCCGCATTCTGGGAGCTGTTCGAGGACACCATCCGGTCGTGGCTGAAGAGCTACGGCTATCGCCCGATCCGCATGCCTATCGTTGAGCCGACGCCACTTTTCAAGCGCGCAATAGGCGAAGTCACCGACATCGTCGAAAAGGAAATGTATTCCTTCATCGACGGCCTCAATGGCGAAGCGCTGACCCTGCGTCCCGAAGGCACGGCCGGCTGTGTGCGCGCCGTTATCGAACACAATCTGGCAGCCCGCCAGACCCAGCGCCTCTACTACATTGGCCAGATGTTCCGTCATGAGCGCCCGCAGAAGGGGCGTTACCGCCAGTTCCACCAAGTGGGTGTCGAATCCTTCGGTATGGCCGGCCCGGATATCGATGCCGAAATGATCCTGATGGGTGCTCGTCTGTGGAACGACCTCGGGCTGGATGGCATTGAACTGCAGCTCAACAGTCTCGGTCAGTCCGAGGAGCGCGCCCAACACCGCGCTGCCTTGATTACCTACTTCGAGGAAAACGCGGAGTTGCTTGACGAAGATGCCAAGCGTCGCCTGCATACCAACCCACTGCGCATTCTCGACACCAAGAATCCGGCCATGCAGGACCTGTGCATCGCTGCGCCGAAGCTGATCGACTACCTAGGTACTGAGTCGCTGGCTCACTTCGAAGGCGTGCAGCGTGTCCTGCGTGATGCCGGCATCCCCTTCAGGATCAATCCGCGCCTGGTCCGTGGGCTCGATTATTACAACCTCACCGTTTTCGAATGGGTGACCGACAAACTGGGGGCTCAGGGTACGGTCTGCGCCGGTGGCCGTTACGATGGCCTGGTCGAGCAACTCGGCGGTAAGCCGACGCCAGCCTGCGGTTTTGCTATGGGGATCGAACGCCTGATCGCCCTGATCAAGGATTCCGGCGGCGAGCCGGCGGCGCCGGCGCCGGATGTTTACCTCGTGCACCAGGGCGAGGAAGCAGCTCGCCTTGCCTTTCGCGTCGCCGAAGGCTTGCGTGATCAGGGCGTCGATGTGCTCCAGCATTGCGGTGGTGGCAGCTTCAAGTCGCAGATGAAAAAAGCGGATGGCAGCGGCGCGACTTTCGCGGTGATTATTGGCGATGATGAAGCGTCGACCGGAGAGGTCCAGTTGAAGTCGTTACGTCAGGCTGGCATTGAACAACGTAAACTGAAAGTCGATGAACTGGCTGAGGCCATCATCGATCAAATTATTGATTCGGACGAAGAGGAATAAGCATGGCGCATTACGACCTCGAAGAACAGGAACAAATAGATACCCTGAAGACCTGGTGGAAGATGTATGGCAACCTCGTGACGAGCGTGGTTGTTGCTGCTTCGCTGGGGGTTATCGGTTGGCAAGGCTGGAACTGGTACCAGCGCGGGCAATCGGCGCAAGCTGCAGCCATTTATGGCGTGCTGGAACAGGCGACGGCGACGGGCGATGCCCAGAAGGTCAAAGCGGCGGCGGGTGAACTGGCCGAGAAGTTCGGCAGCACCAGCTACGCCTCTCTGGGCGCGATGCTGGCTGGCAAGCAGTCTTTTGAAGCCGGTGACCTGAAAACGGCCAAGACCCAGTTTGGCTGGGTGGCTGAAAATGGGAAGGACGAGATCAGGGATCTGGCTCGCCTGCGTCTGGCCGCTGTTCAAATTGATGAACAGGCCTACGACGATGCGCTCAAGCAACTCGAAGCTGCTCATTCCTCGGCATTTGATACACGTTTTCAGGAATTGAAGGGTGATGCACTCTCCGCTCAGGGCAAGAAAGCCGAAGCGCGGACGGCCTACAAGGCCGCACTGGAAAAAATGACTGGCAAGCAGGGCGCTGGTCGTGAATTGCTGCAACAGAAACTCGACAACCTGGGTGAGGCCGTCTGATGTCACGTCAACTTGCTGCCCTGTTTGCCGCTGCCGGCCTCTTGCTTGGCGGCTGTGCGACTGTGTCGGATACGATCGATTCGATCAATCCGTTTGCCAGTGCCGGGCCGAAAATGGCTCCGTTAGGGCCGTTGACCGCAACAGCGGATGTTCGTACCACATGGTCGGCCAGTGTTGGCAAGGCAGGTGACTATACTTTTACACCAGCAGTGGTCGGCAGTGCTGTCTATGTGGCGAGCCGGAGCGGCACGATTTTCAAGCTGGAAGACGGCAAGCTCGTCTGGAAAATTGAAGTGGGCCAGCCCCTGTCGGCTGGTGTAGGCGCCAATAGCCGCCTGCTGGTTGTCGGTACTTCGAAAGGTGAAGTACTGGCCTTCTCCGCCGACGATGGCAAAACGCTTTGGCAGGCCAAGGTATCCAGCGAGGTGCTCGCCGCACCTGTTGTCGGTGACGATGGCGTGGCAGTGAAGAGCGGCGACAACCGCATTCACCTGCTTGACGCGGGCGATGGTGGGCGCAAATGGGTTTATCAACGCTCGACGCCGTCATTGTCCGTACGCAGTGCTGGTTCGCCGGTATTTGCTGACCGCTATATCTTTGTCGGGTACCCCGGTGGCAAGATCGTCGCTCTCTCGATACAAAACGGGGCGCCGGTCTGGGAGGGCGCAGTGGCCCTACCCAAGGGCGCGACCGAACTTGACCGGGTGGCAGATATTGTTGCGCCACCCGTTGTCGATGGCCGTCTGATCTGTGCTGTCGCCTTCCAGGGGCGCGTTGCCTGTTTCGACATGGGGCAGGGCGGGGCAATGGTTTGGTCACGTGACTTGTCATCAGTGGCCGGCCTGTCCATGGATAGCCGCTATCTATTCGTCGCTGATGACAAGGGCGTCGTCTATGCGCTCGACCGTCAGTCCGGCAGCAGTCTGTGGAAACAGGACAAACTCAAAAATCGTCGCCTCTCTGCGCCTGTCGTGCAGCGGGGGCTGGTCGCTGTGGCTGACGCCGAAGGTATTGTTCACTTCCTTTCCCGTGACGATGGCAGCTTTGCCGCGCGCCAGAAAACCGATGGCACGCCGGTTCGCGCGCCACTTCAGATGCTCGGTAACGCTGTTCTGGTTCAGACCACGGGCGGCAGCGTGAGCGCAATAGAGGCTCAATGAAACCTACGCTTGTTCTGGTTGGCCGACCCAATGTCGGTAAATCCACGCTATTCAACCGCCTGACCAAGTCGCGTGACGCCATCGTTGCCGACCTGCCGGGTCTGACCCGCGACCGTCACTACGGCCATGGAAAATTGGGCAAAAAGCCGCACCTGGTGGTCGATACTGGCGGTTTTGAGCCGCTGATCAAGGAAGGCATCCTGCACGAGATGGCTCGCCAGACGGAACAGGCGATTGCCGAAGCCGACGCCATCATCTTCGTGGTCGATGGTCGTGCAGGTCTGACTCCGCACGATAAGGAAATCGCCAACAAACTACGCCGCGTCGACTGTCCTGTTATTGTTGCCGTCAACAAGGCCGAAGGCATGAATTCCGGCATGGTCGAGGCAGAGTTCCATGAACTCGGCCTCGGTGAGCCCAATGCCATCTCGTCAGCCCATGGCGAAGGTGTCCGTGGTCTGGTTGAGCTGGCGCTCGAAGGCTTCCCCGAGCCCGAAGATGACGAATGGCATTCTGACGCCATTCGCGTTGCCATCGTCGGTCGCCCGAATGTTGGCAAGTCGACCCTGATCAATACCTTGCTCGGTGAAGAGCGGGTTATCGCCTTCGATGCCCCGGGAACGACACGCGACTCGATTGAGATTGATTTCGAGCGAAGCGGCCGAAAATACGTGCTAATCGATACGGCAGGGATGCGCAAGCGTGGCAAGGTTTTCGAATCGATCGAAAAGTTCTCGGTGGTCAAGACGCTGCAAGCCATCGAGGACGCCAATGTGGTCATCCTGATGGTCGACGCACAGGCCGACGTGTCCGACCAGGACGCGCATATCGCCGACTTCATTGTCCAATCCGGCAAAGCGCTGGTCGTTGCAGTCAATAAATGGGATGGTCTCGATTCCTACGTTCGTGAACAGACTCGCCTGATCCTGCAACGCAAGTTGCAATTCCTCAGTTTTGCCAAGTTCCATTTCATTTCAGCGCGCGACAATATCGGTCTGGAATCGCTCTTCCGCTCGGTTGACTCAGCATATGCCGCAGCGATGGCCAAAATGACCACCCCGCGTCTGACTCGTGTACTGATCGATGCGGTCGCCAAGCAGGCGCCGGCCAAGCATGGGCTATTCCGGCCCAAGCCGCGCTATGCCCATCAAGGGGGCTCGAATCCGCCGATCATCGTCATTCACGGCAATGCGGTCGACAAGATCACGGATAGTTATCGACGTTTCCTTGAACATACTTTCCGTGAAGCGTTCAAATTGCAGGGAACGCCGTTGCGCATCCAGTGCGTAAGCGCAAAAAATCCGTTTGCCGACAAAGACAAGAAATAATCTACAAAATCTTTGGCAGCACTTTATAAATTTGGGTACATTAGGGCCCTCATAACAATTACATGGAGTCCACACCATGAGTAACAAAGGGCAACTTTTACAAGACCCCTTCCTCAACGCTCTCCGTCGCGAGCATGTTCCCGTCTCAATTTACCTGGTGAATGGGATCAAACTGCAGGGCCAGGTTGAATCATTTGATCAGTACGTTGTGCTGCTCAAGAACACGGTTACGCAGATGGTATATAAACATGCCATCTCAACGGTGGTTCCGGCGCGTCCGGTCAACCTCCAGCAGGAACAGGCTGCGGAATAATCGAATCCTGTCCAGCGACCCGCCGTTATGGTGGGTTTGCGCTTCTTCTTTCTGGAAACGCCCATGATTGAACGACCCGCCGCCGGTGAACGTGCGGTGATCGTTCAACTTGATTTTGGCCAGTCCGATCTCGATGATCAACTGGAAGAGGTCCGCTTGCTGGCTGAGTCGGCGGGTGGCGCGGTCATTTCTGAGGTTTTTGGCAAGCGCCAGAGTCCTGATCCCAAGACGTTTGCCGGGAAAGGCAAGGTTGACGAAATCGGTGCGATGGTTGCGGCAGGTGAAGCGGATCTGGTGATTTTTAATCACGAGCTTTCCCCCGCGCAGGAGCGCAATCTTGAGAGAGAGTTAAAGTGCCGAGTGATCGACAGAACCAGTCTGATACTCGATATATTTGCTTTGCGTGCTACCAGTGCTGAGGGCAAGCTGCAAGTCGAACTGGCTCAGCTTGAACACCTGTCGACACGCTTGGTGCGTGGCTGGACTCACCTCGAACGGCAGCGTGGAGGTATTGGTATGCGTGGCCCGGGCGAAAAGCAACTGGAGACGGACCGCCGCTTGCTTGGCAACCGCGTCAAGTTATTGAAGGACAGGCTTGGAAGGCTCTCAAGGCAGCGAGGCGTTCAGCGTAAAGCACGGATGCGCGGTGATGTCCTGAATGTTTCGCTGGTGGGCTACACCAACGCAGGAAAATCCACCTTATTCAATGCGCTTACCCACGCCGGCGTTTTTGCTGCCGATCAGTTATTTGCTACGCTCGACACAACTTCGCGCAAACTGTGGATCGAAGGGGCCGGAAATATAGTGATTTCCGATACTGTTGGCTTTATTCGTGACCTGCCTCATTCTTTGGTCGATGCTTTCCATGCAACCCTGGAAGTGGCAACCCATGCGGATTTGCTGTTGCACGTGGTGGATAGTGCGAGTCACGCTCGCGACGAGCAGATCGATGAAGTTAACAAGGTGCTCAGGGAAATTGGCGCTGACCGTGTCAGGCAATTGATTGTCTGGAACAAGATAGACATGACCGAATCCATGCCAGGCGTCGAGCGGGGCGAGTATGATAATATCGCGCGCGTTCGAGTTAGTGCGCGTACTGGAGAAGGCGTGGATTTGCTGCGTGAGTCCTTGGCCGAATATGCCCGAGCGAAGGCTGAAGCCCGTCAGAAGGCGATTGCTGAAGCTGAACATGAAGCACAACACGATTACAATTACTGAATTCCCGACACCCATGATTCCGACCCTAGGTATTTTTATGTCGCTCAATGACCCTCAGTGGGGCAACCGCGGTGGCAGTGATGGTGATAAACCCAACGGTAGTGGCCCTCGCCGACCCAACGATGGCCCGCCTGATCTTGAAGATCTGTGGCGCGACTTTAATCGCAAACTAACCGGCATGTTCGGCAAAAAAGGCGGTGGTGGCGGCAATGGCGGTGGCGATGGCCCCCGCATGCCGAATATCGATTTCAATCCGAAATTCATCGGTGGTGGAGTCGGTTTGCTTGTCGGATTGGTGGCTATCGTTTGGCTGGCATCTGGTTTCTACATTGTGGATGCTTCGCAGCGTGGCCTTGTGCTTCAGTTCGGCAGTTTCAAGGAAGCGACTGATCCTGGTTTGCGCTGGCGCCTGCCGTATCCGATCCAGTCGCACGAACTGGTCAATCTTACCGGCGTGCGCACCATCGAAATTGGCTACCGCGGGAGCGAGCGTAACAAGGTGCTTAAAGAAGCGCTGATGCTGACCGATGACGAGAACATCGTAAATATCCAGTTTGCTGTTCAGTACATTCTTAAAGATCCGGTTGAATACCTGTTCAATAACCGTTCGACCGATGAAGCGGTAATGGGTGCTGCAGAAACGGCAGTTCGCGAAATTGTCGGCAAGAGCAAGATGGACTTTGTGCTCTACGAAGGTCGCGAGCAGATTGCTACCCAAGCTGCGAAGCTGATGCAGGATATCCTTGACCGCTACCAGAGTGGCATCATGATTTCCAAGGTGACCATGCAGAATGCACAGCCACCTGAGCAGGTACAGGCTGCTTTCGATGATGCAGTGAAGGCAGGACAGGATCGGGAGCGCCAAAAAAATGAAGGCCAAGCCTACGCCAACGACGTGATTCCGAAGGCTAAGGGTACGGCAGCGCGGCTGCTCGAAGAGGCCAATGGTTACAAGCAGCGCGTCATTTCCTCGGCCGAGGGTGATGCGTCGCGCTTCAAGCAGGTGCTGACCGAGTATGCCAAGGCACCAGAGGTGACGCGTCAACGCATGTATCTGGAAACCATGCAGCAAATTTACGCCAATACCAGCAAGGTGATGGTCGACACCAAGGGCCAGGGCAATCTACTTTATCTGCCGCTTGACAAGCTGATGCAGGCGGCCAGCGCGACAACTGCGGCGCAGGCTGCACCCGAGGCTTCGGTAGCGCCATCGACAGCCAAGCCGACAGCGCCGTTGTCCAACGATGCCCCGCCACAACTTGAGGGGGCCCCGAAGGTTGGTGGTGGTTCGTATTCTTCAAGTTCGCGCGATGGTTCGCTGCGTTCGCGTGATCGGGAGGGACGTTAATGAGTCCGCGTATCAATTTGTTGGGTGCTGTTTTCGCCACAGTGCTGGTAGTCATGGCCATGTCGATTTTTACCGTCGACCAGCGCCAGTACGCCGTGGTTTTTCAGTTGGGTGAGGTCAAGCGGGCGATCAGTGAGCCGGGGCTCTATTTCAAGATCCCTATGGTTCAGAACGTCCGTTATTTCGAGAAGCGGATCATCACGCTGGATAACGCCGAGCCGGAGCGTTTCATCACCTCCGAAAAGAAGAACGTGCTGGTCGATTCCTACATCAAGTGGCGCATTGTCGATCCACAGCTATATTACATCTCGGTGGGCGGCGACGAATCGCGGGCAAAGACCCGTCTGAATCAGACAGTCAATGCCGGTTTACGCGAGGAATTCGGCAAACGTACTGTGCATGATGTGGTTTCCGGTGAGCGCGACAAGATCATGAACCAGATGCGTGAAAAAGCGGACACCGATGCGCGCAAGATCGGTGTGCAGATCGTTGACGTTCGGGTAAAACGCGTGGAATTGCCGACAGAGGTCAGTGAAGCTGTTTATCGTCGTATGGAAGCAGAGCGTAAACGCGTGGCCAATGAATTGCGTTCGGAAGGCTCTGCCGAGGCCGAAAAAATCCGCGCCGATGCTGATCGTCAGCGTGAGATTATCGTTGCCGAAGCCTATCGCGACGCCCAGAAGATAAAGGGCGAGGGCGATGCAAAGGCGACCAATACCTATGCTCAGGCATTTGGCCAGAACCCCGAGTTCTATGCTTTTTATCGTAGTCTCGAGGCGTATCGCGGCAGCTTCAAGAACAAGAGCGATTTGCTGGTTATTGAACCCAGTTCGGACTTCTTCAAATACATGAAGAGTGGCGGACGTGGGGCTGACAAAGGCAAATGACTTCGACCCTGCTGATGGCCTTCGCGCTGATGTTGGTGCTCGAAGGCCTCATGCCCTTTATTGCCCCGGCGGCCTGGCGTGAAACCTTCCGTCGCCTTGTTCAATTTTCGGATGGGCAAATTCGCTTCGTTGGCCTGACATCGATGCTGATTGGCCTGATCCTACTGATTGTTTTCTCATGAATTGGCTGTTACCTGAATACCTTGCCGATGCCCTGCCTGCAGAAGCGTCGCGCATCGAAAATCTGCGCCGAACTGTTCTTGACCATTTTCGCGGCCGTGGCTACGAACTGGTCATGCCGCCGATGCTGGAATATCTGGAATCGTTGCTGACTGGTGCCGGTCAGGATTTGAAACTGCGTACTTTCAAGCTGGTCGATCAGCTTTCTGGTCGGACCATGGGCGTTCGCGCCGACATAACGCCGCAGGCAGCACGCATCGATGCTCATCTTCTCAACCATCAAGGCGTTACCCGTTTGTGCTATTGCGGCAGCGTACTGCATACATTGCCAGCAACGATTTCAGCTGGTCGTGAGCCGCTTCAGATTGGCGCTGAACTCTACGGTTACGCGGGTATCGAGGCTGACCTTGATGTCATTCGCCTGATGGCCGGCGCTTTTGAGCGGGTAAAACTTCCTGTCAGTCGCATTGATCTTGGTCACGTCGGAATTTTCCAGTCGCTGGCTGAGGCCGCCGGGTTGTCGCAGGAAGCAGAAGATGCCGTCCTGAGCCTTCTGCAGGCCAAAGACGTACCGGGTCTGGAAGAGGCATGTGTCGATGTTCCGTCACCCTATCGCGAAGCACTGCTGCGTTTGCCGCTACTGTACGGTGGTGCCGATGTTCTGGAAAGGGCCGCGCTAGAGTTGCCTGCATTGCCGACGATTTCGGCTGCCTTGGACGGTCTGCGCCATGTGCTGGCCGCTGCTCCTGAACTGCCTTTTTCGATCGACCTATCTGACCTCCGCGGCTATCACTATCACAATGGTGTGGTCTTCGCCGCGTACTGTCCGGGTTACCCGGCGGCTATTGCGATGGGCGGTCGTTACGACGGAGCTGGCAAGGCCTTCGGTCGGGCTCGTCCGGCCACTGGCTTTTCAATGGATTTGCGCGAAGTGGCGCGCTTGGCACCTGCTGGCAAATTATCCGGCGCAATTCTGGCGCCGCATGCCGGGCACGATGCTCGCCTCGCTGCCCATATCGCCGCGCTGCGCGAACAGGGCGAAATTGTTGTTCAGTTGCTGCCAGGCGAAACTGCCTGCGAAGGCCCGGTCTGTGACCGAAAACTGGCGCTGGTTGGCGAACACTGGATTATTGAAGCAATACAAGAGGACTAAAAAATGGCAAAAAATGTCATCGTGGTGGGTACGCAGTGGGGCGATGAGGGTAAGGGCAAGATCGTCGACTGGCTGACCGATCACGCCAAGGGTGTCGTTCGTTTTCAGGGCGGTCACAATGCCGGCCACACGCTGGTCGTCGGCGAACAGGTTTACAAGTTGAATCTGGTGCCTTCGGGCATCGTGCGTGATGGTGTCGAATGCTATATCGGCAATGGCGTCGTGCTGGATATTCATCATCTGCTGTCGGAAATCGCCGAACTGGAAAAGGGCGGCATTGACGTTCGTTCGCGCCTGAAAATCAGCCCGGGATGTCCGCTGATTCTGCCCTACCACTCAGCCATTGACCAGGCGCGCGAAGGCGCCAAGTCGGATGACAAGAAAATTGGCACGACCGGCAAGGGTATTGGTCCGACCTATGAGGACAAGGTTTCTCGCCGTGGTCTGCGCGTCTATGACCTGTTCCATCCTGAACGTTTTGCCGAGAAACTGAAGGAAGTGCTGGAGTATCACAACTTCGTGCTGACCCAGTATTTCAAGGCGCCAGCGGTCGATTTTCAGATGGTTTACGATCAGGCAATGGCCGATGCCGAGCAGATTCGGCCAATGGTGACCGACGTTTCTGCAGCCCTTTACGCTGCCAACAAGGCCGGTTCTAACCTCCTGTTCGAAGGCGCGCAGGGTACCTTGCTCGACATTGATCATGGTACCTACCCATTTGTTACCTCGTCGAACTGTGTTGCCGGCCAGGCTGCTGCCGGTTCGGGCATTGGCCCGGGCATGCTGCATTACGTGCTGGGCATTACCAAAGCTTACTGTACCCGCGTCGGTGGTGGTCCCTTCCCCAGTGAGCTGGATATCGAGACTGAAGGCGTGCCGGGTTACCAGATGTCGCAGGTTGGCCGTGAGTTTGGCACTGTTACAGGCCGCAAGCGTCGTTGTGGTTGGTTCGATGCCGCAGCCCTGCGTCGTTCGGGTCGTATCAACGGTCTGACAGGGCTGTGCATCACGAAACTGGATGTGCTCGATGGCCTCAAGGAACTGAGTATCTGTACCGGCTACAGGCTCGATGGTAAGGTCATTGACCTGCTCCCTATCGGTGCCGATGAGGTGGCCCGTTGCGAGCCGATCTACGAAACGATGCCGGGGTGGAGTGCGACTACGTTCGGTGTCAAGCGCTGGGAGGATCTGCCCGCCGAAGCGCGTGCCTACCTTAATCGCCTGGAAGTTTTGTGCGAAGTGCCGATCGCCATCGTGTCGACCGGTCCGGAGCGCGATGAAACCATTCTCAAGCAGCACCCGTTCAATAACTGATCGAAAGCCGGATTGCTGCGGTCAACGGGCCTTTTCGGCCCGTTTTTATTTTTTATTGAGCTGGTACAGCCTGCCAGCCTTCCGGGCAGGCATTGGTGTACGGATAGTACTGGCCTGACGAACCGCAGTAGTACCAGGTGCCGTAGTCGGCTCTTGGCATCGGGCGGGGCGGGGCGCTATAAACTGGAGCCGGGGCATAGCTGTTCTGGGATGCTACGGCGGCGCCTATGGCTAGTCCAGTGATGGCCAGCACGGTAGCCGGGCCAATCCAGCCGGGTCCGGAGCGGTAACCATGACCATGTCCGTGTCCACCATGGTGGCGGCCCCAGTCGGCCTGGGCGGAAGTGGTGACGGTCATGGCCAGTGTGGCGGCGATGAACAGGGCGGTAATCTTTTTCATGGTTCGACTCGCATTTGTCGTTTGGATAAACCGAGTAACGCGGCATGTCGCCGGGGGATGACCGACCCTATGTACCCAAGTGTTAGCAATTGTTACGGCGGTGCTGCAAAGCACCGGCTATGAGACAATGCGTTCGCGATTGGCAGTCGGCCGTGTTGGCCGGTTACCGAAGCCCGGCGGCAGAAATGAAAAAAGGCCTTGTTTTAACAAGGCCTTCTATCAAAATCGCTGGTGCCCAGGAAGGGACTCGAACCCCCACGGAGTTACCCGCTAGTACCTGAAACTAGTGCGTCTACCAATTCCGCCACCTGGGCACAGGTGCGAAGAGCCGCCATTATAGAGAAAGAAGAACTGATGTCAAGAAAAAAACTATCAAAAATTCGTCGTGCTGATCCCTTCTTTGAGCGTGAATTGGCGCGCTACGAGTTCCCTTTGCCTTCGCGTGAATATGTCTCGCAGGTGCTGGCTGACGAAGGTCGGCCCATTGAGTTCAATGAGCTGACTGAGCTGCTGGATATCACCAACACCGAACGTGAGATGTTCCAGCGTCGGCTGGGGGCCATGGAGCGCGAAGGCCAGTTGATGCGCAACCGCAAGGGCGCCTACATCCTGCCTGAGCGGGCCAGCCTGACACCGGGGCGCATTCAGGGACATCCGGATGGCTATGGCTTCTTGGTTCCCGACGACGGCAGCGCCGATATCTTCCTCGATCAGCATCAGATGGGGAAAGTGCTGCATGGCGACCGGGCGCTGGTCCGGGTTACCGGCACAGACCGCAAGGGACGTCCTGAGGGCGGCATTGTCGAAGTGACCGAGCGGGTCAATACGCGGATTGTCGGCCGGGTTTTCGTCGAGCATGGCGTCGTTGTCGTGGCGCCGGAAAACAAGCGTATTTCCCAGGATATCCTGGTGCCGCCCGTGCCGAAGGCCAAGGACCGGCCGCAGTCCGGTCAGGTCGTGATGGTCGAGATCATCGAGCAGCCGAGCAAATTCTCGCAGCCGATCGGCAAGATCATCGAGGTACTGGGCAATTATGCCGACCCGGGTATGGAGATCGAGATCGCGCTGCGCAAGCACGATCTGCCCTTCGAGTTTTCCAAGTCGGCGCTGGATGAAAACAAGGCTTTGCCGGACAAGGTGACCAAGGCTGACTTGAAAGGGCGTGTCGATTTGCGCGATGTCGCACTGGTCACCATCGATGGCGAGACAGCGCGCGATTTCGATGATGCCGTGTATTGCGAGAAGAAGGGCCGTGGCTGGCGTCTGATTGTGGCGATTGCCGACGTGTCGCACTATGTCAAGCCGGGCATGGCGCTTGATCGCGAGGCGGTGGAGCGGGGCAACTCGGTCTATTTCCCGCGTCGCGTAATTCCGATGCTGCCGGAAAAGCTGTCCAACGGCATTTGTTCGCTGAATCCGGATGTTGAGCGCATGGCCATGGTTTGCGACATGGAAATCAGTTCGACTGGCAAGATCGGCAAATACAAATTCTATCCGGCGGTGTTCAAGTCGCATGCCCGCTTGACCTACAACCTTGTCTGGTCCTGGCTGTCCGGTGAAAAAGAACCGGAAACCGATGTGCACCGCAGCGTTCTGCCGCATGTGCAGAACCTCTACAAGCTGTTTGCCGCCTTGCACAAGGCGCGTGGTCAGCGCGGGGCGATTGATTTCGAGACGACCGAAACGCAGATGTTGTTCAACGAGCAGGGCAAGATCGAAAACATCGTGCCGGTGGTGCGCAACGATGCGCACCGGATCATTGAGGAGTGCATGCTGGCGGCCAACGTCTGTGCTTCGGATTTCCTTGCCGAGCACAAGCAGACCTGCCTGTACCGTATCCACGCGGCACCGTCGGAGGAAAAGCTGGCCAACCTGCGCGCGTTCCTTGGTGAGTTCGGGCTGGCACTGGGTGGCGGCGACGATCCGCGCGCCAAGGATTACGCCATCCTGCTCGAAAAGGTCAAGCAGCGCCCCGACTTCCAGTTGCTGCAGACGGTCATGCTGCGTTCGTTGCGTCAGGCGATGTACAGCCCGGACAATGTCGGGCACTTCGGTCTGGCCTATGAGCATTACACCCACTTTACTTCGCCGATCCGCCGCTATCCCGATCTGCTCGTGCATCGCGCCATCAAGGCCGTGCTGGCCGGTGAAACCTATACGCCGGACCGGGCGTGGGACGACATCGGCCTGCAATGTTCGAGCACCGAGCGAAGGGCTGATGAGGCGACGCGCGATGTTGAGAACTGGCTGAAGACCTTCTTCATGAAGGAGCGGATTGGCGAGGAGTTTGACGGGACGATTTCCGGGGTCACTGCCTTCGGTATTTTCGTCGCACTCGATACGGTTTATATCGAAGGTCTGGTGCACGTTTCCGAGCTGGGGGCCGATTACTTCCAGTTCGACAACATCAAGCACCAGATGCTTGGTGAGCGGACCGGGGAGCGTTTCCGGCTCGGCGACCGCGTGCGGGTCAAGCTGGTGCGGGCCGACCTGGAGTCGAACCGGATCGATTTTGTCCTGGCGGGTAGCGAGAAGTCGTACGCCGGGAGAAGAACGGTGCCGAAAACGGCGGTGAAGCCGGTAAGTCAGCGGCCCGTAGCCAAGGCGGTTGCGGCCAGGGCGCCGGTGCTGGCCAAGGCGTCGGCGAAGTCGGATAAATCCGCGGCCAAGCCTGCCGTCAAGAAAACAGCTGCCAAAAAATCAGCGAAGCCGGCGGTCAGGGGTGAGGCCAAGCCTGCGGCCAAAAAGCCGGTCGCCAAAAAATCGGCAGCACCACGCAGCAAGACCGCTGCTGCCAAGCCGGTCAAAAAAGCGGCGCCGAAAAAGCGCTGACCGGCGCCGTCGCGCTCAGTGGTGGGTCGGGTCGAGGAGATCTGCCGCCTTGAGCGCGATGGCGGAAACGTGCTCTTCGTCGAGTCCCGGTAACTGTTCGGTTAGCCACTCCAGCGATGCGCCGGGGATAAGCTCCTTGGCTGCGGCGATGTCGGCGGGGAGGGCGGGGTCGTCCGGGCCGCTGCTGATATGGCGGGCGGTGTCGACACAAAGACGGGACAGGTTGGCGCGAGTGTTGTCGATGCCGCGGATCAGTTGCGTCAGGATCGATGGCAGGTGCCAGATCAGGGTGCATTTGAGCGTCAGATCCTTGAACCGGAAACCGCAAGTGTCTACCTGCGCCTGCAGAGATCGTGGCGAACGACCGGAATGCAGGGCTTCAATAGAAGCCAGCGGCAACTCAGCGGCGAAGGACCAGAGGAGCAGTTCGCCGATTTCCGAAAGGAGGGCGGCCATGGCGACTTCGTCCGGCGAAATGTCGGCGCGCGCCACTCCCCAGCGCAGAGCCAGCCGGCTGGCCAGGTGGGCACGGGCTTCGCATTCGGCCAGGCCGAGGTTCGATTCGTCGGTTTCCGGGCACTCGAGCATCAACTTGTGCACGGCATCGGTACCCAGTTGCATGATGGTGCCGAGCGGGCTGGTCGTTTCGTGTCCGAGGCGCTGGGCGCGGTGGCTTTCCGCTTCACGCAACAGGCGCAGGCAAAGAAAGGGATCGGCGGCGGCGATGTCGGCCAGGTCGCAAGCGGCCAGTCGTTCGCCCTTTTCGGCTTCGAGTTCGAGCAGGCGCGCTTTTGAGCGCGGCATGCAGGGCAACTCCTGGCTGCTGAGGTAGGCGGCCCACTGATCAACGCCCCAATGTTTCTGGTGTTCCGTCAGCAAGAGATTCCCCCGATTGGCACAATGGATTGCTGCTGAATTTTATTACCAAAATTAACAAGTACCGTATCAACAAGTCAAATTAGGACGGTAAAATAGTGCTTTATACTACTTTCGGAATAGGGATGACGAAGCAGCGGGTGGTTTCCATTCCTCACATGGCAGGTGCTGCTGTCGATGTTTTGTCCGAAAGTACGGCTCATTGGCTGTCGACTGGCGAGTTGCCGGCGGAGTTGGTCACCGGCCACAAGCTGATCGATTCCGAGCATCGTTTCCTGATTGCCGCCATCGCCAACTTGCGCCGGGTGTGCATCGATCACGTCAATCTGAAGGATTGCACAGGCTGCAGCGATGAGCGGCAACAGCGTTGCGAGGCCGATGTGATTGCCATGCTCGGTGATGTTTTCGCCTTTATCCTCGACCATTTCAAGACGGAAGAAATGGTCATGCGCGACTCGCTGCTGCTGATGGTTGACCGTGATGTCTGCGAGGCGCACATGGAAGATCATGCGGCGATTTCATTGGCGGTGCAGCAAATCGTTTCGTCGCTCGACTCGCATCATATCGTTTCGCGAATCCGCGAACTGGATACTTTGCTCGCCCGCTGGGAGACCAACCACATCGCGCTGCATGACCTGATCCTGTCGCGCTGGATCGCCCGCGAGGATTCGCTGCTCAGGGATTTGTAAGAGCATGCTCAATCTCCGGCCGATGGCGCCGGCGCGGTAAAATTCGACCTTCAGTTTTTCGAAAGCAGCCATGTCATCCCGCCTGATTTACGGTTTTCACGCCGTTACCGCCAAACTTCGTCACGACCCGGAGTCGGTCAAGGAAATTGTCATCGATGCCACCCGCCACGATGCGCGGGCGCGTGATCTGCTGGCGCACGCCGAGTTGCAGGGCGTCAAGGTGATCGGGGCCGACGGCAAGCGGCTCGACGGCATGGCACCGGGCGCTAGGCATCAAGGTGTTCTGGCCCTGATCGAGGGTGATCGCAAGCTGGCGCATCTCGACGATGTGCTCGATACGCTCGAAGAACCGGCCTTTCTGCTCGTGCTGGATGGCATCACCGACCCGCGCAACCTCGGCGCCTGCCTGCGTGTGGCCGATGCGGCCGGTGTTCATGCCGTCATCGCACCGAAGGACCGTGCCGTCGGTCTGACCGATGTAGCGGCCAAGACGGCCTGCGGGGCGGCCGAAACGATGCCTTACGTGATGGTTACCAATCTGGCGCGGACCTTGCGCGAATTGCAGGAACGCGAGATCTGGGTGGTCGGTACGGCGGGTGAGGCGGAGAGTGATCTTTATGCCGCCGAATGGCCGAAGGCGACCGCCTGGGTGCTCGGCGCCGAAGGCGAGGGCATGCGTCGGCTGACCCGTGAGAATTGCGACCAACTGGTCAAGATTCCCATGCACGGCAGTGTCGAAAGCCTGAATGTTTCCGTGGCGGCCGGGGTGTGCCTGTTCGAGGCGCGTCGGCGCCTGGGCTGAAAGCTAGGTGGGTTGGTCCACGACGGTGCGGTTTCGTCCCGAACCCTTGGCCCGGTAGAGCGCCGCATCGGCAGCGGCGATCAGGGCTTCCAGACTGTTCCCGGAATCGGGAACGAGGGCTGAAACGCCGACGCTGATCGTCACATGCGGTGCCGTCGCCGAGGCAGCATGCGGGATCGCCAGGGCGCGAATGGCCACGCAGATGCGTTCGGCTACGGCGTGGGCTCCGGCCTGATCAGTGTTGGGCATGACGATGGCGAATTCCTCGCCACCGTAACGTGCTGTCATGTCGGCCGGTCGGAATACCGCTGTGCCAATGGCGCCGGCTACCGAGCGCAGGCACTCGTCGCCTTTCGGGTGGCCGTAGTGATCGTTGTAGCACTTGAAATGATCGATATCGGCCAGTATGAAAGCCAGCGAAGTCCCGGCGCGCAGGCCGCATTTCCATTCAAGCTGGAGCTTGTCATCGAGCGAGCGGCGATTCGCCAGACCGGTCAGGCTGTCCTTGGTCGCCAGGCTCTGCAGCGCCATTTCGGCCAGTTTCTGGTCGGTCATGTCGCGCAGCGTTTCGACGATGGCAATCAGCTTGCCCTGGTCGTCGTAAATCGGCCCGGCATCGACAGCCAGATAGTGGCGTTCGCCCTTGACCGGCATGACGCACCAGTTCTCGGCGCGCAGGCCGAAGCCGAATTCACCGGGCGTGGTATGGGCGGCATAGAGCTCGGCGAGCTGGTCAAATTTTTCGAGTGCGATGAGGTCGGCCAGGCAGTGGCGCGGTTCATTGTAGAAGCCGCGCCAGTGGTCCTTGGTGCCCAGCATTTCGGCAGCGGGAATACCGGTCAGACGTTCGCAGGCGTGGTTCCAGATGGTCACCCGGCGTTCGGCATCAAGGACAAAGGTGGGAACGACCAAGTGCTGCATCAGGCGCACCGCCATGCTGTGTTCGATGTCGCTGCCAAACGTATGGGTGCCGGAATCCAACGATATTCTCCTTGCTGAGGATAAAAAAATGCGTTCTCGCGGGGGAATATTGCCAGCCTGATCATCGGCCGGTCTGTTGTGTGGCCAACCTTACGCTATGACTTTGGTCGTGTCAAAGAGGGGCCGGCCTTGCTGTGCCAGCGATTTCATTTTTGGCCATTTTTTCCGGTTGACCGTGGAAGTGCCGGCACAGGCAGGCGGGACTCCGCTTCGCCAGCCGCGAAGCGGAGTCCCGGGTGTGTCGAGGCAGCGGGGACGACCAAATCAGCCGGCTACCCAACCGCCACCCAATGCCTTGAACAGATCGACTGCCGCACCGAGCCGGCTCTTGCGGCTGGCCAGATACTGCAACTGGGCGCCGTTCAGCGTGCGCTGGGCGTCGAGCAGGTCCATGTAGCCGGAATAGCCGGACTCGTAACGCTTCTGGGCCAGATCGAGCGCCTTTTGCGAGGAGCCGACCTGGGCCGAGTAGGCGGCCTCTTCTTCGCTGTATTCGCGCAGGCCGACGATGGCGTCGTTTACTTCCTTGAAGGCGGTTTGCACGGTCTTCCGGTAGTTGGCCAGGCTTTCCTTCTGCACGGCTGTGGCCTGATCGACCCGGGCGCCGGTGCGGCCGGCGTCGAAGACCGGCATGGCGAGGCCGAGGGCGGCCGACCAGATGCCGGCGCCGCTGGTGAACAGATTGGACAGCGCCATGCTTTCGCTGCCGAACAGCCCGGTCAGGCTGATCGTCGGGTAGTAGGCGGCCTTGGCGACGCCGATGCGAGCGTTGGCGGCGACCAGCTTTTCCTCGGCCTGACGGATGTCCGGACGGGCTTCGAGCAGGGCCGAGGGCAGGCCGGCCGGCGGGGTCGGCGGCAACGGTAGCTTGTCGAGGCCGGTGGCGCCGATCTTGAGGCCGGGCTGGCCGCTGAGCAGGCCGATCTGGCTTTCGGACAGGGCGCGCTGGCGTTGCAACTGGCTCCACTGGGCCTGGGCGCCGCTCAGGGCGCTTTCGGCCTGGGCCAGTTCGAGGCCCGAGGCGCTGCCGGCATCGAGCCGGGCCTGGACGATCTTGAGGGCCTGCTTGCGAGATTCGAGCGTCTGGGCCGTGACTTCGATCTGGCCGTCGAGGCTGCGCAGGTTGAGGTACTCGTTGGCAACCTGGCCGACCAGCGTCAGGCGCAGGCTGTCGCGGCCGAAACGGCTGGCCAGCGCTTCGGCCCGCGCCGCTTCGTTGCTGCGCCGGATGCGGCCCCAGAGGTCGAGCTCGTAGCTCAGCGTCGCGGCAACCCGATTGTTGTCGTAGGTGGCGCTGCCCTGTTTCCGGCCATTGTAGGTTTCGCCACTGCTCTTGCTACGTCCGGTGCTGGCTTCCAGACCGATGCGCGGCAAGTAGTCGGCACCGGCTTCGCGGGCCGCCGCTTCGGCCGCTTCGAGGCGGGCGATGGCGGCTTGCAGATCCTGGTTGGCGGCCAGTGTCTGGTCGACCAGCGCGTTGAGGTCGGCGTCGCCAAACAGCGTCCACCACGTCGGGTTGACCGGAGCTTCAGCCGTGGCGACGGCCGGCGCCGCTTCCGGCAGGGTCGAAGCCGGGCGGAAGTAGTTCGGGCCGATGGCGCAGCCGCTCAGGGCGATTGCCACGGTCAACCCGAAAATTGGGCCAAATTTGAAATGTTTCGGGGGCAGGGAATGCATCTTAGTTTTCCTCCTTCGGGGTGGTCGGCTTTTGCTGCTTGCCGTGTTCCACCCACTTGAAGAACAGCGGGACGAAAATGGTAGCGATGAAGGTGGCGGCGATCATCCCGCCGAAGACGCCGGTCCCCATCGACTGGCGGGCGCCGGCGCCGGCGCCGGTGGCCTTGACCAGCGGGAAGACGCCGAGCACGAAGGCTAGCGAGGTCATGATGATCGGTCGTAGGCGCAGGCGTGCTGCTTCGACGGCCGCCTCGGCGACAGTCATCCCTTCGTCGTATTTCTGGGCGGCGAATTCGACGATCAGGATGGCGTTTTTCGAGGCCAGCCCGATTAGTACCACCAACCCGATCTGGAAGTAGATGTCGTTCGGCATGCCGCGCAGCCAGATCGCCGTCAGCGCGCCCATCAGCGCGAAGGGCACGGCCATCACGACGGCGATGGGCAGCGACCACTTCTCGTACTGGGCGGCGAGGATCAGGAAGACCATCACAACGGCGAAGCCGAAGGCCTGCAGCGACGAGCCGGATGTGCGCTTTTCCTGGAAGACCTGGCCGGTCCAGGCGATGCCGAAGCCGTCGGGCAGCGTCGCGGCAGCGACTTCCTCGACGATCTTGATGGCGTCGCCCGAACTGACACCCGGTTTGCTATCACCCAGGACCTTGGCCGAGGTGAAGCCGTTGTAGCGTTCGATCTGCTCAGGACCGACGATGTTCCTGACCTGGCTGACCGCGGAGAGCGGAATCATCGCGCCGGTCGTTGCGCTCTTCACATAGACCTTGCCGATGTCGTCCGGTTTCATCCGGGAGTTGGCTTCGGCCTGCAACTGCACGCGGTAAACGCGGCCGGCCTTGTTGAAGTCATTGATGTAGAGGGCGCCCATCGTGCTTTGCAGCGTCGAGTAGATGTCGGCGATCGGGATGCCCAGCGCCAGCGCCTTCTGCTCGTCGACCTCGACGAACAGTTGGGGCACGGTCGGCCGGAAGAAGGTGTTGATGCGGGTGAATTCCGGATGCTTCTGCAGATCGGCAATGAACTGCTGGGTGACCTCGTTGAGCTTGCGGACATCGCCGTCCACGCGGTTCTGGACATAGACCTCGAAGCCGCCGGCGGTGCCGAGGCCGCGGATGGGCGGGGGATTGAAGACCAGGCCGAGGCCATCCGGCTGCATCATGCCGAAGCCCATGAACTTGCCGGCCAGGTCCTGCGCCTTGCCCTGGCGCTCCGACCAGTCCTTGAGCGGGATGAAGATGGTGCCGGCGTTGGGCTTATTGCCGCCGCCGATCAGGTCGAAGCCGGAAACGATGAAGGTATGGGCCACTGCTTCGTCCTTGGCAAACATCTGGCGCATGCCTTCGCCGGTCTTCTCGGTGCGCTTCAGCGTCGCACCGTCGGGCAGGATCAGCGCCGAGATCAGGTAACCCTGGTCTTCGGCCGGCACGAAGCCGCCGGGGATGATGCGGAAGTAGGCGACGGTCGACGCGACGACCAGTGCGAAAATGATGGCGCCGATGATGCCGTGCTTTAGCGTCAGGCTGACAGTGCTGACGTAGGAGCGGGTAAAGCGCTCGAACAGTCGATTAAAGGGACGGAACCACTTGTTCTCAGTATGCTGGGCCTTCAACAGCAGGGCGCACAGCGCCGGCGTCAGGGTCAGCGCGACGACGCCGGAGAGCACGACGGCGACGGCGACGGTTACCGCGAACTGCTTGTACAACTGGCCGGCGATGCCGCCGAGGAAGGCGACCGGAATGAATACCGAGACCAGGACCAGGACGATGGCGATCAGCGCCCCGGTCACCTGCTTCATGGCCTTGATCGCCGCATCCTTGGGCGACAGCTTTTCCTCGGCCATCAGGCGCTCGACGTTTTCCAGCACGACGATGGCGTCGTCAACGACGATGCCGATGGCCAGGACCATGGCGAACAGGGTCAGCATGTTGATCGAGAAGCCGAACAGCCAGAGGCCGGCGAAGGAGCCGATCAGCGAGATCGGTACGGCGATCATCGGGATCAGCGTGGCGCGCCAGCTCTGCAGGAAGATGAAGACGACTGCGAGGACGAGCAGCATGGCCTCGGCCAGCGTCTTGACGACCTCCTTGATCGAGGCCGAGACGAAGTGCGTCGTATCGTAGGGAATGACGTAGTCCATGCCGGCCGGGAAACGCAGCTTCAGTTCGTCCATCTTGGTTCTGATGGATGCCGCCGTTTCCAGCGCGTTGGCGCCGGTCTGCAGGAAGATGCCCATGGCAATGGTCGGCTGGCCATCGAGTGTCACCCGCTGGTCGTAGTTGTAGGCGCCGAGCTCGATGCGGGCGATGTCCCTGAGGCGCAGCAGGCCGCCCGGGCCGCTGGCACGGATGACGATGTTGCCGAACTCCTCCTCGCTCAACAGGCGGCCCTTGGCAGTCACCGTATAGACCAGTTGCTGGTCATCCGGCGAAGGTTCCTGGCCGATCTTGCCGGCCGCGTTCTGGGCGTTCTGGGCGGCGATGGCGGCGGCGACCTCGCTGGTCGTCACGCCGAGCTGGGCCATGCGGTCCGGCCTCAGCCAGATGCGCATCGAATAGTCCTGGGCGCCGAAGATGGTGACGTCGCCGACGCCCTTGATCCGCTTCAGTTCGTCGGCGATGTTCAGGCTGGCATAGTTGGACAGGAACAGCGTGCTGTACTTGCCGCCCTCCGACTTCAGCGCGACGACGTTCAGGATGTCGTTCGAGCGCTTCTGGACGATCACCCCGTTGGTCCGCACGGCAGCTGGCAAACGCGCCTCGGCGGCCTTGACCCGGTTGTTGACATTGACCGCGGCGAGGTCCGCGTTGGTCCCGACCTCAAAGGTCGCGGTGATGGTCACCGTGCCGTTGGCAGTTGCCGAGGAATTGAAATACAGCATGCCCTCGACACCGTTCAACTGCTCCTCGATCGGCGCAGCGACAGTCTTGGCCAGCGTTTCGGCCGAAGCGCCCGGATAGGTGGCGGTGATCAGCACGGTCGGCGGCGCGATTTCCGGATACTGCGCAATGGGCAGGACGCGCGAGGCAACCAGCCCGGCAATGACGATGATGATCGAGATGACCGACGCGAAAATCGGCCGGTTGATGAAGAATTTGGACATGGCTGCTCCTTAACCCTGCTTGGCCGGTGCCGGTGCAGCTTCCTTCGCCGGCGCGGCGGCGTCCTTGGCCGGGGCCGGAGCGCCCGGCTTTTCGCCAGGGCCATGCGGAGCGACCGGGGCGCCGGGGCGCAACTTGATCAGGTTGTCGATGATGACCTTGTCGCCCGCCTTCAGACCGCCGAGGATGACCCAGTCCTTGCCGCGCCATTCGCCAGCCTGGATCGGACGTGGCGTAACCTTGTCGCCTTCGCCGGCGAGCATGACGAGCGGGCCTTGCTCGGTCTGCACGACGGCCGACTGTGGCACCAGGAAAACGCCATCACGCTCGCCGGTGAGCAGGCGGATGCGGACGAACTGGCCGGGCAGCAACTGGTTGTCGTGGTTGTCGAACTCGGCGCGCAGGGCCTGGGTGCCGAGCGTGGTGTCGATGTTGCTGGCCAGGAAGTTGAGCTTGCCGGTCTTCGGATAGACCGTGCCGTCGGCCAGGATCAGCTCGACGCCGCTGATATTCTTGTTGGTCACGCGACCGCCGGCCAGCTTGGCCAGATCGCTGTCGCCGAGGCTGAAGCGGACCCAGATCGGGTTGCTCTGGTAGATCGAGGTGAGCAGGCTGTCGGCCCCGGCCGTGATCAGGTTGCCCTCGGACTTGGCGGCGCGGCCGGTGGTGCCGGAAACCGGTGCGGTGACGATCGTCCACGACAGATTCAGCTCGGCCTGACGCAGCGCGGCCTGGGCGATGGCGTTATTCGAGGCGGAATCGTCGTACTCTTTCTGGCTGATTGCCTTGGCTTCAATCAGGCTCTTCAGGCGATTCATTTCACGGCTGGTCTGCTCGGCCTTGGCCTTGGCTTCGGCCAGGGCGATTTCGTAGCTCGAGCGGTCGATCTGGAACAGCGGCTGGCCGGCCTTGACCGTCTCGCCTTCCTGATAGAGGCGCTTGACCAGAATGCCGGCGACGCGGGCGCGTACTTCGGTTTCTCGGGCGCCTTCAGTCTGCGCCATGACCTCGACGGAACTGGGTACTTTCTGCGGTTGAACTTCCAGCACGGTGACCGGCATCGGCCCCATCGGTGGGCCGCCAGCCGGCTTGTTGTCCGAGCAGCCGGTGAGCAGGGCGGTGCCAAGAACCGTTGCACCGATAAGAGTCGAAAGCGTGGTACGCCGCAGCAGATTTCCGGAAATCATGGGGAAGGACTCCAATTTTAGAAAAGTTTGGGCTATTATATACAAACACGAATGTATGTAAAATATTTTCGGTGTCGAAGTTGATGGCTTAACATTGGCAACGGCCAAGCCAGAAAGTTGCCAGGCCGGGAGAGGACAAAGTGGTCAGAAAAACCAAGGAAGACGCGGAAAAAACCCGTCAGGACATCATTGGATCGGCGCGCACGGTGTTTCACGAGTGCGGCGTCAGCCGTTCGACGCTGGAAAAAATTGCCAAGGAAGCGGGCGTCACCCGCGGCGCAATCTACTGGCATTTCAAGGACAAGGCCGAGTTGTTTTTCGCCATGCGCGAGGATGTCTTCCGCCCCATGGTCGAACGGACCGACTCCCTGCTCTTTTCCGAAGCCTACGAAAATCCGCTTGACGCCATTGAAGCCTCGCTCAAGGAATTTTTCCGCGTCCTCGACGACTGCCCGGTGGTGCGCGAAGTCTTCGAAATCATGATTTCGCGCTGCGAATACGTCGATGAATTCGCTGCGGTCCAGGAAGAGGCCGGCCGCCCGGCTTACGAGTTTCTCGAAAAGATGGAACGCTACTACCGCAAGGCAGCGGACAAGGGCACCTTGCGTCAGGGGCTCGACCCGGAAGCGACGGCCCGCGACACCTGGGCCTTTACCAGCGGTCTCCTGCACTTGATGCTCGGTTGCCAGAAGGGCTCGGATATCGACAAGCGGATTCCGGCGATGATCACGATGCATGTGGCGTTGCGGCGGCAGGGGTAAGCCGGCGACGGTTTTCTCATGCGGCTGATGAGCCGACTACCTGAAAGAGATGCGGCGGTCATCTCCCGGCAATGAGCGGCACCCATAATCCCGTCCAGATTAGACGAGGGTTTTCCCGCCATGATAAGAAACGCCGGCGCATTGGTGCGCGGCTATGCTGTTTGGGTTCGCCGGTTGCCACAAGCAACCGGAATGATGTTCGCTGCCCAGTCGTCCTGGGGGCGTTCGCTCAAGATTGGCTTGTTCGGTATCGGCGTGGTGCTGCCCCTGGGGTCGTTGATCTGGGCGTTGCTTTTCTGGCATGGCAATGGCGTCCGCAAGCGTGCTGTCGTGCCGCCGCTTGATCTGGCCAAGACCCTGCCAGCGCCGACTGGCGATTCGTAGATTTACCTTGCCCGGTCGAGATCGGCCCGGTTTTTCTCGTCGACGTAAATGCCCGTTTCCCCCGGCCGGCTGCTCGCGAAGCAGCTGACTTCGACGTTGGCCAGAGCTTTGGCTTTGTGCAGCACGTCGACGGCACAACGCCCGAAAACGCTGTCGATGGTGGCCAGCAGGTTGCGGGCGTAGGGCGTTTCGAGCTTGCCGTCGAGGATCAGGTTGGCGAGCAGGATGCCGTCCGGCTTGAGCACACGGCGCGTGCCGGCCCAGAACTCGCGGGTGACGAGGTGGCTGGGGATCGAGGTGTGCGAGCTGTAGACGTCGACGACGACGGCGTCGAAGCGACGTTCGCTGGTCGCCACGAAACGGCGGGCATCGTCGGCGATGAACTCGCCGCGGGCCGGCTCGCGCAGGAAATGCTTTTCGGCGATGGCCTTGATGGCCGGATCGATATCGACGTAGGTGTAGCGGTTGAGCGGTTCGCGGTGCGACAGTGTGAAGCCGCCGGCGCCAAGGACGAGGATGTCTTTGTCGAAGAAGCCGAGGTCGTCGAGCAGGATTTGCCGCAGGTGCTTGATGTAGCGCGTGTAGTTGGGCGGGTCGGAATCGTCAATCAGCGAGGCGAGCGATTTATTGACCCGGAAGGCGCGCGGATCCTTTTGCCCGGGAAGCACGACGTCTCCGATGACGTACTCGGCGTAGGCGGTGTCGGCGGTGACGGCGTGCTGCAGGTTCAGTCCAGCGGCCAATGCCACGGTCAACCCGGAAAAAAGCCAAAATTTGAAATTGCGTTGGGCGAGCAGCAGGGCGCCGATGAGCAGGCCCAGCGCGCAGGCGAAGACGGCGGCGGAAACGCCCAGCCATTGCATGACGAGCAGCGACAGGCTGATCGACCCGAGGAAGGAGCCGAGCGTCGACCAGTAGAGCGCCAGGCCGCTCGCCTCGCCGGTGCGTTCGGCTTTCATGAGATTGGTCAGGATCGGCACGGTCTGGCCGAGCAGCCAGGCCAGCGGGCAGAGCACGCCGCCGATGAAGACGAGGTAGGCGACGAGCACGGGCTGCAGGTGGGCGAACATCCAGTCGACGCTGATGCCGGCCAGCCCGATGCCAGCCAGCGCGGCGGCGATCAGGAAATTGCGGGCGACGATGTTGAGGTAATTGCCGGCGACCTTGGCCCCCGAGGCATAACCGAGCGCCAGCGCGAGCAGGAAAAAGCCGATGGTCGGCGCCGTGACAACGATGGAACTGCCGACATGCGGCACAAGCCGGCGCAGCGCGATGACTTCGGCGCCGAGCGAGCAGAAGCCTTCGATGAAGACGATGACGTAGATCAGGAAACGGGACATCGCCCGATTATCGCCTGCGGCGGCTGGATTTAAGCGGTCGGCGGCAGGCGCGTGACGAGCAGTTGGTCGATGCGATTGCGATCAACGTCGATGACCTCGAACTTGAGGCCGCCATGCACCACGCTGTCGGTGCGTTTGGGCAGCTTGCGCAGCATGTACATCATGAAGCCGGCCACCGTTTCGTACTGGCTGTCGTCCGGGAAGGGCGGCAGGTCGAGTTCGGTCTCGACATCGCCTATCGGCGTCAGGCCATCGATCAGCCACGAATCGGCGTCGCGGCGGACGATCTGGGCTTCGTCGCTGTCGATCAGCGGGTCGCCGACCAGCGTGCTGGTCAGGTCGTTGAGGGTGATCAGGCCGACGATCAGCGCGTATTCGTTGATGATCAGCGCGAAGTCCTCGCGGCTGGCGCGGAAATGCCCGAGGATTTCCGACAGCGTCAGCGTGTCGGGCAGGATCAGGGCGGGATTGACCAGCGGCGTGTCGAGCGCCAGCGGCTGGCCGGCGATGATGCGGCTGAGCAGGTCCTTGGCGTCGACGTAGCCGAGTGGCTGGTCGATTTCGTCGCGGCAGACCGGGTATTTCGAGTGCGGATGCGTCGCCAGTTTGGCGCGCAGGCTGGCCTCTTCCTCGTCGACGTCGAGCCAGACGATACCGTCGCGCGGCGTCATCGACGATGGCGCCGTCCGGGTGTCGAGTTCGAGCACGTTCTCGATCATCTGCTGCTCCTGCTCGGCAACCACGCCGGCATCGGCCCCGGCCTGGGCAAGGGCGACGATGTCTTCGGCCGTGACGTCGTCCGGGCGCTTCTGCGGCAGGCCGAGCGCCGACAGGATGCGGCTGGCAATGCCGTTGAAGGCCCAGATCAGCGGCGACAGGATGCGGATGCACAGGGTCATCGGCCCGGCGATGCGCAGCGCGATGCGCTCGGGGGCGACGATGGCAATGCGCTTCGGCACGAGGTCGGCGAAGAGGATGAAAACCGAGGTGACGAGCAGGAAGGAAAACACCGTGGCCAGCGTGCCGGCGGTGTCGAGACTGGCGAAATGCGGGGTGAGCAGGGTGGTGAAGTAGGGTGCGTAGGCACCTTCGCCGAGAATGCCGGCGAGGATGGCAACGGCGTTGAGGCCGATCTGGATGGTCGTGAAAAAGTGGCCGGGTTGCGACTGCAGCGACAAGGCTTGCCTGGCCCGCGCATCGCCGTTGCCGGCCAGTTGTTCGAGCTTGATCCGGCGGGCGGCGGCCAGGGCAATTTCGGAGGTGGCAAAAAAGGCGCTGGCGGCGATCAGCAGCAGGATGATCAGGGTGCTCTCGAACATGCGGTGCCTCGGGTTATCCGGTCAGGGAATTATCCCCTTTGCCGTTCAGTTGCGGTGCAACTTGTGCCAAATGCGAATTTGAGCTGCCTGTTCGACGGCAATGACCGTAACCTGTCCGAGACGATCCTGACGGAAGGTTTCAGCAGGCGTCCGTTGCATGCTGGCGCAGCCCTTGAACAGCAGGAACCGGGCCATCCATTTGGCGTTTCAGCCCTTCATTTTCAGCACCTTTTCCGGGTCGACCGCAGCAAACCCGTGTGCTGCCGCGACGGCGGGGCAGGTGACTTTTCCCTGGTGGATATTCAGGCCATCGCGCAAATGACGGTCGTCGAGCAGGGCCTGCCGCCAGCCTTTGTCGGCGATGGCCAGGACGAAGGGCAGGGTGGCATTGTTCAGGGCGAAGGTCGAGGTTCGCGGCACGGCGCCGGGCATGTTGGCGACGCAGTAATGGACGACGTCGTCGACGATGTAGGTCGGCTCGGCGTGGGTAGTCGGACGGCTGCTCTCGAAACAACCGCCCTGGTCGATCGCGACATCGACCAGCACGGAGCCGGGACGGAGCTGGCGCAGTTGTTCGCGGCGGAGCAGGTGCGGCGTCGTGGCGCCGGGAATCAGCGCGGCACCGATGATCAGGTCGGCATCGAGCAGGCTGGTTTCGATGGCTTCGCCAGTGGCCAGCAGGGTCTTGATCCGGTTGCCGAAATGTTCATCGAGCCAGCGCAGGCGGTCGAGCGAGCGGTTGATGACAGTCACCTCGGCGCCCATGCCGACGGCGATCATGGCCGCGTTGGCGCCGACCACGCCGGCGCCGAGGATGACGACCTTGCCCGGCGCAACGCCCGGCACGCCGCCCAGCAGCACGCCTGAGCCGCCTTTCGGTTTTTCCAGGCAGGCCGCCCCGACCTGGATCGACATCCGGCCGGCGACTTCGCTCATCGGTGCCAGCAAGGGCAGGCGACCGCCGGCATCGCTGACCGTTTCGTAGGCAATGGCGGTAACGCCGGAGGCCATGAGCAGTTCAGTCTGGCGACGATCCGGTGCCAGGTGCAGATAGGTGAACACGGCCTGGTCCGGGCGCAGCAGACGACACTCTTCGGCTTGTGGCTCCTTGACCTTGACGATCAGTTCGGCCTGGGCAAAGACTTCGGTAGCGCTATCGGCCAGTTCGGCCCCGGCCGCCCGATAAAGTTCGTCGCTCAGCCCGATGGCCTGGCCGGCGCCCTTCTCGACGATGATCTGATGGCCGTGGGCGACGATTTCCCGGACGCTGCCCGGGGTCAGACCAACCCGGTATTCGTGGTTCTTGATTTCCCTGGGAACGCCTATTCGCATGTTCTCTCCCTGTCGTGCCGGACGATGGATTCAACCCCCTCATGATACCGGTCGCGGTCACCCATCCTGAAGGTGAAAAACTGGCTCATAATGAGCCGAAACAGTCGAGGAGAGATCATGCACCGAGAACCGAACGGTCGAGACGACGAGATGATCGCTGAAGAGGGAACATCGTTTCGCGGGTTGATCCGCTACGAACAGCAGTTGCCGGTTCGCCAGGTGTCGTACTACCTGTGCGGCGACATCCATGAGCCGCAGTACTACACCGAGTTGTTCTATACCCTGCGTTCGGCCGCCGAGACGGATCTGGTCTATATCCACCTCAACTCATCCGGCGGTGACTTCAATACCGGCCTGCAGATCATCAACAACGTGCGAGCCTCGAATGCCCGGGTGGTGACCATACTCGAGGCGCGGGCCTATTCGATGGCGGCCCTGATTTTCCTGTCCGGTGACGAACTCGTGGTGCACGACAACTGCCAGTTGATGTTCCACATTTACTCGGGAATTTTCGCCGGCAAGGGCAACGAACAGCAGGCCGAAGTGCTGGCGGTCGGCAACTGGTTCGAGAAGGTCATGAGCCGCCTCTGCTCGCCTTTCCTGACGGAAACGGAGATTGCCAACATCCTGAAGGGGTCTGATCTCTGGATGGATTCCGATGAAATCCACCGGCGGCTGATGCGCATGCAGCGGGCCCGCAGGGCAGGCGAGCGCAAGAAGAAGGACAAAGCCGCGTCGCCGGCCGGTTGAGTCGGCCTCAGCTGGCGCCTGCCCGGTGCAGCTTCTGCCACATGCTGAGGCTGAAGAAACCGAGCCCGAGCCAGATCAGCCCGAAACTGACCAGTCGCGCCATCTGTAGCGGTTCGCCGAAAATCCAGATGGCCGTCGCGAATTGCATGGTCGGGTTGATGTACATGAGCATGCCGACGGTGGCCAGGTCGAGGCGCTGGGTGGCGGCGGCGAAAGCCATGAGCGGCAGGGCGGTGATGATGCCGGCGCCGACCAGCCAGGCGGCGGTTGACGTGTCTTGGGCGGCAAAAACCATATGGCCGCTCTGTGCCATCCACAGCGCGTAAATGCCGCACACCGGCAGCATGGCCAGGGTTTCCAGCCACAGGCCGGACAGCGCATCGACCGGTACCTGCTTGCGAACCAGGCCGTAGGTGCCGAAAGTGGCGGCGAGGAAGAGCGAAACCCAGGGCAGGCTGCCGAGCGAAATGACTTCGTTGGCCAGGCCGGCGACGGCGAGGCCGACCGATATCCATTCCAGCCGGTTGAGCTTTTCCTTGAGCACGACGAGGCCGAGCAGCACATTGACCAGCGGCGTCAGGAAATAGCCGAGGCTGGAGGCGACGACCTGCTCATGGGCGACGGCCCACAGGAACATCAGCCAGTTGCTGCCGACGAGCAGCGCGGCGAGCGCCAGCATGGCGAACTGGCGCGGCGTACAGAAGACGGCGAGCACCTTGCCCCAACTGCCGCGCAGGGTGAGCAGGATACCGACGAAGACAAATGCCCAGACAGCGCGATTGGACAGCACGTCCATCGGCGAAATGTGCGAAAGCTGGCGGAAGAAGAGCGGAAAGAAGCCCCAGATGCCGTAGGCGAGCAGGCCGAAGCCGATGCCGGCCAGTTGGCTTTTGGGCTGCACTGCGTTTAGTCGCGCAGGATGTGCAGCGCCGGCGAACGGTAGTCGCGGCGGAAGAGCACGACCAGCACGACGACGGCAAAGGCGCCGAGGATGGCCGGGTTGAGCAGCCAGCCGGAGGCGGCAAGGCCGAAGTAGTAGGCCCGGATGCCGCGGTTGAAGTCGTCGCCGGCCAGGTTGTTGGCCCCGGCGACGCGGCGGGCGTACGCATCGACGCCCGGTTCGCCGGTCTTGCCGAAGGGTGCGGCGCCGACGAGGATGGACAGCAGGTTGAACTGGCGCAGCGACCAGGTGAATTTGAAATAGGCGAAGACAAACGAGGCGAGCAGCAGCATGAGCTTGATTTCGAGCAGTTCGCGGTTGCCGGCGCCGCCGAAGGGCAGTTCGGAGGTAAAGCTGAGCAGCTTGTCCGAGGCGCCGAGGGCGGCGACGAGGCCGGCGATGATGTAGATCGTGGTGTTGGCGTAAAAGGAAACGCTGGTCACCAGGTTGCCGATCAGCGTCGAGTCGGCCACCCGCAGGTCGCGCTCGAGCATGCGGTAGGCCCATTCCAGACGGTAGCGCTGGGCAGTGTGGATCAGGCCGCCGGCCCCCCAGCGGCTGTGTTCGGAATACCAGGCGTAACCGGCCCAACTGGCAAAGAAGATGGCCAGCGAGATCCAGTCGATTACTGAAAGGTGGGGCAGGGCATGCATTTGCGCATATTGCCATAGCCCATGGCGCTTGCGACAGCGTGTAAACCCTTGTTGTCGGCGACATGAACATTGATTTATGCTCAAAGTCATATTCGGGCCACATTGTCCGAAAACCGTTTCATTTTGCCGACGCGAAGCATTTTCAAGGCGTTCCATCAATGAACAGAATGCATCCGCTCACTTTGCGTTTCCATGACCCGGAAACCGAGCGTGCCTTCCTCCGGCAGCTCTTGCCGCGCCTGCGTCTACAAGGCCGGGCGGCGATCGTCGTTGGCGTTTTTGTGTACTTTGTCTATGGCGCGCTCGATCACCTTTTCGTACCGCCCAGTCAGCTCGGGCTGGTCTGGGTCATCCGCATGCTGGCGCTGGCCATACCGCTGTCGGTTCTCGTTCTGACCTTCACCACGTGGTTCGAGAAAGCCAACCAGTTCCTGCTCGCCCAGGTCGGGCTGTCGGCTTCGCTCGGCCTGATCGCCATGCTCTGGCACCTGCCCGTCGAGAGCAGCGCCTACTACTACCCCGGGCTGATGCTGGCTACGTTCTATACCTACAACCTGGTCGGCGCCCGCTTTATCCAGGCGCTCGGCATCAACGTTTTCGTCCTGCTGCTTTATAACCTGCTGTTCGGCTTCGTGAGTGCCTATCCGGATCCGATGCTGCTCAGCCAGAATTTTTTCATGGTCTCGGCCAACCTGATCGGCGGCGCCGCCGGCTACCTGGTCGAATACCAGCGGCGCCAGCTTTTCCTGCGCGAACTGCAGCTCGATCGGGAGCGTCGCCTGCACCTTCAGCGCTCGCTGCATGACCGGCTGACCGGGCTGCCCAATCGCGACCTGCTCGACGACCGGATGAGTCAGGCGCTGGCCTTGGCCCGGCGCGACTCCGAGCGACATGCCGGATTTTTTGTCGATCTAGACGGATTCAAGAACGTGAATGACCAGCTCGGGCACGAAGTAGGCGACACGGTACTGCGTGAAATCGCCCGCCGCCTGGTCGCTGCGACGCGTGAAACTGACACCATCTCGCGCCTCGGGGGCGATGAATTCTTCCTGCTCGTGCAGGACATTGGCTCCTGCGACGCGGCCGTCCATCTGGCTGAAAAGCTGATCCGGATCATTGAGGAACCCGTCGCCAGCCTCCCCGATATGCCCCCGATTAGCGCCAGCATCGGCATCTGCCTGTTTCCCCAGATGGGGCTGGAAAGTACGCCCGAGGCAATCATCCGCTGTGCCGACCTGTCGATGTACCGGGCCAAAGCAGCCGGCAAACGGGGTTACCACCTGTCCCAGTGAGATTGAAACTCCTGTATCCTGCCAGCCTTTGAAAAGCGCGGGGAACAGACATGGGACAGGCCAATAATCGGGGTTCGCAGGCAGAACGCATCGCTCAGGCGCAAGCCAAACTCGAGTCGACGCGCCCGGAAAAGCTGGTCTGCAATGGCTGCGGCGGCGATGTGACGACCATCAACCCGGTCAGCACGCGCGGCCTGCGCGGCATCGAAGCGATCTGGGTCGGCCAGTGCGAATGCGGCCAGACCACCTTCGCCGCCTCAGGTGAGCCGAAAGCCGTCGAAGCCTTCTTCTTCGCCCTCAGCGAAAACACCGAACTGACGCTCGGCCGCCAGGACAAGGACGGCGCCGGGCACGAAACGGCCTGATCAGGATTTCATTTTTGGCCGGTTTTTCCGGTTGACCGTGGAAGTCTTGCTGTCGGTTGGAGTTCAGGCCACGCCGGCGCTGTGCGCCTGCTCGTCGGCCCAGTAGCTGGATCTGACCATTGGCGCGCAGGCGGCGCCGGTGAAGCCCATTTTCTTCGCCTCTTCTTGATACATCTTGAAGGTGTCGGGGTGGACGTAGCGGGTGACCGGCAGGTGGTGGCCGGACGGCGCCAGATACTGGCCGATGGTCAGCATTTCGACATCGTGGGCACGCAGGTCGCGCATGACGTCGAGGATTTCCTCGTCAGTTTCGCCGAGGCCGACCATCAGGCCGGATTTGGTTTTGACGTTCGGATAGCGCGCCTTGAACTGCTTGAGGAATTCGAGCGAGTGCGTGTAGTCGGCGCCGGGGCGGGCCTGTTTATAGAGGCGGGGCACCGTTTCCATGTTGTGGTTCAGCACGTCGGGCAGGGCGCCGCCGAGGACGTCGAGGGCGACTTCCATGCGGCCGCGGAAGTCGGGGACCAGCGTCTCGACGGTGGTCGTCGGCGACAGTTTGCGGACATTGCTGATGACGTCGACGAAGTGCTGGGCGCCGCCGTCGCGCAGGTCGTCGCGGTCGACGCTGGTGATGACGACGTAACGCAACTTCAGCGTGGCGACCGACTCGGCCAGTTCGCGCGGTTCGTCCGGGTTGGGCGGCAGGGGTTGACCATGGCCGACGTCACAGAACGGGCAGCGCCGGGTGCAGATGTCGCCGAGGATCATGAAGGTCGCCGTGCCGCGGCCGAAGCACTCGCCGATATTCGGGCAGGCGGCTTCTTCGCAGACGGTGTGCAGCTTCTTTTCGCGCAGCATGGTCTTGATTTCGCCGAAGCGGCCGGCGCTGTTGCCGGCCTTGACGCGTATCCACTCGGGTTTACGCAGCGGGGTGTCGACCGGCACGATCTTGATGGGGATGCGCGCGGTTTTGAGTTCGCCTCTTTGCTTGACGCCTTTTTGTTTCACGCTGCCTGCGTTGTCTGCCATTTCTATTTATCCAGTTGCTGTAGCAAGTGTTGATAGCGTTCTCATCCGCTTCTCCGATTTGGTCTGGCGGCAAGTATCGGGTACGAACTCAATTGATGAAAACGGGCTGCACCGACAGCCCGTCTCATGATTCAGAAATTAATACCAGGACTCATCGTCATCGGTTTTCTTGCGGCCATCGATTACCTTGACCCGAACGGCCTCCTCTCGCAAGAAGGTAATTATTTCCCATATTTCGCTTTGGCTTAAGGCTTCGCCCCAAGCCCCCATTTGGGTATTCGGGCGGCCCTTGGTAATCGTGTCAAACATGAATTGGTCCGAGTTTGCCCCACCCGGCGCCCAGGCACCCCGGACAAGTTGTGGGCACTTGCCGCCATGCCCCCTGGTGTTATGGCATTGCTGGCAATTTCGACCAAACAATTCCTCCCCCTTTCGCGCTTTCTCCGCGCTCCCCGCGAATGGATTGGCGGAGGCGGCAGGTGTTGCAGAGTCTCCGGAGGGGACGCCAAATGCATGGGCAATGCTGGCAAGGCCCAGTGCCATGATCATTGCGGTGACTGATAGCAGTCGTTTTCCATGAAATGCCTGGGTTGACCACTTTTGAATGAGTTGTTTATCCATCTGTAGCTTCTAGAGAGTGATTGAGATTTTGGGAAAAATGAGCGTCACTGGACATGCGTCCGGGCAATTCCGTGGCGGCGCAGGATGCTGTCCAGTGATCCATCCGAGCGCAGGTGAGCAAGCGCCACATTGAGGTTGGCTTTCAGGTCGGCTTCGCCGCTCCGCATGGCAATGACAAAGCGTGTCTCCAGTTCGGGCGATGGAAGATGCTCATCTCGAATGGCATTTGGCCAGAGCTCGAAGCCTCGTTGCTCGGCACTCGCCAAGGCTGGGAGCCAAAGGACTGCTGCGTTCACGGCGCCCTCCGATAGGGCGTCTAACAGGTCGCGGTTATTGCCGTAGGGAATTCTGTTGAAACGTTGTTTGTGAAGGTACATATCGGCCGGTGTGGCGGTAACCACGCCAACCCGCTGGGCTCTTTGAGCATCATCAAGTGTCCTGACGTTGCTCCCCTTTGCGGCGACGAGTACATAGCCCGTAGAGAGGTATGGTTCTGAGGTTTCCAGGTGTTGTTCGAGCACATCCTCATTCGCTGTGCCATTCACCGGGATGCCAAAAAACAGATCGCAGTTGCCTGGCTTCATCGCCATGCGCAGAGCCCTGCCTAATCCGCCACGTTCGGGAATCGCGATCCAAGATATACGCACTGGGCGATGGAGGAATTCTCCAAGGCGGCGCGACATTTCTGCATCAATTCCTCCTCCATTCGAGGACGAAAACGGTGCGTTGTCATCGGACAAACACGCCACCAGTTCGGGCATGGTCCCTGTTTTTGGCGCATCGCTGGCATATGCATGTGATAAACACAGGGCGAAAACCAGCATCAGCGCGTAGGACGCCGAAAATTTCATCTTGTTCATTTCCAGACTCCTGAGCGCGCCCCGGGGAGGGCGCGCCATCCATATTGCTTATTTTTGAAGAGCGAAGACCATCATGCCGCCGCCCCGGTTCTGGTGTTTGAACAACTCGCCATAGACCAGCGGCCACAAGCTGCCGCCCCCTGGCCCATAGACAATCGCAACATATTGCTTGCCATCGACGTTGAAGGTCGTCGGGTTGCCGTGAATGCCGGTGCCCACGTTAAATTGCCACAGCGTCTCACCGGTGTCGTCACGCATCGACGAGAAATAACCTTCTGCATCACCCGAGAAAACGAGGCCGCCGGCGGTGCTCAAGAGGCCGCTGGTTGCCGGGGTGCTTTGGGGGCGGGACCAGGCGACCTTGCCCGTTGTCGCATCAAATGCCTTGACGCCGCCGGTATAGGGGTTTGCCTTCAGGACCTTGGAAGACAAGAACCACTCGCCTTTTTTCCAGCTCATCTGTTTGGCTTGGATGTCCATTGAGCTGTCGATAAACGGCACATAGAGGAACTTTGTCAGCGGGCTGTAGGATGCCGGGTGCCATTCCTTGCCACCATCCAGAATCGGAGCGATATCGGTGACCACCTTGTCGTAGCTTGGCACCTTGTCCGGATTGACGATCGGGCGGCAGTTGTCCTTAAAGCCGGTAACCCAGTTCACCCGGGCGATCGGAACCACCCAGTTGCACTTGCCGCTATCCCTGTTGATCGAATAGACGTGGCCGTTGCGATCGGCATGCAGCCATACCTTGCGTCCCAGTTCGTCGTCGATCAGGATGGTTTCGTTATTTCCGTCGTAGTCCCACGAGTCGTTCGGGGTGTATTGGAAATGGTGCTTGATTTTTCCTGTGTTGGCATCGAGGGCAAGCGTCGAATTGCTGTAGAGGTTGTCCCCGGCCCGTACCCGTGGATCAAAGTCCGGCGTGGGATTGCCGACCCCCCAGAAAATCGTCTTGGTCTTCGGGTCGTAGTTGCCGGTCAACCAGGCCGCTGCTCCGCCCGTCTGCCAGGAGTCGTTCGCCCAGGTTTTGGCCGCAGGGTCGTTGGCGCTCGTCGGGCGTGTCTTGGTTTGCCAAATGATCTTGCCGGTATCAGGATCAAGCGCCGTAATCTTGCCAACGTTGCCCCCAACGTCTGCACCGGAGTTGCCGACCACGATCATCCCGTTGGCGACCAGCGGCATTGACGTGTAAATCTCACCTGTTTGGTAGTCGCCCAGTTTGACATCCCAAACGACACGCCCAGTCGTGTTGTCAAGAGCAACCAGATGCGTATCCAGGGTGGCCATGTAAACCATGTTCTTGAACACTGCTACACCACGGTTAACTGCTTCGCAGCACAAACGGGCCCCCAGGTCTCCGGGTAGGGAGCGCTCATACTTCCAGCGCATGCGGCCGGACTCTCCATCCAGGGCGAAAACCTTGTTCTGGCTTGCCGTGACATAGATTCGGCCATTGACCACCATTGCCTGGCTGTCCTGTGCATCATTGACGCCAAACGAAAGATTCCACACCGGAACCAGCTTGCTGACGTTTTCGCGGTTGATCTGGCGCAGTTGGCTGAACCGTGTCCCCTGGTAGTCCTTGCCGTAGTGGAGCCAGTTGTTTGCATCCTTGTCGGCGTTTAAAAGCATGTCTTCCGAGACGTAGTTGGGGCGCCACTTGAACGTGGCCTCCAAAACGTTGACGCCTAACGGCGGCTCTGGATCGGCCGAGCCCTTTTCATCTGCAGCAAAGACAGTATTTGCAAGAGACAGCATGGCTGTAGCGGCACTGATAACCAGGCTCTTTGCAAGTATCCTTTTCACGGATCTGTGTTGCATTAATAATCTCCTCTTTCCTCTGATTTTCAACCAGCAGCCAAGTCCGCCGGCCGTACGAGTTCAATACCCGTAGCTGGTTTTAGCGAGTTCCATGCCACGCATAACAGGCCGTTAACAGGCCTGTTTTTGGCGCTTTTCAGCGAATTAAGTGACATCTGTATCTGCTATTACAGGGAAATGTGTGACATGGGATACATCTGTCACAGTCGCGTTCCCGGGGGCGAATCAGGGCACAGAGAGGAATTCTCCACGGACGTTTCGGCCGCGATAGCCTGGAAGTTGCCTGAAAGACAGCGCAGGAACGCTTGCTTGCCATGGTGAGGCAGCAAGCGCCGTGCGCGGGGGGTATGGGCCGGCGCGCAAACTCGGCCGCACCTGCCAGAGGGGGCTGGGGGACGACGGGCGGGCGTCAGCCATGGGCTGCGAGGTAGCGGCTTCGCCCGCCCATGCGTCGCTTTGCCGGGTAACTCGCCAAGCTTTTGGGTTTGTCCGTCAGCGGTGGCTTGGTGAACCGATTACCCCATCCGTCGGCGATGACGGATCTCCACTATAGAGTTTCTTCGGCATACGTCCGGCAAGGTACGCTTCGCGCCCAGCCTGAACAGCATTTTTCATTGCCTTCGCCATCAATGGCGGATTTTTCGCACTGGCAATTGCAGTGTTCATAAGTACTCCTGCGCATCCCAGTTCCATGCCAATGGTGGCATCTGACGCGGTGCCAACACCGGCATCGACAATGACAGGCACTTTTGCATTGTCGATAATGAGCCTTAAGTTCCACGGGTTTAGAATCCCCATGCCCGAACCGATCAAGCTGGCGAGAGGCATAATCGCGACACAGCCCAACTCCTCCAGACGCTTGGCCTGGATGGGGTCGTCAGCGCAATAGACCATGACCTTGAAACCATCCTTGACGAGGATGCTAGCGGCTTCAAGAGTGGCTGGCATATCAGGGAATAGTGTCTTGCCATCGCCCAGGACTTCGAGTTTTACCAGGCTATGTCCGTCGAGAAGTTCCCGAGCAAGTCGCAGTGTGCGTACTGCGTCCGCCGCCGTGTAACACCCGGCGCTATTCGGCAATAGCGTGTAGCGGGAAGGCGGCAGGAAATCGAGCAGTGATGGCTGGCTAGTATCCTGACCGATATTGGTACGACGAATGGCAACGGTAACTATCTCGGCACCGCTGAGATCAATTGCCGCTTTTGTTTCCGCAAAGTCCCGGTACTTGCCCGTTCCGACAAGCAAGCGCGATCGGTAGCTCTTGCCTGCAATGATCAGAGGATCTTCCATTATTGATTCACCTAGCGTTCCAGAACGTTTCAGCCACCACCGACAGCAATGACAATTTCGATACGGTCGCCATGAATCAACGTCGTATCTGAATGCTTGCTTCGGGGAACGATCTCGCCGTTGCGCTCGACAGCGACGCGCTTTCCCGCCATTCCGCGCGCGGCCAGCAAGGCGGCAACTGAGGTGTCAAGGGGAAAGAGGGCAGCTTCGCCGTTGACCGTGACAACTTGACTTGCCTCTTGGCATTTAATCGCGGACATGCAATACCTCACTAAACTGCAGGGCGCGCGATCTTGTTACCAATTACCTCGGATGCGTAACCGAGAAGTAGCCCGGCAACCCACGAAAGAATGACGAATACGATGCTTTCGTCTATTTTGCTCCCCGAGCCAAAATACGTTGCCGCACCCAAGAACGCTGCTGGTGTGTATGAAAAAATGCCAACTTCTGATATCAACACCAACACGAAAGCCAGGATCGCGACCAACAGCATAAGTATCACCAGGCCGTTCCCAGACTGACCGACGCCATACATGGTGAGCGCAGTCAGAACGATGCCAGCCGTGCTGGTGGCAAGAGGTTTGACCAAGCCGGTGCGGCCCCCTCCGGCGGCAAAAAAAGCAGCCCAGGCGACGAAACCGATCCATGGATAGAGTTTCAGTTCGGGGTGTCCGATGCTGACGTAAACCCAGAAAGCGACGAGCAGCGCGATGCTTGTTCCGAGTGCGTGGGTAATTTTCATTTTATGTCTCCTGTTGAAATAGGTTTATTCAGTGTCAGAAAAATGCTTCGGAAGTGCGATGAGGCGGCTGTTGCAATGGCGGGACGGGTGTTGAATCAGGAATAGATTTTCGCCCCCGCCTTCACGAACTCCACCGACTTCACCTCCATCCCCTTCTCCAGCGCCGCCGCTTCATCCAAGCCCTGCTGCGCTGCAAACTCGCGGACTTCCTGCGTGATCTTCATCGAGCAGAAATGCGGGCCGCACATCGAGCAGAAGTGGGCGACCTTGGCCGATTCCTTGGGCAGGGTTTCGTCGTGGAACTCGCGCGCCTTGTCCGGATCGAGGCCGAGGTTGAACTGGTCGTCCCAGCGGAATTCGAAACGGGCCTTGGACAGCGCGTTGTCGCGGATCTGGGCGCCGGGGTGGCCCTTGGCGAGGTCGGCGGCGTGGGCGGCGAGTTTGTAGGTGATGATGCCGACCTTGACATCGTCCTTGTCGGGCAGGCCGAGGTGTTCTTTCGGCGTGACATAGCAGAGCATGGCCGTGCCGTACCAGCCGATCATGGCGGCGCCGATGCCGCTGGTGATGTGGTCGTAACCCGGGGCGATGTCGGTGGTCAAGGGACCGAGGGTGTAGAACGGGGCTTCGCTGCACTGATCCAGTTGCAGGTCCATGTTCTCCTTGATCATGTGCATCGGCACATGACCGGGGCCTTCGATCATGACTTGCACATCGTGCTTCCAGGCGATCTGGGTCAGTTCGCCGAGGGTCTTGAGTTCGCCGAGCTGAGCTTCGTCGTTGGCGTCGTAGATCGAGCCGGGACGCAGGCCGTCGCCGAGGCTGAAGGCGACGTCGTAGGCCTTCATGATTTCGCAGATGTCCTCGAAGTGGGTGTAGAGGAAGCTTTCCTTGTGGTGGGCCAGACACCACTTGGCCATGATCGAACCGCCACGGCTGACGATGCCGGTCATCCGGTTGGCGGTGAGCGGCACGTAGCGCAGCAGCACGCCGGCGTGGATGGTGAAGTAGTCGACGCCTTGTTCGGCCTGTTCGATCAGCGTGTCGCGGAAGATTTCCCAGGTCAGGTCTTCGGCCTTGCCGTTGACCTTTTCCAGCGCCTGATAGATCGGCACGGTGCCGATCGGCACCGGGCTGTTGCGGATGATCCATTCGCGGGTTTCGTGGATGTTCTTGCCGGTGGACAGGTCCATCACGGTGTCACCGCCCCAGCGGATCGACCAGGTCATTTTCTCGACTTCTTCCTGAATGCTGGAGCCGAGGGCCGAGTTGCCGATGTTGGCGTTGATTTTCACGAGGAAATTGCGGCCGATGATCATCGGCTCGCTTTCCGGGTGGTTGATGTTGTTGGGGATGATGGCGCGGCCACGGGCGATTTCGCTGCGGACGAACTCCGGGGTGATTTCCTCGGGAATGCTGGCGCCGAAGTTCTGGCCGGGGTGCTGGCGGCAGAGCAGGGCCGCCATTTTTTCGCCCATTTTTCCGGTTGACCGTAGGGATTCGATGTAGGCGCGGCGATTGTTGTTTTCGCGGATGGCGACGTATTCCATCTCCGGCGTGATGATGCCTTGGCGGGCGTAGTGCATCTGGCTGACGTTCTGGCCGGCCTTGGCTCGACGAGGGGCGCGTATATGTTTCATGCGCAGCCCACCAAGCTCCTTATCGGCAAGGCGTTTTTGCCCGTACTCTGATGAAAGACCCGAAAGGATTTCAGTGTCACCTCGCTCTTCAATCCAGTTCTCTCGCATGGGAGAAAGCCCTTCAAGAAGATTGATATCCAACAGCGGATCAGTGTAAGGACCGGAGCAGTCATAGGCATAGATAGGCGGGTTTTTTTCCCCACCAAATTCGCTGGATGTATCCGATTGATGGATTTCGCGCATCGGAACCCTGATGTCACTCCTCGAACCCTGGATATAGACCTTCCGAGAACCGGGGAACGGTGTTACAGCCATCGCTGAAACCTGGTCAAAATCATTGACGAAACTGTTGATGAAGCCTTCCCCACTCGCGTTCATTTCTGCCATCTCCATATCACTTGATGCTGAATTTTGACGGGATGCCCCGCCATCAATGGCAATTGAGCCTTGCCCTTCACACTTCGAGTGGTCAGCAAAAGCCATGCCCGAGACATGCCGGGAGGCCATTCGTTTTTTTACGGTGCAGATTCCGTACTAGGCGCTAGCGCGCCCGGGAACGCCTTCGTTGCAGCAAGCGCCTCGGTGCTTATCAAGAGGAATGTGAGCCGGGAGGGACGAGGGCAGTTATATCAATCCTTAAAGCCTGCCCTGAAATCTGGTCTTTTCGTCGCAGCCTTTAGACAACTGTCGCTGCTGGAGATGTCGCAAAGCTACAACTGTCGCAGGGAATATTGAAATTTAAGCGAATAATTTTGAATATTCACTGTTTACGACCAGTTTTAAGCACTTTTTGTGCTGGCATGAACTCTGCTCTCTGTCCCATCAACGAATGTTTTGCAGCGCGAGCATTACGTTAAACCATTAATTGTTAAGTATTAACATTAGGAGGGGACAATGACTTTTACTAAAAGCAAAACTTGCAGAATCCGCGTTCATGCGAATTTCTCAAAGAAAAATACCGTTGCGGCGGCCGTACTGATGCTGTCTATGGTACCGGCGTCGCAGGCTTTAGAAACTGGACTGCCCGGTGTGGAAATCTTCGGGATTATTGATGCTGGATTCCTTTATCAGAGCAAATCTGATCAAGGAGGCGGTGGCAGCAAGACATCGATGGAAACGAGCGGCTTGCGTCAATCCGTACTCGGTTTCAAGGGAAATAGAGATTTGGGCAAAGGCCTGAGCGGTTTCTTTAACCTCGAAGCCCACTTCGATACAAACAACGGCAATTTTCATGGTACGGGTGATGCCGCGGGTACAGGCAACGTGCTTTTCCGTCGCCAGGCAAATCTCGGCCTGAGCGGAGATTGGGGCAGTGTCACGCTTGGTCGCCAATATGGTCCGGCGCTGCTGGCACATATAGCGACTGAGCCCAGGGCATTCAAAGAGCAGTTCTCCAACCTCTACGCCTGGGCCTACAACCAATATGCGGCCACCGCGGGTGGGCCTGGCACTGACCGAAATACAAATAACGACGTTGGTATATTTTTTAGCAATGCAATTCAGTACCGCAATACTATTGGCCCCGTGAATTTCGGCGTCCTCTGGGCTCTTGGTGGCAAAGAGGGGGGCATGGAAAAAAACAGCGCGTATGCACTTGGCGCTACTTACACCGGTCCGGTCACCCTTTCAGCGTCGTATCAGGAAGTTAAGGATGAGGCGACCGCTCACAGCAACGTGAAGCATGCCGGACTTGGTATTGCTATTCCTTTCGGCGATTTCACCTTTAAGGGAAATTATCTGAATGCCAAGAACGACACCAAAGCGGGTGCAAATGTATCTGACGTAGACGGAATCGGCGTGGGTGTCGATTGGAAGTGGCACCCCCGAAACACGGCGACCGTTGCCTATTACGACAACAAGGACAAACGGAACTCAAATGATCACACCCGTAACCTTGTCTTCAGCAATGACTTTTCATTTAGGCCCGACACCACGTTTTATGTCCAGATGGCCTACGTTGACGCCGGCTCTGCTGCAACGATCAAGACCAGCATTGTCGCCGCGGGCATCCCCGCTGTCGGAGAACAGTCTTTTCTCCTGAATGTTGGTCTCAACTTTACCTTCTGAGTAACTAAGCGCCTCCAAAAGCCCAGATCATGGTGGGTTTTAAGGAGGTTCAAATTCGAATAACTGGAGACTAAATTGATGAAAATCGAACGAAAGCTGTTTCGCATGAAGGTTAATGCTATAGCCCTGACTGCTTTTTCGACGCTATCCGGGTTCATGATTGCGCCCGCGGCTGCGCAGACCGGGCCTGGATATGACGATCCGAACAACTGGCCGCAGTATCACCGCAGTTTCAATGCATGGCGATTTTCTCCCCTGAACCAGATCAACAAGAGCAACGTCAAGAAACTCAAGGTAGCGTGGATTCACCAGCCTGGAAATATTACCCATGGCTTGCAGTCAACGCCGATTGTCATTGATGGTGTGATGTACACAATCTCAGCCGATAACAACGTTTGGGCGATCGATGCGGCTACCGGAAAGACGATTTGGCACTATGTGGCCAAACTTGATCCGTTGTCGAAAGAAGTTTTTTATGCTGCAGCAAGCCGAGGTGTCACAGTTGGCCGAGGAAAGGTCTTCATTGGCACCCTTGATGGCCGCTTTGTTGCACTTGATCAGAAGTCCGGGAAAGAAATTTGGTCTACCCAGTTGAGCAATCTCAAGGACGAGTATGGCGCACTTTTCTCAGCCCCGCCGCAGCTAGCTGGGAACATTCTGTTCGGAGGCACGACAGGCGGTGACCAGCCAATCATCGGTAAGGTTTTTGCAGTCAATGCCGATACTGGCGAGCGTGTCTGGACGTTTGAAATTCCAAAGGACGACCCGAAGAGTTGGCCAGGCAAGAGCCGTAAGGCGGCTGGTGGTAGCGCCTGGATGCCGGGAACATATGATCCGCGAACCGACACGATTTACATTGGCACCAGCAATGCTTCACCTGACTACTACCGTGACGAACGTATGGGCGACAACCTGTACACTGCTTCGCTACTGGCCATCGATCCAAAGACTGGCAAGCTCAAGTGGCACCGTCAGGAAATTCCGAATGATGCATGGGACTTTGACTCAGCATATGAGGCGCTGCTGGTCCCGCATAAAGGCAAAGATGTTCTGGTCCACCTTAACAAAAGCGGCTTTGTCTTCGTCATGGACAAGGATAACGGCAAGCTGGAAAACGTTTGGCAATATGCCGAAAATCAGAACTGGACTAGCGGCATCGACCCGAAGACCGGTGCTATCAGCAATCCCAACTACCCTGAAGTAGGGAAGCAGAAACTGTTCTGCCCTAATCTGCTCGGGGCGCGCAGCTGGAACCACGGCGCTTATAACCCCAAGACCGCGCTTTGGTATTCGAGCGGGATGGAGGTATGCAATACGGTGACCGCAGCCAAGCAAGAAGAGGTTGGGGCGATTAGCGGCCTCTCTCTGGGGCTTTCGGAGATCACGTTGCTAAACCCGAAGGGGAAAAAGGCTGACGGGTACCTCGCCGCATTTGAGCCGATCACTGGTGAAGTCAAGTGGAAAAAACGCTTTGATCTCCCCCCGTTGAGTAGCGTCCTGACTACCGGTGGCGGCCTGGTCTTCTCCGGGGATATGCGCGGCAACATTTATGCCTTTGATGCCAACGATGGCAAAGAACTGTGGAAATTCGCCGCTGGTTCTGGCGTTCGCGGCGGCCCGGTTAGCTACGCGGTGAATGGCAAACAATACATCGCTGTTCCGACCGGCCTTGGGTCACATGCCCCTGGCTTCCTCGCCGGCGCCTTCCCGGAAATCAAGAACCTGCCGGGCGGTGCTGCATTGATTGGCTTCACGCTGGAATAGGCACAAGACTCTCCCTGAGCTTTGGCGGGGGAAACCGCTGGTCTACCCCGCTTTTTTTACGCTTTCTGGTACCGGATAATGGATCGATTTTCTACAACACGCATGGCTGTTCTGTCTTTGTTTCTGACTTTCTCTTTTTCTGCGCAGTCCGCAGCGCCCCCCGCTGACTCTGTGCCAACAGAGGCAGCCACGTCCACAGAACATGGCCTACCACCTTTCAAACTCGACGATGAGTCCCGTATTGCAGCTGGCAAAGCCCGCTTCGGAGCAAATTGTGCGGCCTATTGTCACGGAAACGAAGGTAGCGGGGGTAAGGTTCCATCGTTCAAGGGACGTAAGGATCTGAATGCAGAAGCTGTTTTCAAGGTAATTACCCATGGACGACGCGGGGCTGATGTTATGCCGGCTTGGGGCAATGGTTTCTCAGCAGAAAAACGCTGGGAACTGGTTGCTTACATTATGTATCTTTCGACGCAAACGCCTGACAAATGAGCTAGCTGCGTTGAGAGAAAGCACCGTAGTACTTTGTGCCAAACAAGGAACGTAACTGTTGCCTGGTTTGGCAAACCTGCATTTTTGCAACTATGCTATAAGTAATAAGCTGTCGTGCCCTTGCATCATGAAACGAAGGAGTAAATATCGTATTTGGCACGTTTTTGTTAGGCAAATAGAGATATTTTCAATGTTGTAGTGCTTGAAAATACGTAGATAGTGTTGCAAGGGGCCTAAAAGAGCTTCTGTCGCGAAAGATCTAGAGAAGCTGAAGCTCACAGAGGAGACAATCAAAATGAACACTCAAACTCGGCATATCAACGAGGTTATTGAGAGAACGTCGCGTCATGCCGAGGGACTGGCCGATGACGATATTATTACCCGCTCGTGGGCGCGCTGCGTCTCCGATCATGGCCTGGATCCCTCCAGGACACAGCCAGCTCGGGTCCTGGAGGCTGCACGCCTTCGCGAACATCAGGATCAGCTTGAGTCGTTCTTGCGGGTTGCTCGTGCTGGAATGGAGCAGCTATATAAAAGAGTTTCTCCTCTTGGCTACGTACTGTTACTGACCGATGCACAAGGAGTTGCTGTTGACTGCATAGGCAACGACCAATGGGATCGTGACCTTAAACGCTCCGGTCTTTGTCTTGGCGCTGACTGGCAGGAGTCGCACTCCGGAACCAGTGGCGTAGGTACCTGCATTGTTGAGCGTGTGCCGGTTACCTGTCATCAGACCGATCATTTCGATGCGACACACATCGGTTTGACCTGCACCGCAGCTCCTCTTTTTGACCCTACAGGTGAGTTTATAGGGGTGCTTGATATTTCTGCACTTACCTCTCCGTCTGAGAAAACCAGCCAGCATCTCGCCGGCCATATGACCACAATGTTTGCCCAGATGGTTGAAGATGCTAATTTTGTTCGCTATTTCAGCGACAAATGGATACTTCGGCTCAGCGTGGACTGGGCTTTGGTCGATATCAGTGGCAATTGCATGCTTGCCTTTGATGCCGACGGCGTTATCGTTGGTGCCAACAGCGTAGCCCGAAAAATTCTCGCGGCCATGTCCGCCGATGGTTTATTTGTCCCGATAGTTGGCCATCTGCTGTCCGATGTCTTCAAGGGGGGCATGGATCAGATATGGGAAATTGCCCGGTCAGCCTCAAGCACAGATCGGGCGGTGCTGAGCACCCACCGTCTCGAACTATTTTATGCGGCCGCAAGGCCTCCTCGTAATCAGCCAAGTCGCAGTATGCGCAGCGATCTGCGCGCTCTGGAAAGCCCGCATATTGCATGCCCGGCCCTTGATCGTCTGGCGGGCAGTGATAGTCAGATGCAGCGTTTGATCGACCAATCCAAGCGACTGGTCAACAAGAAGGTCAATATTCTTTTGCATGGCGAAACAGGTACAGGCAAAGAGGTTGTAGCCCGCGCCCTGCATGATTCGAGTACCCGGGCAGGAAAGCCATTCATTGCAGTAAATTGCGCCTCGATCCCCGAGTCGCTGATCGAAAGCGAGCTGTTCGGCTATGTTGCCGGCAGTTTTACCGGTGGACGCAGTAAAGGGGCGCGAGGTCTGATTCAACAGTCCGATGGGGGTACGCTTTTCCTTGACGAAATCGGCGATATGCCGTTACTGCTACAGACGCGCTTGTTACGGGTATTGGCTGAACAGGAGGTCATGCCGCTCGGCGCCGAAAAACCGATTCCCGTGCAGCTGTCTGTTGTTGCTGCCTCACACCGTGACCTGCGCCGCCTGATTGCTGAAGGTGTTTTTCGCGAGGATTTGTATTATCGGCTGTGCGGCGCATCCCTCCTCCTGCCTCCGCTACGCCTTCGCGCGGACAAGACCTTTGTGATTTCCCGCGTATTGGAGCAAGAGACTGAACAAATAGATCATGATGTTCAAATTGATGACGAAGCGCTTGAGCTCTTACTAAACTATTCTTGGCCAGGAAACATCCGCCAGCTACGTAACGTAATTCGCTTTGCCGTAGCAATTAGTGACAGTGGCCATATCGAAGCCGCCCATTTGCCCCAAGAACTCTACGACGATTGCGAGCGCGATCTCCATGAGGCCAAGCCGCAAAGGGCAGCAACACCACTTTCTTCTGTTTCAATTTCGTCAGCCGACGAGAGTTTTGGTTCCAATGACTCTTCGGCTGCCGAAACACTGAACGCTGCCCTGCGCAAACATCGTTGGAACATTACTGCCGTTTCGCACGAGCTTGGTATTTGTAGAGCAACCGTATATCGACAGATGAAACGGCTAAACATCGTCTCGCCTACTCATCAATAGAATCGCGTGTCCTGATCCACATCCACTCCATTACGTTCCTGGCGAAGCAGACTCACCATCAAAAGGGAGTCTGCTTCGGATTTTCATGTAGTGATCATCGCCCGCTTGGCGCTCAACAAAACTAAGTTGACAGCTTTCTACCGACCTTCTTCTGTACAGACTCGACCTTGCTCTTCAATCTTTCCCCGGAGCCAGCTCGATAGTCGATCTTGATGTTGGTGGCGATTCGCTCACAGTCCGTGCTCATCGCATCAAAGCAGGCCTTGACTACACCCATCACGTCTTCCCATTCACCTTCAATTATTGTGCCCATCGGCGTCAATTGATAGGGCAGACCAGAATTGTCGATGATGTCCAGCGATCGGGCCACAAAGGGACTTACACTATCCCCTCGGTTCGTTGGAAACATTGCAAATTCAAGTAGTAACATCGTAATCTCCTGTTGGGTATTGTTGGGTCAGTATTGCGACGATTGATTCTCTTAGTTCGTTCGAAAGACCGGTTGGGACCTTCTTTCCTGGGTGAGCCTCGCGCCATGCTTTAGAAACGCTAGTCAGTGCGTTCCTTTCATAGCTTTTTCCGCTACCGAGCGCTGTCTCGAAGCGGTTTGCTTCTGCAGTAAGTGTTGCGGGTTCTGCGTCAACAATCAGCAGCGCGTGGGCCAACACAGCATGTCGCCCGCCTGCATGACGCCAGTATTGAGCTGTACCAGCAATTTTTCGACAGGTTCCGTCCTTGGCGCTAATGACGGCGAGATTGAACCGGCCGTCACAGAAAGATCCTGAAACCGCACGAGCTGCGGCATTGATGCCTAGTCCGGCAAGCGCTCGAGCAAGCACCAGGCATAGTTCGTCATAGACGCTTTCGGCAAGCTCCCCAGGGGGAGCTTCACAGGGTTTGGCCAAACTCAGGTTAAGGATGCCCGGGCCTTGTGGTACGACGCCACCACCTGAACGGCGCAGTCTCACCGGCCACCCTCGTGAGGCAGAGTCGACGCAGACCTCTGGAAGATTAGTACTGCGTTTGTAGGACATCGGCGCAACCAAGCCTTGCTTACCTACCCAAAGCGCCGCAGTCGACTTGCCCTCAAGTGCAAGCTCAAGCCACTCCAGTTCAATTTCACCGTCAATCGGCTCGGCCGGACACAAGACCTGCGTCCAGGAAGGCTGGGCGCAGGTCTTGTCAGCAGCGAAGTGGATCTGCTTTTCAGCCACCAACATGACGAATGATCAGGCGATTGACGTCATTGGCGCGCTCCATCTGAGCCATGTGACCTGTGGCATCAAATATTTCGACGGTAGCACCAGCGGGCATATTTGACGCATGAGCCACTGGAATGATCTGGTCATCTCGCCCCCAGATCACCAGAACGGGGGTAACGTTGCCAAGTTTCAGGCCGGGCTGCTCACTTTGCTTGCCCTCGCCAAACAGCGAACCACCCAGCTCACCCAGTAACTCGCCGACACCATCAAGGCGCTTGTATTTAAGTACGTCGTCAACCAACTGCCGGCTGACAAGGGTGGGATCGGCGAACAGCAGTTCCAGTACAGGTTTGAGTTCACGTCTCGATGGCGCCTTTGCGAAGCCATCCGTATAACCGTTATTGATTTCAGTGCCAAAGCCGGCACTGCTAATCAGGGTTAAAGAGGCAACACGGGCAGGAGCATCAAGTGAGACCTGCGTTGCAATTGCCCCGCCCATGGAGTGACCAACCAGATGCGCCCGATCGTTGCCGATGGCATCCATGAACCCGATAACGAAGCGGGCTAGCTCGGCAATGCTTGTCCCTGGCAGTTTGACCGCAGATTGACCATGGCCGGGAAGGTCGAGTGCGATTACGGGCAGCTTTTCGCCAACGGCGTCGATGTTGAAAAGCCAGTTGTCCAGATCGCCCCCATAGCCATGAATGAACAGCACTGGAACACCTTCTGCGGCGCCTTTTCGTGCGTAACGGATGCGGATGCCATCAACTTCAATGTATTGATATGCCGGACCGGCATCCTCCTCTTCGTCAGCACTTGCCGGCGTGACATAGTTGGCAATGTAGGCATCAATTTCAGCATCGCTGACGTCGTCGCCAGCCAATACCCCGAGTAGCGCTTTAACAGGCAAAAGGTCGCCCTCATTTGCGATTCGGCGGCGAAGCAGCCCAGGGTCGGGAGCCTCGACTGCGTTGGCAATTTTGTCGGTTTCGACTTCGAGAATAGGCATGCCAACGGAAATCTCGGTACCTTCTTCAACCAGCCATGCCGTTACGGTGCCTTCCTTCATCGATAGGCCCCACTTGGGCATAACAATCGGAGTGATGCCCGCCATTATTTCGCCCCCTTCATCGTCTTGCGTACCGCACTGGCAATCTGATCGGCGCTAGGAATGTAAAGATCTTCCAGTGTTGGCGAGAAAGGAACTGGCGCATGCGGCGGAGAGACCATTTCGATCTGTGCTTTCAGTGCGCCAAAGGCATGCATCGCGACCTGTGCCGAGATATCCGTCGCAATATTGCAGCGCGGACTTGCCTCATCGACACACACGAGGCGACCTGTTTTGGTCACGCTGTCAAGGACGGTATCCATGTCCAGCGGGGAAAGCGTGCGCAAATCAACGATCTCGACTTCAATGCCTTCTTTGGCAAGCTTGGTTGCCGCATCAAGCGCGCGATGTACCATCAAGCCATAAGTGACGATAGTGCAGTGTTTCCCGTCACGGGAAATACTGGCTTCACCAAACGGTATCGTGTACGGGCCTTCCGGTACATCACACTCGTGTGCATATAGGTTTTTGTGCTCACAAAAAATGACCGGGTCGTTGTCACGAATAGACTGGAGCAGCAAGCCTTTCGTGTCGTAGGCATTGCTCGGACAAACAACTTTCAAACCCGGGATGTGTGTGAACAGCGGGGTCAACATCTGGCTGTGCTGAGCGGCGGCACGGAAACCTGCACCGACCATCGCCCGAATGACGACAGGCGTCTCGGCCTTGCCACCAAACATGTAACGGAACTTGGCGGCCTGGTTGAAGATTTGGTCAAAACAGACACCCATGAAGTCGATGAACATAAGTTCAGCGACCGGGCGCATGCCACATGCTGCTGCACCAATGGCTGCGCCGACATAGGCGCTTTCCGATAGTGGCGCATCCATCAGGCGGTCGCCATGCTTGGCGTAAAGCCCTTTGGTGACACCAAGCACGCCACCCCACGCGTCCATTTCGCCGTTGCCACCTGCACCACCAACAATGTCTTCGCCCAATACAATCACTGTCGGGTCGGCCTGCATGGCTTGGTCAAGCGCTTCGTTGATAGCCATCTTCATGCTGAGTTTTCTTGCCATTTCTATCTCCTGATTTGTCTTGTATATTCGTTTCAGTAATTGATGTAGACGTCGCTTGTCAGGTCGGCGAGAGTCGGCATGGGGGCGGCCTTGGCTTCCTTGACAGCGGTTTCGATCAGTTCGATCACTTGTTGATCGATTGCCATGAGCTCATCGGCACTTACAACACCTGAGCTTTTCAGCTGTGTCGCCAAAATCTTGATGCAGTCATGGTTTTCGCGAATATCGTCAAGCTCGCCAGGAGCGCGGTAGGTCTGCGCATCACCTTCAAAGTGGCCATAGAAACGAACCATCTTGCATTCAAGTAGAGCTGGGCCACCACCTTGGCGGGCGCGCTTGATCATTTCGCCGGCAGCCTCGTAGACCGCGAACAGGTCGGTGCCGTCAACGCTGACACCGGGCATGCCGAAACCAGCAGCACGATCGACAAAGCTTTCTACCGCTGTGCCGTAGTCGCGTGAGGTTGATTCAGCGTAGCCGTTGTTTTCAACAACGAAGATCACTGGGAGATTCCACACTGCTGCGAGGTTCATGCTCTCCAGAAAGGTACCCTGGTTGCATGCACCATCGCCGGTGAAAGTGACACCCACTTCGCCTTTGCCACGGAATTTGGCGGCAAGAGCCGCACCACAGATCAACGGGGCACCGGCACCGAGAATGCCATTGGCTCCCATCATGCCCTTGCTCAGGTCGGCGATATGCATTGAGCCGCCCTTGCCGTTGCAGGAGCCGCCTTTCTTGCCGTAGATCTCTTTCATCATCCCGATAACGTCAACGCCTTTGGCAATGCAATGGCCGTGACCGCGGTGGGTACTTGCGATACGGTCGCCGTCGCCCAGATGGAACATGATTCCGGTTGCCGTAGCTTCTTCTCCGGCATAAAGATGCACGAAGCCAGGAATGTCACCACGACCGAAGTCGATGTGCAGTCGCTCCTCGAATTCTCGAATCGTGCGCATTTTCCTGTAGGCGGCGAGCAACTCTTCGCGCGACATAGGGAAGGGATTGTTGTCTGCCATGATGGATGTCTCCTGTTATTGGCGTGGTGATGTATGGCGGAAAAGGCCTTCAGATGCGGCGACCCGCATGCATCTGGCAATATCCACCGTCGAAAAAGCGTTCTCGCGGAGCGTGATCCTGACTTGCTGACCAGCTTCAAAAGGAAGTTCTCGCTCACCGTCAAGAGCAACAACGCCGGCAGCGAGCGGAACTATGAATGGATGATCGGCAGGCATCGGCCGCCAATCTGCGATGCCGACATCGCAGATCATTCCAGGGGCGATCGGAACATCAAGATGCAGACGGCATTGTTCTGGATCGTTGTTGAGAGTGATTGCCAGGCCGCCGGCATCGGCTCTGGCTAGAGGTTCTAACAGGCCGCCAATCGCAGCCATGCCGATTACCTCCGGGTCGGCGAAGGTCAAATAGACAGCCCGAAGACTCTGTGTTTTCCAGAGGGCGCGAGCACCGACAAATCGATCAGACGAAATAACGGCGTCGACGATTGCAATATCCTGCTGGAGACCGTCATCGATCGAAATCTCCAGCACCTTGTTTGCCGCCAATGCCTGTTGGGCGCTTAGTTTTCCCTTGGCATAGAGGCCTACTGCCATCGCTGTTACGGTGGGTTCGCGCATTTCAGGGAAGGCGTTGTTTGTCCCGCTGGAGAGACCGGCGATCGGCACTGCGGCCTTACCGCGGCGGACTCCGCGAATCAACTCGCGGACAACTGCGCGATGGGTCCCATCGCCGCCCAGGACGATGATCGCGCTTACATTGGCTGCCTGCATATAGCGAGCGGCAAAGAAGGTGTCATCGACCGTGGACGTCACGTCCATGGGAACAAATTCCAGTTCCGGCAGGGTGTGATTCAGGTTGCGCTCACGGTTCAGGCTGCGCAGCAACATCGAGCTGATGCCAGCCTTGTCGGGCATCATCAACACGCGCTCAACGCCACAGGAGGCAAGCGTAGACAGAAGCCGCAAAACGATGCTTACCCGCTCCGATGTCTGCAGGTTGCTGGCGTTTGCAACGATGCGGCGAATATCGCGCGCAGAAACAGGGTTGGCGATGATCCCAACGCAGGCTGTTCCGGGAAATTGTTCAGGTGACATTGCAGCAGGCTCCTTGGATAGCCGTACCACTGCAATGACCATGCCAACCGGGGAATTTGTGGTTTTTTGCTCGAATCCGGGGCTGGCGAGAGGAAAATCGTCAGTATTTATCGCTATTGCTGCGACAAAGATACAGGTGTCGCAGTCGGGGTGCGACATCTGCATTGCCTATAGATGCAGTTTTTGGTCGTTTTGCTGAGGCTGGCGCGGCAATCCTCCCGGCCGAAGGGGTGGCATGGAGATTGCGCTAGCGATGGTTAAAGAGCCGGGTGACGATCCCGCGCTCATCTGCCTATTGACCATCGGAGATATATATCTTGCTTCATCTAAACAGAAAACGTCTTTTCCTGGCCTCCGTGCTTTTGATAAGCAATGCCACCGTTCAGGCTGCAGCGCCTCAACCAGAACTGACCGTCGCCGTCGCGCGCACAATGATCGACGCTTGCGCGGCTCAGGCCACCGCAAAGGGCTGGAAGATGAACGTCGCGGTGGTTGATGGCGGCGCCAATCTGATTGCATTTGAACGGATGGATCATGCATTTTTGGGCGCTGGTGAAATAGCGCTCAACAAGGCACAAACGTCAGCCAAATTTCCCTTTCCGACACGCGTCATCGAAGAGTTGGTGTACGGAAAAGCAGGTAAGCCCGCAGTCCTGCCCGGTCTGGTACACGTAAAAGGCATCATTGCTTTTGCTGGAGGCCTTCCGGTCATGGCTGGGGCCGCGCATTTGGGCGCTATTGGTGTCAGCGGTGGGACGGCAGATCAAGATGAAGCCTGCGCTCAGGCCGCAGTTGATGCGGTGAAAAACGTTCTCAATGGCGGAGGCGCTTGATGACCGGCCAAATGAGTGAAAAACCGACGATGGTTGAAATGGATGCAGAGGTCCTGATCATTGGTGGCGGCCCGGGCGGCTACACGGCCGCCTTCCGCGCTGCGGATCTCGGGCGCAATGTCGTTGTGGTTGATTCGAGAGCAACTCTCGGCGGCGTTTGTCTGAACGTCGGTTGCATTCCGTCAAAGACGCTTCTGCATGCCGCAAAAGTGATTGCCGATGCCCAGTCAATGGCAGGCCATGGCATACGTTTCGGCGCGCCTGAAATCGATCTTGCCGGCTTGCGTAACCACAAGAACATCACCATCGGAAAACTGACCCGCGGACTATCCGGGCTGGCGCGCCAGCGGAAGATTACTATTCTGCAGGGAACCGCCAGCTTCAGTTCGCCGCAATCGGTCACCGTGATTGGCAACAAGTCGAATTGCGAGATCAGCTTTTCTCATTGCATCGTTGCCGCGGGTTCGTCACCCAGTACCGTTCCCGGTCTGCCCTATGACGACCCGCGCATGATTGATTCGACCGGTGCGCTTGAGTTGGCGGACGTACCAAAACGCATGCTGGTCATGGGTGGCGGCATCATCGGACTGGAAATGGCAACCGTGTACGAGGCGCTTGGCAGCCGTATCAGTATCGTCGAGATGTCGGATGGGCTGATTCCAGGCGCCGACCGGGATCTCGTTGCAGTTTTACAGGGACGACTGGCCAAGCGTTGTGAGGCCATCATGCCTGGCACCCGGGTTGCGCGCATAGAGCCCCTGGAGGAAGGACTGTTGGTGCATTTCACAGGGGCCAAGGCACCATCCGGTCCAGAACTATACGACCGAGTATTGTCTGCAGTCGGGCGTCAGCCAAATGGCAAGCGCCTTGGTGCAGAGCTTGCTGGGCTGCACGTCGATGCGAGGGGTTTTATTCCTGTCGACGATCGTTGTCGTACCAATGTACCGAACATTTTCGCCATCGGCGATATTGTCGGCGGTCCGATGTTGGCCCATAAAGCGACGCACGAGGGACGGGTTGCGGCCGAAACGATCGCTGGTCGCGACGTGCGCTTTGCACCGAAAAGCATTCCAAGCATTGCCTATACCGACCCTGAAGTTGCCTGGGTTGGCTTGACCGAAACTGAAGCTGACAGTCTTGGCGTTGAGTATGAGAAAGGCGTGTTTCCGTGGGCTGCGTCGGGGCGAGCGCTGGCTAACGGACGGACGGATGGATTGACCAAATTGCTGGTTGATCCAGTCAGCAAAAAACTGCTGGGTGCCGGAATTGTTGGGGTAAATGCCGGAGAGCTTCTGGCCGAAGCTGTTCTGGCGCTGGAAACCGACGCAGATATCCACACGCTGATGCACGCAATTCATGCACACCCGACGCTTTCGGAGTCGGTGGCGCTGGCTGCCGAGATCATTGACGGATCGATCACCGATCTGTTCATGCCGAAAGCACGGGCGAACGTCAATTAAGCTAATTGGTGCCACCTAGATGAAAGTGGTCGTCCTCGGTGCCGGATTGCTCGGCGTGGCTACGGCATGGTATTTGGCCGAGGATGGCCATGAGGTGACGGTGATTGACCGTCAGGCAGAACCGGCAATGGAGACCAGTTTTGCCAATGGTGGCCAAATATCAGCCTGCCATGCCGTGCCGTGGGCCAATCCGGGAATGCCCTTGCAGGTCGCCAAATGGCTTGGGCGAGAGGACGCTCCGTTGCTGTGGCGGCTCCGTGCCGATCCGGCACAGTGGGCGTGGGGCATGCGCTTTCTGGTTGAATGTTCGGCAGCAAGAGCGCGCAAAAACACCATCGATATTTTGCGTCTGGCGCTTTACAGCCGCGAAAAGCTGGGGATGTTGCGCCAGCAACTCAAGCTCGAGTATGACCAGTTGACGCGCGGTATCCTGCATTTTTATACGGACGAGCAGGAGTTTGCCGTGGCAACGTCTCAGGCCTCGCTGATGCGGGAGTTCGGCTGTGAACGGGTTGTCAAGGAGCCCCGCGAATGCCTGGATATCGAGCCGGCGCTCATCGGATCAAGCGTGCCCATCGTTGGTGGCACCTACACCGCCGACGATGAGTCAGGAGATGCCCACAAGTTCACCCAGTCGCTGGCGCAGCATTGCAAGGAGATCGGGGTTTCCTTCGTTTTTGGCAAAACAATCAAAGCACTTGAGGTAGAGGGCGAGTGCGTGGCAAAGGTGCGACTTGGAGATGGCACATGCCTCACAGGAGATGCATTTGTCGTCGCCCTCGGAAGCTGGTCGCCAATTCTGCTGAAAACAGTGGGCATGGGAATACAGGTCTATCCGGCCAAGGGATACTCAATCACAGTGCCTCTCGATAAGCACAGCGTCGCGCCAACGGTCAGTCTCACCGATGATGGCCAAAAAATTGTGATCTCTCGCCTGGGTAATCGTTTGCGAGTTGCAGGCACCGCTGAGTTTGCCGGCTATGACGTCTCTATTAACAAGGCGCGTTGTGCGGCGATCCTGAATCGCTTCAGATCAGTTTTCCCAAGAGCCATAGAAGGTGACAACTACGAGGTCTGGGCGGGCTTACGGCCGGCAACGCCCAATAATGTGCCCCTGATCGGTCGGGCAAAATTTGACAACCTGTTTCTCAACACAGGGCACGGCACTCTTGGGTGGACGATGGCCTGCGGTTCTGGGCAGCTCATTGCCCACCTTGTAGCTGGCAGAGCACCTGAAATTGATCCGACGCCATACCGCTTTCTCAAGTAACTGACTTGGTGGCGCTCAAATTCGAAGGAGCACCGAACCATAGGTTGACGCCTTCTCTAGTCAAAATCGAATGATCAATGAGGCCAACAAGTTGCTCACGTCAATCATGGTCGGGCGGTCACTATCTAATTGCAAACGCAAGCTTGCGTGCCACTCGTTTTTTCGATGCATCTATAGCCCTTTATGGCTGGGAGTCGAGGTACAAGTCGGCGCTTCCAATGGCTGGGGGCCGCTTTTGTATTTTGTATTCAGGCTGAGAACGGCCGCTTCCAATTCTTGCCACTGACCGGTCGGCCACGAAATTGCCGTTTGCTCAACTCAGCCAGAGCTTTTTCCAGCCCTCGTGGCCGAGGCGTTCCATCGTCTCGATGTTGCGCTCGAAAATCGCTTCGGCATCGGGGAAGGCCGCCACGGCGCGGTCGATGCTGCTTTCGCGGAGCAGGTGCAGGGTCGGGTAGGGGGAGCGGTTGGTGTAGTTGGCGATGTCGTCCGGTTCGCTGCCGGCAAACTCGTATTGCGGGTGCAGGCTGGCGATCTGGAAAACGCCTTCGTAGCCGAGATTGCGGATCAGCGCATCGACTTCGCCGAGGAAGAAATGGAAGTCGAGAAAATCCGTCATCGCCAGCGGGTGGATGAGCAGCGTCGTGTCGAGTTTGCTCGGGTCGGTTTCGACCATCAGCGTTAGTTCATGCTCCAGCTCGGCCAATAGTTCGTCAGGTGTGCTGGCTGCCGTCAGGGCGTAGCGGACCTGTTTTTTGACGAAGACGCTTTTGGCGAAGGGGCACAGGTTGAGGCCGATCACGGCGCGTTCCAGCCAGACTTGCGTGCTGGCGATCATTTCCTCGCCGGCAGCGGCGTCAGGGTAGGGCTGGAGAAGCTGGGACATGGCGGGCCTTGGCGTGCGTTGAGGCGACGCTGGCGCCGCTCGGGGTATTTCAAAATTGGGCAAAATTTCCGGTTGACCGTAGGGTTCCGGAAAGTTTGGCTGTGAACTTGTCCGGCTATTTTTTCAGGGGTTGTACCGAAATTTTCGGCGCGCTGGGCGGTTCGGTCTTGGGGGCTGGTGCCGGCAGCGGATGAACGTGGTGACGTTGCGGATAGACGGGTACGCCGACGGGCGCGTAAACCGGCTGCGGGCTGACCAGATTGCGGCATTCGGCCTCCATCTGGGCGCGCTGACTCGCTTCCAGAATCATTGACTCGATGTTGCGCAGGCATTCGTCGGTGTTGCCGTACTGGCGGGGGGCGCGACTGGCCGTGTTTTGCTGGCGCTGGCTGGCCACCCGTTCTTCCCGCTCGGCCGCCTCTTCGGCGCGCTGCACGGCCTCGCGTTTCTCGACGTAATTGCGCATCCGCTCGACATCCTGCTCGGCTGCCCGGCGAGTGGCTTCGGAAACGTGTTCGTCCGGTCGTACGGTCACCGTGCCGCTGCCCGTCGGGCAGGGGACGTTGGCTATCTCGGTTTTGCCATTGGCCAGGCGGCACTTGTAGATTTCGGCACTGGCCGGGGCGGGCAGCGAGATGAGGGCAAAGGTGACGATGAAAATTCTCAACATGGCGTAATTATTCACCAAAAATGCATTCGGTGCGTATCAGCGAGGGCTGTCCGCAAGCGTTCTGGCTTGCCGACCCAATACGCCTATTTATTTGTATTATTTGAGTAAAATAACAAAAATGTTTTGCTTGGTTGCTGGTTTTTGCTTTTGATAAAATCGGCAAAAATACCGGCCATGACATGCGTCATGCATGAGCAGGTGCTGGCAACGACACAGGGAAAATTGGCGGGATGAGTTTTGGCAGGCTGAAATGGTTGAATGCTGCGCTTTGCCTGACATTTCTTGCCGGTGCGGCGCTGGCCGAACCGGATGTCGACCTCTCAGAGGTGCCCTTCGAGCAGCTGATGCTCCGCGAGGCTGTGCCGGTTGCGCAAATCGCCCAGCAAGTCAGTGATTCCCCGTCGGCCGTGAGCATCGTCACGGCAGCCGATATCCGCGCCTATGGCTACCGGACGCTGGCCGACGTGATCAACAGCATGCGCGGCCTGACCACCACCTACGATCGGCGCTATCAGTATCTGGGCGGCCGCGGCTTCGGCGAGCCGGGCGATTACGCCGGGCGGATCATGCTGCTCATCGACGGCTATGCAACGCAGGACAGCCTGTTCAACCAGGCCTACATCGACGAATCCGGCCTGCTTGACCTCGAATTGGTCGAACGCGTCGAATACGTGCCGGGCACCGGCTCGGTCACTTATGGCAACAACGCCATGCTCGGCATCATCAACGTGGTGACCAAAAAGGGGCGCGATTTCAATGCCGCCCAGTTGTCTGGCGAGGTTTTCAGCCGCGGTGGCCAGAAGCAGCGCGCCACCTACGGCAAGCGTTTTGAAAATGGGGCCGACGTCTTGCTGTCCGTGTCTGCGCTCGACGTCAAGGGGCGCAATCTGTATTTCCCCGCCTACGACACGCCGACGACCAATCATGGCATCGCCGAAAACCTCGATGGCGAGACCAACAAGCGGGTTTTCGGCAAATTCGCCTACCAGGGTCTGACCGTTGAAGGCGGCTATGTCGACCGCAAGAAGATGCTGCCGACCAATCCCAGTGCGTCGACGACATTCAACACGCCATTTTCGGTCCGCGACGAAAATTCATTCCTGAATCTCGCCTATCAGACGACACTGGCTTCTACGCTGAGTTCGCTGTCCCGCTTCTATTCCGGCCACTATGCCTACGATTCATGGCGAGAGTTTCCCGACTACAGCCTCGACAACGAAAAGTACGGGCGACGCGAATACCACGGCCAGTGGTGGGGCGTCGACCAGAAGTTCGTCGGCAACTGGTTGGTCGACCACACGATGGTCTTCGGCTTTGAATTCCGCAACGATTACCGCCAGCAGTTCCGGCGGACGTATTTGTCTCCCGAAAAAGCCGTCGTCGAGGTGTTCAGCGATTCGCTGTCACGGCGCACGGCCAGCTTCTACCTGACCGACGAATACCGCATCAACGAGCGCTGGTCGCTCAACATCGGGGCGCGCTACGACGATGCCAGCGATCTGGCGGGTAACTGGAGCCCGCGTCTGGCCGTCATCTACAAGCCGACCCTGCAGACAACCCTGAAAGCTTCCTACAGCGAAGCCTTCCGCATGCCGCATGCCTACGAGCGTTTCTCCTATGACGGGACCGCTGTGCCCGAATATGTAGCGGCCACCGAACTGGCGCTGCAGCATGAATTCACCCGTGACATGCGCCTGACTGCTTCGTTGTACAACTACAACCGAAGTAGCCTGCTGATCTATAACGACGCGGTCGGCGACTATGTGCCCGAAGGCAACAGCCGCACCCAGGGGCTGGAAGTCGAGCTCGAGCGCTTGTGGAAAAACGGTATTCGATCGCGCGGCAGCCTGGCCTGGCAGAACGCGCAGGATGTCTACGGGGCCGAAGCCGTCAATTCGCCGCATGTGCTGGGCAAGTTCAATCTGAGCTTTCCCATGCTCGGCGATAGGCTACGTACCGGGCTCGAGGCGCAATACCTCGGTTCCCGGCTGACCTTGGAGCGGCGGCGGCTCGACGGCGTTGGGCTGGCCAACCTGACCTTCTCGAGCGAGCGCAAGTGGCACGGCTTGTCGGCCTCGTTCAGCATTCGCAACCTGTTCGACCGCGAATACGAAGTCGTTTCGCCCTTCGACTGGCGTCCTGACAGCGGGGTGGCGCAGGACTCGTTGCGCATGGATGGCCGAACCTACTGGTTCCAGCTCAACGTCGATCTCTGAGGTTTTTGCGCCTTTGTTTCCGGCGCAGCTCTATCTGGTGGAAGGCCAGGTTAGGAGGCCAGCGGATCGCCTTCCGCCTCGGCCTGGCGGGCCGCCTCGACCTGCTCGTCGGGGGCGCCGATGCGTTCGAGCAGATTGCTATGGCCGATGTGCAGCAGGCTCTCGATGGCGCGGTAATCGTCCGGCAAGGCCGGGTCGTTCCAGCCATTGGCCGAATGCCGGGCCAGATCGACGGCGAGCACGACGTTTCTGACATTGGCTACTTCGGCGTCGGCCGGATTCAGTAGCGAACAAAGCAGGGGCGGTAGCCCCCAGTGGGCGATCAGTTCGACGGCGATTTCGTCGAGCGACGCGCCAAAAACTTCCAGCTGGATCTGGCTGCTGCGCCGCCCCGGTTCGCTGGCCAGCCGCTCTTTGGCCCGGATGGCGAGGTTGGGGGCGAAACACCACATGAGGATTTCGACCAGATCGTGGAGCAGCGCGGCCATGGCAATTTCGTCGAAACTCACGTTCTGGCGCAGCAAGGCCCAGTCGCGCGCCCATTGCGAGGCAACGCGGGAGCGGGCGATGACCTTGAGCAGGCCGAGCATGGCCTTCGGGTAGCCCTTGAGCTGCTGCTCGAGGATGGGAGGATCCTGAATGCTGTTGTAGAAATTCTGCGTGCCGATCATCACCAGCGAGCGTTCGATGGTCGTGATGTCGGCCGACTGCCGGCGTGAGCGGTTGGCCTGCATGTACTGGAAGAGGCGCAGGGTCATCAGCGGGTCGTGCCCGATGACGGTAGCCAGTTTGCGGGTGTTGATCGTATCCGCCGTTTCGTGCAGCTCGCCGAGCTGGTGCACCGTATGGCGCAGGACAGGGACTTCGATGGTCTTGAAGTGATCGACCCAGGGGGCGGCGCCCGGGAACGGAAAGTCGATCATCAAGGTCATGGCTGTAAACCTTTCTTGGCTCAGGTGTTGAACAGCTGTTTCAGGAAATTCTCGACATAGGCCGGGCGCACCGGCTTGACGACATAGCCGCGGGCGCCGAGTCCGGCCGCTTGCTGGACAATGGTCCGCGAGGTATCGCCGGTGACCATGACCACGGCCGTTTTCGGGCTGGCCTCGACAATTCTGGGCAGCGCTTCAAGCCCGCCGAGAATGGGCATATTGACGTCGAGAAAGAGCACGGTTGGCTGGTGGGTCTTGGCAGCGCGGATGGCTTCTTCGCCATTCGCCGCCTGGCCGACGACCTGCAGGCCAAGTTCGGTGAGCAGGCCTTTGAGCAGCAGGCGGATCGAGCTGTTGTCGTCAACAATGACGGCGGTCGGTTGCTGCTTGCCGGGTGCTTTGGGTGCGCTGGTTCCGGCTGCCGTAGGTGGTGGCAGTGGCGATTTGGTGGTTTCGGCCGGACTGTTCGCTTCTGAAGCGCGATTGCGCATATCGCATACCGCGCGCAATTCGTCGATCACCTGTTTCTGGCCGAACGGTTTGCGCAGGAAACCGGCGGCGCCGGCATCGGCGGCCTTGGCTTCGATACCGGGGGTTTCCGAGGCGGTGAAGAAGAGGACGTCGATTTCCGGCAACTGCGAATTGATTTCACGCAGGATGTCGAGGCCATCCCGACCCGGCAACAGGTAGTCGAGACAGACAATTTCCGGCGACAGCTTGCGGATGGCATCCATGACGCCGTTGCCCTCTTCCAGCGCACCCACCACCGTGTAACCCTGGCTGGACAGCAGGGCGGTCAGCAGGTCTCGCATCGAGGCATTGTCATCAACAATCAGAACACGCATTCAGAACTTCCCAGCAATTTCGTTGAATCCGGATTTCGTGCGATTCGGTCAAATCGCTTGCGACGCTTATGTTAGCCGCGAAATGGGCAAAATGGACAGAGACAAATCAAAACGCCTCCAGAGCGGAGGCGTTTTCAATTTTGGCCGTTTTTTCCGGTTGACCATGGGTATCCCTTACAGAATCATCCCCGCCCCAACCGTGTTGTTGTTGCTCTCGTCGATGATGATGAAAGCACCGGTGCCGCGGTTTTCCAGGTAGGGGTCGGCGAACAGCGGCTGGGCCAGCTTGAAGGTGACTTGCGCGATGTCGTTCATCGCCAGCTTTTCGGCCGGGACTTTTTCCAGCGTGTTCACGTCGAGGCGATGGTCGATGGCGGCCAGCTTGGCTTTCGAGTCGCGCGTCGTGTGGCGGATCAGGTAGGTGCGGGCACGGTCCATCGGGGCTTCGGCCATCCAGCAGACGGTGGCTTCGATCTGCTTTACTGCCGCCGGCACTTCGCTCGATTTGACGATCATGTCGCCACGCGATGTGTCGATTTCGTCGGCCAGCAGCAGCGTGATCGATTGTTCGCAGAAGGCTTCGCCGATATCGACGCCGCCGAGCTGGACGGCCTTGACGGTCGACTCGCGGCCGGAGGGCAGCACCGTGACGGCATCGCCGACCTTGATCGAGCCGGCTTCGACGCGGCCCATGAAGCCGCGGTAGTCGTGCAGTTCCGGATTGGCCGAATCCTGTGGGCGGCAGACGTACTGGACCGGAAAGCGGAATTTCTCAGTGTGTTCGGTATGGGCGGCCGGCGCAACTTCCAACATTTCAAGCAGGGTCGGGCCGTCGTACCAGTTCAGGTTGTCGCCACGGTCCACGATCATGTCGCCGTTGAGGGCAGAGAGCGGGATGAAACGGATGTCTTCGATGCCGACCTTGGCAGCAAATTCAAGGTATTCGCCCTTGATGCGCTCGTAGGTTTCCTGCGAGTAATCGGCGAGGTCCATCTTGTTGATGGCGACGATCAGGTGCGGGATGCCGACCAGCGAGGCCAGTTTCGAGTGGCGGCGGGTCTGCGTCAGGACGCCCTTGCGCGCATCGATGAGGATGATGGCGAGGTTGGCCGTGGAAGCAGCGGTGACCATGTTGCGGGTGTACTGCTCGTGGCCCGGCGCGTCGGCGATGATGTACTTGCGCGTCCCGGTGCTGAAATAGCGGTAGGCGACGTCGATGGTGATGCCCTGTTCGCGCTCGGCTTGCAGGCCGTCGGTGAGCAGGGAGAGGTCGACTGCTCCCATGCCGCGCTTTTCGGAGGTCTTGGCGATGGCGCTCAGCGTGTCGGCGAGGATGGTCTTGGTGTCGAACAGCAGGCGGCCGATCAGGGTGCTCTTGCCGTCATCGACGCTGCCGCAGGTCAGGAAGCGCAGCAGGCCGTGGTCTTCAACTTGGGCGGTCATCAGAAGTAACCCTCTTTCTTGCGTTGTTCCATGGAGGCGTCGCTGGTCTGGTCGTCCAGACGGGTAGCGCCGCGCTCGGTGATGGTGGTGGTGGCGGTTTCGAAAACGATCTTGCTGACGTCGTCGGCATCCGATTCGACCGGGGCCGTGCAGGAAATGTCGCCGACGGTGCGGAAACGCACCTGCAGGTCGATGATTTCTTCTCCGTCCTTGGACGGGTTGGCAACGCCGCCGCCGACCAGCGGCACATTGACCGGCACGATGGAACCCTGGCGCATGACGACCGGACGCTTGTGAGCGAAATAGATGCTTGGCAGTTCCAGTCCTTCGCGCTCGATGTATTGCCAGACGTCCATTTCCGTCCAGTTCGAGATCGGGAAGGCGCGGATGTTTTCGCCCTTGTGGCTACGGGCGTTGTACAGGCTCCATAGTTCCGGGCGCTGGTTCTTCGGGTCCCACTGGCCGAATTCGTCGCGGAAGCTGAAGATGCGTTCCTTGGCGCGGGCCTTTTCCTCGTCGCGGCGGGCGCCGCCGATGCAGGCGTCGAAGCCGAATTCCTCGATGGCTTCGAGCAGGGTCACCGACTGGTGCTTGTTGCGCGATTCGCCTTCATGCTTGAGGACGACGGTACCGCGCTTCATCGAATCTTCGACCGAGCGGACAATCAGGCGCTCACCGAGCTCGGCGGCACGCTTGTCGCGGAAGGCGACGACTTCCTCGTAATTGTGGCCGGTGTCGATGTGCATCAGCGGGAAGGGAAACTTGCCCGGGCGGAAGGCTTTTTCGGCCAGGCGCAGCATGCAGATCGAGTCCTTGCCGCCGGAGAAGAGCAGCACCGGGTTGGAACACTGGCCGGCCACTTCGCGCATGATGTGGATGGCTTCGGCTTCGAGCCAGTCGAGGTGAGAGAGGGTAGAGCGTTGGGTCATTGCTTGGGTAATCCGCGTGGATTGTCGAATGAACGCCATTGTAGCAAGTCCTTAATATTCGTTTAAGAACAAGTGCGCATCTTGTTATTGCAAATTGTTATAAAGATGGGCGCATATTGACGGAACATCCGTTTTGCATATTGGTCAGACGGCATTGCCCGTTTCCATTCAGGAGAAAACCATGCTGTTTCGCCCCGCTATTGCCTTGAGCGCCTTGTCCATTGCTGTGCTGAGCGGCTGTGCCACCTCCATGTCCGGACCGTCGGCCAGCGCCGAACTGCTCGCCCGTTCGGGCAGCATGGTCAGCGGCACGGTCAATTTTTCCGAAACGGACGGCCGTTTGCGCGTCGAGGCCAAGGTGGCCGGGCTGACGCCGGGCGAGCATGGTTTCCATGTGCACGAGGCAGGCGATTGCAGCGCACCGGACGCGAGCAGCGCCAAGGGCCATTTCAATCCGATGAGCAAGGCGCACGGCCACCACACCAGCGACGAGCATCACAGCGGCGACATGCCCAACCTGATTGCCGATGCGCAGGGTGTAGCCATCTACGGGGCCGAACTCCGTGGCCTGACCCTGAGCGGCCCGACCGGGGTAGTCGGGCGCAGTATCGTGATCCATGCCGATCCGGACGACTACAAGTCGCAGCCGGCCGGCAACTCGGGCAAGCGTGTCGCCTGCGGGGTGATCGCGGCGCGCTGACGGATGCTGAAGATTTCGATTTGGGCCAAAATTTCTGGTTGACCGTCGTAAGCCCCTGGCGACAGCGGCTCGGCCGCTAATTCGTGGCTTGGCCTTGCTGCCGCGTCGTGGCCCGTGCAAGTAGCCTGGATTCTGCCGTGCCCACGCCCCGCTGGCTGCGAAATCTGTCGAAAATACTTACACGGCCCAAATTGCCAAAATCGTTTCCCGTTGTGCTTGTAGGTTTTCCAGACGCAGGCATCATGTTTGCTGAGTGTTCAGAACCGGCTTTGTGACAGCCGAGGATGTTGGTGAACAGGAGGCGACAAGCACATGATGGAATCAGAAATTCCGGGCGAAAAAACACTCAGAATCCTGCTCGAAGCCCTGACCACGATTTCCTATCTGCGGGGGCAGGACGAGCGGGCGGCCGGCATCGCTGAATATGCCCTCGATCAATACGAAAGAGCCTTGCGCCATGGCGGGCTGGCGGAAGGCATTGGCGAACTGCAATATTTGCCTGGCCTGTATCCGGAGCAGCGCAATCTTCATGCTCTCCGGCGCAACTACGACAGGCGATCGATCAACTACGGCCCGCCCACAGGGCAGGCGGAACAAAGGCTCTGTGCAGATCGCCGAATGAATTCGGATCGCCGCAGCCAGGAGCAGGCCTGCAGTTGAGCCATGCGGCATTGACAACAAGCCGGCCGGCGCGCTTCGCCTGCGGGGTGATCGCTACGCGCCGGGCATCCCCGGCATTTCAATTTTGGCCAAAATTTCCGGTTGACCGTAGCAACCGCCGCCTACCGGACCATCAGCATCCGATCACCTTGAACTCCACCCGCCGATCCAGCGCATCGCTGGCATCGTCGCGGCCGTTGCCGACCATCGTTTGCCGCGAGCCGACACCGTTGGCAATCATCCGTTTGGCCAGTTTCGGCGCTGCTCCTTCCAGGCGCGCCTTGACGAATTCTGCCCGCAACAGCGACAGCCGTTCGTTCAAGGGTTCTGGGCCGGTCGGGCTGGTGTGGCCGGTCACTTCCAGGCAACTACCGGCGCCTGATGTGCGCTGGGCGATGGTCTTCAGCCAGACCGGATACGGGCCACTGAGCTTGGGATCATTGACGAAAGCCGTCGAGCCGGGCCGGAAGAGGAATTTGACGGCCAGGCGGCGGTGTTCGAGGCCGTAATCGACGATCTTCCCGAAGGCCGCGGCCGCCTGTTGCCGGTGCCCCAGCTTCCAGTGGGCGAGGTAAATGCCGTTATGGACGCGAAACTGGTTGCCGGCCGGCGTGGCCAGGGCGTTGCCATAGAGCTCCAGCGCCTCCTGATAGCGGCCCGCATCGTAGGCGGCTATGGCTTCGGCGACCAGCGAGGCGGCGATGATGCGGTCGAGGTAGAGCGGATTGATCGGGTCGCCGGCCTTCGTCCCCTGGCAGGTCTTGATATAGCCCTCGGTCGCCGGGTCTTCGGACCAGGCCGGGGCATCGCGGAAGAAGGCCAGCGGCGTCGGATCGACGCCGTCGGGCAAGGCGAAGGCAAGGCCCTTGCTGACCAGCTTGCCGCTGCGCAGATCGGCCAGCGCCAGGCAAATCCGGTAAGCCTCGCGCGGCCCGGCCGTCTTGCGCTCGGCGTTGACGCCGGTGAAGGTGCCGATCAGCACGAGCGGGCTCCTGGCCACGTTGGCGGCCGAAAACGCCTTCACGTCGAACTGCGGATACTGCTCGCGCATCATGTTGGCCAGACGGAGGCCCATCGCCTGCGTGGCGACCGATTGCGTCCCGGTCATGCCGTCGATCAGCGGGTCGATGACGACTGCGTACTTGGCCTGCGCCGGCATGCCCTCGGCCGGCAGTTTGGCATTTTTGAACAAGGCGGTGGCTGCGCTCAACACCGCCTTGTCGTAGGCTTGCGTTGGCGGCGGGGCGGCGGGCGGGGTGGAAGAAGAGGGCTGCGAGCTGGTGGCGGGGGCGGCCGGTGTTGCCGGTTTCTCGCGCAGGCTGTCGCAGCCCGTGGCGAGCAGCGCGACGCACAACGCCGTTATGCAGAACCCGGCGGCGCCCGTTTTGTGAAAAATGGTCGTCATTGCTGACACTCCTTCTGGAATACGGCTTGCGCCTCGTAGGACAGCGATTCGCCCAACTGAACCCGGGAGAGAAGATCGGCGCAGCGCGCCTTGATCGCCGGCGCCCGCGTTGTTTTGACTTTCTCGTCGATAGGCCGCGCGGCCGGCTTCTGCGCCAGTTTTTCGGTCCGGATCGGCACTTCTGCGGTCACTGATTCTGCCGCAGGTTTCTTGGTGGCCGGGGCGTCGGCCACTGGCGCAGGTGTTGGCGCCACCGGGCCGGGGCGCGTTTCCGGCCGTTCCGGTTGACGCGCCTGAGGTTCAAGCACCGTCGGTTCACGCCCGGACAAAGCCAGGTAGCCGGCCCCCACCGCCAGCAACAGCGCGCCAGCGACAGCCATGCCGACCAAACTGCTTTTGGGCCACCCGGGCGCCTTGGGTTTTACGGCGGCCAGATCGGCCGGGTCGTAAGCCTGGCCTGCTTCTCCGGGCCCCGTGTGAATCGGTTTCACCGGTCGTTCCGGTACAACAGCAACCGGCTTGCCCAGCAGATTTTCGAGATCGGCCAGCAACATGCGCAGGCCATCGAAATCGGGCGAGCCATCCCAGCCCGTCAGATCGGCCGCCTGAATCTCACGAAAACCGGCCGGCGGGCGAACGGCTTCGATCATCACCGGCACGAGCTTGCCCAACCGGCGCCCCTCGGTGGCCTCCTCGTAAACCCATTCGCTTTCAATCGATTTGGCCGACCACAAGACCACCATGCAGCGCATGTCTTCCAGCGCATGCTCAAGCACGCTGCGCCAAGTTTCCCCGGCCGGAATCCGCCGGTCCCACCAGACGCTCCAGCCCGCCGAACCAAGAGCCTCGGCAATCCGCCGCGCCGTCTCCCGGTCCCGTTCGGTATAACTCAGGAATATATCGGTCATTCCTTCTCCCCGATGAGGCCAGAAAAACCGGAAAACCCATCGATTCGCCACCCCCGCTCAATCGGCGGGTAGCCAAGGATTCGACGCCAGCAAGCCGGCCAACCTCAGCTAGTCGACCGCAGAAATAATATTCCGTTCAATTAGGGTGGGGGTGAAAGTGAAATCGAGGATTTGTATTTGCGCAACCAGCTCGGTTGATCGAGAACGTCCCGGGTCTGCCTCGTTCGTCAGCAACGGCAGCCATCGGCTGCCATCAAGAGCCATTCGACCGAAATACCTGCCAGGCAGCTAAAGACTGGTAGCAGCCGACTGGGCTCGGTGAGACGCCGCGACTAACTACTTGCCTTGATAAGCGCTAGCAGTGCTATTAAAGAGGGAAGGCATCATACGATCCCTTTAGTGGAGGAAGGTCGTGAAGACGACGGGCATCGCCGCAACGCGCGTCACCCCGTCCCGCATCGGCCTCCTGCGCAAAATCGCGACAGGGGCTTGGGCGCAGGTCATAGATTGCGCAGCTAACGCTGACCCCAATGCTTCCCTTTAGTGCAACGCAGCGCCTCGGATGATCGCGGGTGCCAAGCATATGTGCACATCGACGAAAGACAGGGTCATTTTCGGTCAATGCAGTCGGTACCCATCCCCCAGACCCGGAATCGAGTTCTTGCCGTGAGAATGTCACCGGATATGTGGCGCAACAGGCGCCGCAACTAGTACAGATTCCCAATCCTGCTCCTCCTGCCGACGGCTTCTCTTTGTCGTCCGAAATTTGCCAGCCTTTCCCCTCAAAATCATTATCCAATAAGTAAGCTGATTGACTCAATATGCTGAAGCACGGTCTATGCGGAGAACATATGTCCGTTGTCGCACTGCATAGCTGACAGTTCCCTGGCAATTCGGAGCGGCGGTAATGGGCACCCAAGAGACTGACCTCTCTTCGGATTCATCGCCGAAAATCGGTCACTGACATTCCGATTCCCTGAAGCGGCCGTTGAACGAACGAGCCGCGAAATCAAAAGCGCTCCTTCACCAGAGATATGGCAGCCCCGGCACCATCAAGGAAATCATCTGCCGCGCCGCAGAGCGTCGGCTGATCCTGAGCATTGCATGATCGAAAACCCTAGGTAGCGCACTCCATCGACCGGGCATACTTCCCGTCGCGCGCCAGACCATTGAGGTGGCATCGATTCAGGAGCGCCTTCTGCGCCGTAGCGACATTGCTTTCATCGCCTGCCCAGGCAGCCAGCACCGGCGCCTGCAATGCGCGCCCATACGAGAAACTGACCTCCCACGGCTGAGGGCCCATGGCATTCATGGCGTTCAGGTGATCGGTGGCATCGACATCGCTCTGCCCGCCTGATAAGAACACAATGCCAGGGACCGCCGCCGGAACATAGCGCTTCAGGCAACGGAGCGTGGCTTCGGCAACTTCCTGCACACTCGCCTGGCGCGCGCACTTCTTGCCAGGGATCACCATGTTCGGCTTGAGTAATATGCCTTCGAACGCCACCCGATGGGCATTGAGTTCGGCGAAAACCGCTTCGAGCACTTGCGCTGTCACCGCCTCGCAACGCTCGATGTCATGCGCGCCGTCCATGAGTACTTCTGGCTCGACGACAGGTAGCAGGCCAGCTTCCTGACACATCGCGGCATAGCGTGCCAACTGGTGGGCATTGGCGCGAATAGCGTACATTGATGGAAGACTACGGTCGTCAATATTGATCACCGCACGCCACTTGGCGAATTGCGCGCCCAGGTCTCGATATTCGACAAGCCGATCGGCCAAGCCGTCCAGACCTTCGGTGATTTTGTCGTCGGGAAACAGTGCGAGCGCCTTGGTTCCCTTGTCCACCTTGATACCAGGAACGATTCCACGGTTCGACAATAACTTGGGAAAAGGAATACCTTCCCGCGTGCTCTGGCGCAGCGTCTCATCAAAGAGGATAACGCCACCGATATGGCGCTCAATGCCCTCAGCCGTAAACAGAATTTCGCGGTAGCGCCGGCGATTTTCTTCACTGGATTCAACGTTGATGGACTCGAAACGCTTCTTGATCGTCGGGCTGCTTTCATCTGCTGCCAGCACACCCTTCTGCATGGCAACAATGGTCTGGGCGACAGACTTGAGCTCATCGATATTCATCAAACATCTCCTTCCTCATGGGCGAAACAACTCGATTACGGAACGTTCCTTTTTTCGCGCCAAAAACATCCTCATTTATTAACTCTAGCAAGCTACGGTGCTTTCGCAAGCAACAAGGCTACGGGGTGGCCGAGTGCTGCCGGAATTGAGGCCGCGCCACTTTCGCCCAGAGTGCAGATCAATTATCTCGTCTAAATGCAGACATTCAACCGTGCCAGGACGTCTTAACTATGAAAATTGGATGACCACATCGGCCGGCGGCTTGTGGCCGGGAAGAGCCTGATTTGGTCGCGCCCCAAAGCGGCCACCCAGAAAGCCCTACGGCGGCAATCAGGTGTGAGGCAGGAATACGTGCTGTCGGCCAACAGCGGCCATCGGCCTTACTTGCCCATAGCAGACAATCAAAACCTCGTTTATGCTAATGTACTTGAGTGCGGCTTTTCAGAACTTTTTGTAGCCATGCTCTCCAAGTAAAAATCGTCGAAATACGGTAGCTGTGCCGATTTCCGGCAATATGAAAGTCCGAGATTAGGGAGACAGGCGTCAAAGTTATGCGTCAAATCTGTCTCCCGATAAACGTTAGCCGTAAAACATATGTCACCCACTACTTTTCGCTGGATCTTGGTTGCTTCATTTGTCCTCGCATTGACCGGCGGAAGCATTGATCTCGTCGTTACATCTCTCGTGCCCGAAGCTCTTTCCTCTGCGCAAGCTGCAAGTGATACCGAAATTCCTCTTTTGGGCTTGGTGTCCATTGTGATCGTTGGCCTAGCTGCCAGTATTGCTACCTTGGCAGCCTATTACGGTCTATTTGTCTTTAAACCTTGGGCGCCGCGTCTTGCCATCGTCGGCACAGTCTTGTCATTGCCCCTTTGGCCTATGTTCGGCGTCAGTATTTCATCTGGTTGGTCTTTGGCTTTGACTGAGGCTTCTAACCTTTTGTGGGGTGCGGCCATCGCCGCAGCGCATTTTTCTGCACTCAAGGAGAAATTCAGTGCGCCCCGCTAACCCGCCGCTCCAGCCGACCGTCAGCCAGCTACGCTGCCTGTCGTCGGCTGAGCTTCAACGTTAGCCATCATCGGTATCCTATGCACGCACTGACTATCGAGTACAACGACAGCGGACCATTGCGGGCCGTCTCTGCCGAACGGGGAGGACTTTCAGTTCACCTGTACAACTCCACTGAGGGATACCTGTATCTGCGGGTATCCGTAAAGCTCAGCGGTGCGGAGAAAGCTGACTACTGGCTCAAGACAATCAAACCAGGTGATCGCCTGAAATTTTCGTATGCCGTCACAACGGAGTGTGTTGAAAACTCAGTTTGTGCCATTGAAACTTTTGCCCGCGAAGGGGAAACATATGCCGTTCCCTCCGGCCTTCGTCTTGGATTTGACGTTGTGCTTGAAGGCGAACACAAGGTTCGGCTATCGCATCCACCCGATGGTGGTTTTAGTTTCATGCTGGCCAACGTGCCACGCGATCATGCGCGCTGTTATGTAATGGCAGGAAACGACGGAGAGAATTGGAATTGGCAGCTTGAAGACCTGTTCGATGGTGACTCTATCGAATTAGCAATTGTTGAAACCAACTGGAACACACCGTTCCCACACGTTGAAACCAATATCCAAAATAGCTAACCTCTCATTCCAACTGACCTGAGCGGCAGCTTTCCAAATCTGGCTACGTCAGCAATGGGCACGTTCCAGCCACGTCGATTTCAAGAAAGCTGCCGTAGCTAGGAATGACCAGTATCAGGCAGAGCAACCGGCCCCAGTCAGCCACAATCCGCCGGTCGGGGTTACGTTTAAATTTCTGCTGGTGGTGCGCCCTGTAATCGAGTTGAGTGACCGGTATTCGGCGAGCAAAAATTAACGACCGCTCTGCCTCAATGTCGCCAACGCTAGTCAGCAAGGTCGCTAATTAAGATACCCCAAAAGACCGGCTACTCATCGCATTCACTCACTAGGAAACGCCGTTTTTTCAAGTTGCACGGTGTACGCCGCAAAGAGCCATTCTCGGATTTGAGGTGACTGCCTGCTCCATGAGGTTTTGCTGCCCCCGCTTTGCGTTGGGTCCTTATTTCGTTCGATTTCGTGAAGTTGTACACGTCGGCCACTCACGCGACATTCGACGCTGTCCTTGAAAATTCCAAGCGGGCAAAATACCCGCGCCATCACAGGCAGCGTTCCCTATGAGATTCCTGCGGCCAATCGTCTAATGACTACGGCAATTGGCCAATAACTCAGACAGAAAGATATCTCAGATGACCAGCTATCAATTCGATGATCACGCCATTCATTGGAATCGCTTTGGCGACTTTGTGCCCAGTTTTCACTACACCATCCTTGATCTGGACGAGAAAAGCCGAATCGCAGATGTGCTGTTCAAATTTCCTGCCAATGAACAAATCGTTCTGCACCGTCATCATGCGCTCAACCATACCTTTGTGGTTCAAGGGGAGCACCGACTGTACGAGACCGATGGCAGCCTGCGCGAGACACGGCCGACAGGCAGCTACACCGTTTCGCCTGGCAGCGAAGTACCCCATCGGGAAGGTGGCGGCGGACAGGATGTCATTATTCATTTCAGCATTCGGCCCGGTAACGAAGAATTGCTCTACGAGATTCTTGATGACGCAGGTAATCCACTTGGCACAGTGACCTTCCAGGCACTGGTTGAGCTTTATCAGGCTCAACGGTCGAGCACACCTGGCTAACCACTGGCTCTCGTTGCGACTGCCTCGCCTTTCCTGACTTCGCTGCCGATAAGTTGATGGAGAACCGGTTGCTATGCTTGAAGAATCCATATTCCACCTACTCGACCACGGCTCGCTGAGACTTCGAGCATTTTGTGTACCAGCGGGTACTCTTCGTATTAACAGCACTCATGACTCTGCTTGGTGGTGGTCATGTACTCGCTGCGGTCACGAGGAGTTTCCAAAGAAATGATCGTCCCAACCCATCATTCCACCGGCCTGCGCGAAAAGACGCGCAGGCCGGTGAATTCGGGCGTTGAACCTCACTGAGCACTCATGGGGCAAATAATGAAGCGGACATTCGTCATGCTTTGGCACTGATCGGCAGGTATCCGGCCTCACATAGCAGACATTGGCTCTGTCCGTATGATTCTTGATTGATAAGGAGACCTCCATCGGATAATCTCCTTGTCATTCAAAACCGTGCTGGCAACTCAATCGTGTCCGTATTATTAGCAATAGCCCGGAAGTTTCTGCGCCTGAGACTTGAAACCGCACCGCCACTGAGCGTTCCCTAGGTTATCAACCATGAAAATTTTCCTGAGTTCCACATATCGAGACCTCATCGAGTATCGAGCGGCTGGAGCAGAGGCACTTGAGCGCTTGGGCCAACAAGGTATTCGAATGGAGGTTTTCGGAGCTAGGCCCACAGATGCGACTACGGCTTGCTTCGATGAAATTGCGGAGTCCGATGCGCTTGTAGGTATCTATGCGCATAGGTACGGGCATATTCCCGAAGGCCAAACAACCTCAATAACGGAGCAAGAGTTTGAGTTTGCTCGATCTAGGTCCAAACCCGTATTCTGCTTCCTGATAGACGATGAACAGCCGTGGCCACCAAAGCACATCGATGGCGAGCCTAGTCGAACTGCGCTCCTTTCATTCAAGAATCGCATTCAGAGTCAAATTGTGACAGAAGTTGTTTCAACACCGCATGACTTTGCATTCAAAGTCGCCTCCTCAGTGGGAAGATTTCTTCTAACTCGAAAGGTCAAGGAAACGCTAGATAAAGCCCCAAGCGCCGAGGCCGGCAGTTCGGAGTCGGGAAACTCTCAGGCTGCCCGGAGGGCCGCACGCTTGGCACACGTTGTCGCTGGTGCCAAAGTGCTTCTTGTGAACGATGTGCCGGAACAGATGAACTATGTAGTCTCGCTAATGGAGCAACTTGGAATCGATGTCAGCATTGAAACCACATCAGACTCTGCGATTGCTTCGCTTACATCCAAGAAATTTGATGTGGTCATCTCAGACATGGAGCGGTATGGTATTCAAGATGAAGGAATTCGTTTTTTGGAGCGACTAAGAACTTTGCCCAACGCTCCTCCTGTGATCTTCACGGTCGGCGCATATCGCCCAGACCTTGGAACACCAACCTACGCCTTCGGCATCACCAATCGCGTAGATGAGTGCTTGAATCTGCTGTTTGATGCCTTGGAAAGAGCGCGAGGATGAACGGCCGCTTTCATAACAACCGTCCGACCGTTTAGGGCACGAAGCACTCATTCACGGCAGTTCCAAGCAGTAGCGCGAGGGAATAACAAGCCAACGGTGGGGATGCTTTCTGTCACGGTTGTTCAGATTGCGAACTCCAAATGACCATACGCAGGATTTCCTTGGTCAACTCAACGCCTCAGACATTTCAATTTTGGCCAAAATTTCCGGTTGACCGTAGCAATGGCGTCCAGCCAGCCATTCAAGGGGGCGGGGAAGCAGAAGCCAGGGGCGCAGTCATCGGATCTTCACGGTACGTCGAGCCCCCAGAACTTGATGATGTGGAAGCTGGAGCAAATCCCCACGTCCAGAATGAACGGTGCCGCCTTGCCGCACCCGTTTTCCGCAGCGCGGGGAGCGATCGGGGTGCCGTGCCCCATGCCAGTGATCAACACCGTCTCGACCAGCACCTTGCCGTTGCTGTCCTTGTACTGCTTGTGTGCCTGGCCGTTGATCGTGTCCTCGCCGTCGGGGATCTGATCGATGCCCAGCACGTTGGTCCACTGGTCCACCAGTTCTCGCTGGTCCTGCGGGTTGACCGTGCCGTCCGCTGTCCCCTGCCAGATCGAGACGCGTGGGAACGGCCCATTGTGGTTCGAAGCGCTGCGCACCAGCGCGCCCCACTGGGCCGGCGTCAAATTTTTCATCGGCGCCACCTGACCCGACAGGCTGACGCCGCATTGACCCAATGCTTCGCCCGCGTCGTTGGCGCACTTGTAGGGGATGCCGGCGATGATCGCACCCCCGGCAAAGACTTCCGGATAGGTGGCGAGCATCACCGCGGTCATGGCGCCGCCGGCTGAAAGGCCGGTGACATAGACTTTCTGCGGGTCGACGCGGGCATCGGTCTTGACCTTGTCGATCATTTGCCGGATCGACAAGGCTTCGCCCCTGTCGCGCTCGTTGTCGCCGCGTTCGAACCAGTTGAAGCACTTCGACGAGTTATTGGCCTGCTGCTGTTGCGGCAGCAAGAGCGCGAAACGGTGCTGGTCGGCGAGCTTGGTCCAGCCCGGCTCGTCATCGTAAGCCGCCGCCTCCTGCCGGCAGCCGTGCAGCGCGACGACCAGCGGGCGCGACGCGCCGAGATTCGCCGGCAGGTACTGGCACATTTTCAGATTGCCCGGGTTGGCGCCGAAGTTGGTGACTTCGCTCAGTGGCGCGCCGCAACTGCTGGCCGGGGCGGCGCACAGCCACGGGAACCAGATGCACCACCAGGAGGATTGCGCGGAAGCCGTCAGCGGCAGCGCCAGCAACAGCGTCAGCATGAATGCGTTGAGCCAGCGCTTGCCTGGCTTCGTATTGGGTGATTTCTTAGGAACCGCCAAGCGTGTATTCATTTTGAGTTCCTGTCGACATGGTGTATGTGAAATGCATGTGACTCGCATGGCCTGGTTATGTTCCCGACATTGTCGTGACCATCGGCCATGAGGCAGGAAATTCAGCGACCTCTCGTTAAATGCCCGGATGCTTTTTAATTTTGGTCAAAATTTCCGGTTGACCGTGGAAGACGGATTCAACTGCCGCCTTGCTTCACCACATGAAATTGATCGCCTCAGGCATGGCCGTGATTGGCTGCTTTTACCAAACTGCCGGCGGATGCACTGCGTCTTTGCAGGGTGGAGCGACGAATTCCGGTTGTGGCGTCCGGAGCATCTGGCGGGCTGATCAGTCGATATGCCAGACACGCATGTCGAAGAGTTTTACCGTCGCCGGCCGGAGCGGCCAAATCCTGCCGTCCGGGAGTTCGGTGCTGTCGGATTTCTTTACACCGGGGCCGCCCCATGTGTCCGGGTATTCGTCTAAGTCATTGATGATTGACGATTATGCATTCGGGTACGCTTGATGCATGCGGGTGACGACACGGTCTCCGGTGCGGGTACTACCTGACGAGAGGGATCGCCTGCGCTCCGTTCCTTCGTCCTGGAGGTGCCATGAACCCTTTTCGTTTTCCAAGACTCTCCCGCGTTGCCGCGCTTAGCTGTTGGGCGCTTCTCGCAATGCCGGGGGCCAGCCAGGCCGGGCCGATCGTGTCAGGCACCTATTACCAGTTCGGTTTCGGCGATGCCGGTTTGGCGGCCACTGGCTGCGACCCGGCGGACCCGGCCGGAGCCTTCTGCCTGGCTAGTTCCGGCACGCCGACGACATTTGCCGACGCCTCGCCTTGGTCCTTCCTGGCACCCGCCAGCGGTTCGGAGCTCATCGTTACCGATGCCTTTGAGTCCGGCGACCAGTTTGAAATCTTCGATTTCGGCCTGAGCCTGGGGCTCACCTCCGCTCCGGGGGCCAACATAGTTGACTGCGGCGACGATCCCGTGCCCTGTCTGGCCGACCCGAGCATCAGCCATGGCAGTTTCCTCCTTGCGGCCGGGGCGCACGCCATCACGATCGTGCCCGTTCTGGCACCCAGCTTCGGCGGTAGCGGTTATTTCATCGTCGACGCCACTGCTACCCCGCTGCCCGAACCCGGCTCGCTGGCCTTGTTCGCTTTGGCGTTGGCCGGGCTAATCCTCGCCAGACGCTCGCCGCTGCGCTGAGTCCGGGCCGGTTATCCGTTCGTTTGGCCCGGCTGCGACGATGTCGGGCGTGTCTTGCATCAGGAGGTTCCCATGAGCATTTCCGCGAAGCAGATAAGGTTCGAGAGCCGGCACGCTGGTCGGGCGATAACGGCAGTGATCGCCTTGCTGGCGGGCGTTGGTGCGCTGGTGTGGTCGCCGTCGCCGCTCACTGCTGCGCCGCTCATGGCGGCGCCACTCAACGTATTCGCTGGGCCGACCTCGTCGCAGCCCCTGGCGCTGAGCGCCGATGGCGCGTTTCTGGTGGTGGCCAATCCGGACAATAACAGCGTCACCTTCTTCGACCTGCGCAGCGACCGCAACCGGCGGGTGGCGGAAGTGCCAGTGCAGGGCGAACCCAACGGCGTGGCCTTCCTGCCCAACGGCAGCAAGGCTTACGTGGCTAACACCGTGAGCGGCACGGTGTCGGTGATCAAGACCAATATCGCCAACGGCGTGGTCGCCAGGCCGAGCAAGCACATCGTGGTGGGCACCGAACCCTACGGCCTGGCGCTGACCCCCAACGGCAGAAAGCTGTACGTTACCAACGCCCGCTCCAACTCGGTCTCGGTCATCGATACCGCCACCGACACGGTAGTGAATACTATCTCCAACGTGGGCTTCGAGCCGCGCGGCCTGGCGATTTCCAACGACGGCGACGGCGATGACACGGACGAAACTGTCTACGTCACCCAATTCCTCTCGCTGCCGGTGGCCGGCAAGGTGGATGGCGCCGATGACGCCAAGGTCGGCAAAGTCACGGTGCTGTCGACCTCGACCGACAGCATTGTCACCGAAGCGACCCTGCAGCCGCTTGCCGACAGCGGCTTCAAGGCCAATGGCGATGCCCTGGCGCGGATCGCGCCAGGCGCCAATTTCACCTTCACCACCGGCGCCTACCCCAACCAGCTCAACGGCATCGGCATCAAGAACGGCTTCGCCTACGTCCCCAACACTGGCGCCTCACCCAACGGGCCGGTGCGCTTTGACGTCAACACCCACAGCCTGCTGTCGGTGCTGGACGGCAGCAACCACCTCGACGCCGGCCTCACTCTCAACATGCACACCGCCGTGCGCGACCAGACGTCGACGCCCAAGCTGTTCATCACCCAGCCCTGGGCGCTAGCCTTCAAGCACCTGGCCGACGAGGGTTACGTCGTCAGCGCGGCGAGCAACATCGTCGTCAAGCTGGCGGTGGACGGGCAGTCCGGCGCGCCAAGTGTGCTGAGCGATCCCACCGATTCAGCCCGTGTGCTGCAGATCAAGGTCGGCAAGAACCCGCGCGGCATCGTGGTCAACGGTGCCGATACGCGCGCCTACGTCATGAATTACGTGTCCCGCGACGTCTCGGTGATCAACCTCACTGCGATTCCCGAGGCCGTGATGGCGACTTTGAAATCGACTAACATGCCGGCCGTTGGCACTCAGGCCGACATCGTGCACATCGGCAAGGAGCTGTACAACACCTCGGTCGGCGAGTTCGATCCAGCAACGCCGGCCGGCGCCCCGATCACCGGGCGCATGTCCAACAACGGCTGGGGCTCCTGCGCCGCCTGCCACAGCCCCTTCGGCCTCACCGACAACGTGGTGTGGATCTTCGCCGCCGGGCCGCGGCGGACCATTCCGCAGCATACCGACTTCGATCTCACCGATTCGACCCGCAGCATTCAACGCATTCTCAACTGGTCGGCGATATTTGACGAGGAAGAGGATTTCGAACTTAACATCCGCAATGTCTCCGGCGGCGCCGGCCTGATCGTCCAGGCCGATGGCGTGACGCCCGACGCCGCGGTGGCCGCCTTCACCCCCGCCAGCGCCAACCGGAATCAGCTCAAGGTGCGCGGCGTGGGGGGCTGGGACGCCATCAAGGCCTTCGAGAAGTTCGGCATCCGCCCGCCCATCTCGCCGGTCGCCAAGAGCGAGCCGGACGTGCTCGCCGGACGTGCCCTGTTCACCTCCGCCAACTGCCAGCAATGCCACGGCGGCCCGCAATGGACCAGCGGGCGGCTGCGCTATACGCCGCCGCCGAGCGCTGCCCAGGTAGTGGGTGGCCAGATCATCGGCGAACTGCGTAAGGTCGGTACCTTCGACGCCAGCTTCTTCAATGAGGTGCGCGCCACCGCCACCGCGCCGCTCGGCGCCGACGGCTTCGTTCCCGCCTCACTGCTGTCGCTGTTCGCCTTCCCGCGGACCTTCCTGCATAACGGTGCGGCGAAGTCGCTGGACGAAGTGCTGAACAACGTCACGCACCGCTCTGCCGGCACCAGCGGCGTGGATAAGCTCTCCAACCCCGCCGACCGGGCAAAGATAGTGAGATTCCTGCAGTCCATCGACGCGGCGACGATACCGATATTTTGAATCGGGCTGGTCGGCACGGGTGGCGTTGCGCTGACCGACGAGCCGATCAGCAAGCTCCTCGGCGGTGGGCTGGTAACGTGCCAGGACAATACCCGTCGAAACAAAAACGGGAGCCGTGGCTCCCGTTTTCTTCGCAAGACCTGACAGATCTGGCCGACAGGTGCCTACGGTGAGCTTTGGAGGGCGACCGACCGGGGTCGCCCTCGATTCCAAGCCTCGGATATTTCAATTTTGGCCAAAATTTCCGGTTGACCGTGGGAACCGAGCTTGGCGAGTAGCTCAGGCGGCTATTTCCGCCGACAAGGCTTGCCTTCGTATTGATGGCGGTGCAACGCATATTCCCGACCGTTCCAGCGTTCGACAGGGAAGCAGAAGCCGGGGCCGCCGATTTCAATGTCTGGCCAGTTGCCGGTTCCTTTGGTGGTCAGGATGTTGAGCATGCCGGTGCCGCTGGTGATGAGCTTCCAGTTGCCATTGGGCTGTTTGCTGACCAAGCTGTAGCCAGCCCCGGTGTTGCCGTAGCAGAAGGTGCCGCCTTCGGTAATGATCGCTTCGGACAGGCCGTCGCCGTTGAGATCGCGAACATCTTCAATGGCACCTGGGGTGGCGCCTTGTGACCGATCGTCGCAAGCTTGCCAGCGTTTGCCCTTGAGCTTGAAGCCGGCAGCCTTGAAAGCGGCGGCCAAGTCGGCTGACGACAGCTTTTCGGGCGCGCCGAGTGCGGTGGTGCAGGTAAAGGCCAGGAGGGCGCCGGCGATCAGAAGATTCGTTTTCATCGAATACTTTCCTTTCAGAATGAGCACCACAAGGCGCTAGCGGTTGGCCTTGATGCCGCGCACGCAGTGGTGCCCGAAACTGCCATGCCGGAGCGTGGGCCGGATGCCAGCCAGCGGATGTCGTTGGCGATATTCATCAACGCAGTGGCCAGCGCCTGGATCAGTTCGTTGGGCATGCGTTTGGTCGAGATGGCAATATGCTCCGGCGAACGCTTCGTTTGAGCGCCCCACAGGCAGTTCACCGCCACCGCGATACTGCCGATGGTATCTGTCTCCAGCCATCATGGCATTTGCCGGCTAGTGCCGGGCGTGCAATTCGACGTTCAACTTGTCGGCAACTTCCGCCCAATCGGCGTCATGAAGAAGTGCCTCGTGCAGGAAACAAGCCTGCGAGGCGCTCCAGAAGGATGCTTCATGGAGTTGCATGGCGCCGGCCAGTGGGCGGTAAGTTTCGATGAACCGCTCAATGGCGTCGTCGTCGCTCGGCTTGCCGAGTTGGGCAAACAGGTTGTTCATGCTGTGTACGGGTCGTTCCATGCTGGCTCCTCGCTGGACGTCACTGGCAACGGTGTTGCCATTTAGCGGCACAGGTTGGATACGATTCAGGTCTGGAAGTTCGGGCGTGGTGTTGGTGATTCCGGGAAACCCCCACTGCTCTTCAGACACTCTGACCGGCCGTCTGGGCGGGAGCGGCCATGCCGCCACCCTGCACGCCCCGGCATGCCATAATTCCGCAGGCATGATTCGGGCTGGCGTTCGACGCTTTTTACCACTCACCCTTCAAGGAACAGGACCATGCGCATACTGTTGATCGGCCTGCTGCTCTTTCTTTCCTCGCATTCCATTCGAATCGTCGCCGAAGGCTGGCGCGGCAGGCAGATCGCCCGCCTTGGCGAGAATCGCTGGAAGGGTTTGTACGCGCTGATTTCCGCTCTGGTGCTGGGGTTGATCGTCTGGGGTTTCGGGCTGGCCGGCGTTGAGGCCCAGGTTCTCTGGCAACCACCGCGGTGGACCGTCCACCTGGCCGCCTTGCTGACACTGCCCGCCTTCGTGCTGCTGGTCGCCGCCTATGTGCCCGGCAGCCGAATCAAAGCGGCGGTCGGTCATCCTATGATCCTGGGCGTGGCGATCTGGGCCTTCGCCCATCTCATCGCCAACGGCCGCACCCATGCCGTGGTGCTGTTCGGTGCCTTCTTCGTCTGGGCCGTCCTCGATTTTGCCTCCGCCCGGCGCCGCGAACCGCCCGTTGGGCAGAAGGCTCAACCTGGCACCGCGGCGCGCGACGCACTGGTGGTGATCATCGGTACGGCCGCCTGGGCATTGTTCGCCACCGTTCTGCATGGCTGGCTGATCGGCGTGAGACCGTTTGGCTGAACTGTCGTGCCAGAAAAGCTCAGAACCTAACCGGAGGCCCTTTCCAGATGTTGTCAAAGGGTGCGGCACGAGCGATCGCATCGCTGGCTGTACGCCAGCCCTCGCAGGCGTTGCGGCCCGGGCGGCGGCGCCAGCGGTTGAGTAGTGCCTTGCAGCGCGCGTAGAAGTGAAAGAAGCGGAGCACCTGCTCACGCTCCGCCGTAGTCAGAGGAGCGGCACTGCAGACCAGTTTGTCGTCGCTCATGCCGCGGTCGGTCAAGGTCACCGCGCCCCACGCCCTGATCCGAAGTCGAGTACCGAGGGGCAAACGCGGCCCGAGCACCAGTGCATCCAGCAGATCGCCTTCAAGCCCCAGGTAATTCGGCACCGAGCCGTAGTTGAACGGACTTGGGAGGGGCGAGATGAAATCAATGCGCCCCGTGGAGCCGCGTTTCAGGAAACAACCTCGTGGTACCTCGATCACCACCTCGACCTCGGGGGCCTCATCCGCGACCTCGTGGGCGGGGGCGGGGTGGCAGTTCTCGTTTTTCATGGGGCTGCCACAATGCCAAACCGATCATGGTTACTCGAAGCATAGCTCAGGTGTGCCCGTGGAGTTGGGCTCATCCGGTGGAATCAGCAGGCCGGGGCACTGGCACTTGTATTCGATGTTCGGTGAGTGTCCTGCCAAATGTTCGTTTACACAAAATTCTGGACCCCCTTAAACGGCGTCTTTGGCACGATGCGTTTCTCGCTCCCGGTCTGCAACACCGAGGAAGAAGCCAAACCGCAGGAAAGCTTCGCCCCGACCTGCGCCTGAGCGTCATCAGTCATCCCTTCTCTCTGCGGCACCTTGGTTGGCCCCGGAAGCGATTCCGGGGCTCGATTTCGGACCACTCGCTTGCGATGGCGGGCATTGCAGCACGTATTTGTCAACAGTCCTCGGCATCGCTTTCGGGGCATCGGATAGCGGATCGCAGGAAGCCGCAACCACCGCCTTGCCCAGTCTTGCCAGCGCCGACGTGCTCCATGGCGTACCGGAGTAGCTGCATTTCTTGCCCGTGCCATCGCACTTCGCCAGCGCGATCCAGCCCGCATGTTTTCCACTGACACCGACCATCCACGTCGCGCCTTCTGCCGCTTTTCGACTGGAAAATTGCTGGATCGCGGTAACCGCCGTCGGTATAACGTCTTGCAAATCGCCCGGAATCAGCGCGTTATAGACGCCAACCGCAATTTTTTCGGGAGGTCCGCCCTGATCCGCGTGTGCCGCCGCATTTCCAGCCTCCAGCGTGGATCCAGGCTCCTTGCTCGCGGGCGGCTTGGGTATCTGTAGGACGAAACAATGCGCACCATCACTCTTTGTGCTGACATCAAAGGTGGGATTCAGGATTCCCTTGTCCCGCAGCCGCTTCTCCAGGGCTTTGCAATCGGGCGACGCGTCAGCCAATTTCTTCCACTCGTCCCCATCTGAAACCTCGAGCTCCCGGGCGTCGTCGTCAAACAGGCGCCAGCTCTTCCCGCCGACCTCCACCCCGACACCACCGTCTTCCGGCCAGGTACGAACGCTCTTTACCTTCGGGTCAGCCCCTTCCTGTTTGGATTTAATCTCCGTCTTCAATACATTTACGGCCTCCTCGCCGATCACCTGACCAATCTGATCGACCTTGGCGCTGGGAACCGCCGGATCATCGTCCCAGACAATCCGGTAGAGATTGACTGAACCTCGCTGGACAAATTGGCCGCTACGCGAAATCGTCATGTAGCGATCGTTGGCATCCAGCAATACGACCGGGTCAAAAAAGAACGCCTCGCGCCAAATGCTGGTGGGGCTGAGCGTGCAGGTCGCTTCCTGCCCGGTAGCGCTTCTGGCATAGGTCGCCGCGTAGAAGTTGATATCGTCGGTTGGTTTTCGCTCCGGCAAGAATATTCCGCGCATCGTTCCGCGTGCCGGATAAAAGATACCGGACAGGCTGTTACCTTTGCACGCTATTGGATTGTCCGGGTCGAATTCCTTATTTTCTGGGGGTTTCCGGTCGCTGCGCCAAATGCCTGTAATCATCCGGCTGCGCAAATTCCCGTTGACCACGGGTTCGGTGTCCTGAAGATATACCAGGCGCTGCGCCAGGGATATCTGGGGAAACAAACTGAACCACTTCGTGGGCGGTTGATTGATGTATTCCCCTTTCGCCTGTCCATCCGCGACCTGGCTCGTTGCCATCAGTAGCTTATCCAGTTCATGCCCGGCAAGACGGCTATCCGGTTCCAAGCCATAACTTCGTTGCTCGACCGTCTGCCGCGCCATCGCGAAGTCTTGGCTGGCTTTCATAACGCCACCGGTGCGCAGGTAGGGCGCCGCCACGAACAATGCGATAACTGCGGCAACAGCTAGAAACCCCCAGCCCCACGCTTTCGCCTTTGATCTGTCAGCCTCGGCTTGAATTCTTTGTTTCTCTTCGCTGTCGCGCAGACGTACCAGGCGGGCTTCTTCCCTGCTGTGACGGACCTGTTCTTCGAGAATCTGTTTCGCGTCGGCTTCCGCTTTTAGTGACAATTCGTGGGCCTTTTCCTCGGCCTCCCTGCGCCGGTCCGCTTCTTTCTCCCGTTCGCTCGCCAGTCGAGCTTCTTCTCGTGCGTTACGCGCCTGCTCTTCCGCGAGCCGCGCATCTTCCTGTGCCTTGCGCTCCCGCTCCTGCAGCGCACGCTGGGCATCGGCTTCAGATTTAAGCTTCGCTCGCGACGCCTCGATGTAGTTCGCAACCTCGCCCTCGACGTCACCGAGGCGGTCGCCGTCCCGATATTGTTTCAGGGTGCGAAACCAGTCGTCGCGCTTGTCGCGTTCGGCAAACACCGGGCCCAGCCTGGCTTCGTCGAGCCGGATCAGCTCCGGCTGTCCGAGCAGCCGTTCCGGACTCCATTTCTCGTCCCGCCATTGTGAACAGCAGCGCAACACGCTCAGAAATGCTTCGAAGCGAACGGCCTCCTCGTCGACCAGTCCCTTGAAATGCGCCCAGCCGCGGATGAAGGATTCATGAGAAACCTTGAGCGTCACCTGCAGCGGATTTTCCCGGTCCCAATACAGGTAATGGACGGAATCAAGGTAGCCCTTTTTGAGCAAGGCTCGCAGATCAGTCGGAGGCTCGGGTTCGCCTGCGAACAGGTCGGGATCGTCTACATCCAGTCGCTGCTGGTTGTAGGTGCCATTGTTGGGATCCTTGAAGGCCAGGCGGCGCAGGACGAAGTCGAGATGCTTCCTGTCGCCTTCGGACTTCTCCCCATAGGTCGCCTGCGCCCAATTTTCCAGGCTGGCACGCAGGGTGTTCAGCGTTTCCTTATTCTCCTGCTTCCGGTCGGCGTCCAGCCGGATCAGCCAGCCCACTTCTTCTTTGCACGCGGGGTCGGCGGCGCCTTCGAGGTCGGCCCATTGAACCGCGTTCGGCACCTTGTGCTCGCCATCGACGCCACAACGCTTGCTGGCCACTTGCCAGATCCTGGCGAGCAGATGCTGCAGGAGGGGCAGGTGGTCCGGGTCGTCGGCGATCCCTTCCACGTCCTGAAGCAGCCGCTTGACGACGGTCTCATCGAATGCGATGTCTTCGGGCAGGCCGGCAGCGTCGTCGCCCCGCTGCAGCGTGCGGAGGAATTTGTTAGCTGGCCCCGTGATCGCCTGGCGCAATTGTTCTTTATCAGGCCGCCGAACCAGATAGACGGATTCGTTGATGGCGTCAGGCAATTCGAGATAGCCCGCGCAGTCGGCTAGATGCTCGCTGCGCATGGTGATGATGACGAAGCAGCGCGGATGCGGACTGAAAAAATGATCGATGACTGCCTCGATCAGGGTCCGGGTATCTTCATTTCCCTTGGTCTTGGGATTGTTGTTGGGATGGAAGAGCTCTTCGAACTGATCGATGACGACGAGAAAGCGGGCATTTTCCGGTTTCGGCCCGCGGGCTGGCAGATCTTTCGAGAAGGCATCGATCAGGCGAGCAAAGCCGGATCCACGACGGAAAATGGCCGCGATATCGCTACGTCGCGCGCTTTCCCGCACGTCATCGACCGTCTTCGGGTCATTATGCAGCGTGTACATGTTGAGCGTTTGGGAGAACTTCCAGGCCAGCCTAGTGATGGGCGTCTGGCTGGCCGTACGTTCTTCATCCCTCTGACTCGCTTCCGATTCCGGTGTTGCCGTGGTTCCCGGAGTGAACACCACCGGTACCCAGTAATCCCCCGCCTCTGGAATGCCGAAGCCGCGCAGCTTCGGAACGACCCCGGCCCGCACCAACGAGGACTTCCCGGACCCCGAACCACCGATTACCGCAACGAACTGGGTCTCCTCGAGGCGCTGAACAATATCCTTAACTTGCTGGCCGCGACCGAGAAAAAGCGACGCCTCGTGGTCGAGGAAAGGACGCAGGCCCGGATAAGGAGACGTCGGAACACGGAAAACCCCGAGTCCGTCAGCGCAGCTCATTTCGCTGCCTCGCCTGCGAACTTGCCGGCCAGCAGGCGCTGACGCTTGCGCTCCAAAACCTTGGTCAGGAAGATGACCAGTGCCAGACTGTCCTGATCGGCTATGCGCAGGCCGCCTTGCGCATCCGGCTCGAATTTCAATACCTGCCAGTTCTGGACATGAGCTTCCTCCGGCGCCGGCGCACCGTTCTTCATCGGGTAGGCGATAATGCCCGGGATGGGAGTTTTTCCGCGAAGCTTGTCTTCCACGGCCGTGATTTGCGCCAAAAGCGAAGCGGAAGTCTTTTCGTCCCACAACAGCACTACGCCGTCGGCATCGTCCAGATAGGGGCGGTCATTGATTTCCTTCATCGGCAGGCCGGTCGGCCGCACCCGAAGCGTAGGCTCGACATGGTCGCTGGCAACGACCTGATCCCAGCTTATGTAGACTTGGGCAGCAAGAGGCCCCTTGTATTCATCCTGCCGCTCGTTGGTCTCTATGTAGATTCGGACCATCTCAGGATCTTCCGTCTGCGAAGCAACGTCCGCGGTTTTGCTGCGTGCCACCGCGTCTAGAATTTTGTCCGCAAGGTCCTCACGAATGTCTACGAACGCCTTCCAGAAGGTATTTGAAACGACGCGGTGCTTGCCTTCGGCGTCGTCGTCTTCTCCGGAATAAATCTGAATGGGCTGCTTGGGTTTTGCCGCTTGGTAAAACGGCACCCATAGCTGATCATTAAAGGGGCACAAGCGCTTCCACATGTCACCTTTGGTCAATTCATCTATTGCATTCTTGGACATCGCAATGACGTACAACCGTTCGCGAAATCCGTCATCCCCGAAATGCTCCTTGAAATGTTCTAGTTCCTTCAGGCACCATCCCGAATCGAGGTAGTTGTCGTGCACGAACAGGAAAAGCACAAACGTGTCGCGGACATTGTCTTTCAATTTGCCATCCAGAAGGCCGGATACCAGTGGATACTCTCCGCTATGGTGAATCGGCGGTAACCGGATGCCGCGCAAACGGCCGGGCAACGAGTAATAAAGTTCATCCTTGAAACAAGACACCCATTTGTTCCAAGCACGATTGTCGCCCTCGGAATAGCTGAAGAAGGCATAGTACCGGCACTCGGAAAACGGGCGTTTCATGGCATCGATCGTTTCCGTAACGACAGTCTTTTCAGTAGTCAATGGCATCACTCCGTCTCCGTTGTTGCCGCGTTTCCGTGCCTGCTCCGGGGGGCGGCATCACGTTCAAGTCTGGCCAGCACCGCGTCGAACGGCCGCTTGAGCATGGTCCGGCAGTACAGCGTCTCCCCGCTGGCCAGGCTGCCGTTTTCATAGAGTTTGTTGGCAGGCGCCCCGCCGCCGCAGAATCCGAAGTGGGCGCAGCTTGCTTCACATACCCCCGTTCCGCGCCTGATGGCCGCCCACAGGTCGAGGAAGCGCTGGCCTGCTGTGCTTTCCAAAAAACTGGCCCGATGCACGTTGCCCAGCACGAAATCGCCGAACTCAACCGAGTGCTGCCCGAGCAGTTCGGGCGAAAAAGTGCTGAAATCGCCGTTGTACGCAACCGAGATTAGGGTGAAGGGGATGGTCTGGGCGTTGTCCGGCCATTCCCGGCCTTGCCAGCGGTAGGTCGCCAGCGGCTCGGCGATCAGATGCATGGCCATGTCCAGTTCCCGAAAGTTGAGGTGACCGCCGCTCTGGATGTGGCGCTCGAGCAGGCGCGAGACAAATCGGGCGTGGGCCGGCTCGTGATCCGCGAGGCTGGAGCGGTCGTTCAAGCCTTCCGCCTCGTCGAAGTTGCAACCGACTTCGTGAACCTCTTGCTCCAGGAAAAAGTCGCAAAAGGCATCGGCATGGTCGAGTGTTTCCCCCGTGACGACGGCAATCGCGTGATACGGAATGCCGTGCTCGCGCAGCCTGGCCATGCCCTGCAGCACTCGCTGGTGGGTGCCCTGCCCGCGTCGGGTGTGGCGATGCAGGTCGTGCAGCCATGCTGGTCCGTCGACGCTGACGCCGATGCGCACGCCGTGGCGTTTGAACAGTCTGCACCACGCGTCGTCGACCAGGGTGGCGTTGGTCTGGATTGAATGCGACACCGCGCACGCCCCTCCGAGCACTTCGCTAACCAACGGAATCGCCTCGTCGTAGAAGGACGGCGGCACGACGAGCGGTTCGCCGGCATGCCAGACGACCGTCAGTTCCGGGCCGGCCAGATCGTCATCGGCCAGTCGCCGGGCGGCCAGACAAACCGTCTCCAGGCTCATCCGCGCCTTCGAGTCACGATGAGGGAGATAGCAATAATCGCAGTCGAGGTTGCAGAACGGGGTTGGCTGCAATATGAGCAGGCGGGTGCGAATTGCCGGGGAAAAATCAGCAAAATCGAAGCGCACCATTGCCGATGGAACTGTTCTTAAGGTGCGCCTTGGAACCCACTGGATATTCGAAGCGATGCTCACCCGCACTTCCCCCTTGAGCGTTCAAATTAGCGATTGAACCAATTACCCCAATTCCGCCAGTTCGGCCAGTTGTTCCAATTACCCCAGTTCGGCCAGTTGAACCACTGGGCATATTCCCGCTCTGACGCCATTCCGGCATCAGATGACTCCGCATCGTGCAGGAACTTGCGCATTTCAAGGACTCGCGCTTCGAGAATCTGTCGTTCCGTCGAGGGGGCTTCGATACTGGCGCCGACCGTGCAGAATCCCAAAGCACCGGCAATCGCCAACACTGCCGTGCAAAGGCGACGAAGCAGACCAGTTGCTCGTTTTCCTGAGTTGTTCACCTACCCCTCCGCAGGAATGCTTACGAAATTTTACATGCCATGAACATGCGATTTCTCGGTTTGAATAAAGTTCCAGCTGATTTCAATTTTGTCCAATATTTCCGGTTGACCGCACCCCGAAGGATGCACTCCTGGGGTGTGCCAATCACGTTCGGCCGCCAATTTACCGGCTATCTCGGACGACAAGGCTTGCCCTCGTATTGATGCCGGTGCTACACGTATTGCCGGCCGTTCCAACGTTCGACCGGGAAGCAGAAGCCGGGGCCGCCGATTTCGAGGTCGGGCCAGTTGCCGGTGCCTTTGGTGTTGAGGACGTCGAGCATGCCTGTGTCACTGGTCACCAGTTTCCAGCTGCCTTTCGGCTGCTTGCTGACCAAGCTGTAGCCGACGCTGGTGTGGCCGTAGCAGTAGCTGTCGTCCTCGGTGATGATGGCTTCGGGCAGGCCGTCGCCGTCGAGGTTGCGGACATCGGCGATGGCGCCCGGGGTGTAGCTCGGGGTCGGGTCGTCGCAGGCTTGCCAGCGCTTGCCCTTCTGTTTGAAGCCGGCAGCCTTGAAGGCGGGCGGCGGCCTGGTCGGAGGGTGACAGCATGTCCGCCGTGCCGACGGCGGTGGTGCAGGTAAAAGCCATAAGAGGGTGCCGGCAATCATGAACTGGGTTTTCATGGGTGACCTTCCTTTCCGGATGGGCGTTACAGCGTTTTCAGATATTCGACCAGGACGTCCTTTTCGCTGGCCGACAGGCCAGTGCCAAACTCATGCCCCTTGTTGCTCCCCCCCTTGCTGGCGGTGTCGAGCCGGGTGCCGACGCGTTTTGCTTCCGGCGAATCGCTGACAAAGCCGACTTTCGTCTGGTCATAAACGTCGTAGCCGCGCCAGAATAGTTTGGGCCGCCGGGCGGCTGGTTCGAGCAGGTCGCGCAGGGTGGGCACCGAGCCGTTGTGCAGGTAGGGCGCCTTGAGCCAGATGCCGTCGAGGAAGGGGGCGACGTAACCGATGAGGTCTTCTTCGACCAGCCCTTTGCGCTCCAGCCCCATGTCCTTGACGACCTGATTGGCCTTGATGGCGGCACCCTTGTTCCACGAGTCGAGCCGGCCACGGTCGGTGCCGACATCAGCCAGGGGGAGCGGCGTTCCGGTCTTTTCGCTGGCATGGCAGGCGGCGCAATTGGCGTCAAACACCGTCATGCCGGCGGCGGCGCGGGCAGCGTTGATCGGGAAGGGATATTTGGGCGGCGGCAATGCGGAGAGGTAATCCTTGAGCCATTTGACCTGCTCGAGAAAGTCGGCCTTGTTGGCGGGCGGGGCGCCGAGCACGCCGAGGGCGGAATCCATGATCACCGAGTAGGCATCGTTGCTGTCACCGGCGTAGTTCATCCGGTGGCCTTTTTCCCAGACGTATTTCTTGAGATTCCACACCGAGGGCATGTCGGTCGGGCCGAAGGTGTCGTCCATCGGTGCCTTGATCATGAAGTACTTGGTCAGGTTCATTGCATCGTCGCGGCCGCGGCCCCATTCCGGGAAATCCTTGCGGTAAATCCAGGCGAACTGGGCTTCGCGTTCGAGCAGGCGTTTCTTGGTGATCGGGATGATCAGGAAGCGGTAGAGCAGCTGGTCGATCCAGTCCAGATGGGTCACCCGGTTGATTTCAGCCATCAGGATGTCGGCGTTGAAACGCGGGTCCTTGGCACAGTCGATCAAGTAGCGGAAGAAACCTTCGACATTGGTCGTGTGGGCCGAGCCGCCGACGACGAAAACCGGGTTGGAATCGATTTTCTCGCGGTAGCTGGTGGTGTGGCAGACGGCGCAGTTGTTGGCGACACGGGCGAAACCGATGATTTTCTTGGTGAAGCCGATCGGCAATTCCTGGCCCTGTTCCCACGAAACACCGAGCGAGGCGTAGCCGCCGGGAACGACCAGACCATCCTGAGTCAGCTTTTCCGGAAAGATCCGGGGCAGCACGTAGAAAATCCAGTAAGGCACGCCGGCGTCGTTCTCGGCGCCGATCGAACCGTATTTGAAGCGCATTTCCGGTGAGGCGGTCACCCAGTCGGGTTGCGGATACTGGCGGAAGCCGCGGTCGTAGCCGATCATCCCGCCGATGATGGCGAGGGCAGCGAGGGCGAGCGCGGCGTATTTGAGCCAGGTCTTGCAGGAGCAGGAGGTAGTCATGATGTCATCGCCTCTCAGAATGTCTTGAGGAACTCGACCAGCGCGGCCTTTTCGCCGGCGCTCAGTTCGGTGCCGTAGGCCTTGCCCTCGTGGCCGCCGTTGCCGTTGCCGGGCACGGTGGTGTCGAGGCGGAAGAATTTCTTGCCGGCGGCTTCGCTGATGTTCGAGACGAAACCGACTTTCACTGGGTCATAGACGTCGTTGCCGCGGTAGAACGCTTTCGGCCGCTTGGCGGCCGGTTCGAGCAGGTCGCGCAGGGTGGGCACCGAGCCGTTGTGCAGGTAGGGGGCGCGCAGCCAGAGACCGTCGAGCGGCATGTTGGCGTAGCCGTGGGTTTTCTGGAAATGCGTGAAGCGCCATGGGTAGCCGGCGTAGAGCGTGGCTTGGTTTACGGCCAGCGTGTAGGTGTAGGAGTCGAGCCGGCGGCGGTCGGTGCCGATTTTGGCCAGCGGTTCGACGGTGCCGACGTACTCGCCGCTGAAGTCGCTGCCCGAGGCGCCGTGGCACGATGCGCAATACTTTTGGTAAATCGGTGCGCCCTGGGTGGCCATGCCACGGTCAACCGGAAAAAAAGCCGAAAAACGAAGTGGCTCGGCATCCATGATCCACGCTTCGACGCGCTTGATGCGTTCGATATCGATGGTCGGCGGCGTCGTCCCCGTGCCGAAGGCAGCGCTCTTGTTGCGCTCCTCGACGGTCGTGTTGTTGCCGTCCCAGTGCAGCTGCATTTCCTTCGGTTCCTTGCGCTGACGCTGCCGCCAGATCGACGGGAAATCAGCCGGGGCGTCGAATTCCTTGGGGTCGAGATGGCTCATCGGGAAATTGAAAATGACCTTGGCCGAATTGAAGGTATCGACCCGGCCAGGGCCCCATTCGCGCTGCTTGAACACCCAGTCGAAACGCCCGGCCAGGGCGAGCACCCGGTCGCGCATGATGGCGATGGCGATGGGGTAGACGAGGTAGCGGTCGAGCAGATCGAGATCGCCGCCCTGACGCTCGATTTCCGGCAGGATGTATTCCTTGGAAAACTTCGGATCGGCGGCGCAGCGGAAGAAGAATTCCTCGAAACCCTTCATGTTGAAGGTGGCGGCCGGCATACCGAGAACGATGGTGGCCGGCTTGTTGGGGGCGGTGCGGACGGTGCTGACATGGCAGGCGGCGCAATTGACGAAGACGCGGTCCACGCCCTGGAAGCGGCGCTGCGAGGTGCCGATCGGCAGATCGCGGTCGCTCCCGTCAGGCTTCTTTTCATAGACCATGCCAAGCGACTGATAGCCCTTGCCCGGCAGATATTGCGGGCAGACCTCGGGCAGCGCCTTCCAGATCCAGTAGGGGAAGCCCATTTCATGCTCGCCGCCGGTCGAGCCGTATTTGAAGTGCTCGGTCGGGCTGGCGTAGTCGACCGGAATGTCCTCGCCAAAGCGCTTGAGGAGCAGCAGGCCGATGAAGCCGGGGATGACGATGGTGACAACAAAGAGAATCAGGAAGCGGCGCTTCCAGGGGCTGGGGGTCTGTTCGAATTCTTCGTTCATGGTGCTCCCCTTGGTTTGTTGGCTTTATGGCGTGGGTAGGCAGGGCCGCAGGGCTTCATAGCCCCCGGCCAGCAATTCGTTGAGATTCGGCGGACGGCCGCTTTCAGCGCGCAGCCAGTCGCTGACCTGGGCGAGCAGGGTCTTGCGGGCGGCGCTGTTGCGCCAGCGCTCGCTGTTGGTGGCGAAGGCCGGCAGCATGCTTTCCGGCGGCATCGGCGTCTTGTCGCGCTGTTCCTGCGCCAGATCGGCCATGGCCAGACGGACGTAAAGGCGCGGCGCGCACTGGCGCAGACGGGCTGCCACCTGCGCGCCATTGCCGGCCAGAAAATTGGGCGGGAAGGTTTCGGCAGTTTGGTGGCAGGTCGCGCAGTAAGGGTAGAAAGCCTGTAACGCCGATTCGACCGGGGCGGTTACCAGGCTGCCCAGCGCCGCCGAGGGCACTTCCAGTCGCGGCGCGGGCAGGTTCAAGGCGGCCTGGCAACAGGGCTTGGCGGCTGGGGCGCCGAGTTCGGCGAGCAGTTCTGCCAGCAGGCTTTCCCGAGGAATGGCTTGGGGCGCGAACAGCGACTCGCCTTGTGGGCCTTCGGCCAGTCGCGTCATGGCACGCTCGATGGCGGCGAAATCCTGGCGGATATCGAGCACCACCTCACCCGTGGTGGGATTGCTGGCGCTACGGCGGAACACCAGCCGGCCAAGCACATGGCCCTCGGCGCTGCGCGGGAGTTGCTGCCCGAGGCGCAGCGTGAAGCTCGCTCCGTTTGCCGGCGCCGGGCCGCTGGGCACCAGATCGAGATTGCTCAGGGCGGTACCGCCGGGCAGGGTGAGCCGGGTCAGTTGTCCGCTGCTCGGCCGGCCGGCTGTCAGGTTTACGGTGCCGGCCAGGCTCGGTCCATTGCTCGAAGTACAGTTTAGCGACCAGCGCGAGGCCGGGGCGTTGGCGCTGAATCGGCAGGGTGCTGTCAGTTGGGTCGTGGCGATGTCGGGAAGCCGGGCGAGGGCCACCTCGATCTGGCGGCGCTCGGGGGCGGAAACGAATTCGGCCAAACCAGCGACCAGCGTGGTGAGCGCACCCGGTGCTTCGGCCTGCCAGATTTCCCGAGGAGCGCGCGGGGTCAGCGGTTCGAAACGGGCCGCAACGTTGGAATGGGCGATGCGGGCGGCCGGTTCGGCGGGCCAGTCGGCAACTTTATGCAGCGGGTTGCGATTCGGGATGTCGGGGTTGCCGATGGCCAGCCCGCCAGGCCAGCGGCGGCGGGATTCGCGGCGCAGCGGCTCGGCTACCGTCTGGTCGAAAGCTGCATCCGGGGCCCAGGTCTGGCCGCCGGACAGGGCATGGCGCAGGGCGGCGGTGAATAGCCCGGCCCGGCAGCGGCGGGCGGCAATGTCGTTGTCGCCGCAGCCTTCGCGCCACAACTTCTGGCTCAGGGCGAAGCCGTTGGCGCGTTCGGTGGCGTTGTCGATGGCGTAGGGAATGTCGATGCCGCGGTCGACCGGGATGCCGTAGAAACGCCTGCCGGTGGCGGCGAGCAGGGCAGCAATCTGCGGGTTGGCGTTGGTTTCGTCCCACAGGGCGCGCGAGAAAATGGGTGAGCCGTTCTGATGGCAGGCGAAGCAGAGCTTGCGGTTGGCGTAGAAGACCTGCGGCTGGCCGCCGGCCCGGTAGTCCTTGACGAGCTGGAATTCGAAGCGGCCGGCCGCTTCGTTGTAGCTGATTACTTCGAGCACGGCTGATTTTTCCTGATAGCCGAGGTAGACGCGGTCTTTCAGGAGAAATGTCGAATTTGGGCCATTTTCCGAGTCGACCGCAACAACCACCCGGGGATAGGCGAAATAGTCCGGCGCCGCCGCGGTCCGTTGCAGCGAGCGGCCGAGCGGGATAAGTACGCGCTTGGCCGGCGGCAGGGCGCTGCCGGGATCGGATGCCAGCAGGGCATCGAGGCGGGCTAGCAGGGCGGTGAACGGGAAGGGCAGTTCGATGGCACTCTGGCCGTTGCGCGCTACGGCGAAAAGCTGGTCGAACAGCGAGCGGCCGACGGGGGGCAAATCTTCACCGGGCACAGCCGGGTCGATCACCCAGGTCGGCGCCGGGCGGGTGGTTTCAGCCGCCGCCCACATTACCGCTCCCGGCCCGCAGGCCAGTCCGAGCAGGCTGGCCAGCAGGGCGTTGCGCAGGTCCATGGCAGGCTTCCATGACCAACTCACGGATCACGGTTTGGCGGTGGCGACAGCTGCTTGCCGCCGCTGAGTGCCCGGCCAGCAGTCTTGCTGAACCTCTCCGGTCTTGATGAACTCCTCGCGCGCCTTGTCGTCGGTGGCCTTGTCGTAGAGCGTGAAGTTGAGGGCGAAAGCCTTATCGAGGTAGGCGCGGCCGAGGTAGAGGCCGGGGCGGATCATGCGGATTTCGTCGCGCACCTTCAGGCCGCGGCGGCCGGCGAGGTAGTCCGGGCTTTCCTGATAGCCGGGGATTTCGTCGGTGAAAAAGTAGTCGATGATGATCGATTCGCGCCGGGCATCGAGCAGGCTCTGGCCACAATAGAGCTTGGCCGGGAAGAGCAGCCAGGTTTCCTTGCCGGCGTAGGTCATCTTCTTTGGCTCGCCCTCAACCAGCCCGACTTTCTTGAGCACTGAAAGGTCATCGATGCGGTTGCGCAGCACGCGCTCGTCGCGGAAGAAAACCTTGCCGCGCCATAGCGCTTCGCCGACGTCCTCAATGACCAGCCCCTTGAGATGGAGCAGCGTGCCGGTAAAGCCGCCGACCAGTTCGCTCAGCCGGAATTTGCCGCTTTCGCCGCGCGGCAGCAGGATGCGGCCATCGAAAGCGCCGTCCGGGATGGGGCCGGCGGCGAGGCGGCCGTAGAGCTGATCGAGCTGTTCCTGATCGAGCTTGGCCAGGTAGTCGGGGGTTATTTTGGCCAGTTCGGCCGGCGGAATCGGGTATTTGTAATCGACCTGGGCGAGGTCCATCTTCGACTGATAGCTCTTGTCGTAGGGGGCGTAGCCGATGTTGGGCGGCTCCGGCTTGGTGCAGGCGCTCATGGTGGCAACGGCAGCCAGGGCGGCGAGGGTGAGCAGAGCGGTTTTTGTCGGTGTCATGATCATCTCCCCCTTGCTCACATCGTGGCCAGGAAGGCGGTCAGCGCCTTCTTGTCGGTTTCGGAAAGGTCCTCGCCGAAGCGATGGCCCTCGTTTTCGATTTCCTGCGTGCAGGTTTCGTAATTGGCACTGAGGAAATCGCGTTTCTCGCGCAGGATGTCGACGAAGCGGGCCGGGCTCTTGAGAATGTCATCGGCCATCGCCTGCAGGGTTGCCAGCTGATCCTTCTTGCCAGCAGCTTCCAGCTTGTCCGGGTGGCGCTTGGCGAGGAAGAGGTCGCCGATCAACTGCTTGTGCTGCAGGCCGTTGAGGAAGCCGGCACTGGTTCCGGCCGGAATCCTGACTTGGCCGAAGCCGCCCAGCGGTTTCTCGGTCGAGCCTTCGAGTGGGCGGATGCCGACGTCGATGATCAGATCGGCGTTGGTCAGCGTGCGCTTGCTGCCGCGCTCCTTGGGGTTGAGCAGTTCGCGCATCGAGCGCTTGTAAAGATCGAAGCGGCCTTCCACCGTCGGGTCGTAGCGCAGGCAGTCAGGCTGGGCGGCGAGCAGCTTGCCGTCGCGGTCGACGTAGCGGGCACGGTGGAAATCATTGTCCGCGTTGGCCGGCTTGCCGCAGATTTCGGGGCCGATGGCGTTGTTGTGCATGAAAGGCGCGGTCGCCCAGACATTGACCAGCGAAATATTGCGCATGTAGCCGCGGCCGCCGTCCTTGAGCTCGGGCCGCTCGGGAATATCGGCCACTACCTGCTGTTTGCGCAGCGTGTCGGAGGCATATTCCATGTAAAGGTGGCCGGCCTTGTGGTTGGAGTGCAGCGAGCGGCAGCGGAAGGTGCCGACTTCGGTGACCGGCGTCGATTGGTCGTTGCTCAGGAAATCGGCGCGCACCTTGCGCGGGTGGGCGTCGTTGGGGGCGGCGAAATCGCGGTTCTTGAAGGCGCCGCCGGTGCTTTCCGGGATGCTCGAATGGCAGCGCGCGCAGTTGTCGGCAAAGACCGTCTGGCCGCGGCCGACAGCGCCCTTGCCGAATTCCTTTTCGAGATCGGCCGTGAGGTCGGCCAGCGCATAGGCGCCGGTCTTGCTCTTGGCGCGGGCGGCCTGCAGATTGGTTTCGTCCGACTCGGCCGAGGCGAAGAAATCGAGCACGTTCTGCAAGCGATCCTCGACGGCCCGGAAGTTCGGGCAGTCGCGCCGGCACTGGCCGATGTTGAACGAGGTCTGGCCGAAACCGCGCTGCTCGGGATCGACCTGGCGCATGTCGGAGAAGTGATTGACCCAGCACTGCTCGGAGCACGAGCCGATATTGAAATAGACGCGCTGGATCGCCTCATGGGCGCCAATCGAATCCTCGCCACCCTTCAGGATGTGGTGCACGCCGGGCAGGGCGACCTTCTGGCCGCCGAGGAAGACCGTGGTCGTGTCGTCGTCGCGCGTGCTCTTCAGCCAGCACTTGCCGCTACGGCCCGGTTCGCACCAGCATTTATCCTCGTCCTTCTCGGCGCCGCAGGTGGTGGCCTTGCGCCATTTGTTGATCATCTCGCCCTTGAACACCGGGCGTTGGGCGACATTGATCAACGCGTTGATCGTGCCGGGATTGTTGATCTGGTCGTGCGAAATGGCCGAAGTGTCGGTGACGCCCGGCCGGGCGTGGGCGAACATCTGGTATTCGAGGGCGCTCTTCGGCATGCCGGAGCCGAGCAGTTCGGACATCCGGGTATATTGGTTGCCGATCAGGCCCTTGATGTTTTCCCATTTCGGATGCGCCGGGTCGGCCGGCGGATTGAGCGGGTCGAAGGCGATGTGGCAGGAGCCGCAGGTCGTGCCGATCAGGAAGGGCGGCTCGACTGAGGCATCGGCCAGCTTGGAGACGCGGCTGTCGGACTCGATGCCGGTGGCCGCCGCCTTGGTGGCATTGAAGCCGGCCCAGCTAGCGTTACCGCCATTGAGCGCCTGCCATTTGGCAGCGTCAAAGCGCGGATTGGGGAACTTGCGCAGGCCGAGCGCCCCGGTCGAGGTGCCGAACTTGAGATCGCAGGCCGAAGCGCGTTGATCGGCCTTGCCGCCCTGGCTGTGCGGGTCGTCGGGGTCGAGCGCGGCATCCTTGAGGCCGCAGGCCGGGTCGACATAGCCTGGCTTGCCAACATAATTGAGCAACACGTCGTCGCCCGGGCACCAGTCGAAGCCGTAGGTTTCATCGGCCGATTTGGCCGGGCAGTCCGGGTCGCCTGGCTTGCAGCAGGCCGGGTCGTTGATGATGCCCCAAGCCCAGAACCGGTCGTCGCGCTGGTCGGTGCGCAGGACGCGGAACCAGTCGACGAGCACGCCGATGCGCTGCTGGAAGGTGTAGGTATGGAAACGTTCGTTGCCGGCCGTCGCCTTGAACCAGATCAGCCGGCCGACGCACTCGGATTCGTTGAGGCCCTCACGGGCGCAGGCCTCCATGTAGGGCGCGTCCTGATCGACGGCAGAAACTTCGGGGATGGGTCTGACGGGCGGTGCCGCGGCGCTGGCTGGCGCGTTCTCGGCGAAGGCCTCGCCGATGCTGTGGTGCAGGTTCTGGAATATCCCGATGCCAGCGGCAAGGGTGACGAATGCCGCGATAGCGGCCAGCAGAGTACGTTTCATACGTTTTCTCCCCATCAACGCCTACGAGTCTCAGGCTGCCGTGATTCCACTCACTGACTTAATGACATGTGAGATGTCGGGAAGTTCAAACGGGATGCAGCTTGTTTGTACGGATTGCAAAATTGGCCAGTTTTGCGGAATTGCGTATGTTTGACCGCCAAATCGCATAGACGTCGAGCTACAAAGCGGCCTTTGGCGAATTCAGCAATTGAGGCAAAGGATATTTGCGGGCGAAGTAGGCATAGGCTTGCCGCATCTCTTTTTCGCGGGATAGCTGGAAATTCTGCTTGGCAGCTGCAATCTGGTCTAGAAACATGTGATGAAGGATGGTCAGTCCCGATTCGCTTGCCAGCAACTGGTGCGCAAGGGTGATGGCTTCGTCGACTGGAACCTCTAGCGCGTGGTGGACTGCATAGACCGTTTCCTTATCGAGATCGATGAAGTCTTTGACGTCAATGATTGAAATCATGGAAATTTCCTCAAAGGGCGGTGCATGACCTTGAGCGCGACCGCAACAGCGCGGTCAAGCCCTTGCTGTTGGGATGCAGAATGCAGAAGTTGCGGGTTGATGCTGCCGATGAATGCGGCATCCATCACTCATTGGCAAATAGATTTCCTAATTTATCAATTCTCTCCAGAGCCATGCCGGTCCCGCGTACGACACAGGTCAATGGATTATCGGCAACTATGACCGGCAAACCGGTTTCTTCCATTAGCAAGCGGTCCAGGTCGCGCAAGAGGGCTCCCCCACCGGTGAGCACGAAGCCGCGCTCGGCAATGTCGGCCCCGAGTTCCGGCGGTGTTCTCTCAAGGGCAACTTTGACTGCAGTCACAATTTGATTCACGGGTTCAGCGAGGGCCTCCAGAATTTCATTGCTTGAAATGGTGAAGCTGCGTGGCACCCCCTCGGACTTGTTAATTCCGGAGACCTCCATTTCCCGCACCTCGATTCCGGGAAATGCCGAACCGATGGTCTTTTTGATCTTTTCGGCCGTGTTTTCGCCGATCAGCATGCCGTAGTTGCGGCTGATGTAGTTGAGGATGGCTTCATCGAACTTGTCGCCACCAACCCGGACCGACCCGGCATAGACCATGCCTCCCAAGGCAATAACAGCTACGTCAGAGGTGCCTCCGCCGATGTCCACCACCATCGAACCGGTGGCCTCAGACACCGGCAGGCCAGCCCCAATCGCCGCCGCCAGGGGTTCCTCGATCAAATACACCTGGCTGGCACCGGCACCCAGCGCCGACTCCCGGATGGCGCGGCGCTCGACCTGTGTGGCCCCGCCCGGAACGCAAATGATGATTCGAGGACTCGGGGTGAACAGTGTCGACGCCTGCGCCTTCTTAATGAAATGCTTCAACATTTGCTCGGTCACCGTGAAATCGGCTATCACGCCGTCTTTCATCGGCCGGATGGCGGAGATATTGCCCGGCGTCCGGCCAAGCATCTGTTTGGCGGCGCTTCCCACCGCCAGTACGGATTTTTTGTTGCCATATCCGCCTCCGGTGCGTACCGCCACCACGGAGGGTTCATCCAGAACTATGCCTTTTCCGCGGACGTAGATCAGCGTGTTGGCAGTGCCGAGGTCGATTGCCAGATCGGTCGAAAAGTAACTGCGAAAGTAACCCATATAGCGGACACCCCTCTTGCGGATATTTCATGCTTGCCGGTGCCCGACTGCGCGTTTACGGCGGGCCCGATGGGGCAAAAGGCACGTGATACCTAGCCATTGTCCCCACGCAAATCTAATAGGTTTACGGCTGAGCAAATTTCGCTGAACCCGGGAATTGGACGCTTAAACTATGACATTCATTTTGCTGCATTGCAACAATGAGGATGTCGTGCTGTGTTTTTCGAGTCGCTACGACTGGGTGTGGCCGGGTCGAGGCAGCGTCGCTTGCAATTTGCTCACCGAATGCTGGACGCTGAGAGAGCCAGCGGATGCCTGACTATTGGATTTTCGGACCTGCCTCGATCCGATTCAGGCGATATTTTGTCAATTTTTCCGGTTGACCGTTGAACTTGGCTTCCTAGCTACTTCCCGGATGAATCATCCCGGCCGGCACGACCCAGCGGTCGTAGTCCTCGAGAGAGACATGGCCCAGCGCCAGCGCTGCCTGCCTGAGCGTCGTGCCCTCCTTGTTGGCCAGTTTGGCGATTTCGGCAGCCTTGTCGTAGCCGATGTGCGGGGTCAGGGCGGTGACCAGCATGAGCGAGCGTTCCATCAGTTCGGCGATGCGTTTGCGGTGGGCGGTGATGCCGCGCACGCAATGGTGCTCGAAGCCGAGCATGCCGTCGCTGAGCAGGCGGACGCTTTGCAGGAAGTTGTGGGCGATCACCGGTTTGAAGACGTTGAGTTCGAAATTGCCCGAGGCGCCGGCGATGCTGATGGTCGTGTCGTTGCCGATGACCTGGCAGCAGAGCATGGTGAGCGCTTCGCACTGGGTCGGGTTGACCTTGCCGGGCATGATCGAGCTGCCCGGCTCGTTTTCCGGAATGCCGATTTCGCCGAGGCCGGAGCGCGGGCCGGAGGCTAACCAGCGGACGTCGTTGGCGATTTTCATGAGCGCTACGGCCAGCGTTTTGAGGGCGCCGTGGGCGGCGACCAGACCGTCGTGGGCAGCCAGTGCGGCGAACTTGTTGGCGGCGGAGGTGAATGGAATGCCGGTCCGATCAGCCAGTTCGGCCGCGACGCGGGTGCCGAATTCGGGATGGGTGTTGAGCCCGGTGCCGACGGCCGTGCCGCCGACGGCGAGCGGGGTGAGCGATGCCAGGCTGGCGGCGATCAGCCTTTCGGCGTGCTGCAACTGGGCGACGTAGCCGGAGAATTCCTGGCCGAGCGAGAGCGGCGTCGCATCCTGCAAATGGGTGCGGCCGATCTTGATGATGTCGGCAAACTCGGCGGATTTCTCTTCCAGCGTGGCGGTCAGTTGGCGGATGGCCGGCAGCAGGTTGCGCTCGATTTGAATGGCGGCTGCGACGTGCATGGCGGTCGGAAAGATGTCGTTCGACGACTGGCCGAGATTGACTTCGTCATTGGGGTGAACGAGGCGGGCGTTGCCGCGTTGGCCGCCGAGCAGCTCCGAAGCGCGGTTGGCCAGCACCTCGTTCATGTTCATGTTGGTTTGTGTGCCGGAGCCGGTCTGCCAGACCGATAGCGGGAATTCGCCGGGGTGCTGGCCGCTGGTCACCTCGTTGGCAGCGACGATGATGGCCGCGGCAATGGGGGCCGGGAGCAGGCCGAACTCGCGGTTGACGTTGGCGCAGGTGGCCTTGACCATGGCCAGCGCGTGGATCAGTTCTTCCGGCATGCGTTCGGTAGAAATCGCGAAGTGCTCCAGCGAGCGCTGGGTTTGCGCTCCCCACAGGCGATCGCCGGCCACCTCGATGCTGCCGAAGGAGTCGTTTTCGAGGCGGGTGTGGGTGACAGGGGACATGGCCGATTCCTTGTTGGCCGCGCAGGGTTCTGGCCATGCGCTTGGGGCCTGCCTGTTTGAGTGGCTGGCGGCCGGGAAGTTCGGCGGCAATTGCTTGGCGTGAACGATCCCGGGGATACAATCAGGCATCAGCAACATGCAGCGCAGACTTCCGGAGCACAGTGTGAAATCTTTTGTCATCGCCTCTCGCAGTTGTTCTGGTGCAGGGGAAGCCGGAGCCTCGGCATGATAGGAAATGCCTGACATGAAGCGCCGAGCCTTGTACCTCGCCTCCGCCTTGCTGGTTTTTTGGGGCTTGGCGCTGGCCGCTTACGTCGCCGAAAAAATCAATCAGGAACGCTTCGCCTCGGGCGAACGCGCCGTGGTGCTGCGTGGCCTGACGGTGGTCCGCGATGCGCTCGAAAGCAACCTCAACAGCGATATTCAGCTGGTGAAAGGCATGGTCGGCGTCATTGCGCTCGAGCCCACGCTTAATCAGGACCGCTTCGAACTGGCTGCCCGCTCACTGTTTTCGGGGCCTACCCAGTTGCGCAATATTGGGGCCGCACCGGACATGGTCATTCGTTTGATGTACCCGCTGCAGGGCAACGAACGGGCGGTCGGACTCGATTACCGCACTGTGCCGGGACAGTTCGCGGCGGTCGAGCGAGCCCGTGTATCGCGCCAGATAGTCCTGGCCGGGCCCTTGAATCTGGTGCAGGGTGGCGTCGGTCTGCTGGCGCGTCTGCCGGTCTATTTGCCGGACAGCAAGGGTGAGGAATATTTCTGGGGCATCGTCAGCGCGGCGATTGACGCTGAAAAACTGTTTGCCAGCAGTGGTCTGCACAACGACGCGCTACCTGTTGAAATCGCCATTCGCGGCAAGGATGCCAAGGGCGTCGACGGCGCAGTGTTTTTCGGCCGTCCGGAATTGTTCGAGGCCAATCCGGTCCTGGCGACTATTCACGTCCCGCAGGGCTCCTGGCAGATTGCCGCGACGCCGCGTGGCGGCTGGTCGGCCGAGCCGGATAATCTGGTCTTGCTCCGTTTGGGATTTGCCCTGGTCGCCCTCATGGTGGCCGGCGCTTTTTTCATCCTGGCGCGAGCCTTGATGCTGGCGTCGCGGGCGACCGAGCGGGCTGAATCGTCACGCCGGCAGCTCTCGGCGACCCTCGAAAATACGCCCAACGTGGCAATACAGTGGTTCGACGCGCAGGGGCTGGTGATCTATTGGAACCGGGCGTCAGAAAAGCTTTATGGGTGGCCTCAAGAGGAGGCGACAGGCAAGCGCCTGGACCAACTGATTTTCAGCGGGGAGGAGGCGGCCCGCTGGCGCAGTGCGCTGACGGCATTGAATGCCAACGGCCCGTCATTGGGGCCGAGCGAATTTGTCACCCGGACGCGGGACGGTGAGGTGCGCTGGGTGGAATCGACCGCCTTCATGATCCCCGGCGACAACGATGCGTCGCGGATTCTGGTCTGCATGGATGTCGATATCACCAACCGCAAGTTGGCCGAGAAAAAGGTGGCCGATTTCAACCGCGATTTCGAAGCCTTCCTGAATCAGACGACTGATTTCATGTATTTCAAGGATGCGGAGAGCCGCTTCCGTTTCTGCAGCCAGACCATGGCCGACATTACCGGCCATGCCCACTGGCGCGACATGATCGGCAAGCATGACCGGGAAGTCTTTCCAGCAGACACGGCTCGACTTTACGAGGAAGAGGAGCGCCCGGTGTTCATGGAGGGGAAACCCCTGCTCGGCAAGATCGAGCCCTACTACGCGGTCGATGGTCAGCTCGGTTATGTGGAAACCAACAAATGGCCGCTCTTTGACGAAGAGCAACGGGTGGTCGGCCTGTTCGGCATCAGTCGCAATATTTCGGAACGCGTGCGCAATGAAGAAGAGCTCCGGCAATACCGGCAGCATCTTGAAGAACTGGTTGACCGGCGCACGGCCGAACTGGCGGTCGCCAAGGAAGCCGCCGAAGCGGCGAATGTGGCGAAAAGCGCTTTCCTGGCCAACATGTCGCACGAAATCCGGACGCCGCTCAACGCCATTACCGGCATGACGCACCTGATCCGGCGCAGCGGCCTGGAGCCCGAGCAGATGAAACGCCTTGACCGCCTGGAGCTGGCCGGCGAACACCTGCTCGACATCATCAACGCCATTCTCGACCTGTCCAAGATCGAAGCCGGGAAATTCACGCTCGAAGCAGCCCCGCTCCGGGTCGACAGCATCCTCGGCAATGTCGCCGCGATCCTGCGCGATCGTGTCCAGGCCAAACATCTGACCTTGAACACCGAGCCCGGGCCAGTCCTGCCGCCGCTGCTCGGCGATGTGACACGCCTGCAGCAGGCCTTGCTCAACTACGTCACCAATGCCATCAAGTTCACCGACGAAGGCATCATTACCCTGCGCGCCAGCCTGGTCGAGGAGGTTGCCGACAGCGTCCTGCTGCGTTTCGAGGTCGAGGATACCGGGATCGGCATTGCCGAGGACGATCTGCCCAGGCTCTTCGGTGCCTTCGAGCAGGCCGACAATTCGACCACCCGAAAATATGGCGGCACCGGACTTGGCCTGGACATTACGCGCAAGCTGGCCCACCTGATGGGCGGCGATGCCGGCGCCTTCAGTCTGCCCGGGCAAGGCAGCACCTTCTGGCTGACGGCCCGTCTGAAAAAGGGGCAAGCGGGCGATGCGCCGACTGATGGCGAATCATTGGCTGGCGCCGATGAAATATTGCGTCGCGACTATCCGAATCGCCGCATCCTGCTCGTCGATGACGAGCCGATCAACCAGCTGATTGCCCAGGCCATGCTCGATGATGTCGGGCTACTGGTCGATACCGCCGACGATGGCGTGGCTGCTCTGCACATGCTGGGCGGCAAGGCCTACGACCTGATCCTGATGGACATGCAGATGCCGCGCATGGACGGCCTGACGGCGACCCGGAAGATTCGCACCATGCCGCAGGGGGGCAGCGTGCCCATTCTGGCCATGACGGCCAACGCCTTCGCCGAGGACAAGGCGCGCTGTCTCGAGGTCGGCATGAACGACTTCATCGCCAAGCCGGTCGATCCGGAGCATCTGTACGCGATGCTGGTCAAATGGCTGAGGCGGGCGGCGGGGTAGCCGCCCGATTTCAATTTTGGCCGTTTTTCCCGGTTGACCGTGGAATGTTGAATTTACCTCAGGCGGTTGCGTGCGCCTTGTCGTATTCCTTGAGCAGGCGCTGGTGCAGGTCGCAGCCGGTGAGGTTGAGCCCGGGTGAAACCAGGCCGAAGAAACGCACGTCGCCGTCGAGCATGGCAATCGCCTGGTCGAGCGTGTCCTCGCCGTAGAGACTGAGCATGGCAGCTTCGTAGTTGGCCGGGTCTTCCATGTCGACGATGGTCTGCAGGCAGGCGTAGATGCGGCGGCGGCCGGCGTCGAGCTGTTCGAACTGGCGCACCCATTCGAGGCCTTCGCGCAGGGCGTCGGGGTCGCCGCCGGCCAGGGCGAGCATGGTCTTCAGTTCGCCGACGCGGAGGTCGGCCCACAGCGAGCCGGCGTCGGCGGCGAGGCCGATCAGGGCGGCGACCGGGCGTTCGTCGGCGATGTTCAGTTCGTTGAGGGTGTCGAGCAGTTCGCAGCATTCGTCGTCGTTGAGTTCGGCCAGACGCAGGATGTCGGCGCGGACGACATTGCCGTTGCTGTTGTTTTCCCATTCCAGATCGTCGATCGGGTAGATCTCCGACATGCCGGGGACCAGGATGCGGCAGGCGTAAACGCCGAGGTGGTCGAAGTCGGCGACGTAGATGTCGTGGCCGTCGGCGTGGATGCGTTCGCAGAGCCAGGCGTAGTCGTCGGCCGTCTTGCCGTTGTCGAGATCGTTGAAGTTCCAGTCGACGAATTCATAGTCGGCTTCTTCGCCGAGAAAATCCCAGCTGATGATGCCGCTCGAATCGACGAAGTGGATTTCGATGTTCGGCGCGCTGGCGATTTCGTCGAGGTCGAAGCCGGGCGGCGGGAAGCCGTCGAGCGCTTCGAGGGCACGGCCCTGGAGCAGTTCGGTCAGGGCCCGTTCAAGCGCTATCTCGAAGCGCGGATGGGCGCCGAAACTGGCGAAGACGCCCTGATCCTTGGGGTTGAGCATGGTCACGCACAGCACCGGGTAGAGGCCGCCGAGCGAGGCGTCCTTGACCAGAATGCCGAAGCCGGCGTCGCGCAGGCCCTTGATGCCGGCGGCGATGGTCGGGTAGCGGCCGACCACTTCGTCCGGTACGTCTGGCAGGCAGAGACCTTCGGCGATGACCTTGAACTTGACGTGGCGCTCGAGGATTTCCGACAGCGCCTGGGCGCGCGCCTCGGCCTGGGTGTTGCCGGCCGACATGCCGTTGCTGACGTAGAGGTTGCTGATGACATTGACCGGGAAGAACACCTCGGCGCCGTCACGCTGGCGGACGTAGGGAATGGCGCAGATGCCGCGGTCTTCGTTGCCGGAATTCATGTCCACGAGCACTTCAGCCGGGATGTTGCCTTCCGGGTTGTAGAAGGCCTGCAGTTCCGGCGTCAGCAATTCGGCTGGCCAGTCGGTGCCATCGGCGGTCAGCGGGAACCAGCGTTCGCGCGGGTAGTGCGTGAAGGCGCGGTTGGCGATGGCGTCGCCGAGGTAATAGTGGTTCCAGAAATAGTTGCAGGACAGCCGCTCGAAGTATTCGCCAAGGGCGCTGGCCTGGGCGGCCAGTTTGGTGGCGCCCTTGCCGTTGGTGAACATCAGGTGGCAGGCGCGGTTGCGCACATGCACTGACCAGACGTTGTCGACCGGGTTGAGCCAGGAGCATTCCTCGATGTCGAAACCGCGGGCTGCCAGCTTGGCCTGCATCGAGGAAATGGAGTGTTCGAGCGAGGCGTCTTTGCCCGGAATGAAGTGTTCTTGTTGCATCGGGCGTCCTGACTGAAAAGTAAGGGGCGCAGTGTACGCCTGCGCGCAGGCATTGCCACGGTCAACCGGAAATACTGGCCAATTTTGAAATCATCCTTGAAACCTCAGTTGGACGCGGCTGATGGTGCGTCTGGGCGGGATGGCCGGCGCGAAGCGACGACGCGGCAGGCTCATGCCTGCAAGGAGGAGTGACAAAGCCGGACCCCGACCAGGCGTGCCAGCGGCTGCGTAGCGCTGTCACCCAACGGGTGAATGGCCTAGAAGGCACAAAGGGCTGTATTCATGCGACTGGTCGGGGGATGGGTAAGCGGTCAACTGAAGTTTCAAAGATCATTGGCTTTCCATGGCGGTGCGCAGCAGGTCGATAAAGGCCGTGGTGCGTACCGGCAGCAGGCGGCGGCCCGGCGTCACGCACCAGATGGTCACCGTCGGCAAGGTCCATTCCGGCAGCACGCGTTTGAGCAGGCCTTGTTCGACCCATTTCACGGCGAAGCGGTCGGCCAGCCCGACGATGCCCAGTCCGTGCGCCGCGAGGTCGCGTTGCAGGCTGCGTGAGTTTGCCGCCAAGGGCCCGGTCGGCATCCCCTCCCAGCGCTCCGCACCGCGCGAGAGCTGCCAGGGCAGGGCTTCACCGGTACCGCTGATCGCCCCGAGGCAAACGTGGTTGAGCAGATCGGCCGGCTGTTCCAGGGGGCCATAACGGGCCAGATAGGCCGGGCTGGCGTAAAGGCTGCCCTGCATTTCGCAGAGCTTGCGGGCGACCAGCGTGCTGTCGTCGGGCAGGCGGCTGGCGGCACGCACGGCGAGGTCGAAGCGCTCGGCCAGCAAGTCCACGCGGCGGGGCGACAGATCGAGTTCGAGCCGTACTTCCGGGTAGCTGCTGGCGTACTGGAGGAGCAGTGGCGTCAGATCGAGCTCGACAAAATCGGGCGGTAGCGAAACGCGCAGCACCCCACGCGGCATGCCCTGCCGGTGCAGGGCCATGGCCGAAGCGGCCTCGGTTTCCTCGAGCAGGCGCTTGGCATGATCGAGGATCTGCTCACCGAATTCGGTGATGGCCAGCCGGCGCGTGCTGCGCGTCAGCAGGCGTTCGCCGAGTTTCGTCTCGAGCTGGGTAATGCGCCGGGACAGCGTCGATTTGGGCAGCCCGCAGCGCTCGGCCGCCCGGGAAAAACTGCCGGCGTCCATGACCAGGGCGAAGAGGATCAGATCGTTGGCATCAAGGCTCATGGCCATCCTTATTGTTTCATTAACGGAACAATAATACCCATTTCGACGACTTCCGGATCGTTATTGTGATCAATAGAATTCACTCCATGGTTTCAGCGGTTTGAGCCACGAACCCCACCCCACATTGGAGATAACGATCATGAAAATCCTGCAAATCAACGCCAGCGCCCGTTCTGCCGGTGCCAACTCGACCCGTCTGGCCGATACCGTGACGGCTCGCCTGCTTGCCCAAAATCCGAACGCCACGGTCGAACTGCGCGATCTGGCCAGCCACCCGCATCCGGTGCTCGACGAACCGGCGCTCGGCGCCTTGTTCACGCCGGCCGATCAGCGGACGGCCGAACAGGCGGCCCGCGTCGCCCTCGACGACGCGCTGATTGCCCAGGTCCAGTCGGTCGACGCCATCGTTCTCGGCGTGCCGATGTACAACTTCGGTGTGCCGGTCCAGCTGAAGACCTGGATTGACGCCATCGCCCGGGCCGGTGTGACCTTCCGCTACACCGAGAAGGGCCCGGAAGGCCTGCTCAAGGGCAAGAAGGTCTATGTCGCCCTGGCCCGCGGCGGTCTCTACCGCGATACCCCGGCCGATTCGCAAGTGCCTTATCTGAAGAGCGTTCTCGGCTTTCTCGGCCTGACCGACGTCGAGTTCATCTACGCCGAAGGCCTGGCGCTGGGTGCCGAGTCGGCGAGCAAGGCATTTGCCGAAGCTGAAGCACAGATTGAAGAACTGATTGCCTAACAATTGAAGATGGGCGGCGTTCATAACCGAGCGCTGCTGTCTCAAGCCCATTGGAGAAAATCATGAACACAGCACCATCCAGCCATCAATACAGAACGGTTGAGCGCCTCGTTGCCGGTGTTCAGACCTCCGACGGCGCCGGCGTGCGCCTGACGCGGGTGCTGACCCAGAACCTGCAGCGTCGCCTCGATCCCTTCCTGATGCTCGATGCCTTCCGCAACGAAAATCCGGACGACTACATCGGCGGCTTCCCCGATCATCCGCACCGCGGTTTCGAAACGGTCACCTACATGATCGCCGGCCGCATGCGCCACCACGACAGCGTCGGCAACGAAGGCCTGCTCGGGCCGGGTGGCGCCCAGTGGATGACGACGGGTAGCGGGCTGATCCATTCCGAATTGCCGGAACAGGAGGAAGGGCTGATGGAAGGTTTCCAGCTCTGGCTCAACCTGCCGGCCAGCCAGAAAATGGTCGCGCCGAGCTATCGCGACATTCCGCCGGCGGCCATTCCGGAATTCACCGACGAGAACGGCGTTGTCGTCCGCGTCATTGCCGGGGCCAGCCATGGCGTCGATGGCGCCGTCCACCGTCCGGACACCGAGCCGCTCTATCTCGACGTCCATCTGCCGGCCGGCACGCGTTTCGAGCAGCCGATAGCTGTCGGTCACAATGCCTTCACCTACACCTACCGGGGCAGCGTGAGCATCGCCGGCACGACGGTCGCCGACCGGAACATGGCCGTCCTGAGCAACAACGGCGCCGCGGCTGTCTGCATCGAAGCCGTTGAGGACGCCCGCGTGCTGATCGTCGCCGGCCAACCGTTGAACGAGCCGATTGCCCAGTACGGCCCGTTCGTCATGAACACCGGCGAGCAGATTCAGCAGGCCATGCGCGACTACCAGGCCGGCAAGTTCGAGGCGACGGCGGTTCAATCGTTGTGAACCAATAGGCCCGGCCATCGTCGAATCAGGAAGATGAATTTTCCGACATGGCTGGGCCAGTCGAACGATAACGAAAGGCGACTCCGTGGAAATTTCCCAGCTCAGCGAAGCACTTCAGCGTGACGCCGTCTGGGTCGTTTTCCTGAACGTCCTGCTGCAACAGATCGGGCTGCCGGTGCCGGCCGTTCCGACGCTGCTCCTGGCCGGCAGTCTGGTCGTCGGCTCGGGGCAGTTCGCCAGCGTCCTGGCTGCCGCCATCGTCGCCTCGGTGCTGGCTGATTGGGTTTGGTATCTGGCCGGCCGCGCCTTTGGCTATCGGGTGCTGGCGGGGCTGTGCAAGCTGTCGATCAACCCTGCTTCCTGCGTCAGCCAGACCGAATCCCGCTTTGTCCGCTGGGGGATTGGCTCTCTGGTCTTTGCCAAATTCATTCCCGGTTTTTCGACGGTGGCGCCACCCATTGCCGGCTCCTTGCGCATGCGGCAGCCGGGTTTCCTGCTCGCCGCTGCCACCGGGGCGGCATTGTGGGCCGGGCTGGCTTTGGGTGCTGGCTGGCTGTTGCGCAACGAAGTCAGCGCTGCCATCGCGGCGCTGGACCGGCACAGCGGCAGCGCACTTGTCCTGCTCGCCGCCATGATCGCCCTCTGGCTGGGCTGGAAACTGTGGCAGAAATACCGCTTCCGGCAATTGTCGGCCGTACCGCACATCACGCCGCTTGAACTGATCGCCGCGATGGAGGGCGACCAGCCGCCGCTGGTCCTCGACCTGCGCGGGCCGAGCATGATCGCGGAAACCGGGCCGATTGCCGGCGCGACAGTGGCGGAGCATGACCTGCTGCTTCATGCCGTCGGCGAATGGCCAAAAGACCAGCCCATCGTCACCCTGTGTGCCTGCCCGGAGGATGCCGGGGCGATTCAGGCGGCGCGCCAGCTGCTCGACGCCGGATATATCTCCGTCCGGCCCCTGAAAGGCGGCTATGAAGCCTGGCTGGCGATTGCCCTGGACAAAGGAATGGTAACGTCAGCTATATGACGTTAGCCTGATTGCGTCAGCGTTGTTGCGAGGAGAAAATGCAGGTTTCATAATCAGTGGAGCCAGCCATGAGCAACGAGCGCAGAGGACGCCCGGAGAGACGCGGCCGCGACGTCGGCCCGCCCAGCGGTTGTTTCGACCGGCGGCGAACGGTTGAGCGCCGACTTCCCGAAACCGCGGAAGCCGAGTTGTCGGCCGATGACTTTGCAAAATTTTTCGGCTCGGTGAACAAAGCTACCGGCAATACCGATCAACTTGATCTGGCCGCCGAGGTTTTCGAGCGGGCTCGCGACCGTTACTGACCGCTTTATCCGCCTAACCTTTGCTGGCGATGTTTGACCAGCGCGTAAATCGCCGGGATGACGGCCAGGGTCAGGATGGTTGAAGAAATCATGCCGCCGACCATGGGCGCGGCGATGCGGCTCATCACTTCCGAGCCGGTACCGGTCCCCCACAAAATAGGCAACAGGCCGGCCATGATCGCGGTGACCGTCATCATCTTGGGGCGGACCCGTTCGACGGCGCCTTCCATGACCGCGGCGTAGAGGTCGGCAGCTTGCGGGCTACGGCCTTCCGCGGCACATTTGGCCTGCACGGCCGTCCACGCGTGGTCGAGGTAGATCAGCATGACGACGCCCGTTTCAGCAGCCACGCCGGCCAGCGCGATGAAGCCGATGGCCGCGGCGACCGACAGGTTGTAGCCGAGTATCCACATCAGCCAGATGCCGCCAACCAGCGCGAAGGGCACCGAAAGCATGACGATCAGCGTTTCGGTGATGCGCCGGAAGTTCAGGTAGAGGAGCAGGAAAATGATCAGGAGGGTGACCGGGACGACGACTTTGAGTTTCTCGATGGCCCGTTCCATGTACTCGAACTGGCCGCTCCATGTGACGTAGGTGCCGGGGGTGAATTTGACCTTTTCGTTGACCGCCTTGCGGGCTTCCGCGACGTAGGAACCGATGTCGCGGTCGCGGATATCGACGTAGATGTAAGCCGAGAGCAGGGCGTTTTCGGTGCGGATGGCCGGGGCGCCGGTGCTGATCTTGATCTCGGCGACCTGGCCGAGCGGGATCATGGTCGCCGGGGCGCCCATTTCGGCCGGCACCGGGACGAGCACTTCGCGGGCGATGGCCTGCGGGTCGCTGCGCAGGTCGCGTGGGTAGCGGACGGTGACGCCGAAGCGCTCGCGGCCTTCGACGGTGGTGGTGACCATTTCTCCGCCGAGGGCGGCGGCGACGACGTCCATCAGTTCGCCGACGCTCAGGCCGTAACGGGCCAGGGCATTGCGGTCGGGCACGATGTCGAGGTAAAAGCCGCCGGTGATCCGTTCGGCGAAGGCGCTGCTGGTGCCCGGCACGGCCTTGACGACGCTTTCGATTTCCTTGGCCAGGCGTTCCATCTCGACCAGATCGGTGCCGAAAACCTTGATGCCGATGGGGGTGCGGATGCCGGTGGACAGCATGTCGATGCGCGCCTTGATCGGCATCGTCCATGAGTTGGCGACGCCGGGGAATTGCAGCGCCTTGTCGAGTTCGGCGATCAGCTTGTCGGTGGTCAGGCCGGGCCGCCATTCACTTTCCGGCTTGAGGTTGATCACCGTCTCGAACATCTCCATCGGCGCCGGGTCGGTTGCCGTCTGGGCGCGGCCGGCCTTGCCGAATACCGAGGCAACTTCCGGGAAGCTCTTGATGATCTTGTTCTGGGTCTGCAGCAACTCCGCCGCCTTGGTCACCGACAGGCCGGGCAGGGTGGTCGGCATGTAGAACAGCGTGCCTTCGTTGAGGGTCGGCATGAATTCGCTGCCGAGCCGGCTGGCCGGGATGATGCTGACGGCCATGGCGATCAGGGCGAGGGCGATGGTCGTTTTCTTCCAGTTCATGACGGCGGCGATGATCGGGCGATAGATGCGGATCAGGAAACGATTGACCGGGTTTTCGGCTTCCGGGCGGATATGGCCGCGGATGAAGAGCAGCATGAGGACCGGCACCAGTGTGACGGACAGGAAGGCGGCGGCCGCCATGGCGAAGGTCTTGGTCCACGCCAGCGGCGCGAACAGCCGGCCTTCCTGGGCTTCGAGCGTGAACACGGGGAGGAAGGAGACGGTGATGATGAGCAGGCTGAAGAAGAGGGCGGGGCCGACTTCCTTGCAGGCGGCGATGATGGCTTCGCTGCGCGACTCGCCCGGCTGCAGACGTTCGAGATGCTTGTGGGCGTTCTCGATCATCACGATGGCCGCATCGATCATCGCGCCGACGGCAATCGCAATGCCGCCCAAACTCATGATGTTCGAATTGATACCCAGCGCCCGCATGCCGATGAAGGCGGCGAGGATGCCGACCGGCAGCATGATGATGGCGACCAGTGCCGAACGCAGGTGGAGCAGGAAAACGATGCAGACCAGCGCGACGATCAGGCTTTCCTCGGCCAGTGTGCGTTTGAGCGTGGCGATGGCACGTTCGATCAGTTCCGAGCGGTCATAGACGGTCTGGATGCTGACGCCTTCGGGCAGCCCGGCGCTGATTTCGGCGACCTTGGTCTTGACGTTGTGGATGACGTCCAGCGCGTTCTGGCCAAAGCGCGACATGACGATGCCGGACACCACTTCACCTTCGCCGTTCAACTCGGTGATGCCGCGCCGCTCGTCGGCCACCAGTTCGACCCGGCCGATGTCGGCGACGCGCACCGGCGTGCCGTTCTGCGCCTTCAAGACCAGATTCTCGATGTCGCCCTTGCCGCGCAGATAGCCGCGGCCGCGCACCATGTACTCGGTCTCGGCCATCTCCAGCGTGCGGCCGCCGACGTCGCGGTTGGAATTGCGGATCACCTCGGCGACGCGCATGAGCGGAATGCCGTAGGTTTTCAGCTTGATCGGATCGACGGTGACCTGGTACTGCTGAACGAAGCCGCCGATGCTGGCCACCTCGGCGACACCGGGCGCTTTCGCCAGCTGGTAGCGCAGATACCAGTCCTGCAAGGTGCGCAGTTCGGCCAGCGTCTTGTCCTTGGCCAGCACAGCGTACTGGTAGACCCAGCCGACGCCGGTGGCATCAGGGCCGAGGGTCGGACTGACACCCTTGGGCAGCTTGCCGGAGACCGAATTGACGTACTCCAGCACCCGCGAACGGGCCCAGTAGATGTCGGTGCCGTCTTCGAAGATGACGTAGACGAAGGAGGCGCCAAAGAAGGAGAAGCCGCGGACGACCTTGGATTTCGGGACCGAGAGCAGGGCGGTGGTCAGCGGGTAGGTGACCTGATCTTCGACAACCTGCGGCGCCTGGCCGGGGAATTCGGTGTACAGGATGACCTGGACGTCGGAGAGGTCGGGTATGGCGTCGAGCGGGGTTTTGAGCACCGACCAGATGCCGGCGATGGTGATGAAGAGGGTGGCCAGCAGGACGAGGAAGCGGTTTCTGGCTGACCAATTGATGAGGGCGTTAAGCATGAGGCGCTTTTCTGTGGGGTTTGCCCTGGATCGGCGTGCGGGCGGCTAATTGGCTTGGGGTTCCGCCCTTGCGGGGCGTCTCACTTTTTCTTGCTTCGCCAAGAAAAAGTAAGCAAAAAGAAGGCGACCCTGGGTCGGTGCCGGCTGCGCCGGTTCCCTGCGCGACTCGGTGCTGGCGGGGGCTGCGGAACTCGGGCTTCGCCCTCAGACAGTCCTCGCCCTTTATCCGCCAGCCCCTGCGTTGCTCGGCACCTCTCAAGGGGCCCGGTGAAACGATCCGGGTTTGAGCTTGGGTGCCTGAATGGCAGATTTCATTTTTGGCCTTTTTTTCCGGTTGACCGTGGAAGCCGGTTTTTGGGGCTACATCGGTCGAGCGTGGACGCCTTTGGGGCCCCCGTGGAAGGCGCTGAGCAACGCAGGGAGGCCGGGGGCAGTCGGCGAGGACTGTCTGAGGGCGAAGCCCGAGTTCCGCAGCCGCCCGGACTGCCGAGTAGCGCAAGGAACCGGCAAAGCCGGCGGCGCCCTCGGGGTCGCCTTCTTCTTTGGCTACTTTCTTCTTGGCGAAGCAAGAAGAAAGTACGCCCGCCAGCAGGGCGGAACCCCAAGCTTGAGCAAATCCAATGCTCATTTCTTCACCACCGAGGTAACCACCCATTCCCCCGGCCCCCGCTCAACAAACTCAAACTCAATGCCAGCCCCCGGCTTCAAACCCGAAACCAGCGAAGGATTCGCCAGCACAAAATCCATCTTCATCGCCGGCCATTTCAAACTGGCCACCGGCTCATGCGAAATCGTCACGCTTCCGGACGCCGCATCCACAGCATTCAAAACCCCGACCGCCTTGTGCCCGACTGCCGCCGGTTTCACGGCCGGAGCGCCGTCAGCCTTCTGCATCCCGCCCAGCGCCGCCTTCAAATTGCTCTCGGCATCAATCAGGAAGTTGGCCGACGAAACCACCATCTCTCCTTCCTTGACCCCCTCCAGCACCTGCACGAATTCCCCGCCCCGCGCCCCAAGCTTCACAGCCCGCGGCTCGAAGCGACCTTCGGCCAGTTGCACGATGACCACCTGTTTGTTGCCGCTGTCGATCACCGCCGAATTCGGCACGGTGACGACCGACGCCGCGCCAGCCACCGGAATCTCGACCTCGGCGAACATCGCCGGTTTCAGGCGGCCCTTTGGATTGGCCAGTTCGATGCGCACCGGCACCGTCCGCGTTTCCGCCTTGAGCGTCGGATAGACGTAGGCGATGCGGCCCTCGAAGACCTCGCCGGGATAGGCGTTGATCCTGATTTTTGCCTTCTGGCCAAGGTTCACCGCAGTAATGTCCTGCTCGAAAACATCGGCCAGGACCCACACCGACGAGAGGTCGGCGATCTGGTAAAGCATCTCGCCGGGCATGAAGCGCATGCCCTGGACGGCCTTTTTCTCGCTGACGATACCGGCCACCGGGGCGCGGAAGGTCAGCGTGCGTTTGGCGTTGCCGGAGTGGGCCAGGGCCTTGATCTGTTCGTCGGAAATATCCCAGTTTCTGAGCCGCTGCAGGCTGGAGTCGGCCAGTTGTTTCATCGCCGATTGCGCTTCGCCGCCGGCTTCGTTGAGCTTGCCGACGCCCTGCGCGGCGATGGCGTATTCGCGCTGGGCCGAGACCAGTTCCGGGCTGTACACCTCGAACAGCGGCTGGCCGCGGCCGACCGGCTGGCCGGTGGTGTTGACGTGCAGGCGCTCGATGTAGCCCTCGAACTTGGCGGTCACCGTGTAGCTGCGGCTTTCGTCGATTTCGACCCGGCCGCTGGCGCGGACGTTCTTGTCGAGCACCTGCAGCTTCGCCGGCTCGGCCTTGACGCCCATTTTCTGGATTTTCTCGGCGCTGATCTTCAGGCCGCTGTCGCCCGCCCCTTCATCCTCGCCCTCATAGACGGGGATGTAGTCCATGCCCATCTGGTCTTTTTTCGGCGTCGGCGAGGTGTCGGGCAGGCCCATCGGGTTGCGGTAGTAGAGCAATTTCGGTTTTTGCCCTTTTTCCGGGTTGACCGTGGCAACCGCTGTCGCGTCATCCGTTTTCTGCTGGGCCAACTGGTAACCGCCGGCAAAACCGCCGACGGTGAGGGCGACGGCGATGAAAATGAATAAGGGGCCGTTTTTCACAGGTCTTCTCCAAGCAGGCGTTCGATCTCGGCCAGCCGTATCTGTTGGCTGGCCTGGGCGCGCAGCAGCGCGAGGCGGGCATTGCGGATCTGGCGCTGGGCGTCGAGCAGGGTGGCGAAATCGACCTTGCCGTTCTCGTAGCCGGCCAGCGCCGATTTGAAAGTCAGTTCGGCCTGCGGCAGCAGGCGGGTGCGGGTGATCTGCTCGGTCGTCCGGGCCGCATCGAGATTGCTCAGCGCGGCACTGAGGTCGCCCATCAGCCGGTGGCCGAGCGCTTCCTTGCGCGCCGCCGCGGCTTCCAGCATGCGCTCGCTTTCGCGCTCCTGGCTGCGCCTGGTGCCCTGTTGCAGCGGCAGGTTCATTTCCAGCATCAGGCTCCAGGCATCGACGCGGTTGCCGACCTGCATCGGCGCGACGCCCAGCGTCAGGTCGGGATAGCGGTTGCGGTAGGCCAGCTCGCGGCTCTTCTCGGCGCCGCCGACGCGGGCGGTTTCGATGGCCAGCTGCGGGTTGGCGGCGAGCAGTCGCTCGGTCAGCGCAGCGCCATCAAGGCGGGCGGGAATCGGCCGGAGCACTGCCGGTTCGGCCAGCGCCGCGCCGCTCGGGCGGGCCAGCATGGCGTTGAGGAAAACCATCAGGTGATGGAACTCGCTCTCCATGCCGACCAGCTCGCTATCCATCGCGCTGCGTTCGAGCTGGGCGCGAATGGCGTCCTGCTGGGCCGCCAGGCCACCGGCGTAGCGGGCCTGGGCGATCTGTTCGAGGCGGCGGGTCAGTTCGATATTCTCGCGGGTCAGTTGCAGCGACTGACCGGTCAGCCAGTATTGGGCGTAAAGCGTCTTGATGCGGCCGGCCACTTCAGCCCAGGTGTCGCTGGCCCGGCCTTCGGCCTGGGTCGCCTCGGCACTGGCCACGTCGCGCTTGAGGTCGCGCTTGCCCCAGAAGGGCAGCGGCTGCATCAGCGTGTATTTGGTGTCACCCGTCCGCGTCGGGTCGAGCGTCGCATTCTGGCTGCCGTTCTTCGTGATGTTTTCCAGCTCGATGCGCAGCACTGGGTCAGGCAGGGCGCCGGCCGGCTGAATGCGTTCGCGCGCCGCTTCGGCTTCGAGGCGGACCATGCGGACATCCGGGCTGTGCTCGCGGGCAGCGGCCAGCAGCGATTCGACACTGGCGCCGGGCAGCGGCTCGGCGCCATGGGCGGCCAGCGCGGTGAGCAGGAGGGCGAGAAGCAGCGGATGTTTCATGGGCAGCCTCAATGGCGATGGCGTTTGCCATCCTTGTGAATGTGCTCGCCGGGGGCGGGGGCTGGCGTTTCGGCAACCGTTTCAGGCGTTACCGCCGGCGGCTCTGCCATCGTCGGCGCCGCCACTTCCGGCCCAGCGAAAGCCGATGCCGAGACGCCGATACCATGCCGATAAACCATTTCGCCACCCAGCCAGCCGGTCACCCCCAGGCCGGCCGAAAGCACCAGCATGATCGGCAGCAATGCCGCGTGCGGCGGGCGTTCCGCGCGTTGGCGCAGGCCATCCCAGACGGCCAGCGCGATCAGCCCGGCCGTGCCGGCCAATGCCCAGTTGCGATGACTGAGCATGACCAGATGACCGGCGCCGTCATGTTCAACCGTCTGGAAAGCGTACCAGCCAAGCGCCGCCGCGAAACCGGCGCTCACGGCGGCGCCCAGGACAAGCAGGCGGCCGCTGGCCGTGAAAGTCGGATTGGCCGGGCGCAGCCGGCCAAGCAACAAGAGCAGCGTGGCCGTGACGGCGAGGGCAATCGGAAAATGAACGACCGCCGGGTGCCAGTTGGGGATGATTTCAGGCATCGGCGAAGCGCTTACTTCGCCATCTCATAGCGGCTGACAATGGCGTTGCCGCCCTTCATCTCGGCCGCGAACCGGATCTTGTCACCGGCCTTGAGCTTGCCCAGCCAGGCTTTGTCGGCAACGCCGAAGGCCATGGTCATCGGCGGCATGCCGATGCTGTCGAGCTGGCCATGCTGGATGACTATTTCGCCAGCCTTGGCATCGATTTTCTTGACCAGGCCGTCGCTCAGCGGCGCATTTTTCGTCGCCGCCATGTGGCCGGCGTGGGGATCGTGCTGGGCGAAAGCGGGGAGGCTGAGGGAGAGCATGAGGGCAAGCAGCAGGCGCATGGCGGTTCCTTGGTGGATGGATGCGGCGATTCTGCGCTGCTGCGGCCGTCAGGCGTCTGACGGCAGGATTACAAGTTTGTAATCTGCTGCGTGACGCGGGTTTGCGGCAATGACTAGGTTACGACGTAATCGACGACTTCGGGCGGCGAGCTGAGCGGGGTTTCCCCGACCAGTTCGCAGACCGAAACCTCGATGCCATGACACATCGAAGCCAGCGCGAGGTCGTTCGGTTCCTTGCCGAAAGGCTCCTCTATCTGTTCGCCGATGACATCCAGCGCCAGAAAGGTGTAGGCGATGAACGGGGCGACGAGCACGGTCACCCAGCCGATCGAGGTGCTCAGGCCGACCGGCAGCAGCAGGCAATAGACCATCACGGTCCGGTTCATGAGCACGCGGTAGGTGTAGGGAATGGGCGTGTTGGCGATGCGCTCGCAGGCCCCCGAGGCTTCGGTCAGGAGATTGAGGTTGCGATCCAGCGATTGCAACTGCAGGTCGCTGAGCACGCCGGCCTTTTGCGCAGCAGCAAAGTCTTGGGCCAGGCAGAGCAACAGCGCTGACGGCACAAAGCGGGTGGCACAAACGCGCTCGAGCACCGCCGCATCGAGGCGACAGGTCAGATCATTCCGTGGGTCGGTGCCTCGCAACTGGTGCTTGAGAGCAAAGGCAAAGGCCGACAGGGTGCGCGCCACGCGGCGCTGTAATCCGGTTTCGTCAGGAGCAAAGCTGGCCACCTCGCGGATCAGCGAGCGGGCGCCGATGAGCAGGGCGCCCCATTGCTTGCGGGCTTCCCAGTAGCGGTCGTAGCTGACCGAGTTGCGGAAGCCGAGGAAAATGGCCAGCGCCACGCCCATCAGGGTAAATGGCGGAATCGACAGGGCCGAAGCGGCATGGGCGCTCATCCACCAGTCGAGACTCAGGACGCTCAGTACGGAAACCGCCAGGACGAGCAGCAAACGCGTGAGGATGTAAGGCAGAACGGAGCCGCGCCAGACAAAAAGCAGGCGAAACCAGTGCAGATGGGGGCGGACGATCATGGCGGCAGTCGGACAGGTGAATGGGAGATGGCGGCGCAAGCGCTGGGGAGGCGCAGCATAACGGACGGGAGACGGGCAAACAATCCGGCGTAACGCCCTGTTACACCCGGTCACGCTGATCACGCAGGCGAAATTTCGGGATTCCCGTATATTTCCCACGCATATCACCGGGAAACGGTATGGAATCGAAACTCAAACGCCTGCTGACGCCGCCCTTCATCATCTTGGCCGCATTCCTTTTGTGGTTCTGGGAATGGTTGTGGGAGCCGCTGGAAAGCATCATGGCAAAAATCGGCCAGTGGCCGGTGCTGCGTCTGGCCGAAGCGTGGATTTCGCGCGCCCCGCGCTATCTGGCGCTGGTTTGCTTCGTAATTCCCGGCGCCGTACTCCTGCCCTTCAAGCTCCTCGGTCTTTATTTCCTGGGGCACGGGGCGCCGCTGCTGGGCGTTGGTACCTTTCTCGCCGCCAAAGTCGTCGGGACGGCGCTGGTGGCGCGAATTTTTGCGCTGACCAAGCCGCAGTTGATGGAAATCGGCTGGTTCGCCCGTACCTATGCCGTGGTCGTGCGCTTCAAGAACTACGTGTTTGAAACCCTGCACCAGCACCCCGTCTATCAGCAGACACGCGCTTTCCTGATGGTGCTTCGGCGGGGTGTTCGCAGCGGACTGTTGGCCCATTCGCTGCGGCGCTGGAAGGCAGTGTATCGCCTGTCCCGACGTCGCGGACGCCTGACCTGTTTTTAGGGCACCTCGGCCAATTACACAAGGCGGCGGGTTGTCGGGCAAAATGCCGGCATGAAGATTCTCATCGTCGAAGACGAAGCGAAGACTGGCGATTACCTCAAGCAGGGGCTGTCCGAAGCCGGTTTCACGGCCGACCTCGTGCGCAACGGGCTCGATGGCATGCACGAGGGGCTGGCCGGCGAGTACGACCTGCTGATCCTCGACGTCAATCTGCCGGGGCTGGATGGCTGGCAGGTGCTGAAAACCTTGCGGGCGGCCGGACGCGATTTGCCGGTTTTGTTTTTGACGGCGCGCGATCAGGTCGAGGACCGGGTCAAGGGGCTGGAACTGGGCGCCGACGACTACCTGGTCAAGCCTTTCGCCTTTTCCGAACTGCTCGCCCGCGTGCGCACGCTGCTGCGTCGGGGCCGGGCCCGCGACGCCGAGAACCTGAAGCTGGCCGACCTCGAACTCGATGTGCTCAAGCGCCGGGCGACCCGGGCCGGCCAGCGCATCGACCTGACGGCCAAGGAGTTCGCGCTGCTCGAGCTCTTCCTGCGTCGGCAGGGCGAGGTGCTGGCGCGCAGCTTCATCGCCTCGCAGGTCTGGGACATGAATTTCGATTCTGACACCAATGTCGTCGAGGTGGCCATCCGTCGGCTGCGCGCCAAGGTCGATGACGACTTTTCGCCCAAACTGATCCACACCCTGCGCGGCATGGGTTACGTCATGGAAATCCGCTGATCGTGACGGGCTGGCGGCATTCGATTGCGCTGCGTCTGTCGCTGGCCTTCGCGCTGCTGGCGACGGTGGTTTTTGCGGCGCTCGGCGTCTATTTCAGTCGCGCCGCCGATGCCCACATGGCCGAACTCGATGCCCACGACCTGTTCGGCAAGCTGGCGCTGATCGGCCATGTCGGCACGCAGGAAAAAACGGCCGAGGCCTTTGCCGTGCGCCTCGGTGACGCCCTGATCGGTGAGCATGGGGTGATTGTTACGGTCAACCGGGAAAAAGGGCCAATTTTCAAATGGCCGACCCCCGAGCTGGCCGAGCCGCTGGCCGCCGCCAAGGTCGCGTTGGGCCGGACGCCGATCCGGCTGGTGCTCGGCGATGCCGAGTACCGCGTCATCGCCGCCGACATGGAAACCGCCTGGGGCGAAACGGCGCACGTCGTCGTCGCCCGCGACATTCGTCACCACACTGATTTTCTTGATCAACTGCAGCACGATTTCCGCTTCGCCATTCTGGCTGCCGCACTGCTCACCGCCATGGTCGGCGCGCTGGTTGTGCGCCGCGGCCTGCACCCGGTACGGGCCATCGCCCGCGCCGCCGGCCGCATTTCGGCCGGGCAACTGGCCGAGCGCATCCCGGAGCAGGACGTGCCGCCGGAACTGGCCGAACTGGTGATTGCATTCAACGCCATGCTCGGCCGGCTTGAAGAGTCGTTCGGGCGGCTGTCGGATTTCTCGGCCGACCTCGCCCACGAGCTACGCACGCCGATCCACAGCCTGCGCATGCAGACCGAGGTGTCGCTGAGCAAGGCGCGCCATGTCGACGAATACCGCGATCTGCTGGCCTCGAATCTCGAGGAATACGAACGTCTGGCGCGAATCATCGCCGACATGCTGTTGCTGGCCAAGGCCGACCACGGCCTGCTCGTGCCGCAGACCGAGCCGCTGGCGCTGCGCCCGTTGTGCGAACGGCTGATCGAGTACTACGGGCTGCTCGCCGAGAACGTCAGTCTGCAACTGGTCGGCGACGACATCACGGTGCATGGCGACCGCCTGATGCTCGAGCGGGCCATCGGCAACGTGCTGGTCAATGCCATTCATCACACGCCGGCCGGCGGTTCGATTGTCGTCAAGGTCGGGGCCGTCGATGGCATGGCGGAACTATCCATTGCCAACACCGGGAAGCCGATACCGGCCGAGGCGCTGCACCGGGTCTTCGACCGCTTTGTCCGGCTCGATTCGGGTTCCGAGGGCACCGGACTCGGCCTGGCCATCGCCCGTTCCATCGTGCTTGCCCATGGCGGCGAGATCGCCGTGCGCGCAGGCGATCAGGTCACCGAGTTTTACCTGCGTCTGCCGCATGGGGGCGGCGCGCGCTGATACTTGCTGGTCATGTCGCGCCAGTTTCCGCATACTGGCCGCCTGACGAACGCGAGGAGCCCCCCCATGGAAATCGACATGCCACCGCTGGAAGTCGAAACCGCCGCCCAGCCCGAGTACGCGGTGATCTGGCTGCACGGCCTGGGTGCCGACGGTTCGGATTTCGTGCCGGTCGTCCCCGAACTCGGTCTGGCCGCTTCGCCGGCCGTGCGTTTCATCTTCCCGCACGCGCCCTACATGGCGGTCACCTGCAATGGCGGCTACGTGATGCGCGCCTGGTACGACATCATTTCGCTCGACAGCACCAGCCGGCGCATCGACGAGGCGGGGATCATCGCTTCCCGCGATGCCGTGCGGCTGCTGATCGAACGTGAAAAAAGCCGGGGAATTCCGGTTGACCGTATCTTTCTCGCCGGCTTCTCGCAGGGCGGGGCGGTGGCCTACACGACGGCGCTGACCCATCCGGAAAAGCTGGCCGGGATCATCGCCCTGTCGACCTATATTCCATCGCCGGCGCTGCTGACTGAAGACTCAGCCGATGCCAATCGCGCGATTTCCATATTTGCCGCCCACGGCACGGCCGACGATGTCGTCTCGCCAACACTTGGCCTGGCTGCCCGGGATTTGCTGATCGAGCGCGGCTACAAAATCGAATGGCACGAATACTCGATGCCGCATTCAGTCTGTCTGGAAGAAATCTGGGCCATCGGCCAGTGGCTCGCCGAGCAAATGCGCCAGCCGGCCTGAACCAGCGCGCGCCGCTTACTGGCTGTTGCTGCTCTTCGGCTTTTCCGTGTCGGTGATCGAATGCTCTTCCTCGTGCGCGGCATGGAGCAGCCAGATCAGATCGCTGCCCTGCACCGGCATCGGGACCATCTGGTTCCAGCTCCAGCGAAACACCGGGCCATAGGGCACGTAGCGCGCCAGCACGTCGCCCTGTTCGGTGACGCCAAAAAATGGCAGGGGCGAGGTGATGAGCGTCTTCAGTTTTTCGTTGGTCATGATGCGCTTCCTTTCGGAGAACGGATTTTCTGCTGCGTGGCTGCTTACTTTTTCATTCTAGGCTCAAGGCATCCAGAATTTTGAACTCTCCGTCACGGCGACCTTGGCGTCGGCCACATCCGTCACGCTGAAGGTGATCGGCGCCGCACCCGACGGCGTGGCCCCCGGCTCGGCACTGACAATGGCCGTCTGGGTGCCGATCTCGCCGCCGGGAACGGTGATTTCGCTGTCGCTTGCCAGGCGCACACCGTCGATGCCGCCGATGCTGATCCTGAATTTGCGCGTCTGGTCACCGGTATTCATGATCTGCAGGCGATAGGCGTTTTCGATCGAACCATCGCCGGCTTCCCGCGACAGCACATTGCGATCCTTCAGGACATTGACCTTGAGCGGGATGCGCGTCGCCAGCGACCAGGCCATGGCCGTGGTCAGGGCGACGAGGATCGCCGTGTAGATGATGACCCGTGGCCGGGCTGCGCGGCGAATGATTTCGGTCGTCGTGTAGCGCATGGTGACGGCGTTTTCCGTCGAATAACGGATCAGGCCGCGCGGGTATTCCATCTTGTCCATTACCTGATCGCAGGCATCGATGCAGGCCGCGCAGCCGATGCACTCGTTCTGCAGACCGTTGCGGATGTCAATGCCGGTCGGGCAGACCTGGACGCAAATGCCGCAATCGACGCAGTCACCCAGCCCGAGTGCCTTCGGATCGGCCCCCTTGGCGCGGGGGCCGCGTGCATCGCCGCGCGCCGTGTCGTAGGCGATGATCAGCGTGTCGGGGTCGAACATGACGAACTGGAAGCGGGCGTAAGGGCAGATCTGCCGGCACATCTGGTCGCGCAGGAAACCGGCGTTGCCATAGGTGGCGATAGCATAGAAGACGACCCAGAAGGCAGACCAGGCACCAGGCGACAGCGTGACCAGGTCATTGACCAGATCGCGGATCGGCATGAAATAGCCGACAAAGGTAATCCCGGTCCATAGCGAAAAGAGCAGCCACGTCGCGTGCTTGGCGCTCTTGAGTGCCAGTTTGCGGGCCGACCAGGGCGCCGCATCGAGCTTGATGCGTTGCGGCCGTTCGCCCTCGATCATCTTCTCGAACCACAGGAAAATCTCGGTATAGACCGTCTGCGGGCAGGTATAGCCGCACCACAATCGCCCGGCCACGGCCGTAAACAGGAAGAGCGTGAAGGCGCCGAGGATCATCAGCAGGACGAGATAAATCGTGTCCTGCGGCCAGAGGACGAGGTCGAAGAAATAGAACTTGCGCGTGTCGATGTCGAACAACACCGCCTGCCGACCATGCCAGGGCAGCCAGCACAGACCGTAGAAAACGATCTGGGTCAACCAGACGAAGACCCAGCGCCAGCGGGTGTAAGGGCCGCTGATCGAACGCGGGTACACCTTGGCATCCGGATCAACGACAGGCTTTATTTCAATGATTTTGCGGGGGGAAGGCTTGGCCATTTTTTTCCGGGCACAACCATGCGAACGTATTGCGCCGCGTGTTGGCATAAGATATAAATATAATGAATCTTTATGCTACCAATCAACGTTACCATAAGCAATATTTTTAATAGATCTTATAGCCTGCCATGCGCCTGAGTACCTTTTCCGATTACAGCCTGCGCGTCCTGATGTATCTCGGCGTGCAGGACGACCGGCTGGTCACCATCGCTGAGATCGCGGCCGTCCACGACATTTCGAAAAGCCACCTCATGAAAGTCGTGCACCAGCTCGGCCTGAATGGCCATATCGAGACCGTTCGCGGCAAGGGTGGGGGCATGCGGCTGGCTCGTCCGCCCCGGGAGATCGTTGTTGGCGACGTGATCCGCCAGTCCGAAAGCGATTTCGCAATGGCCGAGTGCTTTGCCGGGCATTCGGCCTGCCGGATTAGCGGTGGCTGTGGCCTGCCGAGCATTCTCAACGAGGCACTGAGCGCCATGTTCCTCGTGCTTGATGGCTACACGCTGGCGGATTTGTTGCGGGCGCCGCACGGACTCGTTCCGGTGGTCTCTTATATTCTTGGTGATGTGCATCCGGAGTCGGCCCATGACTGAGCGCATTCCCGGCAAGAGCGAGCTCGAGCTGGCCCTCGAACTGGAGCTTTCGGACGAGGATATTCTCGATGCTCTGAGTCATGTTTCGGGCTATCTCGACATCAGCACCGAGGACTTTCGCACCGTCTACCATCTCGCCTGGCGCCACGCGCTAGCCCGCTTGCAGGCGCTGCAGGCGGCGGACAGCAAAGACGGCAGCTCCGAATGAGGTTGGAAAGCAGCTGGCGTGACTACTGGCGCAAGATGCGCGGCACGACACGCGGCAGTCCGCCGCGGGTCAGCAATGAGGAAATGTTCTGGTCGTGGATCGGGGCATTTCTCGGCATCACGGCGCTGGCGGCGGCCGGCCAGTTTCTCGTCGCCGGCAGCGATCTCTTGTTGCTGATCGGATCTTTCGGCGCCTCGGCGGTTCTGGTTTATGGGGCAGTGCGCAGTCCGCTGGCCCAGCCGCGCAATCTGCTTGGCGGCCACATACTGTCAGCCCTGACTGGCGTGGTCTGCTGGAAACTGTTCCAGCACGTGCCCTGGCTGGTGCCGGGCCTGGCCGTGGCGACGGCGCTTGCCCTCATGCACGCAACGCGTACCCTGCATCCGCCGGGCGGCGCCACGGCGCTGATCGCCGTGATCGGCTCGCCGGAAATTCATAATCTGGGTTTCTGGTACGTTCTGGCGCCGGCGACGCTCGGGCCGCTGATCCTGCTCGTCGTAGCCTTGCTGATCAACAACCTGCCGCGTTCGCGGCGCTATCCGGAAATCTGGTTCTAGAAAAACAGATGGCCGGGCAAGCCGGCCATCATCAGTGCCCGATCAGTGCCGGCTCTGAATTTCCTCAATGTAGCCCAGCATGCCGGTCTGGATGTTGCCGGCGTTGCCTTCGTCTGTGTCGATGTGCATCGCCAGGCGGAAAGCAGGATTAACGCGGACCACGACGTCGCCGAAGATCAACTGGCGTTCGCCTTCGATGCGCACGCGAACGACATAGTTGTCGCGAACATGGAAGCGCATGGCGTCTTCGGGTGTCATGTGGATGTGGCGCTGGGCGCAGACGACGCCGCGTTCGATCACCGAGCTGCCATACGGGCCTTCGAGCGTCACGCCGGGCGTGCCGGCGAGGTCGCCGGACTGGCGGATGGGCGGCTGGATACCGAGCTTGAACTGCTCGGTCATGGCGATCTCGACCTGGGTTTCCTTGCGCGTCGGACCGAGGACGCGGACCTTGGCGATGCGGCCCTTGGGGCCGACCAGATGGACTTGTTCCTCGCAGGCGAACTGGCCGGGCTGCGACAGTTCATGCATGGGCGTCAGCTGGTGGCCGGGGCCGAACAGTTTTTCGACGTCGGCCTGCGAAAGGTGGGCGTGGTGGGCCGAGATTTCGACCGGAATCGGCGCTTCTTCCGGCTTGGCGGCCAGCAGCAGGGCGTTGCGCTCAATGGAGCGCAGCGTTTCCCAGGCAACCAGGCGCTCGTCGTCATTGGCGACGACAAGGATGGTGACCGGCGAATCGTCAGCCGAGATGATGGCGAAATTGTCGACGCTGCCAATGTTGCGGTTCTTTTCCTCGTCGAGCTTGATGCCCATGTAGCCGAGGCCCTGACAGGCCAGGCTGCGCACCGTGGCGCTCGTTTCGCCGACATCGCCGGTGAAGGCCAGTACGTCGATGCCGCCCATGGCTGCGACGTAGGCGCCGATGTTCTTGCGCACCTGGTAGCAGTAGGCCTTGTGGGCGAGTAGGGCGCGGTGGTGGCCGTCGGCAGCGGCGGCCTCGATTTCATGGATGTCGCTCGAAATGCCGGAGATGCCCTTGAGGCCACTTTCACTGTTGATCAGTGTCGATAGCTGCTCGGGCGACATGTGGTGCTTTTCCATGAGGTGGATCATCACCGCCGGGTCGATGCTGCCTGAGCGGCTCGGCATGATCAGACCGTCGCTCGGCGTCATGCCCATCGTCGTGTCGATCGAACGGCCGTGGTCGATGGCGCACAGCGAGGCGCCGATGCCGAGGTGGCAGGAGATGATTTCGAGCTCGCCGAGCGGGCGCTTGAGGACTTCAGCCGACTTCAGCGAGACGTAGCGGTGGGAGGTGCCGTGAAAACCGTAGCGGCGGATGCCATGCTGCTTGTAGAGGTCGTAGGGCAGGCCGTAAAGGTAGGCGTAAGGCGCCAGCGTCTGGTGGAAGGCAGTGTCGAAGACGGCGACCTGCGGCACGTTCGGGAACTGCTTGAGGGCGACGCGGATGCCGGCGACATTGACCGGGTTATGCAGCGGCGCGAAGACTGACAGTTCTTCGATGTCGGCGATGACGGCCGGGGTGATGACGACCGAACTGGAGAACTTGTTGCCGCCATGGACGACGCGATGGCCAATGGCGCTGACGTCTTCCGGGTGGAAGGTGAAGGCCTCGCCGAGCAGGGCGGTTGTATCCCGGATGACATTGAACAGGTCCGAAAGCTTGAATGGGGCGTGGTCGACGGACCTTTGCTGGGTGCCGACCTTGACGGTAATCCGCGTCACCTGCTGATCGGCGTGGTCGATGATGCCGTGCACATCGGCGCCGCTCTCTTCGGTGTTGTAGATGCCGAAATGGATCTGGCTGATGCCGACATTGAGAACGACGACCTTGCCCGGCTCGTTGGTCTGCAGCGACAGTGCGTACGGGTCGCGCGAGCGGACGATGGCATTGGCTTGGGCGGTGACCAGATCGACTGACATGGCCCGGGTGCGCTCGGCGAGCAGGCGGGACAGATAACCGACAGCCTTGGGGTTGGTCAGGATGTGCGTGTTGAAGACATCCTGCGGAATCATCAGCACGAAGCAGCGGTTGCCGGCAATGACGTCGGCGACGATGCGATCACCGGTGAGCAGTGACATGACGCCGAAGACGTCACCGGTGCCTAGCTGGGTGATGACGGCACGGGTGCCGGTGTTGTCGGTCATCGAGATTTCGGCGTGGCCGCTGATCATGATGCCGATGAATCGGCCTTCATCGCCCGTTTCGAGGATGGCTTCATTACCTTCATAAGTCGCCAGGCGGGACTTGATAACGATTTCCTCGACCTTGTCGGCCGGGAAGTTTTCGAACAGACGGACCTGCTCGAGGAAGAAGCGTTTCAGGTCGATTTCACTCATGCTGTTTCTCGCTTTGATCGCGTTATTTTATGCGCCAAAGACTACCATTTTGTTGCGCCGCAGCAAAGTGTGGTTTTCACGGAGGATGAGTGGCGTTTTCCTTGATTTCAGCCCTTGCACTTGCCTTCCGCGGCTGGCCGATCGGCGATCAACGGGCGCAGGGCCGGTTCCATCTCTTTCATGATCTGCACCGGCAGGGCCGAGGTGAAGTCGTAGCCGGCCGCCTTTGAGCCGGGAACGAAGGCAGTAACGACGCCGTAGAAACGCTCGCCGATGTAGAAGGCGAAGGTCGCCGCACGGTTCATGACCTTGGCGCTACGCACCCCGCCGTCGGCGCCGATGACCTTGGAACGGTGGTCTCCGGTGCCGGTCTTGCCGCCCATGGCCAGCGGCTTTTCCTCGTTGTCGCGGTAGGTGTCCTTGATACGCCGGGCCGTGCCGCTATTGACGACGCGGAGCAGGGCGCGGCGGGTAACCTGGGCGACCTCGATCGGCATGACGCGCTGGCCGGCTTCGTTCTGGTGCTGCAGGCGGGTTTCGAACGGCGTATTGGTGGCAAAGCGGAGTTCGTCGATGCGTACCGTCGGCCGGCGGATGCCGTCATTGACCACGATGCCCATCAGCTCGGCGAGGGCGGCCGGGCGGTCGGCTGAACTGCCGATAGCGGTGGCCAGCGAAGGCACCAGATGCTCGAAGGGGTAACCCAGGCGGCGCCACTCTTCGGCAATGCGCTCGAAAGCGGCGACTTCGACGACGATGTCGATGCGCACCTGCTGGGCATGCTTGAAGCGCGGGGCGAACAGCCATTTCGAGGCGTCGCGGCGGGCTTCAACGCTGGCCGGGACGATGTCCTTGAGCGTCGCTTTCGGATCGCTCTGCAGGTGGCGAACCAGCCACAGTTCGAGCGGATGGACGCGGGCCAGATAGCCCTGGTCGGCCAGGTTGTACTGGCGCGTGGCGTGGGCGTCGAACAGGCGGCGCAGGCCGCCGTCGGTGCCGGCCCGGTCGCCAAGCTGCTTGCGCATGAAGGCGGCAAAGCTCTCGAAATCGCTCTTCGGCAGGACACTCAGGTAGGCGGCAGCCTGCGGGACGGGGCGCGAGGGGACCGAGTCGCTGAGCACTTCGAGGCGATCGGCCGGGGCCACGTCGCGGTACTTGTGCCAGTAGGTGCGCAGGAAACCCAGGCCTTCGCGTTCAGCGAAGCGGTTGAGGAAGGCCTGCCGGGTATCGTCGTCATCCTTGTCGCGCAGGCCGCGGGCCGGGGCGTCGGCCGCCTCGTAGGCGTGGTAGTGGACGACGTCGTGCATGATGCGCACGAAAGAGAGATTGACCGACTGTTCGAGCGCTTCGGCGACACTCGGCACCTTGCCGTCGTCTTCGTGCTTGAAATTGCCGAAACGGTGGATGCCGCCGCCGGTGAAGAAGGTTTCGCCGGGGCTGGCCGAATAACGGCGCTCCATGGCCGCTTCGAGCAGTGCTTCAAGCGTCGTTTCGGGCTTGGTGCGCAGGATGTCGATGGCCCAGTTGCTCAGGCGGTCGGCCGGATGCTGCTTGAGCTTGGCCAGCTCTTCCGGTGGCGTCTGGCTGTAGCGTTTGTGCAGGTCGGCAACGACCAGCAGGTAGGAAACCAGGGTCCGGAACTTGGCGCTGGAGCCGAGATCGAGCTTGGTGCCGGCGTTGATGTCGAGCGGCTGGTCGAGGTTGTCGGCCTGGATACGCAGCACGTTGGCGGTCGGCGTACGCTCGTAGAGGGTCAGGCTGTAATTGACCTGTTTGGGGTCGCCCCTGGCCAGCAGCCGGGTTTCCTTGAGGCCGGCGCAGGCCAGGAAGGCAGGGTCGGCCAGACGGTTGAGGATGCGCGTCACGGCCTGCTGGCTCGGTCCGTCGAGCGTGCTGTGCACGGTCAGGTCGTAGCGGTCGAGGGCATAGAGATTCTCGACGTTGAGCAGATCGCCCAGCGTGCCGCGGATTTCGTTGACTGCCTTGCGTTCGACGAAGGAGACCTCTTCGGCTGGCCGGGCCTGACGAGCCGGGCTGATCTGGACGAGCAGGGCGGCTTCGCGCAGGTCGGCGGGGATCAGCTGATCGTCGGCGAGCAGGCGGATATAGCTGTCGGTGAGCGTGTTGAGGCGCCCGGTGGTGTCGCCGAGCAGGCCGGACGGCCGGCGCTGGGCGACAAACAGGGACAGCGCCTGCTTGAAGGCCTTGGCGCGTTGCGTCAGATCAGCCTTGGGGTCAGCCAGGAGTTGGTTGATCTGGCCGAAATCCTGGCCGTACCAGGCCCACAGGCCGTCGCCCAGGCCATTGACCTCGCCGTAGCCGGGGATGCCGCCGAGCGGCACGGAGTTGACGAAATCGAGCACGATGCGGCGGCGGGCCGGCAGATTTTCTTCGCCGTCCTGGTAGGCGCGCAGGGCGGCCGAGATCATCTGGTGATACTTGTCCTTGCTGTCATGCGTGCGACCGCCGGGCGAGTGGCGGAATTTCTCGATCTGTGTGGCCAGCGTGCTGCCGCCGGCTCGTCCGCCGCCAAGGCCGACCTGCCGTGCGGCCTGGCCGGCCGCGACGCGGGTCAGCCGACCCCAATCGACGGCCGGGTTGTGTTTTGGCGAATTGGCGTCGAGCAGATCGCGGTTTTCGATAAACAACAGCGCCTCGACCAGCACCGGCGGAATGGCCTCGAAATCGGCGTACTGCACGCGCGGGTACTGGCTGTCGTAGAGCGATTGGTCGTTGCGGTCAAGGATGGTCAGGCCGGCCCTGGATTTCTCCCGGTAAATGGGGAAATGACCGCGTTCGACAATGCTACGGAAGCCTTCGGATTGGCGGGCCTGGGCGGCAACGGTGAACCCGGCACTGGCCAGGCGCGGCAGGAAGGTGTTGAGCTGGGCATAGCCCAGGCGCTGCTCGTAGGGGCCCGTGCCGGGTAGCCAGATGTCCTTGTCGGCGCCGGGTTCAATGGTCCAGGTCGAGGTTTTCGCCCGTTCGGCGAAGTGGCTGGCCTGGATGAAGGACTCTTGCAACTCCACCCAGGCAGCGCCGGCCAGGGCGGCGCCGACGACGATGAGGCCAAGGATAAGTTGGAATTTCCAGCGTGGCGGGTGGGGCTGGAGCAGGTAGCTTTGTTGCGGGTCGAGGCGGGCCATGAGTCTGGGGGCTGGAGCTTTATGAATCTGTCGGGCGGAAACCCTGCCCGACGCGGTGCTTTGGTATTTGGAGATACGGTGCAATCGTAACCCGTTTGAGTGATCGCGCAATAAGTGTCTCAGGGTAAATCTTTGCTTATTCTAAAATGCCTTGTGCATTCTCGTCGTCGGTGACCGGGCCTTCGCCGCTTCAGTCAATCGCACATGCTCGTAAAGGCCTTGAAACGGAGGCCGAGGCATTTCAATTTTGGTCGTTTTTCCCAGTTGACCGTGGCAATCGAGTCTTTTTGCCGAAAACCGGCGCTCCGCGCGGCATCCCCTAGCGCAACTGGCCGGTGGCATCCCGGCGCATGCTCGATGCCGGATTCCATGTACGAAGAGCACGGGCATTTGCTTTATGAATGTGCTGTTAGGCGCAGTATATTGCGCGTAAATAAATTATTTTTAATTAGAGCGCAATATAGTGCGCGTAACAGATTTGTTATTATGTGATACTGTGCGTCAGAAGATGCGCGTAGTATGGTTATTTGTTTGTTACGCGCGTAATCATGCGCGTTATGGGGAGTTGACATGCAGACCAGCCACACGCTAGCCGAACTCGAAGCGGTATTGGGCGAGCAGGTTAAAAAGCTCCGGCTCAGCCGAAACATTGATCAGACCCTGCTGGCCGAACGCGCCGGGATCAGTCGTCGGGCGCTGCAGAATCTGGAGGCGGGGACGGGCTCCAGTACCGCCAGCCTGCTCTCCGTGGTGCGGGCGCTCGGTCGGGAAGATTGGCTGACGCTCCTCGCGCCGACCACCACGATCAATCCGCTCAACATGGTTCGCGCCCGTCGTGAACGGCTGCGGGCAACCTCAGTCCGCGCCAAATCGTCGCCGGAAAAATAAGGCGAAGACACCATGGCCACTCCTCCCAAGCCCCGTCGTCCCCGCGCTGCGCCGTATAAACACGTCGACCGGGTCGAAGTCCATCTGTGGGGCCAGTTGATGGGCGCCGTCGCCCTCGATCCGGCCTACGGCTTCTACGCCTTTGCCTACGACCCGAAGTTCATCGCCAAAGGGATTGAACCCTCGCCCCTGCGCATGCCGCTGCGCGAAGAGCCCTACATCTTTACCGATCTGCCACGCGAAACCTACAAGGCGCTGCCGGCGCTGCTTAGCGATGCCCTGCCGGACGACTTCGGCAACGCCCTGATCAACAAATACATGGCCGACCGCGGTATCCCGGCCAGCCAGGTTTCTGAAATCGACCGGCTGGCCTACATGGGCAACCGCGCGATGGGGGCCATGGTGTTCAAGCCGGGGCGCGGACCGATCCGCCAGAAGCCGACGCCCATCGAACTCAGCGATCTGGTCAGCGAAGCGCGCAAGGCCGTTACCGGCACGATTGAAGACGACGAACAGACCGATGCCGCCCTGCGCAGCATCATCGACGTCGGCACCTCGGCCGGCGGCGCGCGCGCCAAGGCCGTCATCGCCTGGAACCGGACGACCAACGAAGTGCGCTCCGGGCAGTTCGAAGCCGGCGATGGCTTCGAACACTGGCTGCTCAAGTTCGACGGCATCGGCAAAGACCTCGAACTCGGCGCCTCGGGCGGTTACGGTCGCATCGAGCAGGCCTATTACCTGATGGCCAGGGCGGCCGGCATCGAGATGATGGAATGCCGGCTGCTCGAAGAAAACGGCCGGGCGCACTTCATGACGCGCCGTTTCGACCGGGAAGACGGCGCCGTCCGCCACCACATGCAAACCCTGTGCGCCATGGACCACCTGGACTACAAGAAAAAGGGCACCAACGCCTACTCGCAACTGTTCCTGGTCATGGACAAACTCGGGCTGCCCTACGAGCAGAAGGAAGAGGCGTTCCGGCGCATGGCCTTCAACGTCATGGCGCGCAACTGCGACGATCACACCAAGAACATCTCATTCCGCCTAAAAGCCAACGAAACCTGGGCCCTGTCCCCCGCCTACGACATTACCTTCGCCCACAACCCGGCCGGTGAATGGACCAACCAGCACCTCATGTCGGTCAACGGAAAGTTCAAGAACTTTAGCGAAGCCGACCTGCTGGCCGAAGCCGACCGGTTCAAGATCGGCACCGCGCCGCGGGTGATCAGGAAGGTCAGGGAGGCGATCAAAAACTGGCCCGAGTTTGCGCGGGAAACCGGGGTGCCTGCTCCGGAGATTGGGAAGATTGGAGAGCAGCACTTACTGCTGGCCTAGATTTAATTCGAGCCTGATATCTCTGATTAATGACGTGTGATAATTATGGTTGGGCACAGGGATGTTGGGACGCATGGATACTCGAATCGACGGAAAGCTGAAGACTTGGAACGACGAGAAGGGCTTCGGCTTCATAACCCCGACTAATGGGGGTCAGGATATCTTTGTTCATATTTCAAAATATCCCCGTCAAGGTGGCAAACCGGTTATTGGCGAAGCACTTAGTTTTGAGGTGGCACTCAATACTGATGGCAAGAAGAGCGCTGTCAATGTGCAGCGTCCCGGTCAGGCAAAATCAGCGAAATCTAAGCCGTCTCGCGGTACAGCTGGTTCTGAGGCGAGAGGCAAAGGCTCATTCTTCGGAACCCTGCTTTCAGTCTGCTTCGTTGCTGTGCTGGGTTATATGGGCTATCTAGCGTTGCAGCCAAAGTTGAAAGGTGCGCAGGTGCAGGCCATACAGAGTTCACCAGCCACGATTGCTGGTCGCTTTAGTTGCGATGGCAGGCGTTTTTGCTCTGACATGACCTCCTGCGAGGAAGCTACGTACTTTCTGAGAAACTGCCCGAACACCGAGATGGATGGAGACGGGGACGGTATTCCCTGCGAGTCTCAGTGGTGCACGGGGCCTTTCGCCAAGTAGGCTGCTTGCCTCGATGTCTGAGGTCGAAAGGGGAGCGAAACCTTTCGTTTTCGCCCAATTTTTCCGGTTGACCGTAGCAATCCCATTTTTTACGTAAATCCGCTATCTACACGACCATCCCGGCATCAGCCAATAAAAAACCCGGCGCGAAGCCGGGTTTTGATGGTCTTCAACGGGATCAGCCCTTGACGTGCAGCCCGCATTCCTTGGTCTCCGGATTCTCCCACCACCACCGCCCAGCGCGGACGTCCTCACCCGGCGAGATGGCGCGGGTGCAGGGGGCGCAGCCGATGCTGGGGTAGAACTTGTCGTGCAGGGCGTTGTAGGGCACGTCGTTTTGCTTGATGTAGGCCCAGACTTCCTTTTCGGTCCAGTCCGACAGCGGGTTGAATTTTTCCAGGCCGTTGCCTTCGTCGTATTCGCGAAAGGGCAGGCCGGTGCGCGTGGTGGCTTGCTGGGCGCGCAGGCCGGTGACCCAGGCGCGTTTGCCGGCCAAGGCGCGCTTGAGCGGCTCGACCTTGCGGGCGTGGCAGCAGGCTTTGCGCAGCGTGACGGAGTCGTAGAAGCCGTTGATGCCGTGATTGCGGACGAAGGCTTCGACTTCTTCGGCTTGCGGGAAGTAGATTTTCAGCTTGAGGCCGTAATGTTTGCGCAGGGCGTCCATCAGGTCGTAGGTTTCGAGCGGCAGGCGGCCGGTGTCGAGGCTGAAGATTTCAATCGGCAGCTTGGCCTTGACGATGAGGTCGGTCAGCACCATGTCTTCGGCGCCGAGGCTGTTGGCGAAGGCGGCGGTCGACCAGTTGGCGGCAATGTCGGCGAGCAGGGCTTGCACGGCCTTGGTCTTGGTGGCGACGCTGGCGGTCAGTTCGGGGGTGATGTTGAGCAGGCTTGGGGACATGGATGTTCCTAGGCGCGACGGCGGAATTGGGGTTGCGGCTGGGTGGTCGAGGCCTGGTAAGCGTCGCTGAAGGTGCTGAAGCCGGCTTCGATGGCGTACACGGCGTTCTTGCCGTCCTTCAGCGCATAGGTGTCGAAGCCGACGCGCTGCATGTAGAAAAGCTGGTCGTGCAGCACGTCACCGACGGCGCGCACTTCGCCTTGGTAGTTGTAGCGCTGGCGGAGCAGACTGGCCGTCGAGTAGCCGCGGCCATCGACGAATTTCGGGAAATTGACGGCGATGACGATGAAATAGTCGAGATCGGCTGCAATGTCTTCGACGCGCTCATCCGGCTGAATGAGCAGGCCGATGCGCTTGTGGCAGGAGATGATTTCGGCCTTGCGCGCTTGCCAGACGGCGAGCGGGAAAATGACGTCGCCGGCCGGCAGGGCAACCGTTTCCGGCGTTTCGCCTTCAGCGATTTCGAGCGTATTCCAAGTGTCGACCGTAGCCGTCCCGTGCTTGATCAGTTGCGCCATTATGCGGCCTCCTTTTGTGCTGCCTTGGCCTTGCCGTGGGCGCGGCCTTCGTAAACGCGGTTCTTGAACGGGTCGATGCCGATGCGATCGAAGGTGTCGAGGAAACGCTCGTCGGGGTGACGGCTCTCGATATAAACCTTGATGATCTTGTCGACGACATCCGGCATTTCATCGGCCGCGAACGACGGGCCGATGACCTTGCCAAGCTTGGCATCGTTGCCCTGACGGCCGCCCAGCGTGACCTGATAGAACTCCGAATCGTTCTTGTCGACGCCGAGCACGCCGATGTGGCCGACGTGGTGGTGGCCGCAGGCGTTCATGCAACCGGAGATGTTGAGGTCGATCTCGCCGATGTCGAACAGGTAGTCGAGATCGTCGAAGCGGGCCTGAATGGCGGTGGCGATGGGGATGGACTTGGCGTTGGCCAGATCGCAGAAATCGCCGCCCGGGCAGCAAATGATGCCGGTCAACAGGCCGATGTTTGGCGTCGCCAGCCCGGCGGCTTTGGCCTTTTGCCAGACTTCATAGAGGTCGGCCAGCTTGACGTCGGCCAGGATGATGTTCTGCTCGTGGCTGATGCGCAGTTCGCCGAAGCTGTACTGGTCGGCCAGATCGGCGACGACGGCCATCTGCTCGGAAGTGATGTCGCCCGGCGCAACGCCGTGCTTTTTGAGCGACAGCGTGACGGCGGTGTAGCCCGGCACCTTGTGCGGGTGAGTGCTACGGTCAACCCAGTTTTTGAACGATTTTTCAAATGCCAGTTTTTCGGCCAAGCCGGCATCGTCGGCGCTCAGCTTTTCGTAGGCCGGCGCGCTGAAATGAGCAGCAACGCGGTCGAATTCGGCTTGCGTGAGGGTGGCCGGGCCATCCTTGCCGTGCGCCCATTCTTCTTCGACCAACTGGGCGAAGGCTTCGACGCCGAGCGCCTGGACGAGAATCTTGATGCGCGCCTTGTAGGCGTTGTCGCGGCGGCCCTGACGGTTATAAACACGCAGGATGGCTTCGCAATAGGTCAGGATGTGCTGCCAGGGCAGGAATTCGCGGACGATCTGGCCGCGGATTGGCGTCCGGCCGAGGCCGCCACCGACGATGACGCGGAAGCCCGTTTCGCCATTCTGTTCCTGCAATTGCAGGCCGATGTCGTGGAACCACGTCACGGCGCGGTCTTCCTTCGTGCCGGAAATGGCGATCTTGAACTTGCGCGGCAGGAAGGCGAATTCCGGGTGGAAGGTCGTCCATTGACGGAGGATTTCGGCCAGCGGGCGCGGGTCGATCACTTCGTCGGCAGCAACCCCGGCGAACTGGTCGGTGGTGATGTTGCGCAGGCAGTTGCCCGAGGTCTGGATGGCGTGCATCTCGACTTCGGCCAGTTCGGCCAGCATCTCCGGCACGTCCTCGATCTTCGGCCAGTTGAGCTGCAGATTGTGGCGCGTCGTGAAGTGGCCGTAGCCGCGGTCGTACTTGCTGGCGACCTGGCCGAGCCGGCGCAACTGAGCTGAATTCAGCATGCCGTAAGGCACGGCAATGCGGAACATCGGCGCGTGGCGCTGGATGTACAGGCCGTTCTGCAGACGCAGCGGGCGGAATTCGTCGTCGCTCAGCTCGCCGGCTTTCCAGCGGCGAACCTGATCGCGGAACTGATCGACGCGCTCGTTAATGAGCTGGCGGTCGATGGCATTGTATTTGTACATGAAACGTCCTTGGGCTAAACGTCAGGCAAAGACCAGCTTGGTGCCGATCAGCACCAGCATGGCGGCCAGAAGGCGGCGCAGGATGTGCTCCGGCACCTTGGCAGAAACTTGTGTACCCAGCCAGATACCGGGCAGCGAACCGAGCAGCAGCGCACCGAGCAGCGGCCAGTCGACGCCGCCGAGCATCCAGTGGCCGAGGCCGGCAACCAGCGTCAGCGGCACGGCATGGGCGACATCCGATCCGACAATGCGGACCGGAGAAAGTTTTGGGTAGAGGAAAAACAGCGCAGCAACGCCGAGCGCGCCGGCGCCGACCGAGGAAATGGTGACCAGCACGCCGAGAATGGCGCCGACGGTAATCGTGATCTTGCCCAGATGGCGCTGGCGCAATGGCGAGTCATCGTGCTTGCCGGCGTACTCGCGCAGCTTGCGGCCGAAGAGGATGGCAACGGCGGTCAGCATCAGGGCAAAACCGAGGCCGTGCGAAATGATCTGGCCGATGACATTGCTGCCCTTCGGCAGCTGCGACAGGATATAGACCGTAATCGCGGCAGCCGGGATGCTGCCGAGCGCCAGCCGGCCGGTGACGGCCCAGTCGATATGGCCTTTCCTGCCGTGCGCCACCGTACCGCCGGCCTTGGTCATCGCCGCGTAAAGCAGATCGGTACCAACGGCCGTGGCCGGGGGGACGCCAAACAGCAGCACGAGCAGCGGCGTCATCAGCGAGCCGCCGCCGACGCCAGTCAGCCCGACAATGGCGCCGACGGCAAAGCCGGAAAGGGTGTAGAGATAATCCATGACGGCCATGTTAACAGCGGCCAATTGAATCAAAAAGAATATTGAGTTAGATTGTTATATCGATAAGTTATTAAGTGCGCCATGAAACTTCAGCAGCTACGCTACATCGTCGAAATTCAGCGTCAGGGATTGAATGTCTCCGAGGCCGCTGAATCGCTCTACACCTCGCAGCCCGGTATCTCCAAGCAGGTCAAGCTGCTCGAGGACGAACTCGGCATCGCCATCTTCGAGCGCAGCGGCAAGCGTTTCACCGGCGTCACCGAGCCGGGCAAGGCGGTCCTGACCATCGCCGAACGCATCCTAGGCGAGGCGGAAAACCTCAAGCGGGCGAGCAGCGAGTTCGCCACGGGAAGTTCCGGCCGGCTGGTGCTCGCCGCGACGCACACCCAGGCGCGTTATGCGCTGCCGGTGGTGGTCCGCGATTTCATGACACAGCACCCGGACGTCAAACTCGAAATGCACCAGGGCAGCCCGATCCAGATCGCCGAATGGGTGGTTTCCGGCGAGGCGGATATTGGCATCGCCACCGAGTCGCTTGACCTGTATCCGCAGCTGATCACGCTGCCGGTGCGCCAATGGACGCATTGCGTGATCGCGCCGGAAGGCCACCCCATCCTTAAATCGCAGCCGCTGTCGCTCAGCGAACTGGCGAAATGGCCGCTCATTACCTACGACACCGCGTTCACCGGCCGTTCGCGCATCAACCGCGCTTTCGAGCGCATCGGGGCGCAGCCGAATGTGGCGCTGACTGCCCTCGATGCCGACGTGATCAAGACCTACGTCAGCCTTGGGCTAGGGCTAGGCATCATTTCAGCGCTCGCCTTCGACCCCCAGCGCGATATCGGCCTGGTGGCGCTTGATGCCGCCCATCTGTTCGAGTCCAACACCACCCGTCTCGCCCTGCGCCGTGGCACCTATCTGCGGCGCTACGACTACGACCTGATTTCGCTATTTGCCCCGCATCTGTCGAAACATGTAGTCGAAATGGCCATGCAGGGCGGCGGCGACGAATATCAGTTGTAGGCTTTGGCCGGCTGCATGCGCGGCGCCGTGTCGCGCAGGATGAGGGAAGGCGCCGAAAATGGCGCCAGCCGTTCAAGAAAATCGAGCAGTTCAAGCACCGGCGAATTGCGGAAGAACGTGACGCTTGGCGTTTCGATCCACAGGCGGTCGGCGTAAGCGTGCAGTTCATGCGGCTTGTCGCCGAAACCATCGCCATCAAGGTCGAATCCCTCGTAGGTATCCCAGGTGTTGCCCCACCAGGTATCGTTCATCGGATCGCCGTCGCCGATGATGGTGACCGGCCACAGATTGCTGCGGAAGGTGTTGTTGATGGCAATGTGGCCGCCCTTGGCGCCGTAGAAATAGATGCCCGTGATGTTGTGGGCGATCACGTTGTTGATGAAAACGATGCGGTTGATCGCATCCATCGGTGAATCGGCCATGATGCCGTGGGCGCAGTGCACGATTTCGTTGTCGACAATCAGCGCCGCCGAAGTTTCCTTGAGCGCGATGCCGGCGCCGGAGGCATCCATGGCGTGCAGAATGCGGTTGCCACGGATGATCAGGCCGTTCGAGTTGAGGGCAATGATCCCGGTCGAGTTCTTTTCGAGAATGTTACGGTCAACCAGACTTCTGTGCGAAAACAGAAAATTGAAAGCGCGCCGGCTGTCGCGGATGGTGTTGCCGGTGTAGCGATTGTGCGGCGAATTGCTCACCGTGATGTCGCGAATCTGCGCGATGTCGTTGTTCTCAATGCGATTGCCCGTGCTGTACCAGAGACGCAGGCCGTCGCCACGGTCGGCGGAATCGACCGGGCGCGAGCGGATGCGGTTGTGGCGCACGACGCTGTCGGTCGTCCGGTGCAGCGAAATGCCGAACAGCACATCCTCGATCACGTTGTTCTCGATGAGCAGCCCGCTGCCTTCGGTCACCATGATGGCGCCGTCGATGGCGTCATGCGAATCGCCGCTGGCGCGCAGGGTCAAGCCACGGATCGTCACGCGGTCGGCCTTGATGGTCAGCACCGTGCCCTTGCCGCCGCCGTCGATGATCACCTTGCCGTTGCCTTCCAGTGTCAGCGGTTTGTTGATGCTGGCCGGGCCGCGGTAGGTGCCGGGCGGCAGGCGCAGGACGGTGCCCGGCAGCGCGGTATCGATCCAGGCTTGCAGGGATTGGTCGGCGCGGGCCGGCAGCAGCAGGCTCAGGCAGAGGGCGGCGAAGAAAAGACGAATGGCCATTGCAGCGGATTTAGCCACCGCCGGCGAATTACGGCCTCAACCTGCATCAAGTTTTCAGGCGAATGTCAGCCGGCCAGGCTTATTCCCAGTATTCTGTCACTTCACTGGCCCAGGCCGTGGCGGCGAGCAGGGCGCGGTTGACCGTTTCCGGGGCGACGCCGGCTTCCAGCGCCGTGCTTCTCATGCGTGGCAGATCGAAGTCTTCACTCGCTTCAGCCACCGCCAGCAGCGGGGCATAGGGGCCGCTGCGTTCAAGCAGGGCGTTCCTGATGTCATCGGCCAGCAGCATGTCGTTGAGCGTTTCGGCCAGCGGCCGATGCAGCAATTCGCCGAGGCAGGAAAAAATTCCGGTCAGGAACAGCGGGTCATGCGCGACGCCCGGCATCGACTGCTCGCCGAGCACCTCCATGAGCCGGCCGCGGGTCAGCGCATTCTCGACCACCAGCCAGTCGCCAAAATGTGGGTCGCGCACCGAAAAAAGCAGTACCGAGAGCCAGCGGGTCAGGCGCTGGCGACCAAGAATGACCAGCGCCTGGGCCAGCGAGTCGATGCGGTTGCTCAGACCAAGGGCAGGGGAGTTCAGGTAGCGCAGGATGCGGAAACTGAGCAGCGGGTCCTGCTTCATCGCGGCGGCAATCTCGGCCGTCTCGGCATCGCCTTGGACCAGACGCATGATGTTGAGGAGCAGCGCCTTGTGCGGGTCGCCGCTGCTCTCGGCGCGAACACCCGAGTCCGAGCTGGCGAATTTTCCGTGGAAATTGTCGAAATGCCACTGCTGACAGAAGCGCAGGTCGTCGATGGTTTCGACATTGCAGGCCAGCAGCTTCTTGGGGCGTTCTCCCGCACCGGCCCGCACCGCGGCGGAAAAATCACGGGCGGTATCGGCTTCGTTGGCGCCGATATCGATGGCCGCAAAATCAGCCAGTTGAATGACCCTGGCAAAAGCCGTGTTCTTCGGCTGGCGAAAAACGCCGATCAGTAAACCGCGCTCGTGCAACCGGTCAATGGCTTCGCAAACGATGTCCGCTTCGGCGTCGGCCGCCAACTGGATGAGCAACACGATATTTGACGACTTCAGGCGGTCGACCGCGGCCAGGTCGAGGCTGGCGGAACTGAGTGGAATGAAGGCGAGACTGGTATTCCAGGCTTCGGTGCTGGTGTTCAGCGTGTCGAGCAGGATTTCGTCAAAGCCGCGCTGGCGGCCATCATCGGCATCGGCCAGCATCGTCGATTCCTGCAGCGTGAAAATATGGCCGGACAGGCGATTGTTGCGGTCGAAAACGGCTTCGCGGCGAAGAAACTGGGTCGCTACGGCAGTCGTTGGGGCTGCCGAGTCAGGCTGGGGAGCGCTGGCTGGCCCGGTTTTTCCGCTGAACAGTTTTTTCAGGCTGTTGAACACACAGGTCTCCCACAAACAAAAATGCCCACCGCAGGGTGGGCATTCTCGCATCTCGGCGAAGGTTTAGTCGACCTTGGCCTTGCCGCGCAGTTCCTTGACCAGGTTTTCAACCTGTTGCTGGCCGGCGCGTTGCTGCAGTTGCGGCTTGACCTGATCGAACGGCGGCGGGGTCATCGGACGCGAGTCGTCGAGCTGGATGACGTGGTAGCCGAAATCGGACTTGACCGGGGTCTTGGTGTACTCGCCCTTCTTGAGCTTGCCCAGTGCTTCGCCAAACGGCTTGACGTAGGCATTCGGGGAGCTCCAGCCGAGTTCGCCGCCCTTGTCCTTCGAGCCGGGATCCTTGGAAACCTTGGCTAGTTCGGAGAACTTCTCGCCCTTTTCGAGCTTGGCGATGATCGCCTTGGCTTCGTCTTCCTTCTCGACCAGCACGTGGCGGGCCTTGTATTCGGTAGCGCCGAGGTTGGTCTTGATCAATTCGTACTCAGCCTTGAGCTGGGCGTCGCTGATCGGGTTGGCCTTGACGTAGTCGGTCAGATAGGCGCGAATAAGCACGGCCTGCTTGGCGAGTTCGACCTGGCCCTGGATGTTGGCGCTCTTGTCGAGGCCCTTCTTCTTCGCTTCCTGGGCAAGAATTTCGCGACGGACGAGCTCTTCCTTGACGGCATTTTTCAGTTCCGGTGAATCCGGAGCGCCCTGGGCCTTCTGTTCGGCGACGAAAGCGTCATAGACAGCTTGGGAAATCGGCTGGCCATTGACGGTGGCAAATGCCTTGCCCTTCTCGGCAGCAAAAGCCGGGGCAGAAACGATGGCGCCGGCAAGAAGCAGAGCGGCCAGACGGGAGAGCTTGAGCATGTATCTATCCTTGGGTGGAGGGAATAACAGAAAAATTATACGTCGCCGGGTACTTCGGCGCGAATGCTGAGCGCATGAATTCTGCCGCGCATCAAGTCACCTGCAGCATCATAAATCATGCGATGACGGGCAATGGTACTTTTACCGGCGAATGCCTGTGCAACAATTTGTAACTGGTAGTGTCCGCCATCGCGGGCACCGGCATGGCCGGCGTGGCGGTGCGAATCGTCGACGACGGTGATTGAAACCGGTTGCAGCGCGGCCAGTCGCTGGCGCAGCAGGGCCATGGTATCGGCACTCACGCCGGCAGAGCCTTCTTGAACGGCTTGATGACGACCTTTTCATAGACCCCGGCGGCGATGTAGGGGTCGGCGTCGGCCCAGGTCCGGGCTGCCTCAAGTGAGGCGAATTCGGCAATGATGATGCTGCCCGAGAAGCCGGCCGGGCCGGGGTCAGGCGAGTCGATGGCTGGGCAGGGGCCGGCCAGGATCAGGCGACCTTCAGCTTGCAAGGCCTGCAGGCGCTCGACGTGGGCGGGGCGGGCGGCCATGCGCTTGTCGAGCGTGCCGGCCTTGTCTTCAGCGATGATGGCGTAGAGCATTACTTTTCTTCCTCAACATATTTTGAAAGCAGCATGCCCTGGCCGAGCACGAAGACGAGCATCAGGCCCATGCCGCCGAACAGTTTGAAATTGACCCAGGTATCGGTCGAAAAATTGAAGGCGATGATCAGGTTGAGGGCACCCATGACGACAAAAAAGGCGATCCATGACAGGTTGACCTTGGCCCAGACCGGTTCGGGCAGCGTCAGTTGCTCACCGAGCATGGCCTTGATGGCATTTTTCTTGAGAACGTAGGCGCTGAAAGCCATGCTGCCTGCGAATACCCAGTACAGGATGGTCGGCTTCCATTTGATGAAGGCTTCATTCTGGAAGGCCAGGGTCAGGCCGCCGAAGACGACGACAAGGACGAGGCTGACCCAGAGCATCTTGTCGACCTTGCCGTGGCGAAAATGCACCCAGACGATCTGGGCGACGGTGGCGGCGATGACGACGACGGTGGCGAGCAGGATCGGCGCCAGCTTGATGTCGTCGGGGACGAAGCCAAGCAGCGAGCCCATCCAGCTGGCCGCGAGTTCGGGGCTCTTTTCCGCGTATTTGAAGGTGGCGAAAAAGAGGATGACGGGGAAGAGGTCGAAGAGCAGTTTCATGGCGGGGCATTATATACTGCGGAAAACAACTATCCGGCAAGCAGGGGAGTTCATGCACAACGTCCTGATCATCGATGACAGCGACATCAACCTGACGCTGATCAAGGCGCTGGTTCTCAAACTGGGCGACTGCAGCCCGACCTTGTTCGATCATCCCGTGGCGGCGCTCGAATGGTGTCGCAGCAACGTTCCGGATCTGGTCATTGTCGATTACATGATGCCGGACATGGACGGTCTCAAGTTCATCAGCGCCTTCCGCGCCCTGCACGGGCGCAACGAGATTCCGGTGCTGATGATTACCGCCAACGACCAGAAGGACATTCGTTACGATGCCCTGCTTGGCGGTGCCAATGACTTCCTGACCAAGCCGATTGACCGTGTCGAGTTCTCGGCGCGCGTTCGCAACATGCTGTCGCTGCGCACCGGGCAGAAGTATCTGGCCGACCGCGCCGAGCATTTGTCCTCGCTGGTCGAAGAGCGCACCGCCGAAATCCGTGATCGCGAAAAGGAGCTGATTTTCCGCATTTCGCGGGCGGCCGAATTTCGCGATCCGGAAACCGGCGCGCACATCCAGCGCATGGCACATTATTCGCAGATCATCGCCTTGGGTCTCGATCTGAGCATTGCGCAGCAGAAGCTGATTCTCGAAGCGGCACCGATGCACGACGTCGGCAAGATCGGCATTCCCGACTACATCCTGCTCAAACCGGGCAAGCTGACGCCCGAAGAGTTCGAGGTCATGAAGGGGCATGCCAGGCTCGGGCAGGAACTGCTCAAGGACAGCCGTTCGGAAGTCATTCAGGCCGGGGCCGAAGTGGCAATTTCGCATCATGAAAAATACGACGGGACGGGCTACCCGCATGGCCTCAAAGGCCATCAGATTCCGCTGTTCGGGCGGATCGTGGCGGTAGCTGATGTCTTCGACGCGCTGACTTCCGAGCGCCCCTACAAACGGGCGTGGTCGCTCGACGATGCCTGCAAGTATCTTGAAGACGGGCGCGGCAAGCATTTCGATCCGATGTGCGTTGAGGCTTTTCTTGCCGGCTGGGAGCATGTGCTGGATATCCGCCAGCGTTTCTGCGACGAAGAGATGCCGCAGATCTGAATTTGATTGGTCTCAGTCGATTTCCTGCGTTGGCAGGCGGCCTGAATGGAGATGAATATGGCAGGGGCTTTCGTGTTGGACAAAGCGTCGATTTTGGACCGCCTGGGCGGCGACGACGAGATTTTTGCGATGATGGTCGACATGTTTGTGCAGGATGTCGACAGCAACTGCGCGGCCCTGGCGACCGCCCTGGCGGCAGGCGATCCCGCGGTACTGCGCCGCGAGGCCCACACGGTTAAAGGCTTGCTGGCCACATTTTCTGATGACGCTGGTGCACTCGATGCCAGTGTCGTCGAGCAACGGGCGCGCGATGGTCTTGTCGCTGATCAGGCTGCGGCAGTGGCCGGCTTGCAACAGCGCCTGCGGGAAATTGCGGCGGTGTTAAGCGCCGGGTAGTTTGAGAAAAGCGGCGGCGCCCCTGGCACTGCCTTGCGGCCCGTGTGGCACGACGCCGAGTAACGGGGCCGGTAGCAGCGCTTGCAGCGTTGCCAGGTTTTCAGCGAAACGCGACATCGCCGGGTCGATGTGGTTGGCCACCCAGCCGACCAGCTTCAGACCGCGGGCAGCGATGGCTTCGGCGGTGAGCAGCGCGTGGTTGATGCAGCCGAGGCGCATGCCGACAACCAGGATGACTGGCAGGCCAAGGTAGACGGCGAGGTCGGCCGTGCTCTGCTCGCCGCTTAACGGCACGCAAAATCCACCGACGCCTTCGACGATGACTAGATCGGCCTGCTGGCGGGCCTCATCGCAACTCGACTTGATAGTCTTGAACTCGATGGCTACGCCCGCTTCCGCCGCCGCGATGTGCGGGGCGATGGCTGGCTGGAAACAATAGGGGTTGATGATCTGGCGCGGCAATTCGACATTGCTGGCGGCGCGGATGGCTTCGACATCGTCGTTCAGCCCGGCGGTATCGGTTCCGGCGGCAATCGGCTTGAGTCCGACGGCTTTGCGGCCGTCCAACCCGGCCCGGTGGAGCAGGGCGCAGGTGATGAAGGTCTTGCCGATTTCGGTGTCGGTACCGGTCAGGAAATAGGCGGGGCTCATTTTCGGGCGCTCATTTGCTGGCGTAGAGGTAGATCACGTCGTAGGTCAGCGGCAGGCCGGCCGAGGTGCGCAATTGTTCGTGGGCTGCTTCGGCGCGCTGGAAGGTGGCGCGGCTCATCAGGCTGGTGCGCCGGCCGTCGCCGAGCTGGTTGGCACCGATGGCCTTGACGGCGCGGAGCAGCGTTTTGAAATCCGGGTAGTGGGCGATTTTTGTGCTTTTTTTCGTGTTGACCGTAGCAAACGCCAGATTGACGGCGATTTTGCGGATTTCGTCCGGGCTGTGAAAGCTCAGCGTGTGCCGGTAGTGGTCGACGTCGGCAAAGGCGTGGCGAAGCTCGTGGAAGGTGGCCGGGCCGAGGCTGGCCAGGGCGACGAGGCCATTCGGGCGCAGTGTGCGGTGGGCTTCGCGCAGGGCTGTGGCGAGGTCGCACCACTGGACGGCGAGGCTGGACCAGTAGAGGTCGAGGCTGGCATCGGCCAGCGGCAGGTGTTCGAGATCGCCGGCGATGCGGCAGCACGGCGCGCTGACCCGGTCGAGCATGGCTGGCGAGAGGTCGAGGGCGACACTGTGGGCATCGGGAAAGCGGGCCTGCAGGTCGGCCTGGGCAAAGCCGGTGCCGCAGCCGGCATCGAGCAAGCGGGTCGGGGCGATCTCCGGCAGGCCTTCGGCCAGTTGCGTGCAGATGCGACGCTGGATGTCGGCTGCGCTGTCGTAGGTCAGTGCGGCGCGCTCGAAGGATTGCCGGATGCGCGCCTTGGAAGGTCTAGTCATTCAGGAATTGCTGCACGGTGGCGACGAAATCGTCCGGCCGGGAGATGAAGGGGGCGTGCGCGCAGTCGTCGAAGACGGCCAGTCTGGCGCCGGGAATCAGGGCGGCGAGCGCTTCGGCGGCAGCGAGCGGCATGAGCGGATCGGCCGCGCCATGGATCAGGAGCGTCGGCGCCTTGACCTGCGGCGCGAGTTGGCGCAGATCGACATCGCGCAGCCAGTCGAGGCCGGTCGCCAGCACCTCGCCTGACGGGCGCGGGTCGGCGAGTTTGAGCAGTTCGAGGGTCACGGCCTTGGCGCGCTCGTCGCCGCGATTGAAGCCGCCGACGAAGCGCGGCAGCATGGCTTCGACATCGGCCGCGACGCCGGCGGCGAATTCAGCCAGCGTGGCCGGCGGCATGGCGTGCGGCCAGCCGTCGCGCTGGACGAAGGAGGCGGTGCCGGCGACGAGAATGAGCTTGCCGACCTTGTCCGGATGGCGGGCGGCGACGGCCAGCGCCAGTTGCGCGCCGAGCGACCAGCCGGCCAGCGTCGTGCCGGGTTGCAGGCGGGCGGCGATGTCGTCGGCGGCAGCGTAAAAATCGGAAATCAGCGGCGCGTTGCCGTAGCCGGGCAATTCGAAAATTTGGCCTTTTTCCCGGTTGACCGTGGAATTCAGCGGATTGCTGCCCAGACACCAGCCAGGCAGGAAAACCAGGGGGGCGCTCATGCAAGTTCTTTCAAGGCGGCGATGAGTTGGGCGATGTCGGCTTCGGTATGGGCGGCGGAGACGGATATGCGCAGCCGCGCCGTGCCCTTCGGCACCGTTGGCGGGCGGATGGCTGGCACCCACAGGCCGCGCGCCCACAGGGCTTTCGAGAGGGCGACGGCGGCGTCGTTTTCACCGACGATGAGCGGCTGGATGGCGGTCAGCGAGGGCAGCAGCTTGAGCGGCAGGCCGGCCAGCCCGTCGCGCAACTGGCCGATGCGGGCCATCAGGTTGGCGCGCAGGGCGTCGCCGTTTTTGATCAGTTGCAGGCTCTTGGTCAGCGCGCAGGCGATGGCCGGCGGTTGGGCGGTCGTGAAAATGTAGCTGCGACCCTTTTGCAGCAGGTATTCAATGGCCGTTGCCGAACCGGCGACAAAGGCGCCGCCGACGCCAGCCGCCTTGCCCAGCGTGCCCATGAGCAAAATGCGCGGTGAGGCGGGCAGGTTGAAATGGGCCAGACTGCCCCGGCCTTCGCGGCCGAGGACGCCGAAGCCGTGGGCGTCGTCGATGACCAGCCAGGCGTCGTAGCGCTCGGCCAGCGCGAAGATCAGCGGCAGCGGCGCGAGGTCGCCGTCCATGCTGAACACGGCGTCGGTGACGATGACCTTGGTGGCGGCGCTGCTGGCGGCGAGCAGCTTTTCCAGCGCCGCGACGTCGTTGTGGGCGTAGCGTTGGACCTCGGCGCCGTTGGCCTTGGCCTGCTGCATGGCATCGATCAGCGAGGCGTGGTTGAGCTTGTCGGCAAACACCGCGTCGCCGCGGCCGGCCAGGGTCGGCGTCACGGCGAGGTTGGCGAGGTAGCCGGTCGAAAAGGTCAGGGCGCGCGGAAAGCCGGTGAAGGCGGCGATCTCTTTTTCCAGCGCCTCATGCGGCGCAAGATGGCCGCTCACCAAGTGCGAGGCACCGCTGCCGGCACCCCATTGCAGCGCGCCGTCGGCCAGCGCCCGCGCGATCTCGGTATTGCCGGCCAGCCCGAGATAGTCGTTGGCTGCGAAATTCAGCACATTTTTGCCGTCGACCGTAGCGAGCCGGCCACAAGCCGATTCGAGTACGCGGCGGCGGCGGGTCAGGCCGGCGGTTTCGAGCTCCGCCAGTTCGCTGGCGAGGCGGTCTTCAAGGGAACTGGGAGTCATGGGGCGATATTTTCCCGCAGACCCGCCGGAATGTCGCGCTTTTCATCGGCAGCGCATTAAACCGCACTGTTTAGGAGGTTCTTCGATTGCTCGTTGGAAATCAGCGTGGACCGCGAAAGGGCGCGTTTTTCTCAACCGCTATGCACTGCGAGTCGTTCTTGTCATCCCCTGTCCCGGGGGCGATGAGGGTGATCACGCCGGTTCTCGGGAAACGGCGCGGCGCCGGCTGCTACCTGGCCTGAGGATCATTCGGCGATCAATCGTTGTCGAGAAGTTTCTTCAAATCGACGAGGGGAAGCGGGCGGGCAAACAAATAGCCCTGACCTTCCTGGCAACCCAGTTCTTGCAAAATCTTGGCTTGGGCCGGGTGCTCGATGCCTTCGACGGTAATCTGCATGAACATGGCCTTGCTCAGCGCGACGATGGCTTCAACGACGGCCCGCTGATTCTGGCTGGCCGGGAGGTCGACGATGAAAGAGCGATCGATCTTGATGCGCTGGATGGGCAGGTCGCGCAGGACGCTCAGTGACGAATAGCCGGTCCCGAAGTCGTCGATACTGACGGCGACACCCAGTTCTTCCAGAGCGTGGAGTATGGACAGGCTCCGCTCTGTCGCCTGCAGCGTGCTTTCGGTGATTTCCAGCTCGAGGGCGCTGGTCGGGAAGCCGGTTTCGCTGAGTACCGTGCGGACAATGGCGACAAAATCCGCACCAAGGAATTGTCGTGGCGAGACGTTGACGGCAACGTGGAAGGTTTCACCGGCGGGTCTTCCCTGGACAACATCAAGCATTTCGGAACAGGCGCGGTTCAGTACCCAGCGTCCCAAGTGTTCGATGATTCCACATTCTTCGGCAATGCCGATGAAGTCGACCGGGGAAACGATGCCGCGTTCCGGGTGTTGCCAGCGGACCAGCGCTTCGACCCCGACGATCCGGCGACTGGTGAGATCGACGCGCGGCTGATAGTGCATGACCAGGCCATCGGTGGCCAGGGCACGACGCAGCCCCTGCTCGATCCCCATCCGCAGGAGCGCCCGCTCGGTCATGTCTTCGGTGTAAAAGTGAAAGCGGTTACGCCCCTCGGCCTTGGCCGTGTACATGGCCATGTCGGCGGCGCGCATCAATTGTTGACTGTCGGTACCGTTGTCGGGATATACGGCAATGCCGAGACTGCCGGTGACGGAAAGATGTTCGCCGGAAACAGTGACCGGAAGGCGTAACTGGTCGAGAATTTTCTCTGCCAGCCGTGCCGCGTAGTCCGGATTGAAACTGCCGGCCAGAACCACGAACTCGTCACCGCCCAGTCGGGCGATCGTGTCACTGCTGCGCAGGACACTGCGTAACCGGTCGCCAACGATACGCAGCAATTCGTCGCCGACGGCGTGGCCAAGCGTGTCGTTGATCACCTTGAAGCCGTCCAGGTCGAGAAAGAGCAGGATACAGCGTTGTTCGTTGCGCATTGCCTGCTCGATGGCGTACTGGAGTCGTTCTTCGAAAAGCAGTCGGTTGGGCAAGCCGGTCAGCGGGTCGTGATGGGCCAGGTGCTGAAGCTTTTGCTGGGCATCGTAAATTGCCGTGACATCGGAAAATGCGGTGACGAAATGAGTCACCTTGTCATTGGCATCGTGCACAACGCTGACACTTTGCCAGGCGGGGAATGAACTGCCATCAAGACGGCGGCAGCGTACCTCGCCTTGCCAGAAGCCGTCGGCGCCGGTCTTGAAGCTGTCTTCATAGGTTTCAAAGGCCGGACTGACCCGCAGCAGAACGTCCGGGTCAAGCCCGAGGACATCGCTTTCAGGGTATCCGGTGATGCGGGTAAAGGCGGTATTGACGGCAACGATCCGGCGATTGGCGTCGGTGATGAGGATAGCCTCGGCCGTGGTGTGGAAAACGACGCTGGATTGGCGCAGCATGGCTTCGTCCTGATGGCGCTTCGTCACATCCTGGAGTATTCCGACGACACGCTGAACGCTGGCTCCCTTGCCATAGGCTTTGGCATGGGCTTCCATGCGGCGGATGGGGAGGCCATCACCGGTGAGTCGAAATTCGACACTGGTGGCGTCGTTACTCAACAGCTTGGCAGTCAGCGCCTGGTTGACGCGTTCCCGGTCGGCTTCGTCGATTCTGTCGATGAATGCTTCCCACGGCTCATCCAGCGGTTGCGCCTGATTGCCGAGCAGCATGCCGAGGTGGGGGTCGCCTTTCAGTCGGTTCGAACCCGGGCTCCATTCAAGGACCCCCAGCGAAGCAGCATCAAGGGCCAGCTTCAGGCGCTGTTCGCTTTGTTCTATTGCCATTTCATCATTCCGGCGAGCCAGTGCCATCTGGATCGTTGCATGCAGTTCCCTTCCTTCGCACGGTTTGATCAGATAGCCGAAGGGGCAACTGTCGAGGGCGCGGCGCAAGGTGTCATCCTCGGCGTAGGCGGTCAGAAAAACCACGGGGATCTGATGGTTGGCGCGAATCGTGGCGGCGGCTTCGATCCCATCCATGGTGCCATCAAGGTGAATATCCATCAGAACCAGGTCCGGTTTGTTCTCGGCTGCCTGGCTGATCGCCTGTTCTCCGCTGGCAACAACGCTTTCGACGTTATAACCGAAGCCCTGCAGCTGGCGCTTCAAGTCAAAGGCGACGATGCGCTCATCTTCAACCAGCATCAGATTGATTGGCAAACGCGCGCTCATGAAACCTCCTTCGTCGCAATGCTTTTCGGAAAACACATCGAGAACCGCGTTCCCTCGGCTCGATCAATAGTCAGGGTGCCATGCAGTTGCTCGACGAATAGTTGAACCAGTTGCAAACCCAGAGACGACCCCTGAGCCAACTCGATGTCCGGTGGCAAGCCAACGCCGTTGTCGGCTACGCTGAGGCAAATCAAACCATCCACCTCCGCTTCTATTTGGATGACAATTTCGCCCCGACGTTCCCCCTTGAACGCATGCTTGAATGAATTGGTGACCAGTTCATTGACCAGCAGACCACAGGGAATTGTCCGCTCGAGGTCGATCTGCACATCGGTCTCCGGTCGCACCATGCGCAGGCTGACGCGTTCGCCGGTTGCCCGGTAACTGGATCGGATCGATTGAACCAGACGGTCCAGATAATCCCCGAGGTCAAGGCGGGAAAAGTCTTTCCGTTCGTAAAGCAGCTGGTGGGTCAGCGCCATGGCTTTCACCCGCCCGCAACTCTCGGCCAGAATCGCCCGCAGGCGCGGATCGGCGGCAAAGTCGGCCTGCAGGTTGAGCAGGCTGGTGATGACCTGCAGGTTGTTCTTGACCCGATGATGGACTTCATTGAGCAGCACGGTTTTTTCGCGCAAGGCGTCTTCGAGGCGTTGCTGGGCGCGCTGCCGCTCGGTGATGTCGATGATCGACGCCAGAACCATGACACCGGCTTCGGTGGCAATTGGGTTGAGGCCGATTTCGATCGGAAATTCCGTACCATCGGAGCGGCAACCGGCCAGGTCGCGACCGACACCCATCGGGCGCGGCTGTGGGTCGTTGAAATATCCGGTACGGAAAGCACTATGGTGTTGCCGGAAACGCTCGGGAACCAGGATTTCGACGGATTTTCCGATCAGATCGTCGCGGCCGTAATCGAACATTCGTTCAGTCTGGGCATTGACCAGCACCATGATGCCATCGAGGTCGATCATGACCATGGCGCTTGGTGCCCACTCGACTACCCGACGGAAAGAGTCTTCCCCGAGTTGCGGACCGACGGCGAGCATTGGCGCAATGGGGCAAGTGGGTTTGTCCGGTGCGCCTGAAGGCGGCAAATTGATGGGGGCATCCATGGCGACTCCTCAAAGCGCGTGGCCATCACCAAACCGCTAACTCGTGGGAAGGTCCGGGATGGCGCCAATGCGGGTTGGACAACGCATCGCCCGAAAATATCTGTCCGGATAAAGAAAATTTCCATGTGTTTGACATTTATGTATGACAAACGTAGTAGTTCTTCTGGGGGTTTTTACACGGACATTCCCAGTGTTTCGCTGATTACCTTACCCAGGTGTCCGATTTCCTCGTCGCTGACGATATACGGCGGCATCAGGTAAACGGTATTGCCGATCGGCCGGATTAGCGCTTCGCGTTCCAGCGCAGCGCGGTAGAACTTGCGGGAGAAGTGCGGGTCGGCTGTTTCGACGTCGAAGGCGGCAATCATGCCGCGCTGGCGCAGGTGTTTGACTTGCGGATGGTCGGCCAGCGGGGCGAGGGCGGATTCGATTTTTTGCGCTTTTTTCCGGTTGACCGTGAGAACGTCGTCGGACTGGAAAATGTCGAGCGTGGCGAGCGCAGCGCGGCAGGCCAGCGGGTTGCCGGTGTAGGAATGCGAGTGCAGGAAGGCGCGGGCCACCGAGTCGTCGAGGAAGGCGTTGTAGATGGTGTCGCTGGACAGGACGATGGAGAGCGGCAGGTAGCCGCCGGAAATGCCTTTCGACAGGCACATGAGGTCGGGGCGGATGCCTGCCTGTTCGTGAGCAAAGAAGGTGCCGGTGCGGCCGCAGCCGACGGCGATTTCGTCGCAGATCAGGTGCACTTCGTAGCGGTCGCAAAGCTGGCGGGCGAGGCGCAGGTATTCCGGGTCGTACATCGCCATGCCGGCGGCGCCCTGGACGAGCGGTTCGATGATCAGGGCAGCGATGCTTTCGCCGTGCCTTTCGAGGTGGGCTTCCAGCGCGGCAGCGGCGCGGCGAGCGACGTCGGCGGGGGATTCACCGGCTTCGGCCTGGCGGAAATCGGGCGAGGGGATGACCGTCGCGGCGCGGACCAGCGGCGCGTAGGCGTCCTTGAAGATGGCGACGTCGGTGACGGCCAGCGCGCCGACCGTTTCGCCGTGGTAGCTGCCTTGCAGGCAGAGGAACTCGGCTTTTTCCGGCCGGCCGATGTTGCGCCAGTAGTGAAAGCTCATCTTCAGCGCGATCTCGGTGGCCGAGGCGCCGTCCGAAGCATAGAAGGCGTGGCCGAGGGCGCCGCCGGTCAGGGCGCTCAGGCGCTCGGACAGCTCGACCACCGGCTGGTGCGTGAAGCCGGCCAGCATGACGTGTTCGAGCGTTTCGAGCTGGTCGCGCAAAGCCGCGTTGATGCGCGGGTTGGCGTGGCCGAAGAGATTGGTCCACCACGAGCTGATGCCGTCGAGGTAACGTTTGCCGTCGAAGTCGTAAAGCCAGGCGCCCTGACCGCGGGCGATGGGCACCAGCGGCAGGTGGCCGGGCGTGCCGGTCTGCGCGTGGTGCTGCATCTGCGTGCACGGGTGCCAGACGGCGGCCTGGCTGCGCGCCAGCCAGTCGGCGTTCGACAGCTTTTCCATCAATGCAGGACTTGCGACGTCGCCGCCGGTTGTTCCGGCATTTCGGCGTGCACCAGTTCGGCTTCGCGGTTGGGGAAGAGCGGGGCGCCGCAGTCGTCGCAGAATTCCATCGGGAAGTGATGGTCGAGGAAGAGCACGTCCTTGACGCCGGCTTCGCGCAGCACGGCTTCAATTTCTCCGGCGGCGTCGGTCGCTTCGTCTTCGGCGCCGAGCAGCGGCCAGACGATGCCGTGATAGACCTCGTCACCGGTGGTCGGGCCGAGGCCGACGCGGTATTCCTCCATCCGGCGGTCGTAGCACGGGCCGACGACGGCGCGGATGTCGGCCGGCATGAGGGCGAGCATGCTTTGAAGGAAGGCGACCGAAGCCTTGAGCGAATAGGGGCGCGACAGGCGGTCGGCGTTGCGGCAGGAGGCGTGGTAGGAGTCCGGCAGCAGTGGTTGCCAGGCGCAGCCGGTGAGCAGCGGCTCGATATTCGGGCTGCCCTGCTTGATCCATTCCTTCAGTGCCGTTTCCTTGTTGCCGTCCTTTTCGTTCCAACGGAACAGCGGCTTGCCGCGCGGTACGACGACGGTGCCGACGAGGTAGCGGACGTCGGACAGGAAACGGTTGGTTTCGGCCATGCCGGCGGTATCCACGGCCAGATGCTTGCCGCCCAGCGCGGCTTCGCCGAGCAGTTTGGTCAGTTGCCAGGTGTCGCAGAAGCTGCGCGGTAGCTGGTCCGGGCTGAACAGGAAATCGGCCAGCGCAACACGCGCGTCGCCGCCAAAGACATGAGCGCCGAGATGCACGTGCAGCGCCTGCAGCGTGCTCTTGGGGAGCGGGCTGGCCGGGATGGAAAAGCGCGACCAGGCGAGGATGGGCGCGGCGAAGAGCTGGATGTCGTATGCCTGGCCCTGGGCTTCGACGCGGTTGGTTTCGGCGCGCGATTCGACCATGTCGGCCAGTTCGTCATGGGCGCGCGGGTTGGCCTCGAACAGGCGGTCGAGCGCGGTGTTGATGTCGTCCTCGGCACCGTTTTTCAAGAGGCTGTCGACGACTTCGGCGAGTTGCGCTTCCCAGTAGGCGTCTTCCAGCTTGCCGCCGGATTCGGAAAGGCCAATGGCCAGACGTTGCAGTTCGGCCGCGTCGCGGGAAAGACGGTCGCGAGAGCCAAAGCGGGTGCGTTTCATCGGGTGTCCAGAAAATTCAAAGATGAAATTTTAACAGGGGGCGGGGATAGCGTCGCAGGATCGATGGTCGAGATCGCATCGTGAGCGAATCGGGACAATCCTTGCGCGCCACGAAGCGGCGTCGAAAGGGCCGGGCGGGCAGACTGATGGCTCCCGTCATCACAAGGAGCCTTTCCATGAAAACCTTTTTCCGTATTTCGCTGCTTGCTGCCCTGTTGGCCTGCGGCCTGGCCCATGCCGATGATTTTCGCCTGGTCGTCGAGGCCGGGCCGGATGGTCGGCTGGCGCCGGCGCATTACGCCAATGTCTTCGGCTGCAACGGCGGCAACGTCTCGCCGGCCTTGCATTGGTCGGGGGCGCCGGCCGGGACGCGCAGTTTTGTCGTGACCATGTACGACCCGGATGCACCGACCGGGTCCGGCTGGTGGCATTGGGTAGTCGCCAACCTGCCGGCTGCCAGCGATCATCTGGCTGCTGCTGCCGGCAATGGTGCTGACAGCGCGTTGCCCGCTGGCGCCCGCACGATTGCCGGCGACAACGGTGCGGCGGCTTACCTCGGCAGTTGCCCGCCGGTCGGGCAGACGCACCGCTATGTATTCACCGTGCATGCGCTCAAGGTCGACAAGCTTGACCTGCCGGCCAATGCAACCCCGGCACTGGTCGGCTTCATGGCCTGGGCCAATGGCCTCGGCAAGGCTAGCGTGACCCTGTTCGGTTCGCGTTAACATGGGCGAAAAGGCCGGCATGCCGTCGGCCTTCCCGGAGAAAAAAGCATGCAGCCAACCATCGTCCAGCGCGCCGGTATTGCCGTGTCGGGCAGTATCGTCCAGCGCCAGCCTTTGCAGTTCCGGCGGCTGTGGATCGACCTGCCGACGCTGGTCCTCGTCGAATCCGGCTACAAGATTCTGCACGGCGAGGCCGGCACTTTCCGTGTCGAGGCCGGTCAGGCAGTGGCGCTGGCCGGTGGCCAGGCCTTCGACGTGACCAATTATCTCGGCGAGGCGCCGAGCTATCGGGCCCGCTGGCTGGCTTGGGAGCGCACCCTGCTTGAGCAGTGGCGGGCGCCAGCGGCCGGTGAACGGCCGCAGTCGGTGGTGACGCTGGGCAAGGTGGCGCCGGCCTTTGCCGATGCTTTCACGGCATTGACGCAATCGTTCGACGATGCGGCGCTGCCGGATGCTGTGGTTGCTCATCGGGCGCTGGAAATGCTGGTCTGGCTGGAGGGGGTCGGCCGTCTGCTGCTCGATGATGCGAGCCTGGCGCCGCGGGTGCGTCGTCTGCTCGCCGGCGATCCGGCGCATGACTGGCATTCGCCCGAAGTCGCCGGCCATTTCGCCATGAGCGAGGCCAGCCTGCGCCGTCATCTGGCCGCCGAAGAGTGCTCGCTGTCCGAAATCCTGCTCGACGTGCGCATGTCGACGGCGCTCACCCTGCTGCAATCGACGGCGCAGCCGGTGACGCGGATTGCCGGCGAGGTTGGCTACCAGTCGCCGTCGCAGTTTGCCGTACGTTTTCGCCGCCGTTTCGGCTGTTCGCCCAGCGACATTCGCCGCGACAGTCCGCGTGGCCGGGTCGCCCTCGCGTAAAATTGGGGGCATTGCCAACCTGCGCCAATCGACCATGCTGATCTTCCTGTCCCCCGCCAAATCGCTTGATTACAAGACCCCGCCGCATGTCGCCACGCACACCCAGCCGGCCTACCTGAAGCACTCCGAAGCCTTGATCAAGAAGCTGCGCAAGCTGTCGCCGGCCGATATCGCCAATTTGATGGACCTCTCCGACCCGCTGGCGCTGCTCAATTTCAACCGCTACGCCGACTGGTCGCTGCCTTTCACGCCGGACAACGCCAAGCAGGCCGTGCTCGCCTTCGACGGCGATGTGTACGATGGCCTCGCCGCAAAAACGCTGGGCGCCGACGATCTCGACTTTGCCCAGCAACGCGTGCGCATCCTCTCCGGCCTCTACGGCATCCTCAAGCCGCTCGATCTCATGCAACCCTACCGCCTCGAAATGGGCACCAGGTTCGCCAACAAGGCCGGCAAGGATCTTTACGCCTACTGGGGCGAGCGCCTGCTCGATGCGATCAATGCCGAACTGGCGGAAATGCCACGGCCGGTCGCGGTCAACCTGGCTTCGGAGGAGTATTTCAAGGCCGCCGTCGGCCGCAAGATCAACGGAACGGTGATCCAGCCCGTGTTCGAGGACTGGAAGAACGGCAAATACAAGATCATCAGCTTCTACGCCAAGCGGGCGCGTGGCCTGATGACGCGTTACGCCGTGGTGAACCGGCTGACCGAGCCGGAAGGGCTCAAGGATTTTGACAGCGACGGCTACGCCTTTGCCCCCGAAGCATCCGACGACAAGAGCTGGGTTTTCCGCCGGCGCCAATGACATGAGCTATCGGGCCAGCGTCGGTTCGCAAGGTTATCGCTTCGCCGATCTGCGCGAAGTGCTGGCCAAGGCCAGTCCGGCCCGTTCCGGCGACGCGCTGGCCGGCATCGCCGCGCAGAGCGCCACTGAGCGGATGGCGGCGCGAATTATCCTGGCTGATCTGCCTTTGCGCCGCTTTCTCGACGACGCACTGATTCCCTACGAAATCGACGAAGTCACCCGGCTGATTGTCGATAGCCACGACCCCGCTGCCTTCGCGCCGGTCGCTGCGCTGACGGTCGGCGAATTCCGCGAATGGCTGCTCGACGAAACGACGGGCGAGGCCGAACTGGCGGCGCTGGCGCCGGGCATTACGCCGGAAATGGCTGCTGCCGTCAGCAAGCTGATGCGCAATCAGGACCTCATCGCGGTTGCCCGCAAGTGCCGGGTCGTCACCGCTTTTCGCGACACCATCGGCCTGCCCGGCCGGCTGGCCGTGCGCCTCCAACCCAATCATCCGACCGACGACGCCAGCGGCATCGCCGCTTCGATGCTCGACGGCCTGATGTACGGCGTTGGCGACGCGGTGATCGGCATCAACCCGGCGTCGGACAGCCTGCCGGCGCTCGCCAGCTTGTGGCGGATGCTCGACGAACTGATCGGCCGCTTCGAAATTCCGACGCAATCCTGCGTGCTGACCCATGTCAGCAGCCAGATCAGCGCCATCGAGGCGGGACTGCCGGTTGATCTGGTCTTTCAGTCCATCGCCGGCACCGAGGCGGCCAATGCCGGTTTCGGCATCAATCTGGCCCTGCTGCACGAGGCGCGCGAGGCGGCCTTGTCGCTCAAGCGCGGGACGGTCGGCGACAACGTCATGTATTTTGAAACCGGGCAGGGCAGCGCGTTGTCGGCCAACGCCCACCACGGCGTTGACCAGCAGACCTGCGAGGCGCGCGCCTACGCCGTGGCTCGTCATTTCAAGCCGCTGCTGGTCAATACCGTCGTCGGTTTCATCGGCCCGGAATACCTCTACGACGGCAAGCAGATCATCCGCGCCGGGCTGGAAGACCATTTCTGCGGCAAGCTGCTTGGCCTGCCCATGGGCTGCGACATCTGCTATACCAACCACGCCGAGGCCGATCAGGACGACATCGACAACCTGCTCGTGCTGCTCGGCACGGCCGGCGTCAATTTCATCATGGGCGTGCCGGGCGCCGACGACATCATGCTCAATTACCAGAGCACCTCCTTCCACGACCAGCTTTTCGTCCGCCAGGCGCTCGGTTTGCAGCGGGCGCCGGAATTCGAGGCCTGGCTGGCGAGCATGGGTTTGACCGACGGGGCAGGGCGCCTGCTACCGGCCAGCCCCGATCATCGGCTGCTGGCCGACCTGCGGCGGCGCCTGCCATGAGCCGCCCGGACCCCTGGCAATCGCTGGCGACGCTGACCGCCGCCCGCATCGCCTTGGGCCGTGCCGGCAACAGCCTGCCGACGGCCGCCGTTCTCAGTTTCGATGTCGCCCACGCGCTGGCCCGCGACGCCGTGCATCAGGCGCTCGATGTCGACGGGTTGGCCGCCCGCTGGCGCGAGATGGGCGGGGTTGAACCGCTGGTCGTCCATAGTCGGGCCGTTGATCGCCACACCTACCTGCAACGCCCGGACCTCGGCCGCTGTCTCGACGAGGCAAGCGCCGCGACGCTTCTCGCCCAGCGTGTTCCCGATGCACCCGATGTGGTCATCGTGATCGCCGATGGCCTCTCGGCGACCGCCGTGCATGAGAACGCCCTGCCGCTGCTGCATGCCCTGTTGCCCCTGCTCGATGGCTTGCGCATCGCACCGCCGGTCATCGCCCGCCAGGGCCGGGTAGCGCTCGGCGACGAAGTTGGCGCCGTGCTCGGGGCGCGACTGGTGCTCGTCATCCTCGGCGAACGACCGGGCCTCTCATCGCCGGACAGCCTTGGCGCCTACCTGACCTTCGCGCCAAAAATCGGCCGGCTCGATGCCGAGCGAAATTGCCTTTCCAACATCCGCCCAGCCGGGCTGACGCCGGCCGCCGCCTCGGTCAAGCTGGCCTGGCTGATCCGTGCCGCGCTGGCCCGGCAATTGACCGGCATCGGTTTGAAGGACGACAGCGAAGGCGCTGCGCTGCCCGAGATGCCGGTGCTTCCGGTCTGACTTTCGGGCATTCCCATTAAATTCGCACGACCCTTGATCTGGGTCAGACGAGTGAAATGTCCAGAATATTCAAATGATCTAATATTCAAGCGTAGTTTTTCATGTCTGCGGGGCATGAATCCGTACTGCGGAACGGGCCGTTTGGCTCGGAAAAAGCGGCTGTTCCGTTTTTCGATCCAGGTACAGGGGAAAAACATGAAACTTCGTCTCAGTCTGTTTTGTGCAGGACTGCTTGCATCACTGGCGCTAGCGCCCGGTGAAGGCGGCATCAGCGCGGCTTCCGCTGCCGATGCGTCGGTAGAAACACCGAAGGCTGGCTGGTACAGCCAACTGGTCGACGCTGATTTCGTCGCCAAATATGCCGTGCTACCCAAGCCGGATGGCGTGCAGATCATCGATTCACGGCCGGCAACGCGCAAGTTCGATCCCGGCCACATTCCCACCGCCATGAATCTTCATGACGGCGACTTCGACAAGCTGGCCGATCAGCTGCCCGCCGACAAAAGCGTGCTGCTGATCTTCTATTGTGAAGGCTACGAGTGCATGCTCAGCCACAATTCGGCCTTCAAGGCGGAGAAGTTGGGTTACACCAACATCAAGGTCTACGCCGGCGGTTATCCGGACTGGATCAAGAAGGGCAACATGGGCGCGGTATCGCTGCCTTTCTTGAAAAAGAAACTCGATGAAGCTTCGCCGTTGACGCTGGTCGACTCGCGTCCGAAAGAGCGCAAGTACGACAAGGGCCACATTCCCGGCGCGATCAATATTCCGGATAGCGATTTCGACAAGATGGTGGACCGTTTGCCGGTGGACAAGGCCAGTCCGCTCTATTTCTATTGCGAGGGACTGAGCTGCAAGCTGAGTTCCGATTCGGCGGCCAAGGCGGTCAAACTCGGCTACACGCAGGTCAAGGTTGTGCCGGAAGGTTATCCGGGCTGGGTCAAACTGTATGGTGCCGGGCCGACCGCCGGGGGGCCGGTGCTCAAGGTGCTTATCCAGACGACGGCGGACAAGGATGCGATTGCTATTGCCTCCTTCGAAAAAATTCTCAAGGAAGCGCCGGATTCCGTCGTTCTGGTCGACGTGCGCGACCCGGTGGAATTCGCCACGGGTTCGTTCAAGGGCGCCATCAACATGCCGGTGGCGACGGTTGAGGCACGGGCCGGCGAACTGCCGACCGACAAGCCGATCATCTTTTTCTGTTCGGCCGGCGGGCGCAGCGGTGATGCGCTCGACAAGGCAAGGAAGGTCAATCCGAGGATCAAGGCCTATTTCCTCGATGCCAACGTTAAATGGACGAAGGACGGCGCTTACGCCATCACTGAAAACTGAGTGTCTGGATACGGCGCGGTCGGTTTCTGCCGGGTCGTGCCGCCAGCCATTTCAATTTTGGCCATTTTTTCCGGTTGACCGTAGCAAACCGGGTAGCGCAATGGTTTCAGCCGCACCGTCGCTTACTGCCCCAATTTCACCAACGCCCTTGATATCCGGCCCAGTTCGGCAAACAAGGGCGCAAGCGTCGGGGGAGGCTGGCAGCTCGCTGATTCTTGCAGCTCGGTTTCGACGGTGGCAGCAAGGTTGCCCAGGTCGTCCATGCCCAGGCTGCGCGACATGCCTTTGAGCGTATGGGCGAAACGCAGCGCGACATCGTGCTGGTTGTGGTCGAGTGCTGCCTGCAGGTCGCTGGCAAAGTGGCTGCCATGGCTGTCGCGGAACTTGATCAACATGCTCCGATAAAAATTGACCTTGTTGCCCATTAGTTTCAGGCCCTTTTCCACGTCGATGCCCGGCAGGTCGAGCATCCAGGCAGGTTCCAGCGTCGGCGCTGCGCTCGGCGTGACGGGGGCCACGACTTTGATCGCGGGCTGGAGCAAATCGCTGATCATGTGCAGCAGCTCGTCGACATCGACCGGCTTGGTGATGCGGGCGCTCATGCCGGCCTCCATGCACTGCAGGCGGTCGTGCTCGAGGGCGCCGGCGGTCAGGGCGATGATCGGCAGGTCGGCGTATTCCGGCTCGGCGCGCAACAGGCGGGTGGCGGTGAAGCCATCCATGATCGGCATCTGGCAATCCATCAGGACGAGGTCCGGGCGTTTCTGGCGAATGGCAGCGATAGCCTGCTTGCCGTCGCTGGCCAGGCGAATTTTGAGGCCGGCCATGCCGAGCAGTTCCTGCATGAGTTCACGGTTGATGTCGACATCGTCGACGACGAGGATGTCGGCGCCGCGCAGGTGGGGGACGCTGGCAATGTCGGGCAGGGCGTTCGCCGGGGGCGATGGCGAGAGCGCCGGCAAGTGCAGCGGCACGGCCAGCGCTGAATAAAGCCCCGGCAGGCTGGCCGGCTTGCGCAGCACGGCGGCGGCCACGTGGTTTTCCATGAAGGGCAGCATGGCGCTGTTGTGCGGCGCCAGCAGGATCAGGGCCGGCGCCCGCGGGCCGATGGTCTGGCGGATGGCCGTGATGGTTTCGACGCCGCTCATGCCCGAAGGTAGCTGCCAATCGATCAGCACAGCCAGGTAATCGGCTGACGGTCCGCTCAATTGGCTCAGCGCGGCTTGACCGCTGGCGCAGGTCTCCGCCTGCAAGCCCAGTTGCAGTACCTGTTTGCCTAGCGTTTCGGCGAGCAGCGGGTTGTCGTCGACGATCAGCACCGTGCGCCCGGCGTGGGCCGCCAGGCGAGCGGCGAGTTCGGCCGCCGGCAGCGGGGCGTTCGGCACGGCCCGGAGGCTGGCCGTGAAGTGGAAAGTGCTGCCGAGGCCGGGTTCGCTGTCCAGCCAGATGCGGCCTTCCATCAGCTCGACGAGGCGGCGGGAAATGACCAGGCCGAGGCCGGAGCCGCCGTAGCGCCGGGTCGTCGAGGTATCGGCCTGGCTGAAGGCGGAGAACAGGATGTCCTGCTCGGCTGGTGAAATGCCGATGCCTTCGTCGCTGACCGAAAAACGGAGCCGGGACAGCTCATCGTCGCCGGATTCAAGCCGGCATTCGAGGCGCAGGGTGCCTTTTTCCGAAAACTTGATGGCGTTGCCGAGCAGGTTGATGATGATCTGCTTGAGGCGCAGCGGGTCGCCGATGAAACTGCCGGGCACTTCGGGTCCGATATCGACGCAGAGTTCCAGCCCCTTGTCTTCGATGCACTCGATGAGCAGGTCGGTGATTTCGTCGATCAGGGTGGGCAGGTCGAAGGGCACCTGCTCGATATCGAGCTTGCCGGCCTCGATGCGCGAAAAGTCGAGGATGTCGTTGATGATGCCGAGCAGGTGGTGGGCGGCCAGGCGAATCTTGGTCAGATATTGTCCCTGCTGGACGTTGAGCGGCGTCCGCAGGCAAAGGTCGGAAAGGCCGAGGATGGCGCTGAGCGGTGTGCGCACCTCGTGCGACATGTTCGACAGGAAATTGGTCTTGGCCTGACTGGCCAGCTCGGCCTGCTCCTTGGCCGTACGCAGATCGTGCGTCTGTTCATCGACCATCGCCGACAGATTGTCGCGGTGATCGCGCAGGTCTTCGGCCGTTTCATGGAGCAGGCGTTCGTTGTCGCGCAGGGCCTTTTCGCGGTCCTTGAGCACGGCGATATTGCTCGCGACGACGACGGCGCCTTCCAGTTTGCCGGCCTGGCTGTGGATCTGGCTGGCGTGGACGAGATAGGGCAGCGCATCGTGGTCATCGTCGGCCGGTGACTCGGCCCGGCGGAAGTTGAGTTCGGCTTCGAAGCGCCCGCCGGCCGCCCGAATGGCGTTGAGCAAGAGCGGCGTGCCGCGATTGGCCGGCAGCAGGCGGCGCAACTGCTGGCGGCTTGATTCGGGCAGGCAGTCTTCGAAATAATGGCCGACCAGGGCGTCCGGCGCGTAGCCCAGTTCCTTGGTGAGCAGGCTGTTGGCGCGGATGACCCGGCCGTCCGGGCCGAGCATGACGAAAATTTCGGCCATGGTGCCGATGGCCCGCTCCAGCGCACCGTGCAACTGGGCCAGTTCCTGCGAGCGAAGCTGCAGTTCGTCCTGCTGTCTTTCCTGCTCGGCGATCAGCAGTTCGAGCGCCTCGGTACTTTTGATCAGTTCGCTTTCCAGGGCCAGATTGGCCTGGCGCAGGCAATCGAGTTCGGTGGCCAGCTCACAGTTCTGGCCAAATGCCGCGGGTGCCTGGCAACGGCGAATGACGTCGGTGGCTTCGGCGACGGCCGCCGCAACTTCCAGCGACAGGCCCGGCGCGAAGGTTTTGACCGGGCCGATCTCGACGGCAACGATCTCGATCACCGGCGGCTTCGGGATGGTAGCGCGGACGGCGGCCAGCAGATAGCCGACGCCGGCACCATGCCCGCCGCTGCCGCTACTTTCGAGCGGCACGCTATGCGGCTGGAGCAGGCGCAGCTTGCCGGGATTGTCCCCGGCCATGGCGTCCACGATCATGACGTGAGCGCAGTCTTCGAACAGGTGCAGGGCATCCAGCCCGCGCGTGCCGCAGTCGATGACTTTGACTTCCGGTGGCAGCTTGATCCGCTTGAGCGCCAGGCTGACGGCCGGGCCGAAGCCGTCGTCGCCATGCAGCGGGTTGCCGAAGCAGAGGATGCGCATCCGCTCAGACATTGAAATGCGTTTTTTTGTGGCTGCCGATGAAATGCACGGTGCACACCAGGCACGGGTCGTGGGAGCGGACGATGTGGCCGATCTCCACCGGGTTTTCCGGGTCTGCCACCGGCAGACCGATGATGCTCTGTTCCCAGTGGCCGTGGCGGCCGGCGCTGTCGCGCGGCGAGGCGTTCCAGGCGGTCGGCGTGACGATCTGGTATTTGTCGATGACGCCATCCTTGATGCGCAGCCAGTGGCCGAGCCCGCCGCGCGCCGCCTCGACCAGGCCGTAGCTTTCGCCATCCGGCCAGACGTCGATTTTCGGGTCGATGAAATGCGGCTCGTCGCATTTCATTTTTAGCTGTTTTTTCGTGTTGACCGCGGCATTGAGCAGCCAGCCGGCCCGGCGCAGGCGGGCGAACTGGCGCAGCCAGGTGTTGTCGCCCTCGCTGGCCAGCAGGTCGCAAATCAGCGCTTCGCCGGCAATGCGCAGCTCGGCCAGCGGCCCGGTCTGCACCACCTTGTCGCCATAGCGCGGCGCCTTGGCCCAGGTGTAGCGGTCGCTGCCCGGCTGGTGGTCGGGGATGGTTTCGCCGGCCCACGGGTGGCGCCCGCCGGGGTAATCGAGAAACCAGCTATGGCGGACGTGTTCGTTGATCTGTAGGTGGTCGAGCGGCTCGACCTGCTGCGTGTCGGCGTTGAAAAAGCCGGCCGACAATTCGCTGCCGGCGCCGTCGGGCCGATGATTGACGCCGTAGCTGAGCAGGTGGCCGGTGCCGGCGCCGAGCTTGTGCAGGCCGATGTCGCGGCCGAAACGGTTGAACAGGCCGAGGGCGCTGCGCTGCCGGGCCGGGTTGGCAGCCATCCAGCGGAACAGGGCTTCGCCGCTGTCGAGGGCCAGCCATTCATCGAGGTCGCCGCCGATCACGTCCTGCTCGAACCAGTCGCGCACGCCGGCCAGAATGTCGCGCGTGTCCATCAGCCGGCGGGCATTGGCCGGCTGGGTGATGCCGCCGGGCAGCATGTAGGTCGAGTGCGGCCACTGGCCGCCGAAAATGGCGACGATGCCGATCAGCTCGCGTGTGCTCTTCAGGCAGCCGCGCACGACGCTGCCCTTGAGCGGGGCGAAGGCCTCGGCCAGTTCGGCGGCGAGCGGGTGGCCGGCGTACAGCGGGTTGCAGAAATCCGGCGTGAAAAACAGGAAGCTCTGGCGCAAGTCGCTTTGCAGCGTCTCGGCCATCAGGCACAGGTTGCGGACGAGCACGGCATGGGCCGGCGGCGTGATGTTGGCGATCTGTTCGAGCGCCAGCGTCGCCGCATAAAGGTGAGCGGTCCCGCAGATGCCGCAGACGCGCGGCGTGATGACCAGCGAATCGCGCGGCGCCCGGCCGATCATGATCTGCTCGAAACCGCGGTACAGCGTGCCGACGCAGCGCGCATCGACGACCACGCCGTCTTCAAGATCGAGCTGGAATTCGAGGTCGCCCTCGACGCGGTTGAGGTCGATATCGACGGTGACGCGGGTCATCAAGGTTCCATCTCGCGATTAATGACGCGCTCGGGGGCAGCGGCGCGGGCCAGGTTCTTGTAGGCCATGTACCTGGCGCGGGCGACGCCGAGCGGCAGGAATTTCGGCACGGCGCCGATTTTGGGCGTCACGAACAGGTCGCGGTTCGCCGGGAAATCGGGCAAGGTGCAGCCGAAACAGGGGACGCCAGCCCGCGTCTTGCTGCTGTGGCCGTTCCACAATTCGGTGTTGCACGGCGCCACAGTCTGCGGGCCGCGGCAGCCGAGGCTGAAGAACATGCAGCCGCGCCCGCCGAGCACCTCGTCCTCGATGTCGTATTCGTGGTACTCGTTGCGCGTGCAGCCCTGATGGACGAGGCTGGCGAAGAAGGCGGCCGGCCGGTTGAGTGCATCGAGCTGGAGCGTTTCGCCCTCGGCCAGCATGGCCAGCACCTTGGTCATCGTGCTCGGGTGGGCCGGGCAGCCGGCGACGTTGATGACAGGCTGGCCGCTGCGTGCCCGCCAGTCGGCGCCAAGCAGGCCGCCCGGCTGGCCCCGGAGAAATTGCAGGCCGGTGCAGTCGGTCGGGTTCGGCCCTGCCGCATGGACGCCGCCAAACGCCGCGCAGGTGCCCATCGCCACGACATGGGTGGCCAGCGGCGCCAGTTCGCGGACGATGTCGATCTTGGCACGGGCCTTCCAGGTGTCGTACTGGCCGCTACCGTCCGGCCCGGTCATCAGGCTGCCTTCGATGCACAGGATGTCGAGTTTTTGGCGACCGCTGGTGATCGCCTCAAGCACTTGTCCGAAGCGAGCATCGGCGGTCAGCGACGGGTGCCAGAGGAGATTCAGGTCATATTGCTGGAGCAGGTTTTCCAGGCTGGGCCGGTCCGCACAGAGCAAGGCCATGCTTTCGCCGCTGCAGGCACCGGCTTGCATCCAGACGATATTCGCCATGCTGACTCTCCTTTCGCCAACAGGTGCTTGCGCGGGCTTGTCGGCGGGTAATTCCTGTTATAGGGTTAAAGATATAACATTATTGTTAATACCGGCAAAAACTAAATTGCTTTTTGCTTCATTGCATCAAGTCGCCTGCAAGAGCGATGTTGCCCCCGACCTCACCGCGCTTCCGTCTCTCCTTGTTATTCCATTTCGCTAGCCGCAAAATGTGCTGCCGGATCGAGCCTTGCCATGGCGTGGTTCGATTGTTCATTCCCGCTTTATCTGTCAGGTATCCAACATGGTTCGCATCGTCATTTTGATGGCCGCCGTCAGTCTTCTTGGTGGCTGCGCGACGCGCCAGGCGATAACTGCGCTCGATCTCGAACCCGGCCGCCAACCGCCACCCAGCATCACGATCAACATTCCCGGCCTGGGCCCGTGCACGGACAATCCGGATCGGAGCTTGCGATTTGATGCGAGCCAGCCGATCAACGTGCTGGTCCATGGCTGTTTCGGCTCGTCAGGCCAGTTTCGCGGCCTGGCTCAGGTGCTGGCCTTCCACGGTCAGCAATCGGCCTGCTTTACCTATGATGACCGGGCCAAACTGGCGCACAGTGCGGCTGCATTGAGGTCCGCCATCGAGCAACTGGCCGAGCAGTCGCATGTGCCGCAGGTGACGGTGATCGGTCACAGCCAGGGTGCGCTGATCGCCCGCGGCTCATTGACTGAATCGACCCGCACGCCGCACGTCGATTTGCGCCTGGTGACCGTTTCGGGTCCATTCTCGGGAATAGAGGCGGCCCGCACCTGTGGCAAAACCTGGTTGTACCCGCTGACGCTCGGGCTGCTGCCCTTGAGCTGCTATGTGGCGACCGGCCCGAAGTGGGCCGACATCACCTACTCGTCGCGGTTTATTCGCGAGCCGGGCGCCTTGACAGATCAGGTCGCCAGCTATCTGAAAATTGATACCGATGAGCGCGATACCTGTCGGCATGAGGAGAACGGCCGCTGCATCGAGGACGACGACATTTTCTCGCTGGCCGAGCAGCGCAATTCCCTGGTGGAGGGCGATCCCCGGTTGAAGCGCGTCGAAGTGCAGGCCGGGCATGTCGAGATCGTTGGTGACAAGCGCGTTGCGCCATTGAAACTGATCGCCGTCCTGCAGGAACATGGGGTGCTTCGCCCGACGGAGCCCGCGCGCACATCTTCATTCCGCCAGCTGCTCTCGCGGGTATACGAAATTGACGGGAAGTAGCGCCAACTCGAAGCGCCCCTGCATTTCCCTTTTTAATTTTGGCCATTTTTTCCGGTTGACCGTGGGATTCTGTACCGGCGCCCACCTGAGACTAAATTTGTCTCACGTTGCCAGCAATGCCGATGCCGCTGCCGGTTTGACGATCTGGAATCCCAGCGTCGTCCTCCCGCGCAAGCAGAGCAGCGCCTTGTCCTTGCTGACCAGCAGGTTGGCGCCGCAGCGGGCGGCCAGTTCAAGGAACTTCTGGTCGTCGCGGTCCTTGCAGCGCGGCAGTTTTGGCGCTTCACCTTCGGGAAAAACCTCGACCAGCTTTGTGTAGCGGGCGTAGCGCTCGGCCATCATGTCCGGGGAGAGCTTGAGTTGCGGGTAAGTCAGCACGCGTTGCAGCTCATCGAGCGTGCGGGCATCGACGACACATTGAATTTCTCCGGCCTCCAGCGCCGCCATGATCGGCACGGCATCGGTGTTGCCCCAGTGAAAGAGGTCGAGGACGACATTGGTATCGAGAACTAAGCGCAGCATGGGGCGATTATAATGCCGGCCTTTGTGTCTCCTGTTCTGGAATCTGTCTGATGTCCCGCATTCTTCTCGCCCCCATGGAAGGGCTCGCCGACGATTTGTTGCGCGGCGTGCTGACGGCCATCGGCGGCTACGACTGGGGCATCTGCGAATTTGTCCGGGTCTCGGCCAATGTGCTGCCGGCGAAGACTTACGAGCGGATTTGTCCGGAACTGCTCAACGGCAGCAAGACGGCGGCCGGGACGCCGATGCGCGTCCAGTTGCTTGGTTCCGACCCGTTTTTGATGGCCGAGAACGCGAGTCGGCTGGTGACCCTGAACCCGGCCGGCATTGATCTCAATTTCGGCTGCCCGGCACCGACGGTGAATCGTCATCGCGGCGGTGCCGCCCTGCTCGGCGAGCCCGAGCTTTTGCACGAAATCACCAGCGCCGTGCGCGCCGTGGTGCCGGCGCACATCCCGTTTACCGCCAAGATGCGCCTCGGCATCGACAACACCAGCCGGGCCGTCGAAAACGCCCAGGCGCTGGTCGCTGCCGGCATCGACGAACTGATCGTACATGGCCGGACCAAGGTCGACGGCTATCGCCCGCCAGCGCGCTGGGAATGGATCGACCGGGTGCGCGCCGCCATCGATATTCCGCTGATCGCCAACGGCGAGGTGTGGACCGTCGAAGATTTTCGCAATTGCCAGCTGGCGACCGGTTGTGCCGACATCATGGTTGGCCGGGGCGCGGTGGCTGACCCGCTGCTGGCGCGGCGCGTGCGCGGCGAGGCGACCGGCGGCTGGGATGAAATCAGGCCGGCCGTTGGCGACTACTGGCTGGGCGTGCGCAGGAAAGTGGTGGCGGTGCATGCCGGCGGCCGCCTCAAGCAATGGCTGGCCATGCTGCGCCGGAATTACCCGGAGGCCGGCGAACTGTACGATCTGTTGCGGCCGATCAAGGGCGCTGCCGATATCGATGCGGCGTTGATCGCCGAGGGCCTGCTGACGCCGGAACGGCTGGCGGCGTGATGGACGAATCTGTGTCAGGCAACTCCCGCTTTATTTCGAGCGCGCAGGAAGGTCCGCATCGCGACCTCGAAGCGCTTGTCCGCCGGCACATGGCACACCCGTTCAGGAAGCCGCTGGCCGATTACAACCGCGAGGCCTTCGCGCTGGCAATGGCGGCGCGCGCGGCGTGGAACCCGCAGGCGCCGCTGATCCTCGACGCCGGCTGCGGCGTTGGCTGGAGCACGCAGCGCATCGCCGAAAGCTTCCCCGAGCATTTCGTTTTTGGTGTCGATCAGTCGGTCGACCGCATCAGCCGCGGCAAGCCCTTGCCGATGCCGGCCAATGCGCTGCTGATCCGGGCCGATCTGGTCGACTTCTGGCGCCTGCTGGCTGACAACGATATCCGTCTGGCCCGTCATTACAACCTCTACCCCAACCCGTGGCCGAAGATCGGCCATCTGGCCCGGCGCTGGCAAGGCCATGCCGTCTTTCCGGTGTGGGGTGAACTGGGCGGCGAAGTCGAATGCCGCAGCAACTGGCGCATCTACATCGAGGAAATGGCCCAGGCGCTGAGTCTGCTCAGCGGCCAGCTGGTGGTCGCCGAACCGTGGCAGACGGCAGACCCGATGACGCCTTTCGAGAAGAAATACCTCGCTTCCGGCCACGAGCTGTGGCGCTGCCGGGTCAGCCTGCCATGAGCGTCTGCCAGACTTGCGGCGCCTGCTGCGCCAGCTTTCGTGTCGATTTTCATCCGGTCGAACTGGCCGGCGGCGCCTTCGCCTGGGGGCAGGGCGTGCCGGTGGAAATGACGGTGCCGGTGACGCCGGCCATCGTTCGCCTGTGCGGCACCGATGCCAGCCCGCCGCGTTGCGTGGCGCTGGCCGGAGAGGTTGGTGTCGCCGTCAGCTGCTCGATCTACGACGTCCGCCCATCGCCCTGCCGGGAGTTCGACGTGGAGCACGCCGCCTGCAACAGGGCGCGACAACGCTGCGGGCTTGCCGAGCTTCCTCGCTCGTAGGTTCGTTGTCGGCTGGCTTGTTGTTTTGCACGGCCGTTTGAGCTTCTGCTCTGCTTCAACCTGGAAATGGTAGCTGGACGTGCCCGCTCGCGCGTTTGGGCCGAGTCCTTGCTGCCGCTGTAGCGATTGCCACGGTCAACCCGAACAAATGCCCAAAATTGAAATGCGCAGAAGCCAGCCCGATGTCCGGCTTCAATGACGTTCAACCGCGGCCGACTGCAGCCTCGGTCTGGTTGGTGATTTCTGCGGCAGTTGCCGAGTCGACAGTCAGGCCGCTCTGGTTGCGGGCCACCGTGCGCATGAGGGTCGTGCTGGGGGTGACGACTTCAAGTTCGATTTCAATATTGCGGTCCCCGGCTTTGGCCGTGATGCGTTGGCCCTGTTCGGTTTTCTCGGTGGTGCCGGGCTTGATCGACATCTTTTTCAAGGCGGCAAGCACGGCAACGCGGACGCGGGGGAGTGATGCGGTGAATGTTCGTGAGGACTGGCCGTTGATGTGATGTGAAAACACCGCGCCGGCACCCACGCCGGCCGCCGAGATGATGATGGGCGCACATCCGGATGCGCCCAGGGCGATCAAAAGCATCAGAAGGGAAGTGGCGAGTTTTCGAAACATGAAGTGGCACCGTAAATTGCGCGAAATGATTTTACGTCCATCTTCCAGTTTGGCGTGGGTTTTTTTTACACGGATGCGGCGATGGAAACTATCCCCGTTCTGGTCGGACAAGACTGTGGATAAACTCGGGACAAGCTGGGCAAGTCCATGACCGACAACGAGTTTTGACGGTTGCCTAAAAAATAGGCAAATATCTCAGCTTTGCTTGTTCAGCGGGCGTTTCCGACGTTTTGGGGTGAGCATCCGGGTTTCGATTAGTTCGGCTGGCAAGGGCTTGGAGTAAAAGAAACCCTGCTGGCAGTCGCACTTCAGGCGAGTTAGCGTTTCCCGCTGGGCATCGGTTTCGACCCCTTCGGCGACGACTGTCATGCGCAGGCTGTGGGCGAGCGCCAGAATACCGGTGACGATGGCGACGGCGTCTTCATCGTCTGGAATGTCCTGAATGAACGAGCGGTCGATTTTCAGTGTATTGGCCGGCAAGTGCTTCAGGTAGGACAACGACGAATAGCCGGTACCGAAATCGTCGATGGAGAGGTGGATTCCCAGGTTACGCAGGTCGCGCAACAGATCGATGCTTTCCGCCGCGCGTGCCATCAGCACGCTTTCGGTTATTTCGAGGACCAGGGCCGAAGGCGGCAGCTCGCTTTCGTCCAGCGCGCTGAGGATGATGTTGCGCAGGTCAGGCTGCTCCAGCTGTTTGGCCGAGAGGTTGACGGCGACATGCAGGTTTGGCAGGCCGGAATCGAGCCAGACCTTGGTTTGCCGACAAGCACTGCGCAGGACGTATTCGCCGAGGGCCAGGATCAGACCGGTTTCTTCGGCGACAGGTATGAATTCGGCCGGTGATACGATGCCTTTTTCCGGATGTATCCAGCGAACCAGGGCTTCGACGCCGGCAACGTTGCCGGTGACAGTATCAATCACCGGCTGATAGAAAACCGAGAACTCCTCGCGTTCCAGGGCGTGGCGCAGATCGTTCTCCATCTTCAGCCGATCCGAGACCGCTGACTCCATAGCAGCCTCGTAGTAACAGAAACCACTGCCGCTATGCTTGGCGCGATACATGGCGGTATCGGCATGGCGGAGCAGTCGGCTGAGATCCGGGCCGTCTTGCGGATACAGCGAAATGCCGATGCTGGCGGTAATGACAATTTCCTGGCCGTCAATGACCAGGGGGGCAGACACCGTGCGGCAGATGTTCTGGGCCACGCTGGCTGCCACCGCTGCGTTGGGCAGGTCGTCGAGCAGGACGGTGAATTCGTCGCCGCCCAGGCGGGCCACGCAATCGTCGGTGCGAACACAGCCCTTGAGGCGTTGGGCCATGGTCGCCAGCAACTTGTCGCCTACTTCGTGACCGAGGGTGTCGTTAATGAACTTGAAGCGGTCGAGGTCAAGGAACAGTACAGCCAGCATGCTGTCATGGGCCGAGGTGCGTTCGATGGCCTGGTTCAATTGCTCCATGAACAGCAGGCGGTTGGGCAGTCCGGTCAGGGCGTCGTTGTAGGCGAGATGCTGGACGTGCCGCTCGGTGCGGGTGGCATCGATGACCCGCCGGACACGCTGGTTGACGACCGAGAAGTGGATAGGCTTGGGAATGAAATCACTGGCGCCGACCTCGAAAGCCCGCTCGATGGACTGACGGTCTTCGAGGGCAGTGATCATCAGGATCGGGATGTCTTTCCAGCGCGAGTGGCCCTTCAGGACGGCGCAGGCGGCGAAGCCATCCATGACCGGCATCAGGGCATCCATCAGGATGGCATCGGCGGGATTGTTCTCCAGCCAGATCAAGGCTTCACTGCCGTTACCGGCTTCTTCGACGCGGAAACCGCTGCGATGCAGGGCGTGACGCAGCGCCGAACGGGTGCTGCGATCATCGTCTACCACCAGCACGATGGGCGCATCTTCGCGCAATTGGGGCAGGCTGTCAGGCGAGGGGGCCAGTTCCTGTCTCAACTCCGGTTCGATGACGGCGAATTCGGTCCGCAGGCGCAACAAACCTTCGCTGGCCTCGCCAAGCGCTCCGGCCTCGGCATGCGTTTCCATCTCACGGGCGACTCCGGCCAGGGCAACGGCACCCAGATTGCTGGCGGCACCCTTGATGACATGCGTCACCTGGCGAACTGTTCCGGCATCACCGGCTGCGATGGCTCGCTCCAGCTCCGTCAGGTAACGCGGGACATCTTCCAGGAACGGCCGGATGGCTTCGCTGATCGACGCACCGAGAATTTCCCGTAGCCGTTTCAGTACTGTGCTATCGAGCGGCAGATTGTTGCCCGGGTCGGTCGACGGCTCGGCCGCGACCGACAGGTCGGTGTGCCAGTTCAGCCACTGCTTGAGGCAGGCAGAAAGGGCTTCCAGCGTCAGAGGCTTGGGCAGGTGGTCGTCCATGCCGGTCGCCTTGCAACGTTCTATGTCGGCCGGCAGGGTGTTGGCGGTCATCGCAATGATAGGCGTATGGCAGCCGCTGCCGGCTTCCAGGTTGCGGATGGCGGCAGTGGCCTGGAAACCGTCCATTTCAGGCATTGAGCAATCCATCAGGATCAGATCCCAGTTGCCGGCCTGCCACTGGTTGACGGCTTCGACCCCATTCTTCGCGATGCTGCTCGAACATCCCAGCAGGCGCAGCATGCCGGCTGCCACCAGTTGGTTGGTCGCGTTGTCCTCGGCGATAAGAATGCGTCCGCTGCTGGCGAGGATTGGTTCGCCCGGGGGAACATCGGCGATGGGCATCCCGGCGACACAAGGTGTGGTAAACCAGAACAGGCTGCCCTGGCGGTCGGTGGTGCAGTCCACTCCGATTTCGCCACCAAGCAGACGGACGATCTGCTTGCTGATCGAGAGACCCAGACCACTGCCGCCGTAGCGACGGGTTGTCGAAGTATCCGCCTGGGTGAATGAGTCGAAAATCTCCGCCTGCTGTTCCTTGGCAATGCCGATGCCAGTATCGCGAATGCCGAAGCGCAGCAGACCTTGATCTTCGGTGCGTTCTACCGTCAACGTCACCGAGCCGTGCTCGGTAAATTTGAGCGCATTGCCGATCAGGTTGATCAGCACTTGACGGATGCGTGCTGGATCGCCATTGAGAACCGGTGGCACGTTCGGTGCCACGCTGGCCGTCAAGGCCAGATTCTTGCTGGTGGCCTGGGCGTGAAACATATTCATCACCCCATCGATCAGGGGCTGCATGGCGAAGTCGCAGGCATCCACCTCCATGCGGCCAGCTTCCAGACGGGAAAAGTCGAGGATATTGTTGATCAGTTCGAGCAGGTACTGCGAGGAATCCCAGGCCAGATCAAGCAGTTCCTTTTGATCGCGATTCATCTTGCCCATTTTGAGCATGTCGAGCGTACCGATAACGCCGTTCAGCGGGGTCCGTATCTCATGACTGACCGTGGCGGCGAAATCGGATTTCAGTTTGGCAAAACGCAAGGCGCTGTCGCGGGCCGTGCGCAACTCAAGCTCGCGCTGTTCAAGGGCTCCCATCATGCTGTTGAAGGCACGGGCCATGTCGGCCAGATCACGCGGGCCGGAGAGATCGGCGCGTAGTCCGATTTCACCCTTTTCGGCGCGCGTCATGGTGGCTGACAGGTCGGCCAGGGGCTGGGTCAGGCGCCGTGCCAGGATACGCACGGCAAGGACAAAGAGCACCGCAAAGGCCAGACCAGCGGCGAAATTGACGACGAACACTTCCTGGACAAGGGCTTTCAGCGTTGCCTTGCTTTGGTCGATGATGACGAAACCGAGCAGGATGTCCTTGCGTTCGGTGGTCTCGAACTGGGAGTCCGGTCCCGAGACAGACCAGACCGGCGCGACAAAGCGCCAGCCGGCCGCATTCTCGGCTTCAAGATAGGTTTGGTGACTGTTGTTGGGCAGGCTGCGGTCGATCTCGCCAACAATCGCATTGCCGTTTTCGAGCAATGTTCTCCCGTCGGCATGGCGGATTTCGATCCTGCTTATATCGGGGAAGGCGGAGGCTGCCTCCAGAGCTTCCGAAACATTCTCTGCTGAGCCAAAGGCCAGTGCCAGCCGGCTCTGGGTGGCGAGGATACGGGTAATGCGCAAACCATCGTCAAGCTTGCTGGCATGCAACTGGCGGCTGCCTTGCCAGGATGTGGCGAGGGCCGCAAGTAGCGAGACGGACAAGACTCCGACGGAAAACAGGATGGCAAGCTGGCGGCGGAAGGTCGATCTTTTGAACCCACGGAGTTGCCGCGAGAGCCAACCCATAGCGCCTTATTGCTCCGGAAACAGCAGATCGAAGCCCTGTTGCTGGGCGATTGATGGGTGCAGTCCGAGGTGGCTTGCGGTGCGGGTGTTGTATGCCGTCAGGACGTCACGCAAGGGCAGGACTCCGCGCGCGGTGGGGGTGCCGCTCGCCATGCCGATGGCCGAGTTGGCCAGGTTGCGACCTAGTTCGATGTTGTTGGGGTAAAGCGCGAAAAGGGCGCCGCGCTTGACATGTGAAACGTTGCTGGAGAAGACCGGAATGTTCTTGTTCCAGGACTCCTGCAAGACCAGCGGCAAGACCAGCGACTCGTCGACCGTCGTGCTGTCCTGCGGTAACCAGAGCGCATCGCGTTTGCTGTCGGCTGTGGCGAAGATGGTCTGGTAGATGCCAAGCGCACTCTTCAAGTCGCCGGCTTCCTGGGCCACCAGTTCGATGCCCTGTGCCCTGGCTGCTTCTCTTGCCAGCTTGATCAGCCAGCCGTTCTGGCGGGGCTCGTAGATGACGAAAACGCGCTGCGTCTTCGGCGACAGCGTTTTCAGGCGAGCAAAGAGCAGCGCCGGGTCCGGCGCCAGGCTGAGAACGGCGTTGCCACGTTGTTCGGTTTCCGAAACAGAGACGACGCCACCGGCCACAACGCCTATTTCCTTGTCGAGAGTGCTGGCCGCCCGCAGTCCGTTGCGCCCGAGGGCGATGACCACCCTGATGTCCTGACGCTTCAGTTCTCCCGATATGGCCTGGGCGTTGAAATTGCTGCCGACGGCATAGCTGGCGACCTTGGTACGGGATGTTTCCTCTATACCTTCGATAATCTTGGAGAAGATGCTGCGGTACGGTTCGCCAATATCCGGGTAAAGCACTGCGATTGGCCCGATATTGCCGCCCGCCGCTGCCAACTGGAGTGCTCCGCTGCGTTGCTTTGGGGCGAGCAACAGCTGGGCCAGCTGAGGTTCGTCGAGGTCTTTCAGGGAGAGAAGGATGATCTCAACGCCAGGCGTGTTTTCGATTCCGCCAAGAACTCCGGCAAAGCTGCTTGCATTGCTATCATCCGATTCCGCGAAAATGACCGCGATACGAGTCGGTTCGGCCTGGACGTGGACAACGGCAGCGGCCAGAAGGAAAGCCAGCACGAAGCGGATCAAAGGCAATGTCATGGCAGCATTATAGGCTGTAACGGGCCTGGAGCCAGAGGGTTCGGCCCGGCATTGGCAGATCGTAGGTGATTACGCCCGACGAGGTTGGCTTGCTCGGTTCCCGGATGTCGGCATCAAAAAGGTTGTATATCGACGCCGAGAAATCCCAACCGCGTTTCGGCCGGTCACTGCGCAGGGTCAGGTCCACTGCCGTGTAATCGGGGACGGCGGCCCGCGTGTCGCCCCAGGCTCGGTTGCGGTCGGCCACGTAATTGACCTGGCCGCTCAGTTTCCAGCCGGGCGTGAACCGCCAGTCGGCGCGGCTGTACAGGTGGTGGTGCGGTGCGTAGCCGGCATCGGTTTGGGTCGTCTCGTCGATGTTTTTCTGATAAGCGTAGTGGCCTGTCAGGCGCAGGCTGGTTGTCGCATCCCAGGCGACCTCCAGTTCGCCGCCGCTGCCGGTCTGCTTGCCGGTGTTCTGGTAGGTGGCCCCGGTCTGGCTGATCATGTCGGTAATTTCGTGCTGGAAAATGCTCAGGCTGGTTTGCAGATCATGGCTGGCTTGCCAGGTGAGGGCCGCTTCCAGAGTGGTGATTTTTTCCGGCATCAGTGACGAGTTGCCCAATGCAATGGGATTGCCGGTGGCGTACTGCTCGACGAAGGAGGGGGCGCGGAAGGCCGTGCCGTACATCAACTTGGCTGTCAGGTCGTGGCGCGCTTCCCAGACCAGGGCAAGGCGCGGGTTGGTAGTGCTGCCGAAATCCGAGAAATTGTCGTAGCGAACGCCGCCAGTCAGCGTCCATGCCCGGGCAAAACTCCATTCGTCCTGGAGATAGATGTAATCGAGTTGGCGTTTGTGCGGGGCCAGGAATAGATCGGCGCCGGTGGCGGTCGTCATGCCGCCGGGTAATATTGTCGGTGAACCAGGCAGCAGCGTGAAATTCTTGCTTTCCGCCGTTTTGTAGATTTCCATTTCGTCATGGCCGAAGCCAATACGTATCCGGTGGTCGGCAAAGCCCGAGTAAATGCTGGTTGCGGAAAAGCGGGTCTGGCGTTCCCATTTGTCGGGTTTGCCAAGCATGCCTGCCGGGAATGCGCTGCCGCCGATGGCAGTAAAATCGGCGCCGGCCGGGAAAACCCTGAGCGGCGTGGTGACTTCGTTGGCGAGTTGCATATAGGAAGCCAGCAAGGTCAGGCTCAGGTCACGGCCGATATTCGCATCGCTCCACGATAAATCGCTGGTGATGCGTTCGCTCTGGACTTTCCCCTCGGGGTCGAGCGCGCCGGCGATCCCTGCTCCAGTCCCCAAATTGTCTCGTCGGGTGTAGCCGGCGCGCAGGCGGAATTTGCCATAACCGATGTCGGCCTGGCCATCGATGCTGTCGTATCCGACGTTCACCGAACCCGGGGCGCGGGACGCTGTGGTGCCGAACGCGGTATCGAAACCGGACTGATAGTCGCTGGCGATGCTCCGTCGCTGCCCATCGGTTGAGCCGATTTTGAGATAGGCGGCGACGTCGAAGTCTCCATGTCTGCCGCCATGCTGGAACCAGGTATCCCAGCTATTGAAGGAGCCGGCGCCGACGGCGACGCTGGTGCGGTCAATGTCTGCGGCTGTCTTGGTGATGATGTTTATTGTGCCGGCAAAGGCATCCGCACCGTAAACAGCGGAGCCGGGGCCTCGAATGACTTCAATGCGGGCGATGTTGTCTACCGGCAGTTCAACCATCGTTTCGTCAGAGTTGCCGAGATAGACGCTGGTTCTGGGAATGCCGTTGACCATCATCAGGACGTGTGGCGAACTTCCGGTGAGGATGCCGCGCATGCCGTAGGTCGGGGCGTAGTTGTTTTGCAGGGTGTTGCGTGAGACGTGTAGGCCGGGAACCGCTTCCAGTGCTTCACTGAGAGTTCTTGCTCCCATGCTGGCAATTTCTTCCGAGGTAATCACGGTGGCTGCCGAAGGTGCCTTCTGGACTGGTTGCCGGGAACCCGTAGCGATGGAGACGAAACTCTTGTCGCCATAAGCCAGCGCCAGGTCTTCCTCGTCGACCATCGGCTGGGCCAGGGTAAGGCTGGCACCAGAGGCGAGCAACAGGCTGGAAAGCAAACGGACTTGAAACATGGAGTACCCCGGTGGTCCATTTTCTGGATTTTTATAAATATGTCCGGAATCTAATGGAATGCCTCTTTTTTGGCAACAAAAGACGTTATTTCGGGGCTGGTACCCGGGAAATGAAGGCCCCCGCCACGGTCAACCGGAAAAAATGCCCAAAAATGAAAAGTCCGCTTGGCCCGCCAGCATCGGACGGGTCAATTCGCCCCCGCATTTCCTGAAGCGGAAGGCCATGGTCGGCGACCGATACGGAACGATGAATACCTCATCCGGTCAAAAATGTGAAGGAGGCTAGCTATGCTCAAGGAAGCCACCAAACTCGATGAACTGGTCAGTCAGGAATACCGGCACGGATTCGTCACCGATCTGGAGACAGACTCCGTCCCCCAAGGACTGAACGAAGAGGTCATCCGCCTCATTTCGGCCAAGAAGGACGAGCCGGAATTCATGCTGGAATGGCGCCTCAAGGCCTACCGGCACTGGCTGACCATGAGGGAACCCGGCTGGTCCACCATTCATCATCCGCCGATCGACTACCAGGCCATCAGCTATTACTCGGCCCCACGCTCGCGCAAGGACGGGCCGCAAAGTCTGGCCGACGTCGATCCTGAATTGCTGCGCACCTACGAAAAACTCGGGGTGCCGCTCGAAGAGCGCGAACTGCTGGCCGGCGTCGCCGTCGACGCGGTATTCGACAGTGTCTCGGTGGCCACCACCTTCAAGGCCAAGCTGGGCGAACTGGGCATCATCTTTTGCCCCTTCTCCGAGGCTGTCCGCGAACATCCGGAGCTGGTCCGGCAGTATCTGGGTTCGGTCGTTCCCTATACCGACAACTATTTCGCCAGCCTCAACTCGGCGGTATTTTCCGACGGCTCCTTCTGCTACATCCCGCCCGGCGTCCATTGCCCGATGGAGCTGTCCACCTATTTCCGCATCAATGCGCTGAACACCGGCCAGTTCGAACGTACCCTGATCATCGCCGACCGCGACAGCTACGTCAGTTACCTCGAAGGCTGCACGGCGCCGATGCGCGACGAGAACCAGTTGCACGCCGCCGTGGTCGAGTTGATCGCCCTGGAAAACGCCCAGATCCGCTACGCCACGGTGCAGAACTGGTATCCCGGCGACAAGAACGGCAAGGGCGGCATCTACAACTTCGTCACCAAGCGCGGCGAATGCCGTGGCGACAACTCGCGGATTTCCTGGACCCAGGTCGAAACCGGCTCGGCGATCACCTGGAAATACCCCAGCGTGATCCTCAAAGGCGACAACTCGCACGGTGAATTCCATTCGGTGGCGCTGACCAATAATTTCCAGCAGGCCGATACCGGGACCAAGATGATCCATTTGGGGAAAAACACCCGCAGCAACATCGTTTCCAAGGGCATCTCGGCCGGCCATGGCCACAACGCCTACCGGGGTCTGGTGAAGATTGCGAAAAGCGCCATCGGAGCCCGCAACTACAGCCAGTGCGACTCGCTGCTGCTTGGCGACAAGTGCGCCGCCCACACTTTTCCCTACATCGAGGTCAAGCACCCGTCGGCCCGGGTCGAACATGAGGCCACCACGTCGCGTATCGGCGAGGACCAGTTGTTCTACTGCCAGAGCCGCGGCCTGTCGGCGGAAGATGCCGTGTCGATGATCGTCAACGGATTCTGCAAGGAAGTCTTCCAGGAACTCCCGATGGAGTTTGCCGTCGAGGCGCAAAAGCTGCTCGGCGTCAGCCTGGAAGGCAGCATCGGCTGACGGCGCCAATGATCATGCTCGAGATCCGCAATCTCCACGTCAACGTCGATGGCCAACCCATCCTCAAGGGGCTGGACCTCAGCGTCAAGGCCGGCGAGGTCCATGCCATCATGGGCCCCAATGGCTCGGGCAAAAGCACGCTGGCCCATGTCCTGGCCGGGCGCAGCGGCTATGCCGTGACGGCCGGCGAAGTCCTCTATCAGGGCAACAATCTGCTCGACATGGCGGCTGAGGACAGGGCCCGGCAAGGCATCTTTCTCGCCTTCCAGTATCCGGTGGAAATTTCCGGGGTTACCAATGTCTATTTCCTCAAGGCTGCGCTCAACGCCCAGCGCCGCCACAACGGTCTGGCGGAACTCGACGCCATCGATTTCCTTGCCCTGATCCGCAGCAAGCTCAAACAGCTCGGCATGGACGAAAGCCTGCTTTACCGGCCAGTCAATGAAGGTTTTTCCGGCGGTGAGAAGAAGCGCAACGAAATCCTGCAGATGGCGCTGCTTGAGCCAACGTTAGCTCTTCTCGACGAAAGCGATTCGGGCCTCGACATCGATGCCCTGAAAGTCGTGGCCAGCGGCATCAACGGGCTGCGCAGCCCGCAGCGGGCGATCATTATGGTTACGCATTACCAGCGCCTGCTCGACTACGTCGTGCCGGATCAGGTCCACGTCCTGGCTGACGGCCGAATTGCACGCTCCGGCGGGCCGGAACTGGCCATCGAACTCGAGCGCACCGGGTACGGCAAGCCGGCCGATGCGCCGGGGCCGGCGGAGATCATGCCTTGAACGTCCGCCAGTCGCCTTCCGCCAATGACTATCTCGGGGCCTTCCGGCGAATCTCCAGCCTGTTGCCCGGTCGGCACCTGGACTGGCTGAGCGAGAGCCGGGCCGAGGCCATCGGCCGATTTTCCCAGCAGGGCTTTCCCGGCTTGCATGACGAGGACTGGAAATACACCAATGTCTCCGCCATCGCGCACGGGCGTTTCAATGTGCTGCCGCCCGAGGGTTCCGTATTTCTGAGCCGGCTGGTCGACATCCATGCCCTGCCGGACAGCCATTTGCTGGTTTTCGTCAATGGTCATCTCGAAGCGGGTTTGTCCCGCCTTGGCCTCCTGCCGGACGACATGCGATTGGCCAGCCTGACCTATCGCCTGGAGCGGAGTCCGGACGACCTCGAAGAGGCACTGGTGACTTACCCGCCGCCTTCTGCCTTTGCCGACTTGAACCTGGCGTTCATGACCGATGGCGCCTATGTTCGCCTGCCGCCGGGCTGCGTCGTCAAGGAACCGATCCAACTCCTCTTCATCGCCGGCGAAGCCAATCTGGCGATCCAGCCGCGCAATCTCGTGCTGGCCGGCGCCGGCAGTTCGGCCAGCATCATCGAGCACCATGTGGCGGTCGGCGATATCAGTTATTTCACCAACGCAGTCACCGACATCGTGCTCGATACCGGCGCCGCGATCGACCATCACAAGCTGCAACAGGAAAGCCCCAACGCATTTCATATTGCTACGGTCAACGTCTCCCAGGCGGCAAAAAGCCGTTTTGTTTCCAGTTCCTTCGCGCTTGGCGCCCGTCTTGCCCGGGTCGGCATCACGGTCAGGCTGCAAGCCGAGGAAGCCAGCTGCGAACTCGATGGGCTCTACCTCACCGACGGCCGCCAGCATGTCGATCACCACACCCGCATCGACCACTTGCAGCCCCGATGCACCAGCCGCGAGCTCTACAAGGGCGTCCTCAACGGGGCCTCGCGGGCCGTCTTCAACGGGCGCGTGCTGGTCCATCCCGATGCCCAGGGCAGCGATGCCGTACAGACCAACCACAACCTGCTGCTGTCGGAAAACGCCGAAATCGATACCAAGCCGCAACTCGAAATCTGGGCCGACGACGTCAAGTGCAGCCATGGGGCGACGGTCGGCCAGCTCGACGAGGACCAGGTGTTCTATCTGTGTTCCCGGGGAATCGGCCAGTCAGCCGCCCGGGCCATGCTGACCCGCGCCTTTGCCATGGAAATCGTCAATCGGGTCAGCCCCCCGGCGCTCCAGGAAAGACTCGACGAGTTGCTGCATGCCCGGCTGCCGCAACAATAAGGGGACAGCATGACAAGCATGGTCACCGCAGTGAATAGCGTGGCGCAGCAAGCGCCGGTCCTCGACGTCATCCGCCGCCGCCAGGATTTCCCCATCCTGCACCGCGAGGTCCACCAGCACCCGCTGGTCTATCTCGACAACGCCGCGACCAGCCAGAAGCCGTGGTCGGTCATCGAGGCCGAACGCCACTACTACGCCCATTACAACGCCAACATTCACCGCGGCATCCATCATTTGAGCCAGGAGGCAACCGAGGCCTACGAAGCGACGCGCGACAAGGTGCGCGACTTCATCCACGCCCCGGGGCGCGAGGAAATCGTGTTCACCCGCGGCACCACCGAGGCGATCAATCTGGTCGCCAGCAGCTACGGCCAATGTCTGCAGGCCGGGGACGAGATACTGATCACCGAAATGGAGCACCATTCCAACATCGTGCCCTGGCAACTGCTTTGCCAGCGTAGCGGCGCCGTGCTGCGCGTGGCACCGATCGACGATGCAGGCCAGCTGATCGTCGAGCAGTTCGCCAGCCTGCTCGGCCCGCGTACCCGGCTGGTGGCGCTGACCCACATGTCGAACGCCCTGGGTAGCATCAATCCGGTCAAGGCGCTGGTTGATCTGGCGCATCGGGCCGGCGCCGTCGTCCTGGTCGATGGCGCCCAGGCCGTAGCCCATCTGCTGGTCGATGTGACCGACCTCGATTGCGATTTTTACGTCTTTTCCGGCCACAAGCTCTACGGCCCGACCGGCATCGGGGTGCTTTATGCCAAACTCGCCCGGCTCGAAGCCATGCCGCCCTATCAGGGCGGTGGCGACATGATCAAGTCGGTCAGCTTTGCCGGCAGCACCTGGAACGACCTGCCCTACAAGTTCGAGGCCGGGACGCCCAATATCGCCGGCGGCATTGGCCTCGGTGCCGCCATCGACTACGTCCGGAACGTCGGCATGAGCGCCATCGCTGCCCACGAAGCCGATCTGTTGGCCTATGCCAGCGCTAAGGCCAAGGCGTTTCCGGGGCTGAGCCAGATCGGCACCGCCCGCGACAAGGGGGCGATCCTCTCCTTCACGCTGGCCGGCATCCACCCTCATGACGTCGGCACCATCCTCGATGCCCAGGGCGTCGCCGTGCGCACCGGCCATCATTGCGCCATGCCGGTGATGGAACGCTACGGCGTACCGGCAACGGTTCGCGCTTCATTCGCGCTTTACAACACGCGGCCAGAGGTCGATGCGCTATTTCACGGCCTGGCCAAGGTACGGGAGATATTCGGATGACGGCCGATCTTCGCGATCTGTATCAGGAGGTGATCGTCGACCACGGCCGCCGGCCGCGCAATTTCGGCCCGCTGCCCGACGCCAGCCACCAGGCCGAAGGCTTCAATCCGCTGTGCGGCGACCGCCTGACCTTGCGCCTGAAGGTGGCCGACGGCGTCATCGAAGATGCCCGCTTCGAGGGGGCCGGCTGCGCCATATCAACGGCGTCCGCCTCGCTGATGACCGAAGCCTTGAAAGGACGTAGCGAGACGGAAGCCGAGGCGCTGTTTGCCGATTTTCATGCCATGCTGACCGGGGGGCCGAAAGCCAACCCGGCACTGGGCAAGCTGGAGGTCCTCGCCGGCGTGCGTGAATTCCCGAGCCGGATCAAATGTGCCACGCTGGCCTGGCACACCCTGCATGCCGCGCTGCGTGCCGAAAGCCAGCCGGTGACTACGGAGGCGATCCCATGAGTTTTCGTCAATGGCTGTCCAAGGCGGAGCAGGCTGAACAGGCCGAAGCCGAGCGTTTGCCGCCGCACAGCGAGCTGGAAAGCGACATCATCTTCGTGCTGCGGACCATTTATGACCCGGAAATCCCGGTCAATATCTACGACCTGGGTTTGATCTACGGGCTCGATGCCAATCCGGAGACTGGCCACGTCCATCTGCGGATGACGCTGACGGCGCCAGGCTGCCCGGTGGCCCAGACTTTTCCCGAAATGGTCGCCAATACCGTACGCGAGGTTCCCGGCGTCGAGGAGGTTGAGGTCGAAATGGTCTGGGAGCCGCGCTGGTCGAAAAAGATGATGAGCGAGGCGGCGCGCCTGGAACTCGGGCTGGTCTGAGAGGTGCTAACAAAGGAGAGCCGGGATGACCGAATGGATCGATGTCGCTGCCGAAGCTGAATTCCTCCCCGGCAGTTGCCGCCGAGTCGAAGTCGACGGTGTGGAAATGGCCGTTTTCAACGTCGACGGCCGCTTTTATGCGATCGAGGATCTCTGTAGCCACGAGTCCGAAACGCTGTCCAATGGCCAGTTGAACGGGCTGGAAATCACCTGTCCGCGCCATCAGGCGCGTTTCTCGCTGGTCACCGGCGAAGCCCTGTCGCCACCGGCTTACGAGCCGGTCGCCACCTTTCCGGTGCGGATCGAAAAGGGCAGGGTGCAGGTCAGGGACAATCGCTTCGACTAAAAGAGGGGCAGCCGTTCCCGCTCGTAGAACTTGCATCGCTTCGCTCGGGGCCAATTCTGAGTAAGTGATGAGGACCGCGATGCATGGCGTTCTCCTGATTCCGCCCGGAATCCGTGCCGAGCTTGAAACCCGGGCCGGTACCGGCTATCCGGATGAAACCTGCGGCCTGCTCCTGGGGCTGAACGGAGAGGAATTTTGCCAGGTCGTTTCCCAGCACCCGGCGCGAAACCTGAACCGGGAGCGTGCGGCTGACCGTTTCGAACTCGACCCACTCGATTATCTGGCCGCCGAGGAGGCCGCCGCGGCAGCCGGAATCAAGGTGATCGGGGTTTGGCACACGCACCCTGACCATCCGGCCCGTCCGAGCGAAACGGACCGGCAGATGGCGTGGCCAGGCTGGTCCTATTTGATCCTGTCAGTGACGGCTGGCGGCGTGGTCGACATCCGGTCGTGGCGCCTCGCCGATCACGATTTTTATGAAGAGGAGGTTCACCATGGCTGAACATCCCGAAGATACGGTCACCATCCGCATTCCTACGCCGCTGCGCAGCTATACCAATGGCGCCGATAAGGTTGCCGTAGAGGCGAACAGTGTCGGCGAGGCCTTGGTCGCCCTCGGTAACGCCTACCCCGGCATTCTCGAACGGGTCATGTCGCCGGACGGCGAATTGCGCCAGTTCGTCAATATTTATCTCGGTCCCGACAATATCCGGGTGCTGCACGGGCTGGTTACGCCGGTCAAGGCTGGCGCCGTAGTCGCCATCGTTCCCGCCGTGGCCGGCGGGGCCGGAGGCAAGGAGCGGCGGCTGGCCGAGTTGCGGGCCCGCATTCCGGAGCTGACGCCGGCCCAGGCCCTGGCTCGCCAGGCCGCGGGCGCCGTGCTGATCGATGTGCGCGAGCCGGAAGAAGTGGCCGAGGGCAGTCCGCCCGGCGCCTTGCACCTCAATCGGGGCTTTCTCGAACTGCGCGTCGAATCGGCCGTTCCCGATTTCAACCGCCCGGTGATGACCTTGTGCGGCGGCGGTGTACGCTCCCTGTTCGCGGCCGATGATTTGCTGCAACTGGGCTACCGGCAAGTGGCTTCGGTGGCCGGCGGCTATGCGCGCTGGAAGGCTGAAGGCCTGCCCGGCGAGGCACCGCAAATGCTGAACAGCGAGGACCGGGAACGCTACAGCCGGCATCTGTTGATGCCGGAGGTGGGGGAGGCGGGTCAGGCCCGATTGCTGAACAGCAAGGTGCTGCTGGTCGGCGCCGGCGGCCTCGGTTGTCCTGCCGCCCTTTACCTGGCGGCAGCCGGCGTCGGCACCCTTGGAATTATCGACGACGACCGGGTTGACCGTAGCAATCTGCAGCGCCAGGTGTTGCACACCCATGGCCGCATCGGGCAACTGAAGGTGGACTCGGCGCGGGCCAGCTTGCTGGCGCTGAATCCGGGGATCCGCGTTGAAACCTATGCGGAGCGTCTGTCGAGCGCCAACGTCGAGCATATTTTCGCCGGCTACGACCTGGTAGTCGATGGCTCCGACAATTTTCCGACCCGCTATCTGGTCAACGATGCCTGTGTGAAGCTCGATATTCCCAACATCCACGGCTCGGTCTACCGCTTCGAAGGCCAGGTCACGGTTTTCTGGCCGGGCTACGGGGAACGCCGTGGCCCTTGCTACCGCTGCCTTTATCCCGAGCCGCCACCGCCGGAACTGGCGCCTTCCTGCGCCGAGGCTGGCGTGCTTGGCGTCCTGCCCGGTGTGATCGGCTTGCTCGAAGCAGTCGAGGCGCTCAAGATTCTGCTCGGCCTGGGCAACCCGCTGGTTGGCCGTCTGCTCTGCTACGACGCATTGCCCGGCCGCTTTGACGAGTACGACCTGCAAGCCAACCCGCTCTGTGCTTACTGCGGCGACCATGGCGCCTTTCCCGGCTATGTCGACTACGCCGCCTTCTGCCAGAGGGCGGCATGAGTGCCGCTGCCCTGCTCGCCGCGGTCGGTCATACGCCGCTGGTCGAAATCGCGTTTGACGGCCAGATGGCGCCGGGCGTTCGCCTCTTTGCCAAGCTGGAGAGCGTGAACCCGGGTGGTTCGATCAAGGATCGGCCGGTCGCCCGCATGCTGCTAAAGGCCCGGGCGAATGGACGGTTGGCCGGTGAGCGGCGCTTGCTCGACTCCTCGTCGGGCAACGCCGGTATCTCCTACGCCATGTTCGGCGCCGCGCTTGGCATACCGGTCACTCTGGTCGTTCCCGGCAACGCCAGTCGGGAGCGGCTGGACCGGATGCGCGCCTACGGCGCCGAGTTGGTGCTGACCGATCCGCTTGAGGGCTACGACCATGCTCTGCGCACCGCCCACCGCCTGGCCGCCGAGCAGCCCGAACGCTACTGGCTGTGCGACCAGTACGCCAACGAAGACAACTGGCAGGCGCACTTCGAAGGGACCGGCGAGGAAATCGTCACCCAGCTGGCCGAACGCGGCCTCGGTGCGCCGGACGCGCTGATCGTTGGCGTTGGTACCGGCGGCACGCTGACCGGTGTCGGTCGCCGCTTGCGCCGGGAAAATCCGGGCTTGCTGATCGCTGCGGCCATTCCCGAAACCTTTCCCGGCATCGAAGGCCTGAAGCCCTTGGGCCAGCCCGGCGATATCGTGCCGCCCTTGCTCGACCAGAACTTGATCAACCGGCGCTACCCGGTCAGCCTCGACCAGGCGTTGGCGATGTGCCGGCGGCTGGCCGGCATCGGCCTCTACGTCGGTCCCTCCTCGGGGGCGTTTGTCGAAGTTGCCCTGCGCCTGGCCAACGATGGCGAGCGGCACCTGCTGGTCACCGTACTCAGCGACACCGGGGAGCGTTACGTGTCAACCGGGATGTGGCAGTGACCGGGCCTGGTCTGTTTCGAGCAGCCTGACCGGCTTAGCACTGGGCATCCCGCGATACGTCGATGGGCGCGGAACAAAACGAAAATTCCAAAATTTGAAGATTTTTCCAGTTGACCGTAGCAAGCTTGATGCGGCTGATGAACGTAGCGCAGGTAAGGCTTCGGCGCCATCCAGCCTTCCGGAAAGCGCCCGCGGGCGTCGTTGTCCTTGACTTCAAAGAGCGCCAAATAGAGATGGATATTACTCATGCACCCAGTCGTTGGTTCGGCGTTGTGCCGGATGTAGCAAAACCCGTAATGCGACCGAGATTGGTACGCCAGCGCCGCTCATCGCTTTCGCTCCGGCCCTCACATCCAACAGCAATGCCACTGCCAATCCGCGTTCAACCGCATTGGCGATTACGCTATTTGAACGAATGAAACCCATGACTCTCTCCTACACCAGCCCGACAATTTGATTTTGGTTTGCAGGGCAGGTACTAATCAGCTTTCTGTTTAGAGTGCCTCTCTGAACTGATGTTCCCATGAGCAAAACCGCCTGAAGCACATTTGGCCAATTTCGCCAAAGGGAACTACCGGTAAATATCGCCACGATGTGCATGGTTCGACAATCGGCAGTCTTTATCCCCATTCGGGTCGGACAAGCTTGTGGATAAGCTCGGGACAAATGCTGCAATGCATTGAGTGACAAGGCGTTTAGCGGTTGTGCCTAAAGATCGGGCGATTTGCCCTTGGCCAGCGTTTTGCGCCATCCGGGTCTAGCCTTGCAGGTGATATAACATATAAAATATATAAGACCCGCAAGTCACGATTGGTGGCAGCTGTTTTCGAACTATCAGGCCGTCACCGTTGTCGTAAAATATTCGTTTCCCAGAGCAACCCTTTACGAAAGGAAGTCGCCGTGCTTGAAGCCTATCGCGCCCACGTCGCAGAACGTGCAGCCCTCGGTATCCCCCCGCTGCCGCTGTCGAAGCAACAGACCACCGAACTGGTCGCCCTGCTGAAAAATCCGCCGAAGGGCGAAGAAGCCGCCCTGGTCGAGCTGATCACCTACCGCGTGCCGGCCGGTGTCGATGATGCCGCCAAAGTCAAGGCCGAGTTCCTGGCCAAGGTCGCCAAGGGCGAAGAAGCCTGCGCCCTGATCTCCAAGGAAAAAGCCACCGAACTGCTCGGCACCATGCTCGGCGGTTACAACGTCAAGCCGCTCATCGACCTGCTCGGTGATGCCACCTGCGGCAGCGTTGCTGCCGAAGGCCTGAAGAAGACCCTGCTGGTTTTCGACTTCTTCCACGATGTCGCCGAACTGGCCAAGTCGGCCAATGCCACCGCTGCCACCAACGCCAAGGCGGTCATGCAGTCCTGGGCTGACGCCGAGTGGTTCACCTCGCGTCCGGAAGTCCCGGCTTCGCAGAAGCTGACCGTTTTCAAGGTCACCGGCGAAACCAATACCGACGACCTGTCGCCGGCCCCGGATGCCTGGTCGCGTCCCGACATCCCGTTGCACGCCCTGGCCATGCTCAAGAACCCGCGTCCGGGCATCGAAGCCGACGAGCCGGGTACCCGTGGCCCGTTGAAGCAACTCGAAGCGCTGGCTGCCAAGGGCAACCTGATCGCCTACGTTGGTGACGTGGTCGGTACCGGTTCTTCCCGCAAGTCCGCCACCAACTCCGTGCTGTGGTTCACCGGCGAAGACATTCCTTTCGTCCCGAACAAGCGTTTCGGTGGTTTCTGCCTCGGTTCCAAGATCGCCCCGATCTTCTTCAATACGATGGAAGATGCCGGTGCCCTGCCGATCGAAATCGATTGCAGCGCGATGGACATGGGCGACGAGATCGAACTGAAGGTCGATCAGGCCACCGGCAAGGTCACCGCCGCCAAGAACGGTGCCGTGATCGCCGAATCGCAACTGAAGACTCTGGTGATCATGGACGAAGTCCGTGCCGGCGGCCGGATTCCGCTGATCATCGGCCGTGGCCTGACCACCAAGGCCCGCGAATTCCTCGGTCTGCCGCAAAGCACTCTGTTCCGTCTGCCGCAAAACCCGGCCGACGACGGCAAGGGCTACTCGCTGGCCCAGAAGATGGTCGGCAAGGCCTGCGGTGTGACCGGCATCCTGCCGGGCACCTACTGCGAGCCGAAGATGACCACCGTTGGTTCGCAAGACACCACCGGCCCGATGACCCGCGACGAACTGAAGGACCTGGCCTGCCTCGGCTTCTCCGCCGACTTGGTCATGCAGTCGTTCTGCCACACCGCCGCCTATCCGAAGCTGGTCGACGTCAAGATGCACCGCGAACTGCCGTCCTTCATCTCGACCCGTGGCGGCGTTGCGCTGCGTCCGGGCGACGGCGTCATCCACTCCTGGCTGAACCGCCTGCTGCTGCCGGATACCGTCGGTACCGGCGGTGACTCGCACACCCGTTTCCCGATCGGCATCTCCTTCCCGGCCGGTTCCGGTCTGGTCGCCTTTGCCGCCGCCACCGGCGTCATGCCGCTGGACATGCCGGAATCCGTGCTGGTCCGCTTCTCCGGCAAGATGCAGCCTGGCATCACCCTGCGCGACCTGGTCAACGCCATTCCGCTCTACGCCATCAAGGCTGGCCTGCTGACCGTCGAGAAGAAGGGCAAGAAGAACGTCTTCTCTGGCCGCATCCTCGAAATCGAAGGTCTGCCGGATCTCAAGGTCGAACAGGCCTTCGAACTGTCCGACGCCGCCGCCGAGCGTTCTGCTGCTGCTTGCGCCATCGCCCTGAACAAGGAACCGATCGTCGAGTACATGCGTTCGAACATCACCTTGATGAAGTGGATGATCGCCGAAGGCTATGCCGATGCTCGCACCCTGAAGCGTCGCATCAACGCCATGGAAGACTGGATCGCCAACGGTACGCTGCTCAAGGCTGATGCCAACGCCCAGTACGCTGCGGTCATCGAAATCGATCTGGCCGAAGTCACCGAGCCGATCCTGGCCTGCCCGAACGACCCGGACGACGTCAAGATCCTCTCCGAAGTCGCCGGCGCCAAGATCGACGAAGTCTTCATTGGCTCCTGCATGACCAACATCGGCCACTTCCGTGCTGCCGCCAAGGTTCTCGAAGGCAAGTCCGACATCCCGACCCGTCTGTGGGTCGCTCCGCCGACCAAGATGGATGCGCTGATCCTGACCGAAGAAGGCTACTACGGCGTCCTCGGCAAGTCTGGCGCGCGCATGGAAATGCCGGGCTGCTCGCTGTGCATGGGCAACCAGGCCCAGATCCGCAAGGGCTCGACTGCGATCTCCACCTCGACGCGCAACTTCCCGAACCGCCTCGGCATCGATACCCAGGTTTATCTGGGCTCCGCCGAACTGGCCGCCATGTGCGCCCTGGCTGGCCGCATCGTAACGGTGCCGGAATACATGGAGCAGATCAAGCTGGTGAACGCCAAGTCTGCTGAAGTGTATCGCTACATGAACTTCGACCAGATTCCGGAGTTTGTGGAACAGGCGGCTACCGTCGAGATGTAATTTCGAATTTCGACCTTTTTTCCGGTCGACCGTAAAAAAATCCTCTGTCGGGCAACCGGCCGGGGATTTTTTCTTTTCCGGACCTGTCAAAGCACGCAGAGTGCGGTTACGTCGCAGACCTATGGCTTGCACTAGATGTTGAACCGGGGGCGGTGGATGTACTATCTTGAATGAATAGTATCGAAGCATTTTTCGATTAACCCTTTGCCAAGGTGGTGTATGGCTTACGAGCTTGTCTGGGAACCTGACGGTGTGATCAAGGAGTTTTCGGGGGAGGTTTCGGCCCGGGAATTCATTGAGGCTGTCGAAAATGTGCAGGGCGACTTTCGCTTTGATGATGCCCGCTATGTCATCAACGATTTCCTGGCGGTGACGAAACATGAACTTTCCGAGGAGGTGCTGACCGAGGTTGCCGTGCTTCAGTACGGTGCCTTTGCCTCTAATCCGAATTGCCGGATTGTCTTCGTGACGACCGAAGAAGCCTTGGCGACGCGCATCAGGAATACGCCGGCCGTGGCTGGCCTTGTTTCCTATCAGACGGAAGTCTGCCCGACAGTTTCGGCTGCACGGGACTGGCTGGATAGCCAACCCCAGTTGCATCTGATGAGCAACGTGATGGGTTTCCGCATCAATTAGCCTGCTGGCGGCAGGGTTTCAGGCAGTCGGAATTCTGGCCAGAAAGCGGTCGAGCTGATTGGCGAAGGCCTGCCGGTCGGCCTGGCTGAAGGCGCTCGGGCCGCCGGTTTCGACGCCGGCACCGCGCAATTCTTCCATGAAGTTGCGCATGGTCAGGCGTTCCTGGATGGTCGCCGTGGTGTACATCTCGCCACGCGGGTTGAGCGCGTGGGCACCACGTCCGATGACCAGCGAGGCGAGCGGAATGTCGGCGGTGACGACGAGGTCACCGGCCGTCAGTTGGTCGACGATGTGCGCATCGGCCACGTCGAAGCCGCTCGGTACCTGGATGGCGCGGATGAACTTCGATGGCGGTGTGCGCAGCATCTGGTTGGCGACCAGGATGGTCTGGATCTGCCGACGCTCGGCGGCGCGGAAGATGATTTCCTTGATGACGCCGGGGCAGGCGTCGGCATCGACCCAGATTTGCATGCGGCGTCCTATTTCGACAGCGGAGCGAATTCGGCGGGCACCCAGGCGTAGCCGCCGGCCGTTTCCTTGCGGACATGGCCGATGCCGGGGAAGGGCAGGTGCATGCCGGCAACCATGAGTTTTTCCTTGGCTGCCTGGAAGAAAATGCGCTTGCGGGTGATGACCGCCTGTTTCGGATCAACGTCGAATTCGATGGCGACTTCCGGGCGGGCAAACTGCACTGCATGGTTATGCACCAGATCGCCGAGAATGAGCAGGCGCTGATCGCCGCTCTGGAACAGGTAGCTGGCGTGACCTGGGGTGTGGCCGTGGGTATCGACGCTGCTCACGCCGGCCAGCAGTTCGCGGTCGCTGTCGAAGGTTTTCCACTTGCCGGCGGCGAGGTAGGGGGCGGCGGCATCGCGTGCCATTTTGAAGAAGCCTTGCGCTTCGGTCGGGGCCTTGGCGGCAATTTCCTCGCTCAGCCAGAAATCGTTGTCGGCCTTGGCCGACCACACCTCAGCCTTGGTGAAGACGGCCTTGCCTTCGGCGCTAACCAGACCATTGACGTGGTCGCCGTGCAGATGGGTGACGAGCACGGTGTCGACCTGCTCGGGCGTGTAGCCAGCCGCCTTGAGGTTGTCGACGATATTGCCGAGGCCCGGCCCGAACAGCTTGGCAGCGCCGGCATCGACCAACACCAGCTTGTTGCCGGTGTTGACCAGATAGGCGTTTACGGCGGTCTGCACCTTGGGGCCTTTCAGGAACTGGCGGGCGAGCAGGCGCTGGATGTCGCGCTTGGCGATGCTCTTGAGCAGTTTTTCGTCGAGATCAATGGCACCGTCGTAGAGGGCGGTGACTTCGAAACTGCCGAGCATCAGGCGGTAATAGCCGGGAACCTGGGTTTTTTGTTGCGGCGCTTCGGCGGTGGCAAAGCTCGAGGCGACTAGAAGCAGGCCGGCAAAGAAGAAGTGGCGAAGAAGGGATGAAGCGGAGCTGGGCATCGATTTCTCCTGACGGAAATGAACGGGATGTGACTGCGGACTGGCTGGTTGTCGCCAGTTTGGCCGGAGGGCGAATATTGCCATGGCTTGGCTGGTTGACAAATGCATGGCTGCTGCCGTTTCATGAGGGGCGGGTTGATATCCCGTTTTCCTTGCCCGCACCTGGCTGCTCAATTCCCGCCCCTGAGGAGAATCCGATGATTCGAGAACGCTTCTGTCGCAGCCTCCGTCCTTTGGGCATGATGGTCTTGCTCCTTGCTCAGGTCGGGTTGGTGGCGGCGCAGATTCCCGACAAACTGCCGCCGGCGCCGGATTATCTCGGCGAAATCCGCCGTTCGCCGGACGGACAATTGAAGACGGTTGCCGCTGACCCGAAGCTGGCGGCCATCGCCGCCAAGCCGGCAACGATGGTCGTCGGGCCGGGCGAGAAAATCACCACGATCACCGAGGCGGCGCGGTTGGCGCAGGATGGCGAGGTCATCGAGATTCGCCCGGGCGATTACCACGGTCAACCGGTAATTTGGGCCAAAAATGAAATCATCATCCGCGGCGCTGGCGGCCGGCCGGTCATGCTGGCCGACGGCAAGAGCGCCGAGGGCAAGGCGATCTGGGTCGTGCGCGGCGGCAAGGTGCGCATCGAGAACATCGAATTCCGTGGTGCCCGGGTGGCCAGCCTCAACGGTGCTGGCATCCGTTTCGAAAAGGGCGATCTGACGATCCAGTCCTGCGCCTTTTTCGACAATGAAATGGGGATATTGACGGCAAACTCGCCCGAGCAAAGTCTGGAAGTCGTCGATAGCGAATTCGGCAATGCGCCGCGCCATCCGGGTGACCTGCACCATCTGCTCTATGTTGGCGGGATTGGCAAGTTCGTCCTGCGCGGCAGCCGTTTTTCCAACGGCTATCTGGGGCATCTGGTCAAATCGCGGGCTCGTGAAAACCATATTTTGTACAACATGCTGGTCGACGGCGCCGGTGGCCGGGCCTCCTACGAACTGGAGTTTCCGAATGGTGGCCTCGCCTACGTGATCGGCAACGCCATCGGCCAGAGCGCCGGGACGGACAACCCGAGCATCGTTTCTTACGGTGCCGAAGGCCGGCACTGGCCGGATAACGCCTTGTACATGGCGCACAACACGCTGATCAACGACAGCCATGCCGGACGTTTCCTGAATGTGAATGCCGATAAGTTCGGGGTGGATGTCGAGGTCTGGTTGCTCAACAACCTGATGGTTGGCGCCGGCGATCTGTACAAGCCGGCACAGGGGCGGTTCGATGGCAATCGTCTGGTTGCTCGCGGTGATCTCATTGAATTCGGCGGCGTTCCACTACGCCTGACCAATATGTCGCCGTTGCGCGGTGCGGTCAGGCCGCCGGGGCAGGCGCGCGGTATCGAATTGATGCCCAGCGCCGAGTTTCGTTTTCCGGTTGGCAGCCGCCCGATGCGCCCGAACAGCATGCTGGCACCGGGGGCTTTTCAGTAAGTATTAGACGGGCCGGGTGCCCATCGCCTCGCCCATCTGGATGGCGCCGGTCGGCGCCCAATCCGGATTGAAGGCCAGCGTGTCCTTCGGGAAAAGCATGACCACCGTCGAGCCGAGCAGGAAGCGGCCCATTTCGTCGCCTTTTTTCAGCACGATGTTCTGCTCGTCGTAGCGCCATTCGCGCACGACGCCTGGGCGTGGCGGATTGATCATGCCGTGCCAGACGGTGGCCATGCTGCCGACGATGGTGGCGCCGACCAGCGTCAGCACGAAGGGGCCAAACTCGGATTCAAATACGCAGACGACCCGCTCGTTGCGGGCGAACAGGCCGGGCACACCGCGCGCCGTGGTCGGGTTGACCGAGAACAGTTCGCCGGGCACGTAGATCATCCGCGTCAGTTTGCCGGCGCAGGGCATGTGGATGCGGTGGTAGTCGCGCGGGCTCAGGTAGAGGGTGGCGAAGCTGCCGTTTTCGAATTGCTCTGCCAGTTTGCGGTCGCCACCGACCAATGCGGTGGTCGAATAGCTGTGGCCCTTGGCCTGGAAAATCTGGTCGCGCTCGATGGGGCCGAACTGGCTGATGGCGCCATCGACCGGGCTGATGAAATCGGCATCGGCCTGCGGCCGGGCACCTTCCTTGAGCGGGCGCGTGAAGAATTCGTTGAAGCTCTTGTAGCTGGCGATGTCCGGATTGGCTGCCTCGGCCATGTTGACGTTGTAACGGCCGACGAACCAGCGGATGACGCTGGTTGTCAGGCCGCCGGCTTCTTTTGAGGCCAGCTTGCCGGCGAGGGCGGTCAACGCCTGTTTCGGGATCAGGTATTGGGGTAGTACGGCAAGGCGGTCGGACATGGAGAAGCCAGGGAAACGGAAGCCCGCAATTATACGGGCTAGCCGCTTGGCAATCCTATTGTCAGCCAGGCTGAGGGAGTCGACTTCAGTCCTTCGAGTAGAGGCCGACCCGGTTGCCTTCGCTGTCGATGAACAGGGCGATGTGGCCGATGTTATTGCCAAGATCGGTCTTGGCCATGACGACCTGGCCGCCGGCGGCCGGAATACGCGCCAGCACGCCATTGAGGTCGGCGCCGCCATCGAGATAGATCAGCGTGCCGTTGTCGCGCGGCTGCAGTTGCGGCATGGCAACCAGGGCGCCGCTCGGGTAGGGCTCGGCGTAGGGGAAGATGGCCATGTTGCCGCCGCCGCAGTGTTCCCGGCGCAGTTCGATGGCCAGGATGGTCTGGTAAAAGGCGACGGCCCGGTCGAGGTCGGTGGTGGGGATTTCGAACCAGCGCAGCGGATTGTCCATGATTTTTTCTCCGTTAATGTTCAGCGGCGGGATGCCGTTGATGCGCTGAATTCTGCTCAGGGGCTCCTGACAGCATGGTGTCAGGAGGCTTGTCATGGCCTGCGAAACGGCGTGCTATGCTGAAATTCCCGATTTCCCCGTCATGACATGCGCCCGGCCGACCGACTGTTCCAGATCATCCTGCTCCTTCGCAATGGGCGCGTTGTTACCGCCGCTACCCTGGCCGAAACGCTTGAGGTTTCGGAGCGCACCATCTATCGCGATATCGCCGATCTGGTGAAATCCGGTGCGCCGATCGACGGCGAGGCCGGCGTCGGTTATCGCCTGCGCCGCGGTTACCAGGTGCCGCCGCTGATGTTTACCGGCGACGAACTCGAAGCGCTGGTGGTTGGCGCCAAGCTGGTTCGGGCCTGGGGCGATTCTGCCCTGGGCAAGGCGGCGGAGCAGGCGATGGCGCGCATCGAGGCCGTCCTGCCACGGGCACTGGAGGAACGGGTGGGGGCGTCGAGCCGGCGTTTTCTGGCGCTCGATTGCCTGCAGCCGGCGCCCTTGCGTGAGCCGATGGCCTTGCTGCGGGCCGGCATGGAAAGTGGCCGCAAGGTGACGGTGAGCTACCGGCGGGCCGACGGTGAAGTTTCGCAACGCACGCTATGGCCGCTCGGCCTGGTTTTCTGGGGGCATTGCTGGACGCTAGGCGCCTGGTGCGAGTTGCGCCAGGGCTTTCGAACTTTCCGGGTTGATCGTATCCGATCGGTCGAGCTGATCGACGCAACTTTTGATGACCGTTACGGCCATCTCTGGCGCGACTACCTGGCTACGGCGCGCGGCGAGGGCGAGACCTAATCCTGGTCTTGGTCCGGGCTTTCGCTGACCGGGAAGGCCGGTTGGGCGTCGGGCGCCGTGGTGCCGAAGGACGGGGCGGATGACCAGTGTTCCTTGCGCCATTTCTCGCGTTCGCCGTTGCCGAAGAAGGTCCAGGCGATCAGCCGGCTTTGCTTCTGGCCCTGAGCCATCGGGATGATACGCGAGTCGACGACCTTGGCTTTTTTAAGCGCGGCTTCGATGTGCGGCAGGTTGTCGCCTTGCGAGAGCAGGCTGGTGAACCACATGACGCGCTTCGGGATGTTGCAGCTTTGTTCGATCATCAATTTGACGAAGGCGCGCTCGCCGCCGTTGCACCACAGTTCGCTACCGCCGCCGCCGAAATTGAGGCGCGGTTCGGCCGCACCGCGTTTGGCGCCCGGCTTGTTGAGGTTGTTCCACTTGCGCTGGCTGACCGCGTGAACGTCATCCGGCGAGTTGTGAAATGGCGGGTTGCAGATCGACAGGTCGAAGACTTCGCCGGAGCGCAGCAGGCCGGTGTAGATGTTCTCCCAGACGGTCTGGTGGCGCAGTTCGATCTCGCCATCCAGCTCGGGGTTCTTGGCGAGAATGGCCTGGGCGTTGGCCAGCGCCGCCTCGTCGATATCGACGCCGAGGAAGGACCAGCCGTATTCGGCGTGGCCGATCAGTGGATAGACGAGGTTGGCGCCGGTGCCGATGTCGAGCACACGCACACCGGGGCCGCTCGGGATGTTCTTTTTGTTGCAGGTGGCGAGCAGGTCGGCAACGGCATGGATGTAGTCGGCGCGACCGGGAATCGGCGGACACAGGTAGCCGGCCGGAATGTCCCAGCCCTTGACGCCGTAGTGATGCATGAGGATCGCCCGGTTGAGCATCTTGACGGCAGCCGGGTTGGCGAAGTCGATGCTTGCCGTGCCGGCCTGCGTCGTCTTGATGTGCTTGGCGAGCGCGGCCGAGGTGGCGGCCAGGGCGGCGAAATCGTAGCCAGCGGCGTTCTTGTTGCGGGGGTGCATGGTGGTCCTTCCTACAGCGGGGACGGGATTGTCCCACGAATGTAACGAACGCGACATCGGCAGCGCCCGGCAAGATTCTGATTTTGGGCGATTTTTCCCGTTGACCGTGACGGCATGAAACTGGCTAGGTGCTTGCTATCGGACAACTCATGGAGGCAGCGCATGAAGCTGCAAATCGACCGGCGGCACATCGAACCGATGATGCAGTCTTTTCCGCGACTGGAATTCGTGCGCGAACAGTTGCGCTTCGGCAATCGCGTCGAGGTCTCGTTCAACCAGCTTGAGGATGGCGAGCTCGACCTGTTGCAAAGCCTCTACGCGGCGGGCGACAGCGAACTGCGGGCGCGGGCGGCGCAGATCGCCACCTTGCGCCAGGCGCTGTATGAAGGCGGCCGGCGCTTCGAGGCCGAGGAGCTGGAAATGGCGGTGCCGGCCATCGCCCGTTATCTGGCCGAAAATGCTTCGCGCGGCTGGCTGTTTTCGGCCGGCATTACCGGCAAGCCGCTGGCCTACGTGGTGACGCGGCTCGACTTCACGCCGCCTTCCGAGGAGGAAACCGGCAAGATCTTCGTCGAACTCAAAGCCAACGCCAAGGCGCGGCTGGCGACGGCGACGTTGCGCATTTCCGGCCCCGACATCGCTGGCCGGACCATCCCTGAAGTCTTCGCCACCAAGGGCTTCGTCAAGGAAACACCGGCTTTGCTGGCCAGCTATGACGAAGGCGTCGAGCGCTATTTCGACTGGCGGGGGCAGTACGGCGCACAGTTTTCCGGGACCGGCGTCGGCTACTTTGCCGAGAACCCGACGGCGACCCACCGCGATACCGACTACTCGCGCAAGGACATGATTATTTTGTCGTCCACGGGCAGCCCGGCCCGGCTGGTCAACGACGAAAGCATCCTCGGCGAGCGCGTGCTGGCGCTTGATGCGACGGGCGACATCATGGCCAAGTTCGTCCGCCGCGTGCAGCGCAACTCGCGGCTGTCCGGCAAGGAAGAGGCCGAGATCGAGGAAACCCAGGCCGGCATCGCCAAGGGCCTGTTCACCGAGCTACCGGTGCATTTCTACATGCTGATGTTCCACCTCGACCTGCACCATTACGTCTGGGTGCACGCCGATGACATGGAACCCTACGCCTACCAGCCGGAACTGAAGACCAAGCTGGTCCTGCCGCCCGAGCAGACCGATCTGATCGACATCCTGACCGCCGAGATGGACGTGCTCATGGACGACATCGTTTCCGGCAAGTCGGGCGGAACGACCGTGTTGTGCGCCGGGCCTCCCGGTGTCGGCAAGACGCTGACCGCCGAAGTGTATTCCGAGATCATCCGGCGGCCGCTTTACCGCGTGCATTCGGGCCAGCTCGGGCTCAACGTCGCGGCGATGGAAACGGCGCTCAAGGAAGTGCTGACCCGCGCCCAGCGCTGGGGGGCGGTCATGCTCATCGACGAGGCCGACGTGTATATCAAGAAGCGCGACGACAACATCACAATGAACGCCGTCGTTGGCGTCTTTCTGCGCGTGCTGGAGTATTTCAACGGCCTGCTCTTCCTGACCACCAACCGGGTGGACGATATCGATGAAGCCATCGTCTCGCGCTGCATTGCGCTGATTCGTTTTTATCCGCCAGACCGTGTCGACCGCAAGAAAATTTGGGGTGTCATGGCGGCGCAATTCGGCCTCAACCTGCCGCCGGAACTACATGACCGTCTGCCTGATATTTTCCCGAAGGCATCCGGGCGCGACATCAAGGGGCTGGCCAAGCTGGTGGCGAAATACTGCAGCCAGAAAGCCTTGCCACCGACGGAGGATGTTTTCCGCCGCTGCTCGATGTTCCGGGCCATGGATCAGGCTGAACTGCAGGTCGAAGTGGCGGCCTGAGCATTTCAATTTTGACCGTTTTTTCCGGTTGACCGTGGGATTGCCGCGGTCAGCCGGAAAATTAGGCGGCGAGCAGGGTTTCGTCGATCAGGGCGGCAATGACCGAGCCGCCGACGCCGTCCTCAGGGTCGAGCGCTAGCACGCGCTTGATCGCCGCTTCGGCCTTGGCCGGCTGGCCGTTGCGCAGATGGATGAAGGCCAGGGCCTTGAGCGCGGCCAGCGCGCTGCCGGGGGCGGATTGCCAGAGCAGCCAGTTGTCGGGCAGGCCGGCCTGATCGGCGGCGGCAGCGACCCAGCCCTGAGCGGCGCTCAACGCCTTGTCGAATTGCCGACAGCGGTTGTAGTGTTTCACCAGACAGCGGTGCGCCGGCAGCGCATCCGGGGCCATGGCGAGGGCGGTCAGGAAGGCGTTTTCGGCTAGTTCCGGATGGGTGAAATGGGCGGCAACGCCTTGTTGCAGCAAGTGGTCGACGGCCGGTGGCAGTTGGCCGAAATCGAGTTTGTCGTCGTTATCGAATGCGTTCATGTTGGGCTGGGTCAGGTGGCGAGTGATGGGTGTCACCTGATAAGCAACAAGCATGCGCAGTATTAATCGCAAATTTTCACAGGAGCTTTCATGTTTCTCGCCATGAACCGTTTTCGCATCGCCCTCGGCAAGGAGGATGATTTCATCGCCCACTGGCGCAATCGCAACAGCTACCTCAGCGAGGTGCCCGGTTTCGTCTCCTTCAACCTGTTGCGCGGCGATACCAACGAAGAGCGTACGCTGTTCGCCTCGCACACGGTCTGGGACTCGGAACAAGCCTTCGCCGACTGGACGCAGTCCGATGCCTTCCGCAAGGCGCACATGCAAGCCGGCCAGTCACCGCGCGATTTCTACCTCGGCCCGCCGCAACTGGAGTTGTTCGAGGCCGTGCTTTAGTGTTCGCGGCCGTCGATGCGTGACTGGAGCAGAATCGGAATGTAGCGCCAGGCGAGGATGCCGAAGGCGACGAACCAGCAGGTCGCCGACAGGTGTATCCAGCCAAGATAGGCCGCCGGGGCGAATTGCGGGACGATGATGCGGGCAACGAGGGCGACGAGCATGATGACCAGCACCAGTTTGTCGCCACCATCGAAAACGACCTTGCGGCCAGTGTGGCCCTTGGAAATGCGGACAATCATCCCCGGAATGACCAGGCCCATGGCGCCGAAGGTAAACAGATGGACGGACACCGAACCGATCCAGACAAAGCTCATGACGTGGCCGAGCGCTTCGATCAAGAGCTGGGCAACGATGCACAGGTAACCGATGTACATGACGCCGATGTCGAGGCGCTTGAAGGCCAGTTGTGGCTTCCAGTAGAAAAAACGGATGACGAGCAGGGTGGCGAGGAGCAGCGAGACCGCTGCGGTCAGCGGCCGGGGCAGGGCAAATTCGACCACCAGCATGAGGCCGAGCAGTTTGATCGTCATGTCCAGCGCCGGATGGCGCAGGATCTGCGCCTGGAAGGCCGCCTTCATGAAACCGGTCAGCGTCCGTTCGAGCATGACCAGGAAGGCCAGGCGGAAGAGAGCCATGGCCATACTGTAGCCGGCGGGGAATTCTCCACCTTCCAGCATGAGGTATTTGGCCAGCAGAAAGCCGGGCAACATGATCAGGAAAAAGGCGTTGTCGCGGTAGCTATCCGTGTCACGATGGCGGATCAGTGTCCACAGCAGCATGGCCACGATGCTGCCGAGAAAGAGATTGTTGCTGAGCAGGAACAGCGTCTTCGGCCAGTTTCCGCCAAAGGCCATGCCGATCCGCTCGATGATCCAGGCAGCAGCCAGCAGCATGAGCGCCGGGCCGTGGTAACCGCGGATATTGACCCAGTTCTTGGTCGAGGTGAGCAGAAATCCGCCGAGCACCGCCCAGCCAAAACCGAAGAACATTTCATGGGCGTGCCATTGCACGGAGGTGAAGCTGGCGACCGGGGCCGCTATGGCGCCGCTGAAAATCAGCGCCCAGGCGACCGGCAGGAGCATCCCGGCCAGGCAAGCCAGGGTGAAGAATGGCCGGAAGCCGACCAGCCAGAACGGGTGATTTGAGAAACGCATGTGAACCTATCGCCAGGGAGTCGATCGAAGTGACAAGTTTAGCCACAGTCGACGAGGCGAAACTTGATTTATCCCCGGCTCGTCACGCATCGGTCTTAACATTGGCGTAAAATCCGCCACTTGGCCGTGAGCGAGGGGACCGGCCTGTATTCATAAGGAAAATGATGAAGCGTGTGGACGATTTCCGCTTGCGCCTTGGCAAGCACGAGCTAGTACCAATCATGATCGGCGGCATGGGTGTTGATATTTCCAGCGCCGATCTGGCTGTCGAGGTTGCCCGCCTGGGCGGCGTCGGCCACATATCCGATGCGATGATCAAGACCGTGTCGGATCGTCGTTACAAGACCAAGTTCGTCAAGGAAAAGCTCGCGCTTTACAAATACAACGTCGAGAACGAAGACAAGTCATCGGTCAAGTTCGACCTTGGCAAGCTGGTCGAAGCCACCCGACTGCACGTTGAGGAAGCCATGTCGCGCAAGACTGGCAATGGCCTGATCTTCATCAACTGCATGGAAAAGCTGACCATGAACGCGCCGAAAGAGACGCTCAAGGTTCGCATGGAAGCAGCGATGGATTCCGGCATCGAAGGCATTACGCTGGCGGCCGGCCTGCACCTTGGCTCCTTTGCACTGATCGAGGAGCACCCGCGTTTCCGCGACGTCCAGCTTGGCATCATCGTTTCCTCGGTGCGCGCCCTGCAACTGTTCCTGAAAAAGAGTATGCGCACCGGTCGCATGCCCGACTACATCGTGGTCGAAGGTCCGCTGGCCGGCGGTCACCTCGGTTTCGGCATGGACTGGGCCAAGTACGACCTGGCGACCATCGTCACCGAAGTGATGCAGTTTCTGAAGAACGAGCACCTCGACATTCCGGTCATTCCAGCCGGCGGTATTTTCACCGGCTCCGATGCGACCGCCTTCCTCGAGGCCGGTGCCGCCGCCGTGCAGGTCGCCACCCGCTTCACCGTCTCCGAAGAATGTGGCCTGCCGGAAAAGGTCAAGCAGGAATACTTCAAGGCCAGCGAGGACGACATCGAGGTTAACCAGATATCCCCGACCGGCTACCCGATGCGCATGATCAAGAGCAGCCCGGGCATCGGCGCCGGCATTCGTCCGAACTGCGAAGCCTACGGTTACCTGCTCGACGCCAATGGCAAGTGCGCCTACGTGACGTCCTACAACCGCGAAGTGGCCGCCCATCCGGAGGCCCGCAAGATAGCGGTGATGGACAAGACCTGCCTGTGCACCCACATGCGCAACTTCGATATCTGGACTTGCGGTCACTTGACCTATCGGCTCAAGGATACGACGCGCAAGGCGGCTGACGGCAGCTACCAGTTGCTGACTGCTGAACACATTTTCAAGGACTATCAGTTCAGTACTGACCAGAAGATCGCCTTGCCGGAATAACCGCTCAGCGGGCTGCGCGGGAACGACACTTCCCGCGTGGTCGGTCCGCTTCGAGTGCTGACGAAAATCTCGACATGATGACGATTGCCAATCTATTTCGCCGGGCTGCGCGGGTGTGTCCGCTCAACAGGTCGCTCCTGGTCCTTGCCGGTTCGGTATTCCTCGCCGTCGCCCCGCCGGTCCTTGCCGAATCCGATTCGGCTTTCAGCCTGAACGGCTTTGGAACCTTTGGCCTGGCCCGAACGACCACCGATAACGTCGAATTCGTTCGCGATATCTCCCAGCCCCGGGGCGTCGGCAAAGACTGGAGCGCTCTCATCGACAGCGTGCTCGGTGTGCAAGGGGCCTGGCATATCAGTCCGCAGTTCGAGGCGGTGGTACAGGCAACCAGTCGCTATCGCTACGACAAGACTTTCACTCCGGATATTTCCTGGGGCTTCATCAAGTACAACCCGACGCCCAACCTGAGCCTGCGGGCCGGCCGGCTGGGCACGGAGTTCTTTATGATGGCCGATTCGCGTTGGGTCGGTTACTCCTTCCTGACGGTCCGTCCACCCGGCGATTACTTCTGGTATTTGCCTTTCTACAGTATTCATGGCGCCGATGCCGCGATCAATCTCTCGCTTGAGGAAGGCGTCCTGCGCGCCAAAGCCTTTTATGGCCATTCCAACGGGAAGATTCCCTTGGCTGACGAGCAGTGGGATATTGCCGGCTCACCGATGCTTGGTGGCTATCTCGAGTATCAGCGCGGTCCGTGGCAGGTCCGGGCAAGCTACGCCAATATCGAATTCAAGAACGATCTGCCTATCGCGCCCGTATTGAAAAAGGCGGTGGGCGTCACCCTTTCTGCACAGGATGCAGCCTTCCTGGCAACGCACGATACGCGGACCCACTATTACTCGCTGGGCCTGGTCTACGATCGCGGCCCTTGGCAGGCGCAAGTGATGCTCAATCATATTGAACAGGGCAGTCAGGCGCTGGAGAGTTCAGACGGTGGTTACGCGCTGGTCGGCTACCGGGTTGGCGAAGTTACGCCTTATCTCGGCTATTCCTGGGTGCTCTCCAGGTCGCGTGGCAACGCGCCAAGCGCAATAGCCGCCTATGTCATGCAGGATTCACACGCCGACCAGCAAACAACTTTTGCCGGCCTGCGCTGGGATTTTGTCCGGAATGTGGCCGTCAAGGCGCAATGGGATGGCATCCGTGGCGAAGCGTCTTCGCTTTTCCCCTATCGCCAGGACAACCGGGCGCGCTGGGATGGCCGCATGGATGTCTTTTCGCTGACCATGGATTTCGTCTTCTGAAACCATGCCATTTCGTCGCCTGATCCTTCTCGGCTCGATTTTCTGGTTGCTGGTTCAGCCAGCAGCGGAGGTGCGCGCCGAACTGGTCGTGGTCGTCAATGCCCGCTGTGGCGTGGCGGCGATGACGCGCAACGAGGTGATCAACATTTTCTTCGGGCGCAATCGGCAGTACTTCAACGGTATCGAGGCGCAGCCGGTGGATCTGTCCGATACGCATCCGGACAGGTTTCGTTTCTATGGTTTGCTGGTTGGCAAAGACTTGTCTGAAATCAATGCCTACTGGTCAAGGCAGGTGTTTTCCGGGCGCATGCAGCCACCGGCCAAGGTGGGTTCCGCCGAAGAGGTGCTGAAATGGGTGGTCGCTCATCCAGGTGGCATTGGTTTTGTCGATTTGGCCAAGGCGGATGCACGGGTTCGTGTCGTTTACGAGCTGACTCCGTAAGTAAAAATTTTGGAGTTTTCATTGAACGTAGAGCTGATCGGCATGGTCATCATCTTTATAGCCATTGCGGTGATTGTCATCAAGCTGAGGTAATCTTCGCATGTGCTGTGCTTCGCGGTTTAGTGGGGGCACCTCATTGATTTTTACTACAACGCAGGAGACAAACATGCCCAATCGAATAATTAGCAATATCATCGCCGGCCAAAACGTCGTTTCGGCCGCCAAGGAGAGCACTGTCCGCTCAGCGTGCAGCCTGATGGCCCAAAAGCGAATCGGTGCCCTGCTGGTTGTCGAAAACAATCGGATCGTCGGCATTTTTACCGAGCGTGACGCCCTCAACAAGGTCCTGGCCGGCAGCCTCGATCCGGATAAAACGACTTTGTCACAGGTCATGGTCGCCAATCCGCAAACGATTCGTGCCGACAAACCACTGGGTTACGCCTTGCAATTCATGGTCGATGGCGGTTTCCGCCATGTGCCCGTGGTCGATCAGAATGGGGCGCCGGTGGGCATGGTTTCCGCTCGCGATGCCTTGGGCCAGGACATGGTGCAGCTCGAGCGCGACCTGAAATTCAGGGAGCATCTCGAGGAAAATATCGCCTAAGCTGTTTCGTTCAGCCAGTCAAAACGTGCCAGTGTGGTGGCGAATTCGCCGGACACTGGCACTTTTATTTCCACTCGCCGTCCATCGACAGGGTGGTTGAAGGCCATCCCGACGCAAGCCAGCAACAGGCGATGGCAGCCGAGATGTTCGGCAAAATAACGATTGTGCCGTCCCTTGCCATAGGTGGCATCACCAATGATCGGGTGGGCGATGTGCTTGAGGTGGCGCCTGATCTGGTGACGGCGGCCGGTAATCGGCTCCAGGGCAACGAGCGCATAGCGACTACACGGATAGCGGTCGACCGCAACGGGCAGCTCGATTTTCGCCAGTGTTCGATAATGGGTCAGCGCCGGTTGTGCCTCGGTACTGCTGTGCTCTCCCTGGAATTCGTAAGGATCGCGCTGTCGGGATAGGGCGTGGTCTATGCTGCCTGATTCCGGCGGATAACCACGGACGACGGCCAGATAGTGCTTCTCCACGGTTCCCGCTTCGAATTGTCGCCCGAGCTGGCTGGCAATTTCCTTGCTCAGACCGAAGAGCAGTACGCCGGAAGTGCCGCGATCTAGACGGTGGGCGGGCCAGACGTGCTGGCCGATTTGGTCGCGCAGGATCTGGATGGCGAAGCGCGTTTCGTGACGATCGATTTCCGAGCGGTGAACAAGCAGCCCAGGCGGCTTGTCGATGACGACGATCTGCTCGTCGCGGTAGAGGATGGGCAGCGGCGGCTCAGTGCTACGGTCAACCGGAATTTCAGGCAAAAAAGCGAATCCTCGCTGCAGCCGGAATATCCATCCCGGTGACGTGGGCGCGGTCGAGCAACTCCCAGTAGTAGCGGTAGGAAGCCCGGTCGTGCAGCTTGCCGTCGTGCTGGATCGGACCCCAATCTTTGTCCTGGGCGGCAATCAGTATCTCGGCGGCGGCCTGCACTTCGGAGAAGTCCGGACGCATGGCTTCGACGATGGGCACGATCTGGTTAGGGTGGATGCTCCACATGCGCAGATAACCGAATTCGGTCCGGGCACGTTGGGCGTCATTGCGGATGTATTCGATATCTTTGAGTTCAGTCGTCACGTTGTGCGATGGAACGACACCGCAGGCCAGGGCGGCAGCGCTGATCTCGCACTTGGCGCGGGCGACCAGCGGATGATCGAACTGGCCGGGACTTTTCATTGCACTACCGGGGATGGCGCCGTGGTGGCCGGAGACGAAATCCATCAGGCCGAAATCCAGACTCTCGACACCTGGCAAGCCGGCAATTTCCCATACTTCGCGCAAGGCACCATGGGTTTCAATCAGAACATGGACCGGAATCCGGCGGTCAACGCCAAAATTCTGCTCGATTTCACGTAGGGCTTCGATCTGCACCTGGACGTCGCCGGCGCTGCAGGGCTTCGGTAGCGTGATGAAGGGGAGCCTGCTGCCGGCAATGCCGACCAGGATTTCCATGTCCTGCCGCCAGTGCGGGTGGGTGACGTCATGCACCCGCGCGCCGACCCGGTTGAAATGGTTGTCTTCGCTCATGATCACACCAGCCGCCATTTCAGCATGCTCACGCTCGGCGCCGGCATGGGCGCCATCTTCGCAATCGCAAGTGATGTCGAAGATCGGACCGAGTTCAATCTGCAGTTGCAGCGCCTTCTTCATCAACTTTTCCGAGCCGGCGTAATGGTCGACGGCGGGCAGGATGGGGAAGGGCTTTTCACCGGAAAAAAGAACGGCTTTCGGATGGCGCATGGTTTTCGAATCCGTAAACTAAAAAAGGCCGCGGTATTTTACCGCGGCCTTTTAATGAAGCTGGGAACTAATGCTGGATTACAGCATGTCCTTGACGGCTTCGGCTTCGTCGGTCAGTTCCTTGAGCGTGAAGTTGATCTTCTCACGGCTGTACTCGTCGATTTCCAGGCCTTGGATGATCTTGAACGAACCACCCTTGCACTCGCACGGGAAGCCGAAGACGATACCGGCCGGGATGCCGTAGGAGCCGTCAGACGGCACGCCCAGGGTAACCCACTCGTCGGAACCGAGCACCCAGTCACGGATGTGGTCGATGGCAGCATTGGCGGCGGAAGCTGCCGAAGACAGGCCACGGGCTTCGATGATGGCGGCGCCGCGCTTGCCAACGGTCGGCAGGAAAACGTCGTTATTCCAGGCGTGATCGTTGATCAGAGCCTTGACGCTGTCGCCGTTGGAAGTGCAGTTGCGGTAGTCAGCGTACATCGTCGGGGAGTGGTTGCCCCAGACGACCAGCTGCTTCAGGGAAGAAACCGGACGGCCGATCTTGTTGGCCAGTTGCGACAAAGCGCGGTTGTGGTCCAGGCGCAGCATGCCGTGGTAGTTATTCGGGTTGGTGCGGCCAACCTTCTTGGCAGCGGCAGCGGCGATGAAGGCGTTGGTGTTGCAGGGGTTGCCGACGACCAGAACCTTGACGTCTTCCTTGGCGTTCTCGGCAATGGCCTTGCCTTGAACGGTGAAGATGGCGCCGTTGGCGGTCAGCAGGTCAGCGCGCTCCATACCCTTGGTGCGCGGACGGGCACCAACCAGCAGGCAGACGTCGGCATCCTTGAAGGCGACATTGGGGTCATCGGTGGCAACCATGCCGGCGAGTAGCGGGAAGGCACAGTCTTCCAGTTCCATCATCACACCCTTGACGGCTTGCTGAGCTTGCGGCAGGTCGAGCAACTGAAGGATGACCGGCTGGTCTTTGCCGAGCATTTCGCCGGAGGCGATGCGGAACAGCAGGCTATAACCGATCTGGCCGGCGGCGCCGGTAATGGCAACGCGCATGGGGGCTTTGGACATGTATCGCTCCTGTTTGAAACAGCGTGGTTGAAATTGTTCGTATTTGCCCGAATACCTGCTTTGTTTGCTTCCTTGCGTCAGCAGGCACGAGAACTCAAGATGGTAAAAGTTCGGCGTCTGGCTGTCAATTCATCATCTGTCTTATATAAGACAACTTTTCGTGGACGGTACGCCCGAAATGTGCTGAAATTTGGACCATGACTCGTGACGCCTCTCGTCCTGCTCCCCGCCTAAGCTCCCCGACTTTCAGCCCCCTCTATCGCCAGATCAAGGATTTCTTGATTCGTAGCCTGGAGGAGGGCGAGTGGGGGCCGGGTGATGCAATACCGAGTGAAGGGGAGTTGGCAACGCGTTTCAATGTAAGCCAGGGGACGGTCCGCAAAGCCATTGATGAAATGGCTGCTGAAAACATGCTGGTTCGGCGTCAGGGAAAGGGTACGTTTGTCGCGACGCATAGCGACCCGCGGTCCTTTTATCGTTTCCTGAGGCTCGTGCCGGACGATGACAAGGCGGCGCATGCAGTCAGTGATCCGTTCTTTTGTGAAACCATTGACGCCTCACCTGAGGTGGCGGCAGTTCTGGGTTTGCATGCGGGTGACAAGGTGGTTCATGTCAAGCGCCTGCTGCGTTTCAGTGGTGAGCCGGTGGTTTTTGATCAGATTTATCTGGTCGCCGAGTTGTTTGACGGCTTGACGCTGGACGGGTTGCGGGGAGGCGAACGTTCGCTCTACAGCCTTTTTGAAAGCGATTTTGGGGTTCGGATGATTCGCGCCGAAGAGCGTTTGCGGGCGGTTGGGGCGGATGCTCAGAGTGCCGGCATGATTGGAGTCAAGTTGGGCGAGCCCCTTTTGCTCGTCGAACGAACGGCTTATACCTATGGCAATAAACCGGTGGAGTGGCGGCGTGGTCTTTATTCCACGCGGCATCACTACTACCGAAACGATCTGGGGTGAGAGAAAGTAGTACTTTTGGATTGCCTCAGAAAGCGCCCGCAAGGCACGTTCCATATGGTTTTGAATGTATAATTACGGTTCTTTTCAAACCACGTAAAAGCGGATAACCGCATCTTCACGCAAGGGATGACGTTCATGGCAGAAATGACCATCAAGAAACGTCCAAAAAACTTGGACTTGGCTACAATAAATTTGCCGTTGCCGGGCAAGGTTTCAATTCTTCATCGTGTCAGCGGTGCGGGTTTGTTTCTTTGTATTCCTGTATTGCTCTGGCTCTTCGGTGCCAGTTTGGGCTCCCCTGAAAGTTTTGCCTCCTTCAAGTCGATTGCTGGAATGTTGCCTGTCAAGGTGATTCTGGCTGGTCTTCTTTGGGCATTTGTTCATCACTTCTGTGCTGGCATCCGCTTCCTCCTGCTCGATCTGCATATCGGTATCGAAAAGGAAGCAGCCCGGAAATCCGCCGGTGTTGTCCTCGCTGTCAGCATTCCGCTGACCCTGGTTCTCTGGGGGGTGTTGCTGTGATCAACCGCATAGTTGTCGGTGCCCACTACGGCCTGAAAGACTGGATAATCCAGCGTGCAACCGCTGTCATCATGGCGGTCTACTCGGTATTGATTGCCGCAGTTCTGCTCGTTGTTCGTCCCTCGACCTTTGAGGCTTGGCAGGGTCTGTTTGCCAATGGCGTCATCAAGTTCCTGACCTTCCTTTTCTTCGTCAGTCTGTTCTACCACGCCTGGATTGGCGTGCGTGACATCTGGATGGACTACGTGAAGCCGACCGGCCTGCGCCTGTCCCTGCACGTTCTGACCGCTGCTGCGTTGGTGGGTTACACCGCGTGGGCTGCTGCGATTCTCTGGAGGCTGTAAGCGTGAGTATTCCTGTTCTCAAGTTTGATGCGGTGATCGTCGGTGCCGGTGGCGCCGGTCTGCGTTCCGCGATCCAATTGTCTGAAGCCGGGCTAAAAACGGCTGTTCTTTCCAAGGTCTTTCCGACCCGTTCGCATACCGTTGCGGCGCAGGGCGGCGTTGCCGCCTCTCTCGGTAACTCCGAGGAAGATCACTGGACGTGGCACATGTACGATACCGTCAAGGGCTCCGACTGGCTCGGCGACCAGGATGCGATTGAATTCATGTGCAAGAAGGCCAACGAAGTTGTCGTTGAGCTCGAGCACTACGGCATGCCGTTCGACCGTACCGATGATGGCAAGATCTATCAGCGCCCGTTCGGTGGTCACATGTCGAACTTCGGCGAGAAGCCGGTTCGTCGTTCCTGTGCTGCTGCCGACCGTACCGGTCACGCCATGCTGCATGCGATGTATCAGCGCAACGTCAAGGCCAACACCCAGTTCTTCGTCGAATGGATGGCGCTCGACCTGATTCGTGACGAAGAGGGCCATGTCCTCGGCGTTACCGCCATGGAAATGGAAACCGGCCAGATCGTTATTTTCCATGCTCGCGCCACTATTTTTGCTACCGGCGGTGCTGGCCGTATCTACTACTCTTCGACCAATGCCTTCATCAATACTGGTGACGGCCTGGGTATGGCGGCGCGTGCCGGTATTCCGCTCGAAGATATGGAATTCTGGCAGTTCCACCCGACCGGCGTCGCGGGGGCTGGCGTCCTGATTACTGAAGGCGTGCGCGGCGAAGGCGGCATCCTGCGTAATTCCAGCAAGGAGCGCTTCATGGAGCGCTATGCGCCGAACGCCAAGGATCTCGCGTCGCGTGACGTGGTTTCCCGCGCCATGACCACCGAAATCAAGGAAGGACGTGGTTGTGGTGTCAACAAGGATTACGTCCTTCTCGACATCACCCACCTCGATCCGGCTACTATCATGAAGCGCCTGCCTGGTATCCATGAAATCGGCCTGCAGTTCGCCGGTGTTGATTGCCTGAAAGAGCCGTTGCCGGTCGTGCCGACCTGTCACTACCAGATGGGTGGTATTCCGACCCATTACTCCGGTCGTGTCGTGATGCCGCAAGGTGGCGACATGAACGCCGTTGTCCCGGGCTTCTATGCGGGTGGTGAGTGTGCCTGTGCCTCGGTGCACGGTGCTAATCGCCTCGGCACGAATTCGCTGCTCGACCTGCTGGTTTTTGGCAAGTCGGCTGGTGACTCCGCTGTTGAAGACCTCAAGGCTGGTCGCGCTCACCGCGATCTGCCGAAGGGTGTTGCCGACAAGACCCTGGCTCGTATCAGCGCACTCGATAATCGCAAGGGTGGTGCCAACGTGCACGAAACTCGTCTGGCCATGCAACGCACCATGCAGGACCATGCCGGTGTGTTCCGCTTCAGTGACATGCTGAAGCAGGGCGTCAGCAAAATTCTTGAAGTCGAGAAGGCAGCTCGCAATCTGGAAATCAAGGACAAGTCGATGGCCTGGAATACGGCCCGGACCGAAGCGCTGGAAATGGAAAACCTTATTGAGGTCGCCAAGGCCACGATGATTTCCGCCGAGGCTCGCAAAGAGTCCCGTGGCGCTCATGTGCGTGACGATGCCCCGGATAGCGCTGAGTTCCCGAATGGCCGTAACGATGCCGTGTGGCTCAAGCACACGCTGTTCTCGCCGGTCGATAACTCGATCTGCTACAAGCCAGTTAACATGCAACCCCTGTCCGTCGAGCCCGTTGAGCTCAAGACGCGCTCGTACTAATTGGAGTTGAGAATGAGCAAACGCATGGTTCAATTCAGTATCTATCGCTACGATCCGGACAAGGATGACGCGCCTTACATGCAGGACATCTCGGTTGAACTCGAACCGACTGACCGCAAACTGTTGGATGCGTTGACCAAGCTGAAGGCCAAGGATGACGCAATCTCCTATCGTCGCTCTTGTCGTGAGGGTGTGTGTGGCTCAGATGCCATGAACATCAACGGCAAGAATGGCTTGGCTTGTCTGACCGATATCGACAGCCTGAAGCAGCCTATCGTGCTGCGTCCGCTGCCGGGGTTGCCAGTCATTCGCGATCTGATCGTGGATATGACCCAGTTCTTCAAGCAGTACCACTCGATCAAGCCTTACCTGGTCAATAACGATCCTCCGCCAGAGCGCGAGCGTTTGCAGTCGCCTGAGGATCGTGAAGAGCTGAATGGCCTGTATGAATGCATCTTGTGTGCCTGCTGTTCCACCGCCTGCCCGTCGTTCTGGTGGAATCCGGACAAGTTTGTCGGCCCGGCCGGACTACTGGCGGCTTACCGTTTCATCGCCGATACGCGCGATCAGGCGACCAACGAGCGTCTCGATAATCTTGAAGACCCGTATCGACTGTTCCGTTGCCACTCCATCATGAACTGTGTTGACGTGTGCCCGAAGGGTCTGAACCCGACCAAGGCCATTGGCAAGATCAAGGACATGATGGTTCGTCGCGCCGTCTGATGGAAAGAGCGGACTACGAACGTCTGCGCTGGCGTTGTATTCGTCGCGCGCTTCTTGAGCTTGATATCACCCTCACGCGTTTCCTGGATGGTGGTGAGTTTGAAAAGCTTGACGACGATCAGCAACAGGCGTTTGTGGTGCTCGCTGACATGGAGGATTACGATCTCTGGGACTTGTTGACAGGCAAGGCAGAGATCGACGATCCCCGCTTGGCGCACATGGTGACGCTAATTCGTAAGAGTTGAGTAAGGTTTACATTCTATCTTTCGAATGTTGACCGCTTTTTTGGCATTGCAGTTACAACCAACACCTGTAAAGGGATGACTCCATGACGACTGAACGCAAGGCAATTTTGACAATCGATGGACAGGCTCCCGTCGAATTCCAGGTTATGACTCCGACGCACGGCAACGATTGCATCGATATTCGCACCCTGGGTGCCAAGACCGGACTGTTTACTTATGACTCCGGCTTTCTTTCTACCGCTAGCTGCAAGTCCACTGTTACCTTCATTGACGGTGACAAGGGAGAATTGCTTTATCGCGGCTATCCGATTGAGCAGCTGGCTGAGAACTGCAACTTCCTCGAAGTCACCTATCTGCTGAAGAACGGTGAATTGCCGAATGCCAAGCAAAAGACTTCGTTTGAAAGCACCATCAAGAATCACACGATGGTGCATGAGCAGCTGACCAAATTCTATTCTGGCTTCCGTCGCGATGCTCACCCGATGGCCGTCATGACTGGCGTTGTCGGTGCGTTGTCAGCTTTCTATCACGATGCCATGGACTTTTCCGATTCCGAGCACCGGAATGTCAGCTTCAACCGCCTCGTCGCCAAGATGCCGACCATCGTCGCCATGGCCTACAAGTACAACACCGGTGCGCCGTTCATGTATCCGGACAACGACCTGGATTACACCGCCAACTTCATGCGCATGATGTTTGGCAATCCGTGCGAAAAGTACAAGCCGAACCCGGTCTTGGTTAACGCGCTGGATACAATCTTCACGCTGCACGCTGATCACGAGCAGAACGCCTCGACCTCGACCGTTCGTCTGGCTGGTTCGTCCGGTGCCAATCCGTTTGCCTGTATCGCTGCCGGTATCGCCTGTCTGTGGGGCCCGGCACACGGCGGCGCCAACGAAGCCTGTCTGCAGATGCTCGAGCAGATCGGTGACGTCTCCAAGGTTGGTGAGTACATCAATCGCGCCAAGGACAAGAACGATTCCTTCAAGCTCATGGGCTTCGGTCACCGCGTTTACAAGAACTTCGATCCGCGCGCCAAGCTCATGCGCAAGGTGTGTTTCGACGTTCTTTCCGAACTCGGGCTGCAGAACGACCGCCTTTTCAAGCTGGCCATGGAACTGGAAAAGATAGCTCTGGAAGATCCGTACTTCGTCGAGAAGAAGCTCTATCCGAACGTCGACTTCTACTCTGGCATCGTCCAGAAGGCCATCGGCATCCCGACCGAAATGTTCACCTGCATCTTTGCGCTGGCCCGCACGGTTGGCTGGATGACGCAGTGGGAAGAAATGATTACCGATCCGGAATACAAGATTGGTCGTCCGCGTCAACTGTACATGGGTGCAGCAAAGCGCGACGTAGTGCCGCTCGCCCAACGCGGCTAAGAAAGAAATTGGGCGGCCGTGTGGCCGCCCTTTTTTTACCTGCGGAAACTTGTGACCAAGCTATCTGTGGCTACAGTGGAAAAAAATACCCTTGAGGGGATGCCTATGACTACGATGAATAATTTGTTCGACAGCACGATGTACTTTGGCGGAAATGCGCCGTTTGTAGAAGAGCTGTACGAAAACTACCTGAACAACCCGACTGCCGTGCCTGAAGAGTGGCGCGAGTACTTTGACCGTCTGGCACAGATGCCGGGCTTTGTTGCGCGTGACGTTGCGCATGCACCGGTGATTTCTGCCTTTGCCGAACTGGCCAAAGATGGTGGCTTCCGCCCGGCTCCTGCTGCCGGTGGCGATAACAAGAAACAATCCGCAGTTGGCCAGTTGGTTACGGCGTATCGCTCGATCGGCACGCGTTGGGCCGACCTCGATCCGCTCAAGCGCTTGCCACGTCCAAAAATTGACGAACTTGAGCCGTCGTTCTATGGCTTCACCGATGCTGATCTGAATCAGTCGTTTAGCGTTGGCTCCCTGAAAGGGCTCCCGGAAATTGCCAGGCTTGGCGATATCCTTGAAACCCTGAAGCAGACCTACTGCGGCACTGTCGGTGTCGAGTACATGTACATGTCGGATTACAACGAGAAGCGCTGGCTGCAGGAGCGTCTCGAGGGTATTCGTTCGCGCCCGACCTATTCTGCCGACCAGAAAAAACGCCTGATGGAGCGGTTGACCGCAGCCGAGACGCTGGAGCGCTACCTGCATACCAAGTATGTTGGTCAGAAACGTTTCTCGCTGGAAGGCGGTGAATCACTGATCGTTTCCATGGACGAAGCCATACGTACCGGTGGCAAGCTGGGCATTGACGAAGTCGTTATCGGGATGGCTCACCGTGGCCGTCTGAACGTGCTGGTCAATACGCTGGGCAAGGCCCCGTCGATGCTCTTCGCCGAATTCGAAGGCAAGAAGAAGAGCGATCTGTCGGCTGGTGACGTCAAATACCACATGGGTTTCTCGTCCGACGTTTCGACGCCGGGAGGCCCGTGCCACCTGACGCTGGCCTTCAATCCCTCGCACCTTGAAATCGTCAATCCGGTGGTCGAGGGTTCTGTATACGCTCGCCAGGTTCGTCGTGGTGAAGACGGCAAGTCCAAGGTGCTGCCGGTCGTCGTGCATGGCGACTCAGCAGTGGCCGGTCAAGGCGTCAATCAGGAAATGCTCAACTTCGCCCAGACTCGTGGCTACGGCACGGGTGGCACCTTGCATATCGTCGTGAACAATCAGATCGGCTTCACGACCAGCGACCCGCGTGACTATCGCTCAGGCCACTACTGTACCGACATTTTCAAGATGGCCGATGTGCCAATTTTCCACGTCAATGGCGACGATCCGGAAGCTGTCGCACTGGTTACCCAACTGGCCATGGAGTTCCGTCAGGAATTCAAGAAGGACGTCGTCGTCGATATCATCTGTTTCCGCAAGCTTGGTCACAACGAGCAGGACGAACCGATGGTTACCCAGCCGCTGATGTACAAGATCATCAGCAAGCATCCGGGTACCCGCAAGCTCTATGGCGATCGTCTGATTGCCGAAGGCGTGCTGCCGGCCGAAGGTCCTGATCAGATGATCAAGGAATATCGCGAACACCTCGATAAGGGCGAGTTGCTCTACAACCCGGTGCTGGCTGGCTACAAGCACCCGATGACTATCGACTGGACGCCGTTCCTGACCAAGGGCTACATCGAAACCTGCGATACCACCGTACCGATGAAGGAATTGAAGCGCCTCTCCAAGGCACTGACGACCTTCCCGGAAGGCTACACACTACATTCCCGCGTCAAGAAAATTGCCGAAGATCGCGCCGCCATGGGCGAGGGAAAGCTACCGGTCGACTGGGGTATGGCTGAAAACCTCGCCTATGCCTCATTGCTGGTTTCAGGCTATGGTGTTCGTATTTCCGGTGAAGACGTTGGCCGTGGCACCTTCTTCCATCGCCACGCTGCCTTCCACGATCAGAATCGCGAAAACTGGGATGAAGGTACCTACTATCCGCTGAAGAATCTGCAGGAAAAGCAGGCGGGCTTCCAGTGCTACGATTCCGTGCTGTCGGAAGAAGCCGTTCTGGCTTTCGACTACGGTTACGCTTCGGCCAATCCGTATGAAATGGTGATCTGGGAAGGCCAGTTCGGCGACTTCGCCAACGGTGCCCAGGTCGTCATCGACCAGTTCATCGCTTCCGGCGAAGCCAAGTGGGGTCGTGCCTGTGGTTTGGTGATGTTGCTGCCGCACGGCTACGAAGGCCAGGGCCCAGAGCACTCCTCAGCCCGTCTCGAACGCTACATGCAGGCCTGTGCCGAAATGAACATGGAAGTCTGTGTGCCAACTACGGCAGCTCAGGTCTTCCACATGCTGCGCCGTCAGGGTGTCCGCATGCAGCGCAAGCCGCTGATCGTCATGACGCCAAAGTCGCTGCTCCGTCACAAGGATGCTGCCTCCAGCATGGAAGAACTGGCCACCGGCGAGTTCAAACGTGTTATTGGCGAGGTCGATGAGCTCGATGCCAAGAAGGTCAAGCGCGTAATCCTTTGCTGTGGCAAGGTTTACTACGACCTGCTGGCAGCGCGCCGTGAGAAGAAGATCACCGATATCGCCATCGTTCGCGTTGAACAGCTGTATCCCTTCCCGAAGGATTCGCTCGAGAAGGAACTGGCCAAGTATCCGAAGGCGACCGAAGTGGTCTGGACCCAGGAAGAGCCACGCAACCAGGGCGCCTGGTACTGGATCGCCTCGCGTCACCATCTGGATACCCAGCTGGGTACCAAGCAGAAGATGTTGCTGGTGTCTCGTCCGGCTTCCTCTTCACCGGCGGTTGGCTATCTGGCCAAACATAACGAGCAACAAAAGGCACTGGTCGAGTCCGCACTGGGCAAGATCGAGTACTGATAACTACAGCAGAGTGGAGTCACTATGAGCATTATCGAAGTTCAAGTTCCCCAGCTTTCCGAGTCCGTCGCCGAAGGCACGCTCGCTTCCTGGAAAAAGAAAATCGGCGAGGCTGTTGCTCGCGACGAAATCCTGATCGACATCGAAACCGACAAGGTCGTTCTCGAGGTGCCGTCGCCGGCTGCTGGCGTTCTGGTCGAAATCATCAAGGCTGACGGCGAAACCGTTGTCTCCGGTGAGTTGATCGCCCGTATCGATACCGAAGCCAAGGCGGGTGCTGCTGCACCAACTGCTGAAGCGCCGAAAGCGGCCGCCGCTGCCCCCGCTCCGGTTGCCGCTGCTGCCGCACCGGCTGGTACGGCCAGCCCGTCGGCCCGTAAGATTCTCGACGAAAAGGGCATTGCTGCCACTGACGTCGCCGGTTCTGGTCGTGGTGGTCGCGTTACCAAGGAAGATGCTGTTGCCGCTGCGCCGAAGTCTGGCCCGGTTGCTGCTCCGGCTGCTGCCAAGGCTGCCATGCCGACGCCGCCGGTTACCGTTGCTCTGGGTGATCGCACCGAACAGCGTGTACCGATGTCCCGTCTGCGCGCCCGCATTGCAGAGCGTCTGCTGCAATCGCAACAGACGAATGCCATTCTGACCACGTTCAATGAAGTGAACATGGGCCCGATGATGGCACTGCGCAAGCAGTACGGTGAAAAGTTCGAAAAGGCCCACGGCGTCCGCCTCGGCTTCATGGGTTTCTTCGTCAAGGCCGCCTGTGCTGCCTTGCAGAAGTTCCCGATCCTCAACGCCTCGGTCGATGGCAATGACATTGTCTATCACGGCTTCATCGACATCGGTATCGCTGTTGGTTCGCCGCGCGGTCTGGTCGTGCCGATCATCCGCAATGCCGATCAGATGAGCATCGCCGAAATCGAGAAGAAGATCGCCGAGTTCGGTTCCAAAGCCAAGGATGGCAAGTTGACCATCGAAGATCTGACCGGTGGCACCTTCTCGATCTCCAACGGCGGCATCTTCGGTTCGATGATGTCCACTCCGATCATCAACCCGCCGCAGTCTGCGATTCTTGGCATCCATGCCACCAAGGACCGTGCCATGGTTGAGAACGGTCAAGTCGTTGTGCGTCCGATGAACTATCTGGCCATGTCCTACGATCACCGCATCATCGACGGCCGCGAAGCCGTCCTCGGTCTGGTGACCATGAAGGAAGCGCTGGAAGATCCTTCCCGCTTGCTGCTCGGCGTCTAATCGACGTTGGCCGGCGCCAGTGTCCCGCAAAGGGCGCTGGCGCTTTTGCACATCTGAAATCTGAAAGGTTTACACATGTCCAAGCAATTTGACGTGCTCGTTATCGGTGGTGGTCCTGGCGGCTATGTCGCAGCCATCCGCGCTGCCCAGCTCGGCTTCTCCGCCGCCTGCTGCGAATCCAATCCGTATGCCGACCCGAAGGGCGAACCGCGCCTCGGCGGCACCTGCCTGAACGTCGGCTGCATTCCGTCCAAAGCCCTGCTGCACACCTCGCACCTGTTCGAGGAAGCCGGCCACAGCTTCGAAGCCCAAGGCATCAAGGTCGGCAAGGCGACGATCGACGTGCCGGTCATGAAGGGCCGCAAGGACACCATCGTTACCCAACTGACTTCCGGCATCAAGGGTCTGTTCAAGAAGAACAAGGTCACCATGCTCAACGGCCACGGTTCCTTTGTCGGCAAGGAAGGCGATCTGTACAAGGTCAAGGTTGGCGCCGACGAGGTCCTGGCCAAGCAGGTCATCATCGCTACCGGCTCCAAGCCGCGTCACCTGCCGAACGTGCCGGTCGACAACAAGATGGTCATGGATAACGAGGGCGCCCTGAATCAGGAATCCGTGCCCAAGAAGCTGGCCATCATCGGTGCCGGCGTCATTGGCCTGGAAATGGGGTCGGTCTGGCGTCGCGTCGGTTCCGAAGTTACCATCCTCGAAGCAATGCCCGACTTTCTGGCTTTTGCCGATCAGGATATTGCCAAGGAAGCGCTCAAGCTGTTCACCAAGCAGGGTCTGAATATCCAGACCGGCGTCAAGATTGGCGACATCAAGACGACCAAGAAGGGCGTCTCGATTGCCTATGAAACGAAGGACGGTAAGGCCGAGAAGCTCGACGCCGACCGCCTGATCGTTTCCATCGGTCGCATTCCCAACACCGACGGCCTGAATGGCGAAGCGGTTGGCCTCAAGCTGACCGATCGCGGCATGGTTGAAGTCGATGGCCATTGCAAGACCAATCTCCCGGGCGTCTGGGCTGTTGGCGACGTCGTGCGCGGCCCGATGCTGGCGCACAAGGCAATGGAAGAGGGTGTCATGGTTGCCGAATTGATGGCCGGTCAGGCTGGCCATTGCAACTTTGACACCATTCCGGGCGTCATCTATACCGCCCCGGAAATCGCCTGGGTTGGCAAGAGCGAGCAGCAACTGAAGGCGGATGGCGTCGCCTACAAGGTTGGCAAAATTCCGTTCATGGCCAATGGCCGTGCGCTGGGCATGGGCGAGCCGTCCGGTTTCGTCAAGATGCTGGCCTGCGCGCAGACCGACCGCATCCTCGGCGTTCATATCATCGGTGCCAATGCCTCCGAACTGATTTCCGAAGCCGTTGTAGCGATGGAATTCGGTGGCGCTTCCGAAGATCTGGCCCGCATCTGCCACGCTCACCCGACCTTGTCGGAAGCGGTGCACGAAGCAGCCCTGGCTTGCGACAAGCGTCCGCTGCACTTCTAAGCTGACTGTTCTTTGCCAGAAAGGCGGGTTGCGGCAACGCACCCGCCTTTTTCTTTGGCAGAATACGTTTTTACCCCCAATACTGATTCACCAAAATGCCCCATAAAAAACTCAATGTCGCCGCGCAGGGCATGCTCGACGCCTATAAAAACCTGCTAGATGCCCGTGGCTACATTGCCGATGCTGCCCAGATGACGGCGGCGATGGCGTTGCAGAGCCTCTATACAAATTTGCTCTTTTTCAAGGTTGACCGTGGCAGCACCTTCAAGCGCCTGCTGTCGCCGCCCAAGCCGCCGAAAGGCGTCTATTTCTGGGGCGGGGTGGGTCGTGGCAAGAGCTTCCTGATGGATTGCTTTTACGACTCGGTGCCCTATCGGCGCAAGCGGCGCATCCACTTCCATGCCTTCATGCAGCAGATTCATCATGACCTCGAAAAATACAAGGGCGAACCCGATCCGATGCTGAGGCTGGCCGAGCAGATCGCCAAGGAAGTGCGCCTGCTCTGTTTCGATGAATTCCACGTCTCCGACATCGCCGACGCCATGATTCTTGGCCGTCTGATGGATGGCCTGTTCGCCCAGGGGGTCATCATCGTGATGACTTCCAACTATCCGCCAGACATGCTGTATCCGAACGGCCTGCATCGGGAGAGCTTCCTGCCGACCATCGCACTGCTCAACAAGCATCTCGATGTCTTCGAGGTTGATGCCGGGACCGACTACCGTTTGCGGGCACTTGAGCAGGTCGAGATCTATCACCACCCGGCCGATGCCGCGGCCGAGAAGAAAATGCTCGACTACTTCAAGATGGTCGATGGTGATGCCGGCAAGAAGGGCGGGCATATCGAGGTTCTGGGTCGCGACATCGAGACCGTGCGGCGCGGCCATGGCGTGATCTGGTTCGATTTCCGCACCCTGTGCGGCGGACCGCGTTCGCAAAACGACTATCTCGAAATCGCCCGTGGATACCACACCGTACTCCTCTCTCATGTTCCGAAAATGACCACGCACCAAGCCTCGGAAGCGCGTCGCTTTACGTGGCTGGTTGACGTTTTCTACGACCACAAGGTCAAGCTCATCATCACTGCCGACTGTGCGGCTGAAGGGCTCTACACCGAGGGCACGCAGGCCAGCGAGTTTGCCCGTACCGTGAGTCGTCTGACCGAAATGAACTCCAGGGAGTACTTGGCCTTGCCCCATATGGTTAGCTGATCAAATGACTGAAACAATGCTCCCCGCTGATCTGGCCATCGATCTTCGGCAACTGGTGATGACCATCGCCAACACGGTCGATCTGGTGGGCGTCGACGATGTCATGCACGGCCGCCGGGTTGGCATGCTGGCACGCGAGATGGCCATCCGCATGGGATGGAGCGAAGCGGACCAGCTGATTCTTTACGATGCCGGCCTGCTGCACGATTGCGGCGTGTCATCGACGCGGGTTCATCATCGCCTAGTGGTTGATCTGGAATGGGATGGGGCCGAAGAGCATTGCATTCGCGGCGACGAATTGTTGGCCAACTTTCAGCCGCTGGCGCATCTCGCCCCGATTATCCGTTATCACCACAGCGCCTGGGAATGGCTGGAAACGCAGACTCTGCCGGGTGATACAGCGCGTTTCGCCAACCTGATCTATTTGGCCGACCGCATTGATGTCCTGGCCGCGCCCTATCATGCCGACCAGAGTGTCCTGTCGCATGCCGACGAGATTCGTGCCCGTCTGGCCTCGGCGCGCGGGCGCCTGTTTTCGCCCGAACTGGTCGATGCCTTCGAGCTCATCTCGCAGGAAGAGGCTTTCTGGCTGGCCTTGCAGCCGGAATGGGTGCAGCAGTACCAGGTCGAGATGGAATCTCATGGCGACCTGAAGATGATCGGCTGGTCCGAGTTCAAGCAGTGCGCGACCATTTTTTCGCGCATCATCGACGCCAAATCGCCTTACACCGAGCAGCATTCGCAAGGCGTTGCGCGGCTGTCGCGCCATCTCGCCGAACGGCTCGGACTTGACCCCATCACCTGCGAGAAAATTGAAGTGGCCGGCTTGCTGCACGATATCGGCAAGCTGCAGATTCCCGACGAGATCATCGAGGGGGAAAGCGCCCTGACGGCGCATGAGTTCGACATCATGAAGAGCCACAGCTACGGGACGCTGCAGGTCCTCAAACGGCTGCATGCAATCGCCGAAATCGCGCGCTGGGCCTCGCTGCATCACGAAACGCCGGATGGTCACGGCTACCCGTTCCATATCGGTGGCGTCGCGCTGCCCATAGAAGCGCGCATCATCAATGTCGCCGATATCTTTCAGGCGCTGGCGCAGGACCGTCCTTATCGCAAATCAATGACACCGGACCAGATATTGGCCATCCTTCAGGAGCGTGCCGATTTGGGGCGCGCCGATCCAGGTGTTGTCCGTCTGGTTGCCGACGATCTGGCCGAATGTCACCGGATCGCCGTCTGTCTTGAATGACTCTTAACGCCGCCGGGAGAACGTCCATGATGCTTCGCATTCTTTGCCTGCTGGCCTGCCTGTTCAGCACCTCGCTGTGGGCCCAGCAGATGGAGGTCATCGAGCTCAAGAGCAAGAATGTCGAAGACGTGCTGCCGGCCTTGTTGCCGCTGGTCGAGCCGGGCGGCACCTTGACTGGCATGAACAACCAGCTTTTTCTCAAGGCCTCGCCACGCAATCGGGCGGACATCAAGCGAGCGCTGGCTGCCATCGACAAGCCGACCCGGCGGCTGATCATTCGTGTTTCGCAAAACCGTCAGGCCGAAGACAGCGCGCGCGGTGCCGAGGCGAGCGGTCAGGTCGTTCTCGGCAGTACCCGGCGCAGCCATGTCGGGGCGACTGTCTGGGACACCAAGAGCGTGCGCGGCGAGAGTGCGGCGCAGATGGTGCAGACCGTTGAAGGCGGGCCGGCTTTCATCCAGGTCGGCCGTTCGCTGCCCATCCCGATGCGCCAGGTCGTAATTGGCCCGGGGGGCGCGGTGATCAATGAAAACATCGTCTATCAGGATGTCGGTCGCGGCTTTTACGCCGTGCCGCGCGTGAACGGCAACCGGGTGACGCTCGACATCAGCCAGCAGGCGGCCAGTCAGGGCGGCTACGGCAGCATCAACAGCCAGCAGCTGTCGACGACCGTTTCCGGGCGGCTCGGCGAATGGATAGAAGTGGGCGGCAGCGGTCGCCAGGCATCAGGCAATCAGGGCGGCGCGCTCACTCTTTCAACTAGCGACGCGCGTGACAATCGCTCAATCTGGCTGATGGTAGAGGAAGTCGAGTGAGCAAATTGAAACGACATATCGGGCAAAAAGTGGCACTGGTCACGGCAGCATTTTGCGCCCTGCTGGCCTTGCCGGCTTTTGGCCTGTTCATCTGGCTGTGGATGGAGCGCGGGCTGGCCGACACCTGGGTGCCGAGCGCCCTGGCTTCGGTGGTCTTCCTCGGTGCTTGCGCCGTCGTGCTCTACGTCACGAGCCGGCCGCAACCGCCGTTGCCGCCAGAGGGCCCGCAAGCCGAAGCCTGAAACGCCGGCTATTCAACCAGGTGGCCGATCAGGGCCGCGTCGGCGACGCCGGTGGCAGGTAGCCCCTTCTTTGCCTGAAACTGCTTGAGCAGATTGGCACTGGTCTGGCCGAAAATGCCGTCGGCCTTGATCGGCACGCCTTGCTCGGACAGCCCGAGTTGCACGAGGCGAACGTCGAGGCCGCGGGCCAGCGGGCTTTGCAGCGAGATGGTGCGGGTGCCGGGCTGCGGGCCGTCGTAGCAACCGGGTGGTGTGGCGCGCAGGGTGCTCGGCGATATTTCGGCGCCGCGGATGACGAGCGGCAGTTCCAGCCCCCAGTAGCCTTGCTCGATCAGGCGCTGGAAGGCATCCATCCGGTAAGCCGTCTTGCGCAAATCGCTGCGTGGATGATTTGTCAGCCAAGCGCGGCGGGTCGCGACGTAGGCCGCGATCCACTTCTTTTCACCGAGTGCAGCAAGGCTGCCGGATTGCGCCATGGTGCGGTCGCGCATGGCTTTCCACGAGCCGTGCACGGTGCTGTCGTAGACCACCGCCGTGCCGAGGGCCGAGGTGATACCGAGGTTGGCGGCGATGCGGGCTGCCGTCAGCCAGTAAACCTCGTCGAAAAACTGATCCTGGGTTTCGCGCATGATCGGGTCGTCGGCCGTCGCGCGCAGCAGGTTGTGCAGACGCAACTCGTTGTCGAGGCCGAGGTCGGTGGCCGCGAAACGCGGCAGCCAGGGCGATAGTCGGGCGCCGAAACGAGCACCGTCGTTGGTGCAGTAGCGCTGCAACAGGTCGAGCAGATTGCCCGAGGCCAGCGTCGTTTGCGAGCGTCCGAAAGTGAGGTGGCCGGTGTCGCCGGGAATGACGGTAACGCTGCCGTAGTCGCCGAGCACGACGCCGGTTTCGAACAGGTTGACGATGGATTGCGCCGTTTGCTTCTGAGTCGGGGTCAGCATGGTGATACTCCTTCCGTCCAGGTTGGTCGGCTGATCATATTCCAATTTTCCGATCAGGATAGCACTATGGCATGCCCGTCCCGGTGCCAAAGGCGTTTCAGATCAATTGTTTGTCTGCTCCTGTTTTGTGCAGGCGGCGCGGATTATTCGCTCAGTTTTCGCATCGTCGAGTTCGGCATGGCCGCCCAGGGCGGCATTGCCGTGGTCGCGCAGGGCCTGCATGACGTGCGCTGCAGCGTCGGGGTCGCTGACGTCGGTGTCGGACAGATGGACCGGCATGTTCAGGCTGCGGTAGAAGGTTTCCAGCGCAGCAATGGTTTCCTCGGCGCTCGGCTGGCTCAGCCCGAAGACATTGCGGCCCATCTGCTCGAGTTTGGCCCGCTTTGCTTCGATCGTTTCGCGTAACAGCCAGGGCTGGATGATCGCCAGGGTACGGCCGTGGTCGATACCGTACAGGGCGGTCAGCTCGACGGCCATGCGGTGCGTTGCCCAGTCCACCGGAACGCCCAGGCCGATGACGCCGCACAGTGCCTGATTGGCCGACCACATCATGTTTTGCCGCCACGCGGTTTCGTGGCGCTGGGCGAAGCTGTCGGCCAGCGTCTTGAGAGCCTTCATCACGGCTTCGGCATAGCCATCCTGGACGAGGGCGCCGACCGGGTAGGTCAGGTATTGCTCGCAGACATGAACGAAGGCATCGACGAGGCCGTTTTCCAGTTGTCGATCGGGCAGGCTGGCCATCACATCCGGGTTGAGAATGGCGAAGCGCGGCCGGGCCGGCGGCACGAAGAAGACGCGCTTTTCATGCGTGGCCTTGCGGGTGACGACCGCGCCGGCATTCGATTCCGAGCCGGTGGCCGGCAGGGTCAGTACGACGCCGACCGGCAGGGCTTGTGTCGGGACATGTTTGCCGCTGACGATATCCCAGCCATCCCCGTCATAAAGCGCTGCACAGGCGACGTATTTGGCGCCATCGGCGACCGAGCCGCCGCCAACACCGAGAATGAATTCTATTTTTTGCTCTTTTATCCGGTTGACCGTGGAAGTCAGTGTTTCGAGCGTCGGATTCGGCTCGATGCCGCCAAATTCGACCACGGTGTGCCCGGCCAGCGCCGCAAGAACTTGCGCATGGACGCCGTTTTGCTTGATCGAGCCACCGCCGTAAAGCAGCAGCACTTTGGCCTCGCGTGGAATCAGCTCGGCCAGTTTGGCAAAGCTGTTCGGGCCGAAGTGGATTTGCGTCGGGTTGTGGTAGCTGAATTCGAAAATGTGCGGCATTGCCTGTCTCCTTGGCTTGGCGCTGAACGGCGGCTTATTGTGCGAAAAAACTGGCGGTGATTTCAAGTGAACGCAGGCGCAGGGCCGGGTCGAACACATCGCTGACCAGGATCATTTCATCGGCCCTCGTCGCTTCTTTCAGCGCCAGCAGGCCATCGTGCACCGTGTCCGGCCCGCCGACGACGGCTGCACCGAGAAAATCGGCGATGCCAGAACGTTCCTGCGGGTGCAGGCCGCTCAGGTAGTCGGCAATCGGCGGTGGCAGGCAGCGACGGTCGCCGCGCAGGATGCCGAGAACGCGCTGGTAGGTGCTGCTGGCCAGGAACTCCGCTTCGTCGTCGGTTGGCGCGGCAATGACCGGCACGCCGATCATCACGTAGGGTTTGTCGAGTTTGGCCGAGGGGCGGAAATTGCGCCGGTAGATGTCGATGGCCGGCAGCAGCATGGCCGGCGCGAAATGCGAGGCGAAGGAATAGGGCAGGCCGCGTTCGGCCGCCAGGCGGGCCGAGAACAGGCTTGATCCAAGTAACCAGATCGGCACTTCGGTGCCGTTGCCGGGCACGGCGAGCACCTTCTGGTCCGGCAAACGGGGGCCGAGCAATTGCTGCAGTTCGCTGACTGCCCGTGGAAAATCGGCTTCCGTTTCGATCCGGTCGCGGCGCAGCGCGCGCATCGTCTGCTGGTCGGTTCCCGGGGCGCGACCGAGGCCGAGATCGATCCGCCCGGGATAGAGCTCGGCCAGCGTGCCGAAGGCTTCGGCAACGACCAGCGGCGCGTGGTTGGGCAGCATGATGCCGCCCGAACCGACGCGGATGCGGCTGGTCGCCCCGGCGATATAGCCGACCAGCACGGCCGTCGCCGAACTGGCGATGCCCGGCATGTTGTGGTGTTCGGCCAGCCAGTAGCGGGTGAAGCCGAGCTTCTCGACATGGCGCGCCGTATCGCGGGCGATGACCAGTGCCTCGGCCGTCGTGCCGCCCTCGCGGATGGCCACGAGGTCGAGCATCGAAAGTTTGGTGTCGTGCAGGGTGTTCATGCGGCCTCCTCAAGCTGTTTTACCGGATCGCGCCGGCTCGCCGCCCAGCCGAGCAGGGAGAGCAGGGCCAGGCCGCTGCCGATCAGCACAATGCCGGCGATTTCACTGGTTTTGAAGGCCTCGCCGAAGATCAGGCGCGACGAAAGAATGGCCACCACCGGCGTGCCAAGTATCGACAGGCTGGCCTCCCAGGCCGGCACGCGGTCGAGGATGTAGATCCACAGCCACCAGCACATTGCCGTACTGCCGATCGACATGAAAATGAGGATGCCGACATAACTGCCGCTCCAATCGGTCGGATGCTCGGGAACAATCAAGGCGAGCAGGACGAGCGGCACGGCGCCGATGATCATCTGCCAGGTGGTCAGAGTCAGCAGGTCGACCGGCGTCTTGCTGCGCAGACGCTTAATCAGAATGGTGCCGGTCGCCCAGCACAGCGCCGCCATGAGGCCGAGGAACTTGCTGAACAGGCTGGCGTGCATGTCCCACGGTTCGATGATCAGGAGCAGACCGCCCAGCGTGCTCGCCGCGGCCAGCCACTGCTTGCCGCGCACGCGCTCGCCGAGGATCGGCCAGGCGAGCAGCAGCGTCCAGATCGGCATGGTGAAGATGAGCACCGCCGTCTTGCCCGGGCCGCCCTCAACCAGCGCCCAGGTCTGGAAAATCATGAAGCCCGAGACTTGCGCCAGGCCGATGGCGATGGTCTGGCGCGGGGCGACCAGCTTCAGCGAACGCCCGCTCAGCTTGACTGCGATGATCAGCGCCAGCGCGGCGCCAACGCAGCGTTCGGCGGCGAAGGCGAAGGGCGGCGCGTAGGCCAGGCCCTGCTTGGCGAGCACCCAGGTGTAGCCCCAGGTCAGCGAGAGGACGATCAGCGCAAGTGCGGGCAGCCAACGGCGGTATTCGGACATGGTGTTTCCGGGAAAAACGGCCCCGGCCGGCGGTTGGCCGGTCGGGGCGCGGGGCAATTGAAATCAGGCAGCCAGCGCCGGGTAGTCGGTGTAACCCTCGGCCCCACCGCCATAAAGCTTGTCGGCCTGCAGTTCGTTGAGCGGCAGGTTGTCCTTCAGGCGGCGGACGAGGTCCGGCGTGCTGATGAACGCCCGGCCAAAGGCGACCAGATTTGCCTTGCCTGCCGCGACATTGTCGATGGCCAAGTCACGCGAGTAGCCGTTGTTGAGCATCCAGGCACCGGGGAAAGCGCGATGCAGCGCTTCGTAGTCGAAAGCCTTGCCCTCGGGCGCCCGCGTGCCGCCGGTTTCGCCCTCGATCACGTGCAGATAGGCCAGGCCGAACGGCGCCAGCTGCTCCACGACATAACCGTAGAGCGCCTGCGGATCGCTGTCGAGCGGCGCCGTGAAGGTCGTCATCGGGCTCAGGCGGATGCCAGTGCGACCGGCGCCGATTTCCTTGGTGATTGCCGTGACGACTTCGAGCAGCAGGCGGGCGCGGTTGGCGATGCTGCCACCGTAAGGGCCGCTGCGGTCATTGACGCTGTCGCGCAAGAACTGCTCGATCAGATAGGTGTTGGCGGCATGCAGCTCGACGCCGTCGAAGCCGGCATCGATGGCGTTGCGCGCGGCGCGACGGTAATCCTCGATCAGGCCGGGGATTTCGTCGTCGCGCAGGGCGCGCGGCGTGGACACCGGGACGAAACCGTCGCTGGTAAAGGTCGAGGCCTCGGCGACCTTGTCGGTCGAGGACACCGGTGCCGCGCCATCCGGCAGCAGCGACGTGTGCGAAATGCGCCCGACGTGCCACAGTTGCAGGACGATCTTGCCGCCGGCGGCATGCACGGCATCGGTCACCTTACGCCAGCCGGCGATCTGTTCCGGGCTGTGGATGCCCGGGGTGGCGAGGTAGCCCTGGGCCATCGGGCTGATCTGGCTGGCCTCGGCGATGATCAGGCCGGCCGTGGCACGCTGGCGGTAATACTCGACGGTCAGCGGTCCGGCGACATTGCCCGCGATGGCGCGGTTGCGCGTCAGCGGCGCCATGACAATGCGGTTGGCGAGGGCGATATCGCCGATTTGGATCGGGTCGAACAGGCTAGTCATGTTGAATCTCCTGATGGGTAGTTGATGAAAATTAGACCGGTCGTCTATTGTTTCGGGTTAAAAATTGGCCGCAACAGCATGCGGCCTGTGGTCGGATGTTCAATGATTCAAGGCGTCAGCAACTGTCTGGTAAAGCGCATAGCGTTTTCGAGGGACTGGCTGTTGCGGTGCAGCTTGCCGAGCAGGCTGGCGCCGAGCCAGAGCTGATAGAGCAATTGCGCCGTCGGCCGGGCTTCGAGCGCCGGCAACGAGGCATCGGCGACGCCGCTTTCGATGGCGCCGGCGATCTGGTCCACGATGCGGTCGGTGCCGTCGCGCAAGGTCAGGCGCATGGTGTCCGACAGGTCGGAGACCTCGGCGGCGAGCTTGACGACCAGGCATTTTTGATCGGCGCATTCAGTGCACTGCTTGTCCAGCCAGCGCTGCCAGTAACGCATCAGGCGCTCATGGCCCGAAGCTGATTCGAGCGCAAACAGACTGTCGATATCGGCCAGATAGCGCTCGAAGTAATCCTCGAGCAGGGCCTTGCCGTAGTCTTCCTTGGATTCGAAATAATGGTAGAACGAGCCCTTCGGCACGCCGGCGGCCTTCAGCAATTCGTTCAGACCGACGCTGGCGAAGCCCTTCCCGGCAAAAATGCCGAGACCGGTGTCGAGAATGTGCTGGCGCGTGTTGTCGTGACGAGTGTTCATGGGAAGTAGTTTGCCGAAAAATAGACCAGTCGTCTAGTAAATTTTTAGTTGCTGGGTTAATCAAGATTGCGTGCAGGTGGTCGCGGGCAATCGGCAGCGAGCGGTTACTCAAGAAAGCTCCGCACAGCGGACGTTAGCACTGTCAGTATGATTGCTGATTGATAAGGAGACCCGTATCGGATAATCTCAATGTCATTCAAAAGGTTTGGAGCGATTTAGCCGTGTCCTTATTGTTGGCGATATCCCAGACATTTCTGCGGCTGAATAACTGTTAGCTATATGAAACCATCACCATCCAAAGACCGAACTGTTCTTGAGGCCGTGCTTGAGAGCTCCGAGGTGGTCGCTGATACCCTTATGAAGGGCGACCTCATTTCTGAGATTCCGATTATCGGGACGGCTTTCAAAATCTGTAAGGCGGCAGACTCGATTCGGGAGCGCGCATTTGCGGCAAAACTCTCTGCATTCATATCTGGCGTGGACTCAGTTGATGATTCGAAAAAAGAAAAAATGCGTGCGCGGGTCAAATCGTCACCCGAAGAAGCGAAACGAATTGGCGAAACGCTTTTTTTCGTTCTTGAGCGCGTGACGGACTTCGACAAGCCTGCCATATTGTCAAAGCTCTTCCTTGCGTATATTGATAATGTAATTTCTGGCCAAGACCTGAGACGTATGGCCCAAGCTATCGACGCAGCTTTCTCTGATGACCTGCAGAAATTCATCGAAGTAAAAACTCCACCTAAGAAATCGGAGTCGGGATGGATGCAGCACCTCGTTTCTTCCGGGCTGACATGTGCCGTGGCCGGGAAGACCATTAATGAAGCCGGTCTCCTTTATTACGAGGCCACTCCGCTAGGAAATAAGTTCCGAACCGCATACCTTCGGAAAAGGTCGTAGGACTAACTAATTAATCCACCGGAGCTGCGCAAGAAGCCGCGCCGGTAGGCGATTGCAGACGTTCTGAGTGACCGCCTTTCAATGGTGGCTATGGCAGCAATGGGCACATTTCAGACTGAAAAATCAGGCTCAACACTGGCCGGCTTCAAAGAAAAAACCCGGCACGAGGCCGGGTTTTTGTTGCGTGCCTTTTGATCAGGCGGCGTTGAGCGCCTGATCCAGATCGGCGATGAGGTCGTCGATGTGCTCAATGCCGACCGACAGGCGGATCATGTCTTCCGAAACGCCGGCCTTGGCCAGTTCTTCCGGCGACAGCTGGCGGTGGGTGGTCGAGGCTGGGTGGCAGGCCAGGGTCTTGCAGTCGCCGATGTTGACGAGGCGGGTGACGAGTTGCAGGGCATCCTGGAACTTGCCGCCAGCTACGCTGCCGCCGATGACGCCGAAGTTCAGAATGCCGGAGGCGCGGCCGCCCATGTATTTCTGGACCAGCGCGTGGTCCTTGTGCTCGGGCAGGCCGGCGTAGTTGACCCAGCTTACCTTCGGGTGCTTCTGCAGGAACTGGGCGATCTTCAGCGCGTTTTCGCAGATGCGGTCCATGCGCAGGGCCAGCGTTTCGATGCCTTGCAGGATCAGGAAGGCGTTGAACGGGCTGATGGCGGCGCCCATGTTGCGCAGCGGCACGACGCGGGCGCGACCGATGTAGGCGGCGGGGCCGAGCGCTTCGGTGTAGACGACGCCGTGGTAGGAAACGTCCGGCTCGTTGAGACGCTTGAACTTGGCCTTGTGCTCGGCCCACGGGAACTTGCCGCTATCGACGATGATGCCGCCGAGGCTGTTGCCGTGGCCGCCGAGGTATTTGGTCAGGGCGTGCACAACGATGTCGGCGCCGTGCTCGAAGGGGCGGCACAGGTAGGGCGAGGGCACGGTGTTGTCGACGATGACCGGCACGCCGTGCTTGTGGGCGATTTCGGCGAGCTTTTCGAAGTCGGTGACGTTGCCGAGCGGGTTGCCGACAGATTCGCAGAAGACGGCCTTGGTCTTGGCGTCGATCAGTTTTTCGAAGGCTTCCGGATCGCGGTAGTCGGCGAAACGGACGTCGATGCCGTATTGCGGCAGGGTGTGGGCGAACAGGTTGTAGGTGCCGCCGTACAACGTGCTGGAGGTGACGATGTTGTCGCCTGCTTCGGCGATGGTCATGATCGAGGCAGTGATGGCCGCCATGCCGGAGGCCATGGCCAGCGCGGCAATGCCGCCTTCCATTTCGGCGACGCGCTTTTCGAGTACATCCTGCGTCGGGTTCATGATGCGCGTGTAGATGTTGCCGGCGACCTTGAGATCGAACAGGTCGGCGCCATGCTGGGTGCTGTCGAAGGCGTAGGAAGTGGTCTGGTAAATCGGCACGGCCACGGCCTTGGTGGTCGGGTCGGGCGAATAGCCGCCGTGGACGGCGATGGTTTCGATCTTCATGCGAGCGTCTCTCTTGGTGTTGTTGTGGAAAAAGGGATGTCGGGAAACAGGCTGCCTAGCTTAGCGCGCCCGGTGACGAGCGCCAATAAGGATATGTTCTATTGATATGCCCAAACGTCATGCTGACGGTTCGCTTGCTTCTTCATCGCCGGGAAAGGTCTCGGCTGAATGGCGTGCCGCCTTGATCATGAAACGACCGGGGTCGAGGGCGTCGACGAGGTCGCGCTCGAGCGGCAGCGGTTCGCCTTCGATCTGGCTGAGCAGCAGGTCGGCCATCAGCGCCGACCAGACGATGCCGCGCGCACCAAAGCCCTGGACGCACCACAGGCCGGGCTGGCGCGGGATATTGTGGAGGCGGGTGTTGGGTGTGGCGGCCAGAGTGTCCGGGACGGCGCCGACGATGGGCAGGCGGTCCGGCGACATCGGGCGAAAGCCGACGCGGCCGTGCAGGGCGGCCGGGTCGAGGCCGGCGGCGAAGTCCGGCAGGGTCAGGCGGAGGCGGGCGAGGTTGTCGCTGTGGTCGGATTCGCGCTCATTGGTGTCGTCGTCTTCGTAGGACAGCGAGGCGCCAATCAATTGCGTGCCGTCGACATCGGGGATGGCGTAGCCGACCTGAAACAGAACGGCCTTGAGCGGCGTGCCGGCCGCCGCTGGCAAATGGCTGACCTGGCCGCGGCCGGAACGTTGCGGTAGCCAGGCAAATTGTTCGAAGCGCGGGGCGGCGGCGCCGCTGGCCATGATCAGAACCGGCGCTTCGGCCAGGATATTGCCGGCCGCATCAAGCGCCTGCCATTCCGTTTTTGGCCGAAAAATCCGGTTGACCGTAGCATTGAAGCGGGTCGTGATTTTTTCGGGAAAAGCGGCCAGTGCGGCCTTGCAAACTGAGGGCGGTTGCACCCAGCCGCCGTTCGGAAACCACCAGCCACCGATATTTACCGCTTGGCCGAGCAGTTGGCTGGCTTCGTCCTTGTCGACGAACCGGAGTAGGTCGGGCGGCAAGCCGAGTTGTTCGACGGCACGCTTTTGCTGCGCTTCGTGTTCCGGCTCGCGCGCCAGATGCAGCACGCCGCAGGGCGACCAGCGGGCGTCGGGCAAGCCGGCGAGCAGGGCGCGCGTGGCGAGAAAGCCGGCGCGGGTCAGGCGCGACAGGCGGTTGTCGTCGGCGCTGGGCAGCGGGCGCAGCATGCCGGCCAGGTTGCTCGAGGCGCCAGTCGCCGGGGCATCGGCCTGTTCGAGCACGGTGACCTGCCAGCCGGCGGCGGCCAGCGCGTAGGCCGTCGCGCTGCCGGCAATGCCGGCGCCGATGACGATGGCCCGGCGATCCGTCGGCGCAAGGTGGCGATCCGGCCGGCGCGAACGGAAGCGGCCGACCAGCATCTGCCGCTTGCCGACCGGGCCGGGACGTTTTTCGACGTCGAACTCGGCGTCTTTCAAGGCTTGGCGGACGTGGCCGGCGACTGTCCACGTGGCCAGCGTCGCGCCCGGTGCAGTCAGGCGGGCGAGGCCCTTGCAGAACTGTGGCGACCACAGTTCCGGGTTCTTTTGTGGGGAAAATCCATCCAGGAAAAAGGCATCGACCGAGGCGTCGATAGCGCGCAGCTGGGTCGAGGCATCGCCGAAAAGCAGGGTCAGAATGACCTGGCCGCCGTCGAGATGCAGGCGGTGCATGCCGGGTACCAGAGGCGGCCAGTGTTTTTGCAGTTCCGCCGCCAGTTCGCCGAATTCCGGCCAGGCTTGCTGGCAGGTGGCGAGGTCTGCCACGGTCAACGGGAATTTTTCGCAAGAAATGAAATGTAGCCGCCGGCAGCGCTGCGGGTCGTCACGCCAGGCCTGCCACGCAGCGAGGAAATTCAGCCCGGTGCCGAAGCCGGTTTCAAGGATGACAAAGCGGTCGCGCCCCTGCCAGCGTTGCGGCAGTTCGTTACCACCGAGAAAGACATGCCGCGCCTGCGTTGGCCCGCCGAGGGCGGAGTGATAGACGTCGTCGAAGGCGGCGGAGTAGGGCGTGCCGTAGGCGACGAATTCGATTTTGGCGGGCTGCAGTTTTTCCACTAATGCAGGCGCGATATGTCTATGGCAGGTGTGGCGCTCGCTGGCACCGGGGCGTCGTCGAGCGCCAGATTCCATTGCGCATGTTCGGCACCGGCCCGCAGCATGGCGCACAGGGTTTGCAGCAACTCGACATTCATGGCGAGCTGAAAACTGCGCTCCCGGCCTTCGCGAAAGATCAGGTTAAAGGTGCCATCGCTCAGGGTGTCGACCTTGAGTTCGCTACTGAGCAGCGGTGTTGAGCCGAGCGGGTAGGTGGCATTTTCTTCGGAAAACGGCTGGTCGAAATGGGCTGCATCATCGGCTGAAACTTCACCAACAATCGGCGCCGCAACCGCCTGCTTTCCGGTCAGCCGGGACAGGTGCGGCCACAGTTCGCGCAGAAAACGCCGGGTCAGCCAGATCCGGTATTCCTCGTCTTCCTGCGTGGAAATGCGCAACAGAAGACGATCCTGCACTTGGTCGCAAGCGACTTGGAGTTGACGAATTTGCATCAGAATTTACCGGGAAAACTCGATGCGTGAGCGAGCGCAGCCAAATCAAGGCGCCGACGGCCGCCGCATAGCAAGCTATGCAAGGTCGTCGGCAACGCCGAGTTGGCAAGCGCAGCCACGCATCACTCGGGGCGCATGGAGGGGAACAGGATGACATCGCGAATGGCGGCTGCATCGGTCAGCAGCATGATCAGCCGATCAATCCCGATCCCGCACCCACCAGTCGGCGGCAGCCCGTATTCCAGCGCACGAATGAAATCCGCGTCGTAATACATTGCCTCTTCATCCCCCGCATCCTTGGCCTTCATCTGTTCCTGGAAGCGTGCCGCCTGGTCTTCGGCATCGTTGAGCTCGGAGAAGCCATTGGCAATTTCACGGCCAACGATGAACAGCTCGAAACGCTCGGTAATCTCCGGATTGGTATTCGAAGCACGAGCCAGCGGCGACACTTCGACCGGGTAGTCGATAATGAAAGTCGGTTCCCAGCACTGGGCTTCGGCACAGGCTTCGAACAGCTGCAACTGCAGGCTGCCCAGACCGCCCGGCTTGACCGGCTCGCCAAAGGCCTTGATCTTGGTCTTGAGGAATTCGACGTCGGCCAGTTGCGCATCGGTGAAATCCGGTTGCTGGCGCTGGATGGCCTGGTTGATGGTCAGGCGATGGAAAGGCTTGGAGAGGTCGAGCTCGCGGCCCTGGTAGACGAAGACTTCCTTGCCCAGCGCTTCGCGCGCGGCATGGCGGAGCAGGCCTTCGGTGAAGTCCATGAGCGTGTGGTAGTTGGCATACGCCTCATAGAACTCCATCATCGTGAATTCGGGGTTGTGGCGCGGGCTGAGGCCTTCGTTGCGGAAGTTGCGGTTGATTTCGAAGACCTTCTCGAAGCCGCCGACGACCAGGCGCTTGAGGTAGAGCTCCGGCGCAATGCGCAGGAACTGCTGCATGTCGAGCGCGTTGTGGTGCGTGACAAACGGCTTGGCCGAGGCGCCGCCGGGGATCGGGTGCATCATCGGCGTTTCGACTTCCATGAAGCCGTGGCCGGTCATGTAGTTGCGGATGGCGGCGACGATGTCGGAGCGGGCGCGGAAGGTGGCGCGCGTTTCCTCGTTCATGATCAGGTCGACGTAGCGCTGGCGATACTTCATTTCCTGGTCGGCCAGGCCATGGAACTTGTCCGGCAACGGGCGCAGCGATTTGGTCAGCAGGCGGATTTCGGCGGCCTGGATGGACAGTTCGCCGGTCTTGGTCTTCATCAGGATGCCGCGCACACCGATGATGTCGCCGAGGTCCCAGGTCTTGAAATCGGCATAGACTTCTTCGCCGACGCGGTCGCGCGTCACGTAAATCTGGATGCGGCCCGACAGATCCTGGATGGTGGCGAACGACGCCTTGCCCATGACGCGCTTGAGCATCAGGCGGCCGGCCACCTTGACCTCGACCGGCAGGCCTTCGAGTTCTTCCGCCGATTTGTCGCCATAGCCTTCGAGGACCTTGGCCGCGGTGTTCTCGCGCTGGAAGTCGTTCGGGAAGGCTTTCCCGGTCTTTCGCCACTCGGCCAGTTTGGCGCGGCGCTCGGCGATGAGCTGGTTTTCGTCCTGCTGGACCGGGGCTTGCTGTTCGGGGTTGGACATGAAGAATCCTTGGGAAAATGGGAGGCGCTGTGGGCAAATGCCAAGAACCTTTGATTTTCGCCGATTTTGGCTATTGGGGACAAGGTTGGTAGCGCTTGTTTCGCCTGGATTTTCGGTGTGGCAGCCGATTAAATCCTTCAGCAACAATTGGAGTGCCAGCAACCAATGATGAGGGGATGTCACGGGCACTCGCCGTCTATCATTTGGCGGTGCAGCCAGTACCCTCAATCAGGCATAGACGTTCACCAGGCTGCCGACGCCGCTGGCTGGTGATACCGAGTCGACAGGTGCCGCGCTGTCGTTCAGGCTCTTGGGTGCCTCATTTCCGTTGGGGCGAAAACCGTTGACGTCCTGTTTTGACAGCTCGGCAGCTTCCATCCGGTGTTTGATATCGCTGATCTTTCCTGCGATTTCGGCGATTCGGGCTTTCCCCTCGGTTGTTTTGCACGATGGGCAGTTTTCCCAATTGGCAAGCTCCGCCTCAAATCTCGCAAGCTGTGCTCGCAGATTGGTAGCAGAACTCACTGCAGATGTCTGAGTTGTCGGCAATGAACCTGCGACAGGGCTAAGCATGCGATTTTCTGCGAGCTTATTGATAGAGATCCGGAAACTGGCGCCGGAGGTGCTCAATCTTGGGCAGGTCGTTGATGACGATGTAGGGCTGGGTGGGGTGCAGGGCCAGATAGTTCTGGTGATACTGTTCGGCGGGATAGAACTGCTGCAGGGCAGCGATCTGCGTAACGACGGGTTTGCCAAAAGTGCGATCCGCGGTCAGTTTTTTGATCTGGTCGGTTGCCATTTTTTGCTGCTCCGGATCGGCGAAGAAAATCGCCGAACGATATTGGCTCCCGACATCCGGACCTTGGCGGTTGAGTTGCGTCGGGTCATGGGCGACGAAAAAGAACACTTGCAGCAACTGCTGATACGAGACCTGCGCCGGATTGAAACGAACGCGCACGGCTTCGGCATGACCTGTCCGGCCGCTACCGACCGCCTCATAATTGGCCTTGTCGGCATTGCCGCCGGCATATCCCGACTCGACGCTGGCGACGCCCTTGACGTGCTTGAACACCGCATCGACGCCCCAGAAACAGCCGCCGGCGAAAATGGCTGTCTGCAAGCTCGTCGGATTATCCGTCTTGCTTTCGGCGATTGCCGATGCGCCATGGGCGGGGATCAAGACTGCAAGGGCCAGTCTGGCAAGCAGCACCAGCCGGCCCGTTTTCGTCGAACTGGATAGAAAAGACATGATCTACTCCTGATTTACCTTGCCTGGCCAGAAGGCCAGTCATTGCTTTTTGTCCTGCGGACTGGCTTGCCAGGACCTTGGTGGGGCCAGCTAGCGGCGCCGTGCCCCACCTGCGGCGACTACTTCTTCATTTCGTCCTTGCCCATGGCATCCTTGGCCATGCCGTCTTTCTTCTTCATTTCGTCCTTCTTCATGCCATCCTTGGTCATCGCATCTTTTTTCATGCCGTCTTTGGCCATATGGTCCTTGTCCATTGGCTTCTTCATGCCATCCTTGGCCATGCCGTCGGTGGCCATTGTGTCTTTTTTCATCATGTCGTCGGCGAAAGCGGTACTGCCGGCAAGCATCAAACAGGCGGCGAAAATACTGGAAATGATTGTTTTCATGGTGGACTCCGTTGTGGTTGGTAAATCGTGGCAGAAATGCCGGTTATTCAGGGCCGTTGCGCGGAATCGCTCAACTGCCGCCGAACCAGTTGTACCCCTGGTCTTCCCAGTAGCCCCCGGGGTAATTGTTGGTGACAAAAATGGCCTGGATATGTTTCGGGTTCTTGTAACCGAGCTTGGTCGGCATGCGCAGCTTCATCGGAAAGCCGTAACGCGGCGGTAACGGCTGGCTGTCGTAAGTCAGCGTCAGCAGTGTCTGCGGATGCAGGGCGGTCGGCATGTCGATGCTGGTGTAGTAGTCATCGGCGCATTTGAAGCCGACATATTTGGCGCTGAGATCGGCGCCGACCCGGCGCAGGAAGCTGGCGAAAGGCACGCCGCCCCATTTGCCGATGGCACTCCAGCCCTCGACGCAGATATGGCGGGTGATCTGGTCGGCCTGCGGCATGGCACGCAACTCGGCAAGCGTCCAGGCGTGCTTGTCGGCGACCATGCCGGTTACTTCCAGACGAAAACTTTCCTCCTCCACTTCCCGGATTTCATCCTCGCCGTAGTAGGCGTTGAACGGGAAGGGGCGGGTGATCATCGAATCCGGATAGGTCGGTGCCAGGCGGTTGGGATCGAAAAGCCAGGCTTGGACCTTGTCGTTGAAACGGGAGACATTCATCAGCGCGTTCTCGACGCTGCTTTCATCGACCACGCCGCAACCGCTGAGCAGCGACAGACCGCCCAGGCTCAGCGAGCGTTGCAGAAAGGCGCGCCGCGTTGGCTGGTCAAGGCGACGAGCGATATCCTTCATTGCGTCCTTGAGTACAAGGTCGCCATCGATGGCGAGTTGCCGGGAAGGTTTCTTGATCATGTCTGTTGCTCCCTAACGACCGCGGATCATGGCCAGCAGCGTGCGGGGAACCAGCGCCACCATGAGTAGATGAATGCCGGCGAAGGCGACCAGCGCGGCCATCGCCAGAAAATGTTCGCGGCGCGCCGCTTCGTAGCCGCCGAGCAGTTCGCGCAGGATGGGGAACTGCACCGATTTCCAGAGCACCAGGCCGGACAGCACGAGCAGTACCGAATCGACCATCACAAACAGATAGGCGGCGCGTTGCACCATGTTGTAGTGGCTCAGATCGGCATGCGACAACCTGCCTTTCAGGGCGGCCAGCACATCAGCGAAAAAGGCGCGCGGTGATAGCGGAAAGAACTTATGCCACAGGCGTCCGCTGATCGCATTGCAGGCCAGGTAGATCAGGCCATTACCGACGAGCAGCCACATCGCAGCGAAATGCCACTGAATCGCGCCACCCAGCCAGCCACCCAGGGTGATCTGCCCGGGGATGACAAAAGGGAAAAAGGGCGAGGCGTCGTAGATACGCCAGCCGCTGGTCGCCAGAATGACGACCGCGACCGCATTGATCCAATGCGTCAGGCGGACCCAGAGCGGGTGAATGAGATTGATGTCCTTGGCCATTGCTATCCTCTCAATGGTTTTTCCATTTAATGTTCTGTCTGCAAGGTAGTTCGGGCGCAGGTGGCGAATGGTTACAAGCTCAGGCAAAATTTGTTTTCCCATGACAGCATCAGGTATTTTTTCTTGCCGCTGTAACCAAAGGCATCAATGCAACGAATAAACAGAGAAGCGGGGTTTCGTGCCAGGGAAGATCGCCTGAAGGATTTGCTGGTGCGCGGTCTTGCCGGCGACAACGCCGCCTATCAGGTGTTTTTGACGGAATTGAGTGCGCACCTGCGCGCCTTCCTGCGAAGACGCCTGGTCAGCTTGCCAGACGAAATCGAGGATCTCGTGCAGGAAACGCTCCTTGCGGTACATAACCAGCGCCATACCTACGATAACGATCAGCCGTTGTCGGCGTGGGTGCAGGCCATTGCCCGCTACAAGCTGGTCGATCTGTTCCGGCGGCGGGCCGGGCATGAGATGTTGAACGATCCGCTAGATGACGAAATGGCGTTTTTCACCACCGCCGATTCGGATGCCGCCGAGGCACGCCGGGATCTGAACAAGCTGCTGGCCGACTTGCCCGATCAGCTTCGCCTGCCGATCATGCACACCAAGCTGGAAGGGTTGTCGGTAAAGGAAACAGCGGAAATTACCGGCATGTCGGAGTCAGCCATCAAGGTTGGCGTCCATAGAGGCCTGAAGGCACTCGCTGCAAAGATACGAGGCATCGCATGAAAACTGAAGATCTGATCACCCTGCTGGCAACCGGTGCGGGGGCTGTCGAGCAACCGGCTGCGGCGCAGCGCTACGCGGTGGCCGTTGGCTGGGGCGCGGCGGGCGCTACTTTGCTCATGCTCTTGCTCTTGCAGGTTCGCCACGATCTCGGTCAGGCACTCCTGCTGCCGATGTTCTGGGTCAAAGTCGGGTTTGTTGCTTGCCTTGCCGCAGGCAGCCTGTTTGCCGCGCTCCGTCTGTCGCGACCGGGGGCGGAAATCAACTGGGTGCCGGTCGCGCTCGCCCTCCCCGTTCTGGGCATCTGGGCCATCGCTGCCTTCGCGCTGATTGAGGCCGAACCGTTTGAGCGCTCGAAGCTTTTTTATGGCGATACCTGGAAGTCCTGCCCCTTACTGATTGCTGTGCTCTCGGTCCCGGTGTTTGCCGCCGTGCTGCGCACCATGAAGGACATGGCGCCAACCCGGCCGCGGCTGGCCGGTTTTGCCGCGGGGCTGCTTTCCGGCTCCGTTGCTGCCGTTGTTTATTGCCTGCATTGCCCTGAAATGGGGGCGCCATTCGTTGGTTTCTGGTACCTGTTGGGCATGCTGATTCCGGCTGGTGTCGGGGCCATTCTGGGAAACTCTGTTCTGCGCTGGTAGCTGTCGTGAGGTCGCCAGCTATCCGGGCGGCATGGCCTAACACTCCCTTGCCGTGCCTTTACCATGGAGAGCGCCATGCCAGCCGCCCATAAGACCGCCCGCATCATCGAACCGCAACGCAGCATCCTGGTCTTCCAGGGTGGTGGCGCCCTCGGTGCCTACCAGGCTGGTGTCTTCGAGGCGTTCGAGGCCAGCGGCCGGCAGCCGGACTGGGTCGTCGGCACGTCGATCGGCGCGATCAACGCGGCGTTGATCGCCGGCAAACCACCAAAAAGTCGCCTCGAACGGATCAGGACATTCTGGGATCGCATGTCGCGACCGGAGACTGGGCTCGCTGCCGGCTGGTTGCCACCGGAAACCGGTCAAATGCTGGGCGAAAGCTTTGGCGGCGTGCTGCGCAGCCTGCAAACGATGGCCTTCGGCCTGCCCGGCTTTTTCCAGCCCAGAGCCAATGCCGCATTCGCTTTCGGGCTGGCCACTGCCCCCACCGAGGCCAGCTTCTATGACGTTTCCCCGCTGCGCGAAACGCTGCTCGAACTGGTCGATTTCGACTACCTCGCCGACTCGCCGGTACGCCTCTCGATCGGCGCGGTCGATGTCGAGAGCGCTCGAATCCATTATTTCGATTCCCGCCAGTGTCGCTTGGGTGCCGAGCACATCCTCGCCAGTGGCGCGCTGCCGCCAGCCTTTCCGCCGGTACGGATTGATGGTCGCTTGTATTGGGATGGCGGCATCTACTCGAACACGCCTTTGGAGTGGATACTTCATGAACCGCGTATCCACTCGCTCTGCCTTTTCGCCACGCTGTGGCAGCAGACTGACCACCCACCGCAAACCTTGCGTGATGTACTCCGGCGCAGCAAAGAGATCCAGTATTCGAGCCGGGCTGATTCGCTGATTGCGATCCAGCAGGAACTTCATCAATTACGTCATGCGGTTAATCTGCTTAGCTATGAACTGGCCGATCTGAACGCTCAGTCGCCGTTGCGCGATCTGGCGTGCCTTGGTTGTGGCAGCGTATTCCACTTGGTATACCTGCAGGCCCCCCGCCTGCCCGGTGAGGACCAAAACAAGGATATCGAGTTCGAAGCCGGACGGGTTGTCGAACGATGGGCAGCCGGGCTTGCCGACACGCGACGGGCTTTGCACGAGAGGCCTTGGGACAGAGAAAAAGTGGCGCGATCAGAAGGCATCGTGGTGCACGATTATTCGTCTGCCGGCGCAAGCTAGAATTCAATTTTGCAATTGGCCAGGCTTGGCCTGACCTGCTCGCGCAGGACGATAGCGGGGTTTCAATTTTTGGCCTTTTTTTCCGGTTGACCGTGGGATGTGCACCCGCCAATAAAGCGGAAACCGAAGCCAATTCAGAGGACCAAGGGAAATCGCCAATAGTGCCCCCCTTACACGCCAATGCCATAATCCACCCCTATGGAAATCCTCATCGAAATCATCCTCAAGGCCGGCCGTTCCGCCGTCGAACTGGCCTTCTTCGTCCTGCTTCCCGTCATGGTCGTCATGCTCTCGCTCATGCGCCTGCTCGAAGCGCGCGGTGTGCTCGATTGGGTCGTCGCCCGTCTCGCCCCGTTGCTCAAACCGGTCGGCCTGACCGGGCTGGGCGTCTTCGCCGCCTTACAGATCAACTTTGTCAGCTTCGCCGCCCCGATGGCGACGCTGACCATGATGGAACAGCGCGGCGCTTCCGACCGCCACATCGCCGCCACGCTGGCCATGGTTTTCGCCATGTCGCAGGCCAATGCGGCGTTGCCGATGATGACCATGGGCCTCGATCTGGCGCTGACCCTGACTTATTCACTGATCGGTGGCCTGACCGCTGCGGCGGCGACCTATTACCTGTTCGGCCGGGCGCTATCGAATACCGAAAGCCGGCTCGACGAAACCCTGCATCATCCGGTCGCCGAGAGCGCCAAGGGCATTCTCGATGTGATCAACCGTGCCGGTGCTGAAGCGTTCAAGCTTTCCGTCGGGGCGATCCCGATGCTCGTGCTGTCGCTGGTCGTCGTCACGGCGTTGCGTAGCAGCGGCGCCATCGATGCCCTGACCCGCCTGCTGGCGCCGGTGCTGACCGCCGCTTCGATCGACAGCGCCCTGATCCTGCCGACGTTGACCAAGTACATGGCCGGCGGCACGGCGATGATGGGGGTCATGGACGAAATGCGCAAAGCCGGCCAGATCAGCGTCGAACTGCTCAATGCCAGCGCCGGCTTCCTGATTTCCCCCTTCGACCTGCCCGGCGTGGCCGTGCTGATTTCGGCCGGGCCGCGCATCGCGGCAGTATGGAAACCGGCTGCCCTCGGTGCTTGTATCGGTATCGCTGTACGCACCGTCGGACATATACTCGCTGTATGAACCGACCAAAATTGACCCGCTTGATCCTGGCTGCCAGCGCTGGCCTGATGGTCACCAGCGCCTCCGCGGCCTCCTTGAATCTGCTCGGCTTCGAAGACATGTCCTGCGCCGCATGGAGCAAATCGAAGGACGACCCCGACCAGCGCGCCGCCTACGTCGTCTGGGTGCGCGGTTTTTTGACCGGACACAACTACGCTTTGCCGAACCAGCAGGTTTCGAGTTTTTCCAGCAGCACGCTGGAGCTGAAACTGAATCAATACTGCAGCCGAAATCCGACAGGTCAGATCAGCGATGCCGCGATGCGCATGAGCGATGAGCTTTCGGGGCGCAATCAGCCGATCAAGAAATAACGGGCGCTCACGCGGATTTCAATTCCGCTGGGCTGATGCGAGGCGTAGTGCCGCGCCGCTATGGGTTCATGTCATTTAACTGGCGGGGCGGCGCTCCTGGCCGATTCGCGAGCTCGCTACAGCCTCGCGTAATTCGGTAATATCGCGGGCTTAGCATTCCAGCTCCCTTCCACGGAAATCCGACCATGCAATACCACGCCGCCAATACCGATTCCCTGATGAGCATTACCAACCGTCCCGACCTCGTTTTCGAGCGCGGCGAAGGATCGTGGCTGTACGACCATCAGGGCAAGGCCTATCTCGACTTCATCCAGGGCTGGGCGGTGAATACGCTTGGTCATTGTCCGCCGGAAATCGCTGCGGCGCTGGCCGCCCAGGCCGGCAAGCTGATCAACCCGAGCCCGGCTTTCTACAACGGGCCGATGATCGAACTGGCCGGCCTGCTCACCGCCAACTCTGTTTTCGACCGCGTCTTCTTCGCCAATACCGGCGCCGAAGCCAACGAGGGGGCGATCAAGCTGGCGCGCAAGTGGGGGCGACTGCACAAGGACGGCGCCTACGAGATCATCACTTTCGGCCATTCCTTCCACGGCCGCACGCTGGCCACCATGTCGGCTTCCGGCAAGGCGGGCTGGGACACGATCTACGCGCCGCAGGTGGCGGGCTTCCCGAAAGCGACTTACAACGACATCGCTACGGTCAACGAGAAAATCGGGCCAAAAACGGTAGCCGTCATGCTCGAACCGGTGCAGGGCGAGGGCGGGGTGATCCCGGCCGATATCGAATTCCTCAAGGCGCTGCGCGAACTGACCACGGCGCGCGGCATCCTGCTCATCGTCGATGAAGTGCAGACCGGCATGGGCCGCACCGGCAAGCTGTTCGCCTACGAACACGCCGGCATCACGCCGGACATCATGACGCTGGCCAAGGGCATCGGCGGCGGCGTGCCGCTGGCGGCGCTGCTGGCGCGCGAGGAAATCTGCTGTTTCGAGCCGGGCGACCAGGGCGGCACCTATAACGGCAATCCGCTCATGACGGCGGTTGGCGCGGCGGTGCTCAAGCGCCTGCTGGCGCCGGGCTTCCTGGCCGGCGTCGAGGCGCGTGGGCAATATCTGTCGAAGCGCCTGCTCGAACTTTCCGCCAAGCATGGCTTGTCGGGTGAACGCGGTTCCGGCCTGTTGCGCGCCTTGGTGCTGGCCGACGAGCGCGGTCCCGACATCGTCCGCCGGGCGCTTGAGGGCGGACCGACAGGCCTGCTCCTCAACTCGCCGCGCCCCAATCTGCTGCGCTTCATGCCGGCGCTGAATGTGACCGAAGCCGAGATCGACCAGATGATTGCCATGCTCGACGGCCTGCTGCAGGGCTGAAACATGAGCCAGCCCGCGACCCCGGAACATCTGGAGCGGGCGCTCGGGCGGGGCGGCGCCATCTCGGAGATGCTCGATTTCGCCGCGATCTCCGCGCGGAAGCCTTGACCGTGGCCTAGCGAACAGCCACGACGAGGTTTGATTTCCGGATACTTATTTCACGGCCGCGTAATGAACGGCCAGCCAGACCGTTGGCTGCTCCGGGTCTGTCCATTCCACCCGATGCCGGCGATGCGGGGCGATGTCGATGAAGTCGCCGGGGTTGAGCCGGACAGGTTCCGGCGTGTCTGCGAAACGTAGCGTTGCCTGACCTTGCAAAACTGCCACCCATTCGCCCTCGGGCTGGTCGTACCAGAAGCCCTCCGGGCTGCACTGGCCAGTGGAAACAATGCGTTCGATGCGCAGGCCGGGGCGGTCGAGCAGATTTGAAAATTGCTCAATATTTCCGGTTGACCGCGGAAGATCGGCAAACAGGTTGTCCGTCATCGTCACTCCGGTTTGTAGAGCGGCACGGCGTCGAGGCGGCGTTCGATTTCTGCGGTCAGCTGCCGATAGGCCGGGCTGCTCGTGTTGCCGAACTGGCGCTGGAAGTTGGTGGCGCTGATTGATTCCGGCAGGTCGTTGATGACGGGGATCAGGTCGCCGTCAGTCAATTCCTTTTCGAGCAGCGCATCGAGGCGCGCATCGCGGCGGCTCAGCAGCTCGCCGAAACGGGTGCCGGCCCGGTCGGCGGCGAGGTCGGCAAACGAAAAGCCGCTGCCGTGGCGGGAATCGGCCATTTCCTTGTAAACGCCGATGGCGTCGGCCACCGGTTCGCCGGCCCAGGCAGCGAGGGTGGCGGAAACGACAAAGTGCTGGGCGCTGTCGTTGCGCCCGGCCAGCATCAGGGTGACCGGGCGAAGCTGCGGCCAGTTGCGGGCTTCGGGAATGAGCGAGGCGATGTTTTTCTCGGCGAGGTAAACACCGAGCACGAGCAGGGCAGCGCGGCGGTTTTCGTGCTGATCGGTGCCATCGATGTCGAGCACGGTACGCAGGACGCTGGCCAGCGGCACCGGTCGGCCCGGCGCGTGGTGGTCGAACAGTGCAGCCAGCGATTCCTGGGCGGAACGGATGCGGACCAGATCGTCCGGCTTGAAGGCGATGGAACGGGCGCGGTCGAGCAGGGCCGGCTCCCAGACGTAGGCGACGACGATGCGTTGGCGCTGCGGGTCGAAGATCAGTTCGCGGATGGCCTGGCGGGCGAGCGTCCATTCCGCGTCGTAGCCGGCGCCCTGAACGGCAGTGGCGAGCAGGAATTCAAGTAGTTGCGGCGGAATCGGCAACTGGCCGAGGGCGGCAGCGAAGATTTTCGGTTCGCCCTTGCCCTCGCGCAGCGTGGCGCGAAAATTGAAATAGTGTTCCCCCGGCAGCAGCGGCACGCGACGAGTGAGGCGGATTTCGGCCGTTTCCTCGCCAAGCACCAGCGCACCACGGCCATGCAGGCTGCGGCTGGCCAGGGCGTTGATGCCTTCGTCGATCAGCGCGGCGGGGACGGCCGTTCGGCGGGCCTCGCCGGATTGCAGGCGGCGCGGGTCATTGGTGTGAAACAGCCAGCGCGCCTGATTGACGGCGGCCTGCGAAATGGTTTCGCTACGCTCGACCAGCGGTTTGCTGTCTAGTGCCGCCAGCAACAGTCCGCCAGCCGCCAACACGAGCAAAAGCAGCGCGCCGGCCAGCCAGCCGAGGAGGCGAGTCATGGCTGACTCACCGACCTGACTAAACGCCCTGTTTCAGGCTGGCCTCGATGAACGGATCGAGGTCGCCGTCGAGTACACCCTGGGTGTTGCCGGTTTCGTGGTTGGTGCGCAGATCCTTGATCCGGCTCTGGTCGAGCACGTAGGAGCGGATCTGGTGGCCCCAGCCGATGTCGGACTTGGCATCTTCCAGCTTCTGCTGCTCGGCCTGCTGCTTGCGCAACTCGTGCTCGTAGATGCGGGCGCGCAGCATTTGCCAGGCTTCGTCGCGGTTGCGGTGCTGCGAACGGTCATTCTGGCACTGGACGACGATGCCGGTCGGGACGTGGGTCAAACGGACGGCGGAGTCGGTCTTGTTGATGTGCTGGCCGCCGGCGCCGGAGGCGCGGTAGGTGTCGGTACGCACGTCGGACGGGTTGATGTTGATCTCGATCGAATCATCAACTTCCGGGAAAACGAAGACGCTGGTAAACGACGTGTGGCGGCGGGCGGCCGAGTCGAACGGCGACTTGCGGACCAGCCGGTGGATGCCGGTTTCGGTGCGCAGCGTGCCGTAGGCGTAATCGCCCGTGAACTTGACGGTGGCGCCCTTGATGCCGGCGACTTCACCTTCGGATTCTTCCATGACTTCGACGGTGAACCCTTTTTTCTCGCCATATTTCAAATACATGCGCAACAGCATCGAGGCCCAGTCCTGGGCTTCGGTACCGCCGGCGCCAGCCTGGATTTCCAGGAAGCAGGGGCTGGGGTCCATCGGGTTGTTGAACATGCGGCGGAATTCGAGGGCGGCGACCTTGGCTTCGAGGGCGGCGTTGTCGGCCTCGACGGACAGCAGGGTTTCTTCGTCGCCATCTTCCTTGCCCATGTCGAACAATTCGCGGCCGTCGTCGAGGCCGGACTGGACTTCTTCCAGCACCAGCACGATGTTTTCCAGCGATTTCTTCTCGCGCCCGAGTTCCTGGGCTCGCTTGGCGTCGTCCCAGATCTTCGGGTCTTCCATCTCCTGGGTGAGGAGGGTCAGGCGCTCGCGTTTCTGATCGTAGTCAAAGATACCTCCGCAGCTCGGCGGCGCGCTGCGCCAGATCGTCGAGCTTGTTGGAGATGCTGTTGATGTGTTCGGCTTCCATGATGTTCGTCTCGTTGCGTGGCAAAAGCGCAATTATAGCTGCTGGGCAAGGCAGGATTTGGCTGCACTTATTGAGTGCGTTGTCGACTAAGCAGTCGGGAAGTCATGGCACTTTATTGGTGCAATATGCCGAAGGTGCGATGACGTATAACTATCATTTGATACTTTTGCGTATTAATCAACGCTAATTTTTAGTTTAGTTTATTGATTACAAATGGATAATCATTTCGGTGCATTGGATGGCAAGAGACTTGCTTTTGTCCTAACAATCCAATAACTCTGTGCCCGACTGATATGACAAGCAACGAATCGGTATCTGCCTTGCGCTCCTGCATGAATTCCTTGCGGCTGCGTTTGTTTGGGGCCTGGCTGCTGGCGGTAGGCGGCGGTGCGGCCCTGGCCGGTCTGGTGCTGACAAATCAGGTCGAACTTTGGGCCAGTGCTGCCGTGGCCATGCTCGGCGTTTCGCTGCTGGTCGCCTTCAGGCTGCAGTATGGACTGGAAGCGGCACTGGCCCTGATCGACGGTTTTGCTCTAGAACTGGCGGCCGGGCGTCTGGTCAGCCGCCTCGATGCCCGGCATTGCGGTGCCTTGGCACCGCTGGCTGAACGCCTGAACGGCATGGCCCGTTCGTTGTCCGGTCTGTTCCTGACCTTTGCCCGGATGTCGCAGGAAATTTCCAGTGTCGCTGGCGAGAGCAGTGTCAATGCCACTGGCGGCGACGACGGTGTCCGCCGGCAGCGCGACATCACCCTGTCTTCCTCGGCGACGCTGGAGCAATTGACCGTCAGCCTCGGCATGACCAGCGAAAGCGCCCAGGGGGCTGCCTCAGTAGCCGAGGCTTCCGGGCAGATGGCGATGGCGGGAGCCGAACGGGTCAGTGGCCTGGCCTCCAGCCTGGAAAATCTCGCCGCGACCGTACAGCAGACTTCGGAGAGCGCCAGTCGCCTCGGTCAGCGCTCGCGGGAGATCGATGTCATTGTCGAGCTGATCGCGGAAATTGCTGCGCAGACCAACCTGCTGGCGCTAAATGCCGCCATCGAGGCCGCCCGGGCCGGCGAACAGGGGCGTGGTTTTGCCGTGGTTGCCGACGAGGTGCGCAAGCTGGCCGAGCGGACCAGCAATGCCACTCGCGATATTGGCGAGCGCATCGAAGGAGTGCGGAATGAGGTCGGTGGCATGATCGATGCCATGGCGGCGACGAGCAGCCAGGCTGCCAAGAGCCTGAGCGACGCCGGCGACGCGGTCGCCGACCTTCGCCGGGTCGAAGACAACGCCCGCCAGACGCTGGCGCTGATCCGCGATATTGCTGCCGCCAGCCAGGAGCAGAGCGAGGCCGGTCAGAACATCGCCCGCGATATCGAGCAGGTCGCCCAGTTGGCTGATGCCAACGAGCATCTGGTCCGCGAGAACAGCGAACTGTCCCGTTACCTGAACGATTTGTCCGTTCAGCTGACTGGGGCCCTGAAAAAATACCAATATGAGTGAGGTTGTCATGAACTGGATCATTTACACGATGCTGGCGCTGGCCATCCTCATCCTGGCGGTGTCGACAATGCTCTATCGCCGTCGCCGCTGGGTCGATGCCGAAAAGTCGCTGGACAACACCTTGGCCGCCTGCCGTTCGCTGCTCGCCCTGGTCGGGCATTTTCAGCAGCACCGCGGCATGAGTTCCGCCTTGCTTTCCGGCGACCAAGGTTTCAGGGCGCGGCTCGATGGCAAGGGGCGCGAGATCGAAGGGCTGATTCCTTCATTGCGGGAGGTGGCCAGAGCGGAAAGCGCCCGGGCGCATCCCTGCCTGACGCTGAACGATCTTTCTCTGTTCCAGTACAACTGGGGCCAGTTGCGGGAAAAGCTGGCCGGGCTTTCCGTCGAGCAAAGCATCGCCCAGCACAGTTTTCTCATCGATCAACTGCTGCAGTGGCTGGCCGCTTTGGGCGAATCCCGGGTCGAGTTGCTGCTGGGGGATCGTTCCGCCCGCGGCCTGGTTCGCAACTATGCCAGCCGTTTGCCAGCCCTCACCGAGTGCCTTGGTCAGGCCCGAGCCCTGGGAATGAGTGTTGCTGCCCGGCGTGGTTGCTCTGCGGTGGCGCGGGTCCGCCTGATGTTCCTGGTGGCGCGCGCCGAGACACTGCTCAACCAGGCGAATGAGGTGGGCGGGCGGGGGCCAAAGGCGGAGAAGGCGGCGATCGCGGTGCAACAGATGGCGCGGGTGATCCGCACACAGATGCTGCTGAGTTCCGGCATCAGCGTGGCTGCCGAGGAGTATTTCGCTATCGCTACCGCCGCCGTGGACAGTGTGTTCGCCTGGATAGGCGAGTGCGGCGGCGAATTGATGCAGGCAGGAACCGGGAAGGCTGATGTTAGAGCATCAACTCGATTGCAGCGTGTCTAGGTTCGGCTTTTTGACCAGGCCGGTCCAGCGCATGGGTTTCGGCTTCGGGCCGGCCTGTGGTGTTGGGGGGGGCGGCGCCCGGAGTCTGCCGGCCATGAGTACCTTGTTTTCCAGCCTGGACGGCATGCTTTTCCGCTGCCTGGTGGACGGTTGCTGGCATTTGCTGTCGGTCAGTCCCGGCTGCCGCGATCTGACTGGCTATGCAGCCGAGGATCTGGTCGGGAGTGCGACTCACTCGCTGGCGTCCCTGACCCACCCGGAAGATCGGGCTGCCGTGCGCGGCACCATACTGGCGGCGCTCGACACCGGGGCGCGCTACCGCATCGAGTACCGCATCGTTTGCCGGGACGGCGAGGAGAAGTGGGTGCTGGAGCGTGGCATCGGCCTGCACGACGAGGCCGGGCGGCGGATTATCGAAGGTTATCTGGAAGATATCACCGACCGCGTCCTGGCCCAGATCCAGTTGGCGGAAACCGAGTTACGTTATCGCAGCATTTTCGAGAATTCGGTTATCGGCATGTTCCAGAGCACCGAAAACGGGCGATATCTGGCGGCTAACCAGGCCTTGGCGATGCTTTATCGTTACCCGACGCCGGAGGCGCTGATCAGCAGCCTGGCCGATATCGCCACCGGGCTTTATGTCGACCAGCGGCGGCGCGCCGATTTCAAACGCATGATCCAGCGCGATGGCCGGGTCAGCGATTTCGAGTCCGAGGTGATCTGTCACGACAGCAGCCGGATCTGGATTTCCGAGAACGCCCATGCCGTTTGCGCCCCGGATGGCGCGCTGCTCTATTACGAGGGCACGGTCGAGGACATTACCGAACGCCATCGCTACCAGTCGGTGCTGCAACATCAGGCGACGCACGATCCGCTGACCGGTCTGCCCAATCGCAATCTGCTGCAGGATCGTCTGGAACAGGCCGTGCAGTTGGCCCAGCGCCAGATGAGCAAGGTCGTGCTGGCTTTCGTCGATCTCGATAACTTCAAGGTGATCAACGACAGCCTCGGCCATGCCGCCGGCGACGAGTTGCTGATCGAAATCGCCGGCCGCCTGCGCCAGGCCTTGCGCGGGATCGATACCGTCGCCCGCTACGGTGGCGACGAATTCGTGCTGATCATGGGCGAGCAGGCTTCGAGCGAGGACACCCGGCATCTGCTGGAGCGCGTGCTGGCCTCCATCCAGGCCCCTTTGACGCTGGCCGGGCACGCCCTGCGCATGAATTGCAGCATCGGGGTCAGCGTCTATCCAGACGATGCTCAGGATCTCGACAGCCTGCTGCGGGTTGCCGATGTCGCGATGTATCACGCCAAGAAAAGCGGCAAGGGCCAATACCATTTTTATACCCGCGACCTGAACCAGGTCGCGCAGGATCGTTTTGTCCTGGAAAGCAGCTTGCAGAGCGCCATCGAGCACAACGAACTGACCGTGGTCTACCAGCCGAAAGTCGATGCCGCGGCGCGGGTCAGGGGCTTCGAGGCGCTGGTGCGCTGGAACAGTGCCGGGCATGGGCTGGTGACGCCCGACCGTTTCATTCCACTGGCCGAGGAAACCGGCCAGATCCTGGCGATTGGCGAGCAGGTGCTCTATGCCGCTTGCCGGGCGGCGGCCAACTGGCCGTTGATCGATGGTCTGGCCCTGAGCGTCGCGGTCAATCTGTCGGCGCGGCAGTTGACGGAACCCGGGCTGCCGGCGATGGTGGCCGATGCCTTGGCAGTTTCCGGCCTGCCGCCGGAATGCCTGGAGCTGGAGATCACCGAGAGCATGATCATGGGCGATGTCGAGCACACCATCCGCATGCTCAAGTCGATCAAGGCGCTGGGCGTGCGGATTGCCGTCGATGACTTCGGCACTGGCTATTCCTCACTGAGCTATCTGCAACGTTTGCCGATCGATACCCTGAAGATAGACCGCTCCTTTGTCTCCGGTTGCGACCGTGGCGGCAAGGCGATGGCGATTCCGCACGCCATCATCTTCCTGGGCAAGACTCTGAATCTGCATATCGTTGCCGAGGGGGTCGAAACCGAGGCTGAAAAGGATGCGCTGGCGGTTTGCGGCTGCAACGAGTTTCAGGGCTATTTGTTCTCGCGGCCGATGCAGATGGCCTCGGTAGGTGACTACCTGCAGGCAAGATTGCGGTGATGGTGGCCAGCGCTTGTGTCGCGCGATGGTTGGCCGGTGCGCGGGGTGGCTGTTTTTGTCTGGCATATATTCTCGCCAAGTCGGCGTAGAATGGGCTTGCTGCGTCGCAACAAATAGAATGAGAGGAAGCTACTCTCCGGGGGCGGGGCATTTTCAGGGCTGGACTGAACATGAACAAGATGCTGACCATCGACGGTAACGAAGCCGTCGCCAACGTGGCTTACCGCGTTTCCGAAGTGATCGCGATTTACCCGATCACCCCCTCGTCCGGCATGGGCGAACTGTCGGACGAATGGGCCGCCCAAGGCAAAACCAATGTCTGGGACTGCGTCCCGCGCGTTGTCGAGCTTCAGTCCGAAGGCGGTGCCGCCGGCACTGTCCACGGCGCTTTGCAGGCCGGCTCGCTGGCGACAACCTTCACTGCGTCGCAGGGCCTGCTGCTGATGATCCCCAATATGTACAAGATCGCCGGCGAACTGACGCCGACAGTCTTTCACGTCGCCGCTCGGGCCATCGCGACGCACGCGCTGTCGATTTTCGGCGACCACTCCGACGTGATGGCGACGCGCGGCACCGGCTTCGCGCTGCTCTCGTCGAACTCGGTGCAGGAGGCTCAGGACATGGCGGCCATCGCTTCGGCCGCGACGCTGGCCGGCCGCCTGCCAGTGCTGCATTTCTTCGATGGTTTCCGCACCTCGCACGAGGTGGCGAAGATTACCGGCGTTGACGACGACGTCCTGCGCAAAATGCTGCCGCAGGAACTGATCGCCGCCTTGCGTCACCGCTCGCTGTCGCCGGAACACCCTGTCCTGCGCGGGAGTTCGCAGAATCCCGATGTCTTTTTCCAGGCCCGCGAAGCGCAGAACCCGTGGTTCGACGCCTTCCCGGGCGTCGTCCAGCAGGCCATGGACCAGTATGGCGAACTGACCGGGCGGCACTACAGGCTGTTCGATTACGTTGGCGCGCCCGACGCCGAGCGCGTCATCGTCATGATGGGCTCGGGGGCGGAAACGGCGCAGGAAACCGTCGAACACCTCAACCGCCAGGGCGAGAAGGTCGGCCTGCTCAAGGTCCGCCTCTACCGGCCGTGGGCGCCGGAAGCGCTGTTGGCGGCCTTGCCGGTGACGACCAAGGCCATCGCCGTGCTCGACCGCTGCAAGGAGCCGGGTGCCGACGGCGAGCCGCTGTTCAAGGATGTGCTGGTCGCGCTGGCCGAAGATAGCGCCGGCGAGTCGCCGCACTTTGCCCGCATGCCGAAAGTGCTCGGCGGGCGCTACGGGCTGGCCTCGAAGGAATTCACGCCGGCTATGGTTTTTGCCGTTTTTTTCCGGTTGACCGTAGGAATTGGCAACAAACGCTTCACGGTCGGCATCAACGACGACGTGACGCACCTTTCTCTGCCCACCGATCCGGCTTTCCGCACGGACGCCGTGCGCGAAACCTTCGGCGCCGTGTTCTACGGCCTGGGTTCGGACGGCACCGTCTCGGCCAACAAGAATTCGATCAAGATCATCGGCGACGAAACCGACCTGCACGCCCAGGGCTATTTTGTTTACGACTCGAAGAAGTCGGGCGCAATGACCGTCTCGCACCTGCGTTTTGGCTCGCAGCCAATCCGCGCCACCTACCTGACCGGCGAGGGTGACGCCAAATTCATCGCCTGCCACCAAGCGCTTTTCATCGAAACGCATGACTTGCTGGCCTACGCCGCGCCGGGCGCCGTCTTTCTGCTCAACACGTCGGTGTCGGCCGACAAGGTGTGGGCCACGCTGCCGGCTGCCATGCAGCAGCAGATGATCGCCAAACGTATCCGCTTTCACATCATCGACGCCTACCAGGTCGCCCTCGAAGCCGACATGGGCCGGCGCATCAACACGGTCATGCAGACCTGCTTCTTCGCCATTTCCGGCATCCTGCCGCAGGACGAGGCCATCGCCGCGATCAAGCATGCCGTCGAAAAGACCTACGGCCGCAAGGGGCGGCGTATCGCCGAGCTGAATTACAAGGCCATCGATAAGACCCTGGTCTGCCTGCATGAAGTACCGGTGCCGGCTGAATTCGCCGCTTCCGAACTTTGCATCCCTCAACGCACTGTTCAGCAAGCCTCGGAATTCGTCCGCAAGCTGACGCTGCCGATGATTGCCGGCAAGGGCGACAGCCTGCCGGTGTCGGTCTTCCCTGTCGACGGCACTTTCCCGACCGGTACGGCCAAGTACGAAAAGCGCAATCTGGCGCTGCAAATCCCGGTCCTCGAAACCGACTTGTGCACCCAGTGCGGCAAATGCGTTTTTGTCTGCCCGCATTCGGCCATCCGCGCCAAGGCTTACCCGCCTGAGCTGACTGCCGAGGCGCCGGCGACGTTCAAGACCATGGCCATCCGCAGCAAGGATTACCCGGCCGGCTGGAAGATGAGCTATCAGGTGGCGCCTGAGGATTGCACCGGCTGCACGCTGTGCGTCGAGGTTTGCCCGATTCGCGACAAGTCGAACGTTTCGCGCAAGGCGCTAAACATGGCCGATCAGGCCCCGCTGCGGGCGCCGGAAGCTGAAAACTGGGACTTCTTCCTCAAACTGCCGGATTACGACCGCACCGTTGCCAAGCGCAACACGATTCCCGGTTCGATGCTGCTGCAGCCGATGTTCGAGTTTTCCGGCGCCTGCGTCGGTTGCGGCGAAACGCCGTACATCCGACTGGCCACGCAGCTCTTCGGCGATCGCATGCTGGTCGCCAACGCCACCGGCTGTTCATCGATCTACGGCGGCAACCTGCCGACCACGCCATACACCACCGACGCCCACGGCCGCGGCCCGGCCTGGAGCAATTCGCTGTTCGAGGACAACGCCGAGTTCGGCCTCGGCATGCGTCTGGCCACCAACCAGTTGGCCGAAACGGCGCGCGTGCAATTGCGCGCCATGGCGCTGGAAATCGGCGATGCCCAGGTTCAGGCCTTGTTGAACGCCGATCAGACCAGCGAAGCCGGCATACATGACCAGCGTCAACGGGTGTCTCAACTGCAGGCAAAACTGTCGGCGATTGGCTCACCCGCCGCCGATCAGCTTGCCGCCGTCGCCGAATACCTGATCCGGCGCAGCGTGTGGATCATCGGCGGCGATGGCTGGGCCTACGACATCGGTTTCGGCGGCCTCGACCACGTGTTGTCCTCCGGCGAGGACGTCAATATTCTGGTGCTCGATACTGAGGTCTATTCCAACACCGGCGGCCAGAATTCCAAGGCCACGCCGCGCGGCGCGGTTGCCAAGTTCGCCGCCGGTGGCCAGCCAAACCGCAAGAAGGATCTGGCGCGCATTGCCATGGATTACGAGAACGTCTATGTCGCCCAGGTCGCCTACGGCGCCAAGGATGTCCATACGCTGAAGGCTTTCCTCGATGCCGAGAGTTATCCCGGAGTTTCGATCATCATCGCCTACAGCCCGTGTATCGCCCATGGTGTCGATCTGTCGAACAACCATCGCCAGCAGGATCTGGCCGTGAAATCCGGGCACTGGCCGTTGCTCCGCTACGACCCGCGCCTGCGCAGCCAGGGCAAGAATCCGCTGTCAGTCGACAGCGCCGCACCGAGCATCCCGTTCAGCGATTTCGCCGGTAACGAGGCGCGTTTTACCATCCTCGAACGACTGAAGCCGGATGCTTCGGTGTACTTCATGGCGCAAGCCGGCAAGGATGCCCGCCTGCGTCATCAGGAATATGTCGAACTGTCGGAAATGGTGCTGCCCGAAGCCGCCATCGACGAGAAAGTCAAAGAGGCCCAGGCGGCCGCAGAGAAGAAGGAAGAGCCCAATGCCTGATCTGTCCACGACCTACCTCGGCCTGCACCTCAAAAATCCGCTGGTGCCCTCATCGAGTCCGCTCAGCCATGACCTCGATGCCGTGCTCCACCTCGAAGATGCCGGTGCGGCAGCCATCGTCATGCATTCGCTGTTTGAGGAGGATGTGCGCCACGACGAGCGGATGATCGACCGCTTCCTGGTCCATCCCGACACCTTCGGCGAATCGGCCGGCCACCTGCCTTTCGGTCACGATTACCAGAGCCGGCTCGACAGCTATCTCGAAAAAATGCTGCGCCTCAAATCGCGCCTCTCCATCCCCGTCGTCGCCAGCCTCAACGGCTCAACCCTGAATGGCTGGGTCGAGCTGGGCAAGGAGCTGGAATCGGCCGGCGCCGATGCGCTCGAACTCAACGCCTGGTACATGCCGAGCGACCCCAGGGTGTCCGGTGCCGCCATCGAGGACCACCATCTTTCCTTGCTGCAGGAACTGAAGACCGTGGTGAGTATTCCGGTCGGCATGAAACTGTCGCCCTTCTTCTCCTCGCTGCCGCATTTCGTCCATCAGGCCGAAGCGGCAGGGGCAGCGGGCATCTCGCTGTTCAATCGCTTCTTCCAGCCCGACATCGATCTGGAAACCCTGAGCGTCGTCGACCGCGTGCAACTGTCGTCCTCGGCCGATACCCTGCTCGCCATGCGCTGGATCGCCATCCTGCGCGGCAGCACGAGGCTGTCGCTGGCTGCCACCGGCGGCGTGCACACGGCGCAAGACGCCCTCAAAATGTTGCTCGCCGGCGCCGACGTCGTGCATATGGCCAGCGCCCTGCTCAAACAAGGCCCGCAAGCCCTTAGCGAAATGCTGCAAGGCGTGACTAGTTGGCTGCGCGAGCGCGAATACACCTCGGTTGCCCAAATGAAAGGCTCGATGAGCCAGCAGAATTCCCCCAACCCAAGCACCTTCGCCCGGGCCTCTTATCTGCATGTCCTGAATTCGTTTGTGCCGCCGGCCGGAGTGCGGTATTGAGTGCCAAAAATATAGCCCTGAACATTGTTCAGGGCTATAAAAAATACTTAACTTGATTTGGCGACGTATCAACTATTTGGCTTGCCGCGCTGTTTTCTTCCAAGTGCTACTACACCAAGCATGGCCAAACCAATCAGGGTAATCGTACCGGGCTCAGGAACACTAGTGGACTCACAGTTGCCGCCATTAACACAAGCTGCACCGATGAAAAGATTCTCGTAGCCATTGTTCAGGCCCATGAAGTCAACGCGAACACGCATTTCTGTGTAGTTGCTATCCCAAATCAGATCATTCACGGTCTCCGAAAAAATGGCATAGCCAACATCGTTCTGTCCAAGGTTGTGTACAAAAGTCTTGCTGCTCAACTCGTTTCCATCACATGCAACTTGATTGACGGGGATCTGAGTTGTCGAGTTGAAACAGAGAGTTATATCGTGACCGCTAAATACGTAGTCACCATGGCCATAAGCTTCAGCGGAGCCTGAGGTTGTATTCCTGAAGTAATACTCGGTTGCACTTCCATCGCTTTTGATCATGGAAACTTGAGCCCAAGCCCACAAGTTGGGACTGGCGCCAGTCTGGTTGTTGTTGAAATAAGCAACCATGTCGTGCTGGATACCATCAAAAGTCAGGTAATCCTGTAGCGCCTGCAAAGAAATATTCCATGATGTCCGGATGCCAGGCTCTGCTGTTGTCGTTGACCAGTTTTCAGGGGCTTCGTTAGGCGGTTTGTTCGGGAAGTCAAAGCCATTTGGCACGGGGCCGCTGGCGATGGCTTTGTTGGCGCCAATCAAATCCTGATTGTTTGTTTGTCCTGAACCATTTCCGATTACCAGCGCATCCTGGATGGTGTTCGCAGTGTTGAACGAATACGGGCTGCCACCATTTGATGTCGAAACCCAATCCATGATTGGCATCGAGTAGGAATAAAAATCGCCATATTGAATGGCATATGCTGAAGCCGTCGGAAAATTCAGCACTGGTACTGGTGCCGCGAAAACACTTGAAGATCCCAGAATCAACGAGGCGCTAATGAGTTTTTTGATGTTTTTCATGATCAATGCCTATATTTTTTATTGGTGATGATAAATATTCAGCAAACTCTATGCCAATTTTTAATTCATTGTATTTAAAGCTTATATTTTTAATTGCAAGAAATTTTGTAAAAAAATATGACTGTCATTTTTCGGCGTTTCAATCAGCTCAATCAGTTTCTGGTTTTCGACACCCAGTTATTCATTGATCGCCAGCCGATAGGCGACCCGGCTATGGTTGCCGGGCTGGGTGCTGAAATTGAACTGAATTGCGTCGATGCGGGTGTCGCTTGTGCACAGGCGCAACTTGAGGAGTTCGTCCTTGCGCACCCGTTGCTGTCCGACCTCGAAATAATCCATGAACAGCGGCGCCGGGAAGCCCTGACCCCAGATTTCGTTTTCGAGCAGGCGGGCGGTGGCGAGGGAAATGTAGCTGCCTTCGAGGTTGCCGTCAGTTTCCAGCGTGCGGGTCAGGTCGGTCGGGGCGAACAGTTCGCCGGCGACTTCTGCGAACAGGGATTTGAATTTTTCGAAGTTTTCGGCGTTGACCGTGGCACCGGCCGCCATGACGTGGCCGCCGAAGCGGATGAGCAGGCCGGGCGCGCGCTTGGCGACGAGGTCGAGCGCGGCGCGCTGACATGGTGATCCGATCCCTCGCTTCACTTCATTCGGAGGTCATTGAGACAAAGCGATACTCCTCCTGGCAGCTTGGTTTGAGGCACCAAGGGTGATGCGAATTAGTGCTCAATTGTTAGATTTTTTTTCAGCATGTTGCAAAACAAACGACCCTGTTCGATCGCGTCGTCCAGGGCGATATGCGTATGTGGGGACGGGTCGAACCATTCCGTGGGCATAGAAGCTCTGCCGCATTGGTAATAGGGTTTGCGCAGTATGGCCATGGCGTAGGTTTTGATGTCGATAACCGAATATCCGAATGGATTTTCGCCGGCAAAGTGGTTGAGATACCAGAGCACAAAGGGGAAGTCGAAGGCCGCCGGGTAGGCGACGAATACCGGTTTTCCGGGCAGCGCTTTCAACCACGCCGCATATCGGGTCATCGCTGCTTTGGGGGCTTCTGGATTGGTTCGGCAGGCGGCCCAGGCTTCCGGCTGGGTGGACCACCAGGTCATGGTGCTCTCGTCCGGTTGGCACTCGGGAGGCGTTTCCAGATTGGCAGAAAACGTCGCCAACAATTGTTTGTCGGCGGTAAAGACGGCTGACCCGAGACTGAGCATGGCGTTTTTTCCGACTATCGGCCCATCGGTTTCGATATCGGTGCTCACATATAGTTCGCGCATGGTGTTCATAGTCAAAAGTCGCTTGGTGATGGATGAGTATCAAGCCGACGACCAAGTGGCCAGAAAAACCTTCGTTTGGTCTCGCTAATTGGCAGATTGTTGACACACGCAATGAGTCGCGTCATGACGTTGTTCCCTGAAAGCCACGTTCGGAGTGGAGGACAGGGATTTCAATTTTGGCCGTTTTTTCCAGTTGACCGTGGATCGGTTCTGCCCGCTTCAAAGAGCACTTATTCCAGGTGTTCAACCATCAGCTGCGGGCTTTCGACGCCCATGTATTCGTTGATGGCCAGCCGGTAGGCGACGCGGGTGCGGTTGCCGGGCTGGGTGCTGAAATTGAACTGGATGGCATCGATGCGGGTGTCGCCTTTGCGCAGGCGTAACTTGAGGTGTTTGTCCTTGAGCACGCGTTGCTGTTCGACCTCGAAATCGTCCATGAACAGCGGTGCCGGGAAGCCCTGGCCCCAGATTTCGTTTTCCAGCAGACGGGCGGTGGCCAGGGAAATGTAGCTGCCTTCGAGGTTGCCGTCGGTTTCCAGGGTACGGGTCAGGTCGGCCGGGGCGAGTAATTCGCCGGCGACTTCGGCAAACAGGGATTTGAATTTTTCGAAATTTTCGGCGTTGACCGTGGCACCGGCCGCCATGGCGTGGCCGCCGAAGCGGATGAGCAGGCCGGGGGCGCGCTTGGCGACGAGGTCGAGGGCGTCGCGCAGGTGGAGGCCGGGAATCGAGCGGCCGGAACCCTTGACGATGCTGCCTTCACCGGGCGCGAAGGCGAAGACCGGGCGGTGCAGCTTGTCCTTGATGCGTGAGGCGAGGATGCCGACGACGCCTTCGTGCCAGCTTTCGTCGAAGAGCGCGATGCCCGGGGTGGCGTCGTTGGCGTCGAGCGATTCGAGCAGGATCAGCGCCTGTTCCTGCATGCCGGATTCGATTTCGCGGCGCTCGCGGTTCAGGGTGTCGAGTTCCTGGGCGATTTGCAGGGCGCGGCTGGCGTCATCGGTGAGCAGGCATTCGACGCCGAGGCACATGTCGGCCAGGCGGCCGGCGGCGTTGAGACGTGGGCCGAGGATGAAGCCGAGGTCCATCGCCGTGGCCTTCTTCGGGTCGCGGCCGGCGGCCTTGAACAGGGCGGCGATGCCGGCCTGCATCTGGCCGGCGCGCATGCGCTTCAAGCCCTGGCTGACGAGGATGCGGTTGTTGCGGTCGAGCTTGACGACGTCGGCAACGGTGCCCAGCGCGACGAGGTCGAGCAGGCTAGCGAAGTTCGGTTCCGGGCGCTCGGCGAAGTAGCCGCGTTCGCGCAGTTCGGCGCGCAGGGCAAGCATGACGTAGAACATGACGCCGACACCGGCTATGCACTTTGACGGGAAGTCGCAGCCGTGCTGGTTCGGGTTGACGATGCAATCGGCCTCGGGCAGCGTTTCAGCCGGCAGGTGGTGGTCGGTGATCAGTGTCGCAATGCCGTGCTGCTGGGCGCGGGCGACGCCTTCGAGGCTGGCGATGCCGTTGTCGACGGTGATGATGAGGTCGGGCGATTGCTGGGCGGCGACATCGACAATTTCAGGCGACAGGCCGTAGCCGAGCTTGAAGCGGTCAGGCAGCAGGAAATTGACATCAGCGCCGAGCGCTTTCAGGGCGCGCATGCCGACGGCCGTGGCGGTGGCGCCATCGCAGTCGTAGTCGCCGATGATCAGCATCTTCGCCTCGGCCTCGATGGCGTCGGCCAGCAGATGGGCGGCGGCGGTGGCGTTGGTCAGCGCGGTCGGCGGGATCAGCGACTTGAGTTCGTAGTCGAGCTCGGACTTGTCCTTGATGCCGCGCGCCGCGTAAAGCCGGGCGAGCAGCGGGTGCAGTCCCTGTTGTTCGAGTTGCCAGACGACGCGCTGCGGTGCGCTGCGGGTGGTGATGTTGGTCACAGGGGTGTTCCTTCGGCCTGATCTTGGGCCAAATCCTTGGCGATGGTCTGCAGCGGGCGAGCCTTGCGCCAGAATTTCCAGCGGTCCTTGCCGTGCAGCGTCCAGGTCAACTGGCCGTAGATGGTCGGGGCGACGATGCTCAGACTTTCGACCTTGTTGCCGAGCGCGGCGCGCAGTGGAACGAACCAGTTGTTTTCCAGCACGGCGAAGGCGTTGCGCCAGTCTTCGCTGTTTTCGTAGAGGACGGGCGGCAGCAGGCTGTCGAGGACGACCAGCGGGTAGTCGTTGGGCGCCGAGTCGGCGAGCAGGGCGCTCAGGCTGGCCGGGCAGGGTGGGGCCTCGATGCCGGCGGCGAGCGCCAGGCCGGTGGCCAGCGGATTGTCGCTGCACACGGCGGAGAATTGCGGGTCCGGTACTTCGGCCAGCGGCCCGCCGCCCCACAGCCAGATGCTGTTCACGGCCGGTTTGCCTTCGGCCTGCCGGCGCTCGTTGACCGGGTGACCATGCAGGAACATCTGCACTTCGTTGAGCCAGCGGTTGAGCGGACCGTTCTTGTCGGTCAGGTCGCTATCGAGCCGACGGCCGGCAATGGTTGAAATCGGGGCAAATTTCTCGTTGACCGTGGAATTCAACTGCAGATACCAGCGGCGGGCGGTGGCGACATGAAAGCGACCGATGTCGGCAAATTCCGAATTCAGGGCTGCCGTGATGGCATGGGCTTCGTCGAGTTCGAGTTCGAATGCCCCGGCATCGGCGAGGACGATGCGTTCGTGGTGGAAGCGCAGGTGTACGGGGTCGGCGCACAGCCAGTGGCCTTCTTCAACCTGCCGTTTTCCCGTTTCGCCGAGCAGGCGCAGGGCGCCGAAAGGTGCGTCGGTCAGCCCGAAGTGGTCGGCCAACGTGTCTTCAAAAGCCCGGCGTGGAAGGCGGGAAAATTCAGCGTGAGCGGTCAGCCATTCGAAGCCGGGGGCCGTCAGTTTCCCGAGGGTCAGTTGGTCATTCGGTTCGGGCCAGATCAGTTCGGGGACAAGCAGGGTGAGGCGCACGGGCAGCAGGCAAGGGGTTGGCAACCAAAAAGTGTACCATAGCGACTTTCTCCGCCCGGTGTTATCCGCATGGCATTGCCTTACGAACTGTTGATCGGCCTGCGCTACACGCGCGCCAAGAAACGCAATCACTTCATTTCATTCATTTCTCTGATCTCCATGCTCGGTATCGGCCTCGGCGTTGCCGCGCTGATCGTCGTGCTGTCGGTCATGAACGGCTTTCAGAAGGAGTTGCGCACGCGCATTCTCGGCGTTGCCTCGCACATCCAGATCACCGGCATCAACGGCGAGTTGCCGAACTGGCAACTGGTCGCCGAGCAGGCCGCCAAGCATCCGGAAGTCCGCGCCAGCGCGCCCTTCGTCCAGTCGCAGGGGATGTTCAGCGTCGATGGCACGGTCAAGGGCACCATCGTCCGCGGCATCATTCCCGATCAGGAGGACCGCGTTGCCGATTTCCGCAAGACCATCCAGAGCGGCAGCCTGGACGATCTGCGGCCGGGTGAGTTCGGTGTCGTGCTGGGTTCCGATCTGGCCCGCTCGCTGCGTGTTTTTACCGGCGACAAGCTGACGCTGATCGCGCCGCAAGGGACGGTGACGCCGGCCGGCGTGATGCCGCGGCTGAAATCGTTCAAGGTGGTCGGCATTTTCGAGGTCGGCATGTTCGAGTACGACTCGGGGCTGGCCCTGATCAATCTCGAAGACGCGCAGAAGCTCTACCAGATGGACGACCGGGTGACCGGCGTGCGGCTCAAGGTCGACGATCTGTTCCAGGCGCCGCGCATCGCCCGCGAACTGGTCCGCTACATCGATGCCGACGCCTACCTGAGCGACTGGACGAAGAGCCACGCCAATTTCTTCCGCGCCGTGGCGATCGAGAAGAACATGATGTTCATCATCCTCTCGCTGATCGTCGCCGTCGCCGCCTTCAACCTTGTCTCGACGCTGGTCATGGCGGTCACCGACAAGCAGGCTGACATCGCCATTCTGCGCACGCTCGGGGCACGGCCGTTGTCGATCATGGCGGTCTTTGTCGTGCAGGGCGCGCTGGTCGGCTTCATCGGGCTCGGTCTGGGCATCGTCGGTGGCGTATTGCTGGCGCTTAATATCGATGTCGTCGTCCCGTTCATCGAGCAGATGCTTGGTGTGCATTTCCTGTCGAAGGAGGTTTATTACATCTCCGACCTGCCTTCCGAGTTGCAATGGGGTGATGTCTGGGGCGTCACACTGATCGCCTTCGTGCTCGCCTTGCTGGCGACGCTTTACCCCAGTTGGCGGGCTTCCCGCGTCAATCCGGCGGAGGCCCTGCGTTATGAGTGAACCGATTCTGATCGCCCGCGGGCTGTCCAAGGTATTTCGCGGCGGTGGGCTGGAGGTGCCCGTGCTGTCCGGTATCGATCTGGTCGTCAATCCCGGCGAAACGGTCGCCGTGGTTGGCGCCTCCGGCTCCGGCAAGAGCACTTTGCTGCATTTGCTGGGCGGGCTGGATACGCCAACCGCCGGTGATGTGACCTTGATGGGCCGCGATTTTTCGTCGCTTGGCGAGGTTGATCGGGGCGACTGGCGTAACCGGCACCTCGGTTTCGTCTACCAGTTTCACCATCTGCTGGCCGAGTTTTCGGCGCTGGAAAATGTTGCCATGCCCCTGCTGATTCGTCGCATGGAACGCGGCGCGGCGCTAGCCAAGGCGGGCGAGATACTGACTGCCGTCGGCCTCGGCCACCGGGTAGAGCATCGCCCCGGTGAACTCTCCGGTGGCGAACGCCAGCGCGCCGCCATCGCCCGTGCCCTGGTCAGCGATCCATCCTGTCTGCTGGCCGATGAACCAACCGGCAATCTCGACAGTCATACTGCGTCAGTGGTGTTCGGCCTGCTGATCGATCGAGTGCGCGAGCAGCAGGCGAGCCTGATTGTGGTGACCCACGATCAGCGACTGGCGGCGCAGGCGGATCGAGTCCTTCATTTGAATGACGGCGTTCTATGTGAATAGTTTGACAAGTATCAGATAATGAAAAATATGGTTAAAATAGCATAGCGCCTATTGCTATCGGCATGACGCCGAGGAGACCTGAAATGCAGTTCCTTTTTTCCCCGGCTATTTCCCTGATGAACCGTCTTCGCTACACCAGCAAGTTCCTGCTGCTCGGTTCGGCGGTGGCGGTTGCCATGCTGGTCCTCCTCTACTCGGTCTTTTCCTTCCTGAGCCGGGATATCAAAACGGCCGAGCAGGAAATCGCCGGGTTGCAGATGATCAAGCCGATCAACCAGTTGGCGCAGGTGATGCAGCAGCATCGCGGGTTGTCTTCAGGGGTGCTCAACGGCAACGAGGCGATGAAGGACAAGCGGGCCGCCAAGGAAAAGGAGGTGGCCGCAGCCATCGCGGTGACCGATGCGGCACTCTCGCCCCAATTGCGTGAAATGGCTGACTGGAAGGCGATTCGCCGCGACTGGGACAGCATTGCCGGGCAAGGCCTGACCTGGACGCCACCCGAGAATATCAAGCGCCACACGCAAATGATCGGCAACGTCCTGCAGTTCATGGTGACGGTGGCCGACGAGACTCAAATGACCCTCGATCCGGTCATGGATACCTACTATTTCATGGACACGCTGGTCACCAAGATGCCGGCGATGCTTGAACTGTTGGGGATCACGCGGGCCCGGGGGACTGGCGTACTGACCAGGAAGGAATTATCGCAGGAGCAGCGGGTCGGTTTTTCGTCGATCCTGGCGCAAATGGAAGGCACGCTGCGCACCCAGAACGTCAATCTGGAAAAGGTGATGCGCTATTCGCCGGCGCTTGATTCGGGGCTTGCCGGGCCGACCAAGGAGTTTACCGCCGGGGCTGAAAAGATTTTTGCCCTGGTTCGCGATGATATTTTTGGGGAAAAATACGCGACCGCTCCGCAGGATTATTTTGCCATGACCACGCAGGTCATCGATCTCGGTTACAAGGTCATGTTTGATACGCTGATTCCCCAATTCGAGCGCCAACTGCAGAGTCGGATAGATCGGTCGCGCCAGGTGCTGGTGTTCGAAGTCGGGATGGCCTTGGGCATTGCCCTGCTCGTCATCTATCTGGGCATTGGTACCTATTATTCAGTCATCAACAGCGTCGGTGAATTCTCCCGGGGCGCCAGTCGTCTGGCTGACGGTGACCTGACGGCCGAGTTCGACACCCATGGTGTCGATGAATTGCACGCTGCCGGCAAGGACTTCAACGGTATGGCGGCGGCATTCCGAAAGTTGCTCGGCGGCATTCAGGGCGATGTTCGGCAGCTCAACCAGGCGGCCGAACAACTCGCGACGTCCAGCCAGCAGATTTCTGCCGGCACGGCGGCGCAAAGTGATTCGGCGTCAAGCATGGCGGCTGCCGTCGAGGAGATGACGGTCGGTATCGATCACATCTCCCGGAATGCGCAGGATGCGCAACTCTACTCGCGGGAGTCGGACGAGGTGGCGACGCGGGGTGGGCAGATCGTGCAGTCGGTAGTCGATGAAATCCAGGGTATTGCTCTGACCGTCAATGAGTCAGCGGCGGCAGTCGAGGCGCTCGGTCAACAATCCGGACAGATTTCGGCCATTGTTGGCACGATCAAGGATATTGCCGATCAGACCAACCTGCTGGCGCTCAATGCCGCGATCGAGGCGGCGCGGGCCGGCGAATCGGGCCGCGGATTTGCCGTGGTTGCTGATGAAGTCAGAAAGTTGGCGGAACGTACGACCAAATCGACGCATGAAATTTCCGCCATGATATCGGCCGTCCAGTCGGACACGGCGACGGCGGTGTCGAGCATGAAGGAAGGCGTTCTCCGGGTGTCGTCCGGGGTCGAGCAGGCGCGTCTGGCCGGCGAGGCTATTGGTCAGGTTCAGGCGCAGTCACGCCAGGTTCTCAATGCCGTTTCTGAAATTACCAATGCGCTGCGCGAGCAGGCCGCGGCCAGCACGGAGATCGCCCAGAACGTCGAGCGGATCGCCCAGATGGCCGAGGAGAACAATGCGGCAGCCAGCGGTAATGCCGATACATCGGATACGCTGCGCAAACTGTCACATGCCCTGACCACGGCTATCGCCCGGTTCAGGACCTGAGCTTTCTCCGGCGCCGCCAGGCGCTGATCAGGTAGGCCCGCCACGCCGCCTGCATGGCGAAGTAACCGACTATCGCCAGCCCGCTGGCGAGCAGGATCAGGCCGATGCCCAGCGGCTTGGCGACGGTCAGCATCCAGCTTTGCATCGCCGTGCTCCAGCCGATGAAATCCGTTGCGCTGAAGGCCGGTGGCGTGATGAATCCGTTGCTTTCGCCAATGGTCAGCCGGCCGATCTGGTAGGCCAGCAGGTAGAGCGGGACGATAGTGAACGGGTTGGTGTACAACGTCATCAATAGCGCCAGCGGCAGATTGACGCGAAAGACCAGCGCACAGGCGGCGGCGCCGAGCATTTGCAGCGGACCGGGAATCAGACCGCAGAACAGCCCGGCCGCCACCGCGCCAGCCGCCGAGTGGCGGTTCAGGTGCCACAGCCGTGGGTGCAGCAACGACGATTCGAACGGCTTCAACCAGCGGTTGTTGCGGATGGTCTGGTGATCGGGCAGGTATTTTTTCAGGGTCCGGCGCATGTCTTCAATATTAACCCTGTACTCAAATTTGTCGCCTCCTGTGCTGGTCGGGAAGCTGTATGAAACTCGATTCCCGTTTACGCGGGAATGATGCGCGGCTTGCCCAAGGGGTTGCCGGTTTATTATTTCGGCATGCGCCTGAATATTCTCGCCTTCGCCGCCGGTATCCTCGGTGTGCAGATGCAGCCGGAGCTGCCCGGCTGGGCGCTGTGGGCAGTTGCCGGTGGGCTGTTGGTGCTGCCCCGGTTGCGCTGGTCGGGCTGGCCTCTACGTCTTCTGGCGCTGCTCGGCTGTCTGGCCCTTGGTGTGGCGTGGGGTGCCTGGCGGGCCGAGATTCGGCTGGCCGATCAGCTCGGCGCCGACTGGGAGGGGCGCGATGTCGAAGTGATCGGCGTTGTCGCTGGACTGCCACAGGATTTCAGCAACGGTACGCGTTTCGAATTTGACGTAAATTTCCGGTTGACCGTGGAAACCGTCAAACCCGTCGTTCCCGGGCGGATCATGCTCTCCTGGTATCAGGGTCGGCGCGACGACGAGCAATTCGAGCGTCTGCAGGTCCGGCCCGGCGAGCGCTGGCGTTTTACGGTCCGCCTGAAACGGCCGCACGGCAACGCCAATCCGGGCGGCTTCGATTACGAAGCCTGGCTGCTCGAACGCAACATTCGGGCGACTGGCTACATCCGCCCGAATCCGCCGCAGCGGCTGGATGACATGGTGTGGCAGGCGGATTACGCCATCGAGCGGCTGCGCCACGCCATTCGTGAGTCATTTGCCCGGATCCTGCCGGAAGAATCCTATCCGTGGGCCGGTGTGCTGGTTGCGCTGGTTATCGGCGATCAGAAGGCGATTCAGGGCGAACTGTGGACCACCTTCAACCGGACCGGGACGACGCATTTGATGAGCATTTCCGGCCTGCACGTGACGATGGTCGCCGCGCTGTTCGGCTGGCTCGTATCGTTTGGCTGGCGACGCGTTCCGGCCCTGGCCTTGCGACTGCCGGCGCAAAAGGCCGGGCTCCTCGCCGCCTGCCTGGGTGCCTTGGCCTATGCGCTGCTCGCCGGCTTTGCCGTGCCGGCCCAGCGCACGCTCTACATGTTGCTGGTCGCAGCCGCGGCCATGCTCTCCGGGCGCATTGTGGCGCCGAGTCGAATCCTTTGCCTGGCCTTGCTTGTCGTGCTGCTGTTCGATCCCTGGGCAGTATTGGCGGCTGGATTCTGGCTGTCGTTCGGCGCGGTCGGCGCCTTGCTTTACATCGGATCAGCCGCGGTCGGCGAGGCAACTGACGGCTGGGCCAAAATCCACGCTTGGGGCGTCGTGCAGTGGGCGGCGACGCTGGCTTCGCTGCCCATCCTGCTCCTCGTCTTCCAGCAGTTCTCGCTGGTCTCGCCGCTGGCCAATGCGCTGGCCATTCCGGTGATCAGCTTCATCGTCACGCCGCTCGCGCTGCTCGGTGCGCTGGTGCCGTGGTGGCCGATCCTCTGGCTGGCGCATCAGGTCATGGCCTGGCTCATGGTTTTTCTCGACTGGTGCGCCACCTGGCCGGTCTGGTTGGCCCCGGCGCCACCGTTGTGGGCAGCGTTGGCTGCCGGCGTTGGCGTCGCCATCTGCCTGTTGCCACGCGGCTTGCCTGGCCGATTGCTGGGTGTCTTCCTGTTCGTGCCGGCCTTGTTCTGGCCGGTGGAAAAGCCACCCGAGGGTGAGGCGTGGATCAGCGTGCTCGATGTCGGACAGGGGCTGGCCAGCGTCATCCGGACGCGCGAACACACGCTGATCTACGATCCCGGCCCGCTCTACAGCGCCGAATCGGATGCCGGGCAGCGGGTCGTCGTGCCGTATTTGCGGGCGCAGGGCATTGGCCATGTGGACGTCTTGATGGTCACCCATCGCGATACCGATCACTCGGGTGGAACGGCTTCGGTGCGGGCGGCGCTGGCGGTCGATGCGGTTTATTCGTCGGTCGCCGGCCTTGGCGGTCAGCATTGCGTTGCCGGCCAGCGCTGGGTGTGGGATGGCGTCGTTTTCGAAGTGCTGCATCCGGCGGCCGGGGCTTACAGCGGCGACAGCAAGCCGAATAATCTGTCCTGCGTGCTGCGCGTTGAGGCTGGTGGCCGGCGCATGTTGCTGACTTCAGATATCGAGGCGCCCGACGAGGCGGCGTTGCTGTCTCTAAGGGCGTAACCGTTCCGGTTAGGAACGGTTACGCCTCCGGGCGAGGATGGCACAGAAATGCCTTAGGGCCATTTCTCCAAATTTTGGAGACGATAAGAAATGATCACTTCGTCTGCCCTTCGGTGCCAAAGCTTATGCGTCATATGCACACCATCCCGAAGACTTTGTCATCGTAAGCCCAGACAAGCGTGCCGACTATCGAGAGAGCCAAGGTGCACCTATCAACGATGATCTACTGGTCGACCACCCCTTCGTCGCCTTGTTCAAGAACGACCAACCCAGAGTTGCACGGGTTTTCTTCAACCACTCCTGGGCAACATGGTTCGCCGGCGAGGTGATTTGTCTCATCTGCACGGCCAGACCAGCCACATTCCAGGCAGGCCACCGGTGTATCCGGCGGAACCTGGTCACGTCTATCAAAGTTATACATATATCATTCTCCGAAAAAGCCACACGGTTTTGATTTCCCCATGACCCAGTAATAGATTATTCCATCCAATGGCTAAAGTGGGCAATCTGGCGCGATTTCGTATGACCGGTGGCGAGCGACACGACATTACCGAGGCGGCCAATCTGATCGAAGGCATGCCCAATGTCGGATCGGTTGTCGCCGATAAAGCGTTTGACGCCACTAGCACTCGTTGAGTGCATCGAGGCAATGAATGCCACGGTCGTTATTCCGCCGAGAGCCAATCGCAAGGAGTCCAGAAGCTATGACAAACATGTCTATAAAAGTCGCAATCTCATTGAGAGAGTTTTTGCTTGCCTGAAACAGTTTCGCCGCATCGTTACGCGCTACGACAAACTCGATATCCGGTTCGAGGCTTTCATTTCCATCGCCGCCGCTCTGATTTGGCTCGCTTGATTGTCCATACGCTCTAGCTCGTTGCTTCGGCAAGTTTTTCCTATTGTGATGAACTGGGCGACGAGGGGTATGGCTCTTTTTATGATCAATTATTTTTCGTTAGCAATTTACTTGGCACAAAATAATTTCTCGTACTCGCCAGGTTAGCTATCCCAACGAGCGCTGTTCAGCCTTATGTTGCCCTCCAGAGAAGGAGGCGATATCCGAGAACCGGAGAGTTTATATGGTGTGGACATTGCTCAAGAGCCAACTAGGGTGCGGCAATGCATAACTTTAAAATTTGTCCATGCACACGGGGATTCTGCCGCCAAACTGTGGCAGTTTTGTCCACACCCATTACATGCGACCTTGCCGGGCTTTTCTTGACCGGCTCATACCGGTACTGCTTCGGCAAGCACCTTGGCCCGGAATTTCTCCGGCAGTGCCTTCGGCGTCACGACGTCCACTGGCACGCCGAGCAATTGAAGCAGTTCGTGCTTGATAGCACCGATGTCGAACAATGCCGTTTCCGGGGTCGGATCGATCAGGATGTCCAAGTCGCTACTCTCGTTATCGTCGCCACGGGCGACGGAGCCGAAAACACGCGGATTGCTGGCGCGATGGGACGCTACGATGCGTCGAATCTCTACCCGATGGGCGGCAAGAGCTGAGGAAGGCTTCATACGTCGAAATCCAAGTTGGCCAGCCTACTATTAATATCCTGACTGAGTTACCTGCCGTTGGGGCCCCGAAGAACCCTTCGGCGAGATTGGGCACCTAGTTACAAATTCTCTTCGGACATTCGTAAAAGTGCAGGTTGAGCAAATCAGCATTTACGCCGGCTAAGCAAATGCCCCTGACTGCAATGGCACTACCTTAAGGCTTCGTCATGAAGCATCTGGTGTTGTTTCATGAGTGCAACCTTGAGGATATGGCGGGGTTGAGTGAGGAGTGATTGCGGTTTGGCTCGTCGCTTGACCGCATGACCTACTCAACGGCTACATGCAAGAAATAATGCATTGAATAAAACGACTAATTTATTTTGCTGTAGCAAGTAAATTTGCCGAGGGGGCAACGGACCTTAGTGGGCTGGCTGCCGTCCGTTCAATGAAAAATCACATAGAGGTAGTGTCAGCCAATCAGATATTCCTTAACCTAGAAGCGCCAACACATTAACGGGTTTGTGTCCCGTGCTCATCCCAGTTGGTCTTGATCTCCAGAATTTTCGGAAGGATACTTTCGAACAGGTCAACCATCCGCGGTTCGAGATGCGTGCCCGCATCATTGTGAAGCGATTGCATGGCCTGTTCTACCGGCCATGCATCCTTGTAAGGGCGCTTCATGGTCAGCGCGTCAAAGACATCGGCGACTGCCACAATACGCGCTACCTCGGGGATCGCCTGGCCAACTAGGCCCTCCGGGTAGCCGCTGCCATCCCATTTCTCATGATGATGGAGCGCAATATCGGCCGCCAGACAAAAAACCGGGGCATCGCTCTTGTGCAGGATGTCATAGCCAATCACCGTATGGGTCTTCATGATTTTCCACTCGTTGGCATCGAGTGGCCCTGGCTTGCGAAGAATTGCATTGGGGATGCCAATCTTCCCCGTATCGTGCATAGGGGCGGCCAATTCGATCAAGTGGCAAGCTTCGTCATCCCAGCCGGCAGACCGGGCAAGCGCCTGCGCCATCGCTGCCATGCGCCAGATGTGTGTTCCCGTGTCGGTGTCGTTGTAATGGCCCGCTTCACCGAGCATGTAAATGGCATCCCGGTAGCTTTTCTCCAGTTGTGTGTTCCGCACCAGACTCAGATGGTTGCGCACGCGAGCCCTGACCAGGGCCGGTACGACCGGTTTGGTCAGGTAATCTACGCCGCCTATTTGCAGCCCGGTTGTCTCGTCACTGACCTCTGCTAAAGTGGTGACAAAGATCACCGGGATGTTCTCGGTTTCCGGTTGGGAACGCAAACGTTTGCAGACCTCATATCCGCTCATCTCCGGCATCTGGATGTCGAGCAAGACCATGACGGGTTTCTGTTTCTTGGCCAAATCCAGAGCATCCTGACCGTTGGTGGCGAAGATCAGTGGATAGTCCGGACCGAGAATGTTGCGCAAAATAGCCAAATTGGTAGGTTCGTCGTCAACAATAAGAATAGGACTGCTGGACATAGTTAACCCTCCACGGCGATGCCCAGATCAGCTGATAACTGACGCAGCGCATTAGAAGCGGCGCGGAAATCAAAATTATCCAAGGCATCGAATATGGGTTGGAGTCGCTCGCTGGGAAGTGATTGGGCCAAGGTAGCGAGGAATGGTTCCGCAGCATCCGGGTTGGCTTCGGCCAGCGCTTGCAGGGCATGTTGTATCAAGGAACGCAGCGTGGTCGGGTCAAAGTCCGGAGCAGCAAGGGCAGCTGACTCCTTTTCGGCCGTCGCTGGGGCGAAGGCGGCAATCGCCGTCTGAGCGGCGATCAGCGCCTCCTGCAACCGGGCGATCGCGGCGGCCGGGTTGGGCAGTAGGTTGGCCGGACAATCCAGTTCGGCGGCGGCCGCCGCCACCGCCAGCAATCCCAGGTTGCCCGACGTGCCTTTCAGTTTATGGGCAAGGTGTCTACGCTCCTCCTCGCCGGCCACAGTGATCTGCTCCACTACCTGGGCGTAGTCATTAACGAATTTGCGCAGGAAGCTGCGATAGATGTCGTCACTCTTCCAGATTTGCATGCCGCGCTTCAGGTCGATTTGGCCTTTTGGGCGATCGGTGGTGTCAGGCATTTCCGCGGGCAAGCTGGTCGCCGCGACGCTGCTGGCCGCCGTTGATGGCTTCGCCAGGCGCAAGACGGTTGCCACCAGTTGCTTGACATCGAACGGCTTGGCGACGAATTCATCGACTCCGGCGGCCAGGGCAAGATCGCGCTGCTCGTTGAAGGCGCCTGCCGAGAGGGCGACGACCGGCAAATGGGCAAGGCTGGGGCTGGCGCTGGCGCGAATCTGCCGGGTCGCGGTGTAACCGTCCATGACTGGCATTTGGATATCCATCAGAACCACATCGTAGAAATCCGGCTGGAGGTTAAGGAGGCCCAGAGCAACGTTGCCGTCTTCGGCCAATTCCACGATAGCTCCTTCGCCGCACAGAATGCTCGCTGCCACCTCACGATTGAGTTCGCTGTCATCGACGACGAGCACCTTGACGCCCCCCAGCTGCTGGGTAGTACTCGGGACAACAGGGGACAGCCGCAGCTGGCCGCGACGATGCTTGGCTTCCATCACCGCGTAATACAACGAAGAAGCGGTAACGGGTTTGGTGAGGATCGCGTCCACAACCTCGCTAGCGCCTTCTTGCAGCAACTGCTCCCGATCATGGGCGGTGACCATGACGATGATCGGATCGTTCAGTTGACTGAAGCTTGAGCGAATCCGGGCGGCTGTCTGGACGCCATCGAGGCCGGGCATGCGCCAATCGAGCAAGAGAATATCGTAGGCCGGGTCAGCGCGTACCCGGTCGATCGCCTGTTCGCCGGACGCCACGGTTTCGGCATGCCAGCCCAGGCTGGCTACCGTCTCGGCCAGCACGGCCCTTGCCGAATCCTGATCGTCAGCCACCAGAACCCGCTGATGGGTCATGTCCGGAATGACATTGTTACCCGGTTCGCTTAAAGCGAAGGTGATCTCGAAGCTGAACTCGCTGCCCTTGCCCGGTGCGCTCTTCACGCGGAGCGATCCGCCCATCAGTTCGACCAGGCGATTGCTGATGGTAAGTCCGAGACCGGTGCCGCCAAAGTTGCGCGTAGTAGACGTATCCGCCTGGCTGAAAGCATGGAAGATGGCCTCCTGCTTGTTTTCGGGGATACCGATTCCGGTGTCGCGTACCGTGAAAAGCAGGGTCGCCCGAGCACTGTTCATCGCGTCATCCAGGCGCGCGATACGAACCACGACTTCGCCCTGCTCAGTAAATTTGATGGCATTACCGACCAGATTGATCAAGACCTGTCCCAGTCGCAAGGGATCCCCGGTGAGGAAATCGGCGCCGGCCGGGGCCGGTCCGACCAGCAACTCGACCGGTTTGCTACCCACAGCAGCGGACATGCTGGTGGCGAGGTTATCCAGGACATCGCTGAGCCGGAATGGCACTTGTTCGATCACCAGCTGGCGGGCCTCGATTTTCGAGAAATCGAGTATGTCGTTGATGATGCCTAGCAAAGCCCGACCGGCACCATTGATCCGCCGCAACATCTCGCGCGCGGCTGGCGACAAGTCCTGTTTCTCCATCAAATAGCACAAACCGAGGATGCCGTTCATCGGCGTCCTTATTTCGTGACTCATATTGGCCAGAAATTCGCTCTTGGCACGGGTGGCGCCTTCGGCAGCAGAGGCGCGAGCTGCCAATTCGACATTAAGCTCAGCCAGTTGAAGTTCAGCCTCCTTCAGCTTGGTAACATCAGCCACCATGACATAAAAGCCGCGCACGTGATCGTCGAGGATGTCCGGTATGTAGGTGGCCAGTGTTTGTCTGGTGGAGCCATCGCGCCGGATCAGTGCTCGCTCAAAGCTCTGTTCCTGGCCACGGAGTGCGCCTCGGATATACGGCTCGATATCGGCAAAGAAGTCAGCGCCCAGCAGTTCGCACATCTGAATGCCAATGATTTCATCGGGCCTGCCAAACCAGTCACGGTAGGCGATGTTGGCAAAGCGGAGGCACAGATCGGCATCCCAGTAGCCAATCAGAATGGGCAGCGCATCCGTCACGGTGTGAATAAAATTTTCCCGGTCGTTCAGGGATTCGATTGCCGCCTGCAGATCGGTAGTGCGCGCGGCAACCTGCGCCTCCAGGGTGGTGTTGAGTTCGACAATTTCGTTCTTCGCCAGGGTTTCCTCGGTGATGTCGAGGCTGGTCCCGACGACCTGCAGCGGGGCGCCCAGCGTGTCGTATTCGATGATGGCTGCCGCCCGCAACCAGCGCACGTCGCCATTGTCGTGCACGATGCGAAAGCTCGGGGCATAGCGACCATCGCCGGCAACGAATTGGCGTAGCTGCGCATCGACAAAACCGATGTCGTCCGGGTGAATATGCGATGTCCAGTAATCGTAATCGACCGACCCATTATTGGGCTGCATTAACGGCAAGCCGAATAATTCAAACACCCGGTCGTCCAAGGTCAGGGCATCGGTTTTCAGATGCCAGATCCAGATGCCCATGCCGACAGCGTCCACCGCGAGACGGAAACGCCCTTCTTTTTCCAGTCGCGCAGCCACCTCGATCTCCAGTTCGCGGGCGTGGTTTTGGGCTTCCGCGAACAAGCGCAGGTTTTCGCAGGCTAGCGCCAGCTTGGTGACGAGGAGCGTGGCGATTTGTACATCTTCATCGGCAAAGGCCGTTGCGCCCTGCTTGTCGGCAAAATACAGCCAACCAAGATCGCATGTCAGCGAGCGGATCGGCAAGAGCAGAAAATCGTGCACCGGGGGGTGAGCGGGCGGCAGAGCCGCCATGGCATCCGCACCGATCAGGCGCTGGACCTGGCCATCGGCAACGAGCGTTGCGAAAGTGCCGGCCAGGCTCTTCGCCGCGAGTTGCGGCTGTAATTCTTCCGGCAGGCCACGTACAACCAGGTAGCTGACGTCACCGCTGCGGTTGACCAGGCCGGCGGCAGAAAATTGCGCTTTCATGATGTCGCGCGCCGCACTGACAAAGATATCGAGGAGGCGATCGATGTCCCGTTCTGGCCCAAGTTCCAGGCCCAGTTCGAGTACCGCAGCAAGGCGTAGACCGAGCGTCGTCGCGACCTCCAGCGAGGCCGGACCCGAGGCGCTCAGCGGCCCCTGCTCGATATGCAGGTCATTCAGGCGCTGCTGCAGATCGGGCAGACCGGCGATCATCGCCGGTGCCGGCCTGTCCCTCACCATGCCTGCCACACCCTTCGTTTCGGCCGATTTAGGCGTCGCCTGCGCACCGAGCTTGGCAGCGACCGCGTCGAGAATGACCTGCGGCGATGCCGGTTTGCCGATCACCGTGTCCACGCCACAGCTCTGTGCCATTGGCAATGCCTCGGCAAGGCGATAGGTGGCCGTGTAGAAAATCACCGGGATGTCGGCGATGGCCGGATCGGCATGCAAGCGACGGACGAATTCAATACCATCCATCACCGGCATCAGCACGTCGGTGATGATCAGGTCAGGGCGATGCTCGATGACCAGAGCAAGCGCTTCGGCGCCATCGGCTGCCTGCAGCGTCTCATGGCCGACAAAGCCCAGCAAAGTAATGAGAAATTCGCGGTTAATTGGTCGGTCGTCAACGACCAGAATGGAGGCCATACCGTCGCCACCTTCCCCTTTAATAAGAAAACGTCCGAAAAGCGTTGGGCATATCGGCACATTGCATTCGACACCGGCTAGACGATTATGTTGCTTGCCATCTTGGCTAGTCCTTATTGGCTATTGGCGATTCGCCGACTCAATCGATTTCAAACCACTGAACTCGTTGGTCATATCGGAGTCTAGTATCACTGGGATACCGGGATTGCCGCGGGGTAACCAATGCCAAGTGACAGTAGTTCAGTGTCGGGAGGGGTCAAGATGCCTGGACCGCAACTAGAGGGAAAGTGTGAAAGAATTTCCTCTTCAGTCATTCGCAGACCGCCATCAGGGCATTGGCTTCCCATGTCGTGGTCGCGCGCTTCCGCCATAGCATTGAGTCTGGGCGCATTGTCTTTCCAGACAGCATCGCCGGCGGCCGACCTTGCCAGCCTGTCATTCGACGAATTGGCGGAAATTCGCGTCACCTCGGTGTCAAAGCGCGACGAGAGTCTGGCCGACGCGGCTGCATCGGTTTTCGTCATTACCCACGATGACATTCGGCGCTCGGGCGTCACCAGCCTCCCCGAAGCCTTGCGCCTGGCGCCCAATCTGCACGTGGCGCAGGTCAGTGCCAACGCCTATGCGATTAGCGCCCGCGGCTTCAACGGTAGTTCGGCCAACAAACTACTGGTCTTGATCGATGGTCGGTCCGTCTACACGCCTTTGTTCTCCGGGGTTTTCTGGGATGTGCAAAATGTGATGCTTGAAGACGTCGACCGCATTGAAGTGATCAGCGGCCCCGGTGGCACGCTGTGGGGCACCAATGCGGTCAATGGCGTGATCAATGTGATCACGCGCTCAGCGGCGAATACGCAAGGCGGCTTGGCAACCGTCGGTGCCGGAAACCAGGAGTCCATCACAGCACTACGTTACGGCGGGCCGATGGGGGCTGATGGAAGTTACCGGGTTTATGGGAAATATGGCGAGCGCAAGCATACGGAAACCGCTCGCGGATCGGCCGTGGATGACGCCTCCCACATGGCCCAGGCAGGTTTTCGCATCGACTGGGGCCGAGCGGGCGACCAACTGATGATGCAAGGCAATGTCTACGATGGCGGCGAACGGCAACCGGCACCTGGCGCCATCGTCACTGGCCCAACGTTTGCGCTGGGCCCGATTCAGCTTTCCGGGGTGAATTTGCTCACGCGCTGGGAGCGCGTCCTAGACCGCGAGGGCAGATTGAGCCTGCAGTTTTACTACGATGGCACGAAACGGGACGTCCCCCCGTTTTTCAGTGAAACGCTCGATATTTTCGACCTCCAGATGCAACACACCTTGCCTCGCTTCGGCAGGCACTCCTTGGTCTGGGGTGCCGAATATCGCTACGGGATGGATCGGGTGACCAACAGCCCCATCATCGCCTTCCTGCCGGCTCATGTCGATCAGCGATGGGTGAGCCTGTTTGCCCAAGACGAGATGACTTTACGCGATGATCTGCGGTTCACTCTTGGCGCACGCTTCGAGAAGAATGACTATACCGGCGTCGAATTTCTCCCCAATGCCCGGCTGGCTTGGAAAGTGGCGCCCGACCACCTGCTGTGGGGGGCCGTTTCGCGCACCGTACGGGCGCCATCGCGGCTCGACCGTGATGTCTTTGTGCCGGGCAAACCACCGTTTCTGCTGATCGGCGGTCCCGACGTCCGCTCCGAGATCGCCAACGTCTATGAACTGGGTTATCGGGGTCAGCCGAATTCACGCCTGTCCTTTGCGGCGACCATCTTTCATGCGGACTATGATCGGCTACGGACGCAAGAGGTGAATTTCAGCCCACTTTCCGTCGTTTTTGCCAACAACATGGAGGGCAAAACCAGTGGCATCGAAATGTGGAGCACCTTTCAGGCCACGCCGATTTGGCGACTGAGCGCAGGCTATACCGTGCAGAAGGAAAGCCTCAAACTCAAGTCGGGGAGCAACGATCAGGCTGCCCTTCTCAGTCGTGACAAGGATCCAGCCCACAAGTGGATACTGCGTTCATCGCTCAACCTGTCCGAGCACAGCGAAGTGGACATCGCCGTACGTCATGTTGCTGGTTTGTCGAATCCTGAGGTACCGGCATACACCGCCGTGGACATTCGTTATGGCTGGAGTCCCAGCCCCAATCTGGAATTTTCAGTGACGGCGCAAAACCTGGGCAGCAAGGGACACGGGGAGTTCACCAATATATTGACCCGCACCGAGTTGGAACCCAGCGCATTCTTTAAGGTGCTAACCCGTTTCTGATCGATGCAATAGCGAGACCATATCCGAAAACATTCGCAGACTCGTGCTGAAAACTCTCGATTCCCGACCAAGATGAACCGATCAATCTCCCTTTCGGCCTGTTGTTGCGCTACCTGGCTGGCGCTAGGAGGTTTGCTGGTGGGGCCGTTTCAGCTTTCATCGGAGGCGATGGCCCAGACGGCACAGCGCATCACGGAAATCGAACGCCAGGTCAAAGCCGCGTATCTCCACAAATTCACCGGTTTTGTTGAATGGCCACCCGGGGCATTTACCGGTGCCGACAGCCCGATCATCATCGGCGTGATGGGCGAGGATGACTTGGCCGATGAACTGGTCAATCTTGTCGCAGGCAGGACAGTCAACGGCAGATCACTCAGGGTACGCAAGCTGCAGCGCAGCGACTCCCCGACTGACATCCATGTGCTGTTTCTTGGTCGGCTGGAAAGAAACAGGTTGATTGAGATTTATGCTGCCTTGAAGGGGCGCCCGGTGTTGACCGTAACCGACTCAGATGGTGCCTACGCATTAGGCAGTATGGTCAATTTCGTGGTCACCCAAGACCGCTTGCGTTTCGAGGTCGCCCTCGCACCGGTAGAGGCTGGACGCCTGAAGATCAGTGCGCTGATGCTGGCGGCTGCGTACAAGGTTGTGAAAGAAGCGCTATGAAACTCCGGCCCCTTTCCATTCGCGAAAAGCTGCTGGGAATCGTGCTGGTTAGCACTTTTACGGCGCTGTTTGTCGCTTTTCTAGGGACGGTCGCTATCCAACTCTGGACGTTTCACCGCAATCTGATCGCCGACATGAGCACGCAGTCTGAACTGCTGGGGCGCATGACCTCGCCGGCGCTCATTTTCGATGACCAGCGACTCGCTGCAGAAAATCTGAAATTGCTCGAGTTCCGGTCGCAGGTTCGTGCCGCAGCTATCTACAATGAACGCGGCAACCTGTTCGCCAGCTATTCCGCAGCCGAAAATTCGAGTCCATTCCCAACACTGCCTGAAGCCGACAACATTCGTGTTGAAGGTAATAGCCTGATTCTCTTCAAGCGCATCATCAAGGATGGCGTCATTCTGGGCACGGTCTATTTACGCGTCGACTACGACTTGCTCGGAACAATCCTCAACAATGCGAGCCTGACGGCGCTTCTATCCATCATGGCCATGGTGATTGCATTTTTCTTGATTTCGCGTCTTGAACGCGTGGTAACTCAGCCGATATTTGCGATTGCCAACGTCGCCCGCGAGGTTGTCGAGCAGCGCGATTACTCGCGTCGTGCCGAAAAAATGAGCGATGACGAGATTGGAATGCTGGTCAACTCGTTCAACGACATGCTGGCCGAGATCGAACGGCGCACGGCAGCTCTGGAGGTGTCAAGCCAGGAAATAGCGCGCGAAGCCGAAGAGCGGAAGATTGCCCAGCAGGAGGTGATGCGCCTAAATGCGGGCCTCGAAATGCGGGTTCGCGAACGGACGGCAGCGCTTGAGCGATCGAACCGGGAACTGGAGTTGGCGACTACCGCCGCGGAGGAAGCCAATCGTGCCAAGTCGACATTCCTCTCCAGCATGAGCCATGAACTACGCACCCCCCTCAACGCCATCCTCGGTTTTGCGGAAATCTTGGTCACAGATACGATGCCAACCACGCTGGCACAGAAGAAGGACTTTACCAATCACATCCTCAAGGCGGGCCGACATCTACTGACCCTGATTAACGAGATCCTTGATCTGGCCAAGGTCGAATCGGGTGCCATGACGCTCTCGCTGGAACCCGTCGCCATCGCCGAGGTGATGCAGGAATGCCGGGCCATGATTGAACCAATGGGGCATCAATACAATATTCAAACGATATTTCCCGATGATCTCGGGCTGAATGTCTTAGCCGATCGCACTCGCCTAAAGCAAGTTCTCCTCAATCTTCTTTCCAACGCAGTCAAATACAATCGTTCCTCGGGCGCAGTGGCCATCGAGTACGAGCCGATCGACGCCGAACGGATTCGTATTTCGGTCAGGGACACCGGAGTCGGTCTGAGCCCGATTCAGCTTGAGGGCTTGTTTAAGCCCTTCAATCGTCTGGGGCAGGAAGCCGGGGCAGTGGAAGGAACCGGAATTGGTTTGGTCGTGACAAAGCGCCTGGTGGACCTGATGGGTGGAGAGATCGGTGTCAGCAGCACGCCCGGAATTGGCAGTGTGTTCTGGATCGAATTGAGGTCTGTGTCTCCCACAGCCGCCAAGCCAGATGAGGATATCCTCCCAGCCCGCGCCCAATCCCCGGTGATTCAACATGATGACACGGTGCAAACACTGCTCTACGTGGAAGACAACCCAGCCAATCTGAAGCTGGTGGAAGAAATCATTCGCTTCCGCCCTGGCCTTCGCATGCTGTCGGCACCTGATGCCCATCTTGGCATTGAACTGGCTTGCATCCATTTGCCAGAGGTGATCCTTATGGACATCAATCTACCCGGCATGAATGGCATTGACGCCCTGAAGATTCTGCGGGAAACGCCTGAAACCGCGCATATACCTGTAATCGCCGTTACGGCTAATGCGATGCCCCGAGATGTCACAGCGGGACTGCACATCGGCTTTTTCCGCTACATCACTAAACCGATCAACATTGAAGAACTGAACAAAGCCATTGATTGCGCGCTGGAGCAATTTCGGGATCAAGATGAATCGCCTGCCTGACAAACGAACTTGGTTGGAATTCGTGTTTTCCGGATGTCCGGCATTCACTTCTGAGCAGTCCTTCCCCCCGCCTGTCGCGATAAGCAGCGCTAGGCAGGTGAGTTCAGGCATTGATTGTCCGTAACCCCAAAGCCTGACCGCCCGCAAAGGTCACCAATCTGCCGTAACGGTATAGGCAATGCGGCCGCTCCGGCAGCGGCTAGCGAATGGCCGGTGAAGACAACTTACGGGCCTTTGCTTTATCTGAAGACCAACGTCCGTTAAGGCCGAGATCCGGCCTCATGCTACCGACAACAGTCGGCAGCTCGGCCGAAGCGGACTTCGGCGGTCAGAGCCTCCGACGTCCGCAATGAATAGACCAGCCGCCGTAGACCAAGAGCCCCTTCCGAAAGATTGCTTGTCACTTCAGGCTACAGCCATGATTGTTATGGGTCGGTTTGTGATTGAGCTGGGGGCATAGGTCTTAGAATGTCGCCAAGCCGACAATTTGGAGCAATTGCATTGGGACTAGCTCATCGAATTAATTCAAGAGGAAGCACTTCGAGGTTTTCGGAAGCTATTCCGAAGCTTCATTCCCCAGGGGACTACGTTCTCGTGGTACGTGGGGTCCCGCGCTCCATCGTAATGGCATGCCCTGACGGTTGCGGAGAAATTCTTCCGATCAATCTCGATCGGCGTGTGGGGAAGGCGTGGCGGACGTACGATACCGGACAAGACCTTACGATTTTCCCATCCGTCTGGAGGGACACCGGGTGTCGCGCGCACTTCATTGTCTGGAGGGACAAGATTCTTTGGCCCGATACCCGCACAACTGCGGAGCCAGTCTTCGATGAGAGCTTTTTATCGTCGGTACTAGCTAGGTTAAGCAGCAGTGGCTTTACGAGCTTTGAAACCATCGCAGAAGACCTTCGTATGATTCCATGGGAAGTCCTCTGGGCGTGCAATGCACTTGTTCGTCAACGCCGCGCCATTGAGGGAAAGCAGGGGTTTTTCTGCAGATATGACCTAGCGGGCGGAACGCCACCCCAAGCAGGAAAGATAGACATTTTGGCGTAGCGGTCAATCGCTCAAACCGGTGCGCCAGGAAACAAACTTCCACGCTCACACTTTCAAGCTCTTTTGAATCGTCCTCTGTTACGACCTCGTCCTTCCACAGCGAGGCCCCTACGAACAAGCCGTCGACAGCATTGCAATATGTCCCATGGGATGCTGCCAGCGATGCTATCGGCTATTTCTTCGGTACTCTTGGTGTGAAGCCACGAAAGATGAGTGAACGTCTCCTCCTCCAAGCTGGCCAGGTTCCTGTCTACGTAAAAATCGTGGCTATCGTAGCGGGTTCCTAACATCAGGATGGAGCCTCGATGGACGATGAAGTGGCTCCTACAATCCGTGCGCCGCACTACGGACGGATAAAGACTTATCCCGCCCATTCCTTGATACAAGCGCCATGCCGGACCGGCTCGCGGATCAAGGTTAACGGGTATGGCGGCTCCGCAACCACATGGGCAACTCAGAAAGAGCCAGCGAAGCCCGTCTCGATCAACTATGACTGCGTCGCCCGGTGCCGTCAGGAACGCTTCAGCGGAACTTCGGGACGAAATAGTCGCTTTAAGGCTGAGCTTCGGCATTGAGTCGATTAGGCAATGCGCTCGCTACAAGTCTCATTTCGGCAAACAGTACGCGCTTGCACAGTGAGCATGGAGGCGAGGTCCAGCAGAATGCTTTGCCCTAGGACAAAGGATATTGCACGAAGGTTTTCGTTAATCGGTTCGAAAGGATCCGGATTGCAGCCCTTTCGAATGAGGCACAGTGCAAGCACAAGGGCATATTGTCCAGCGGTACTCTCCGCATGCCGAGACAGAGTCCGAATCTGGGCGGCGCAATCAAAAAGCCAGGAGGCAGGATTCGCCGCGTGATACGGGACGGTGAGTGCGATTAGCGCGTTTCCTGTATACAGCGGACGGATCAATTCCAATAACTCTTCCGGTGCGTTTTTGGCTCGTTTATCACGCACGAATCCATCCATGACCAACCCGGATTCCAGGGACGCTGGGTCGTAGAGCATCGGAAACTCATCCTCCATCTTCTCGAAGTCGATAATGATGGCGTCGCCATTGCGGACGAGAACATTCGCCGCATGCAAGTCTCCGTGAGCGGGGCCGCAGATGGCTCCGGCGTGGTCGCCGATCTGCTCAAATACCTTCCGTAGGGGCGCGACGTCAGGAATGCCGCCAAGTTGCCTAACTATTTCCGCACGTTTAGGCGGAAGCGCAATCTCCTGTCCGTCTTTCGTCAGCCATTTCTTCCCAAGGTACTCTTTGAGGGAGCGTTTCGTGTGGTGTGCCTGCTTCCGCCAAGGCCCTAGCGTCTTATCGAACAAGTTTGCAATCGCATGTCCTGCACGTCCAGCGGACGCACAATCGCGGATGGACTCCGCACCTTCGACAAAATCCCCAACCAAAATACCCTGCGACGTCCCGAGATTGCATCGTCCCAGACGCAGCCTTGGGCCGAGGTGGAACGGTACGTGATGGATCGCCCTTCCAACATATTTGTCATACTCATCCGCTATCGTCTTGCGCGGGCCCAACTTGACGAAGTACAGGTACGGCCAGTTGCTCGGCAGGGCTCCTTGTGCGTGTTGTAGCTTCGCGTACACCTTAAATACGGGTGCCCCTGACAACCCGTCGATCATAGGTTCGACGTGCAATTCGTCGCAATCATGGAAGGCTCGTTGGATGAGCAGGAGGCGCTCTCGGTGAATCGCCAGGTCGCCGTTCGCTAGGTAGTCCGATCCATTGATCTTTATTGCCGTATTGGGCGTGCCTCCAGCCGGTCGGTCGCAAATGACGTGAGTAATCTTGCTCCAGTCGGCGGATGCATCGACGAGGTAGACATAAGGAGCGAGGAATGCCTTCTCACGCTCGCGTCTTTGGTCCGGGATCCGACTCCATTCTTCGGGCGTGATATTTGCCATCGGAAGCTGCAAGCGCAGCAAGGTATCGACAACCTTGTCGCGAGCACCAGAAGTCCTTTCAGGGTCCGATGCCATGCGGATGTAGACGCGGACGTCATTGTTCAGGAGCAGCGGCACCGTCTCCAGTACCTTGTTCAAGCCGGTCCGCTTTTCCGGACGTTGGGAGAATACGACGGCATCAAGAAATGAGACAAAGCTTGGATCGGTGAGTTCGGATTCGGTGCACTTTATGCATACAAAGCCCCGCTCCTTGAATCGGGACTCGATTGACTCTTCCGGCAATTCGTTGAAGAACGCAACTTTCAGGCGATGTACACCTTCGGGTGAGAATTCTCGAATAGCCACGTTATTCGTCCCTGGTGAACAACGACTGAGAATCACCTCGGGCAAGCACCCCGCGAGGCGAACAGATGTAGCATGCTGGATTCTGAGTGGCCCTTACCGATCTAAGCGATGGCCCCTTCGCGTTGTAGAGGATATAGCGCCCGTCACTGGGAACACCGACTGTGATCGCCATAAACATGGTTACAGCCAAGGAGGTAATGGTGGCATTGATGGAGATGACTGCCGGCGCGGGTTCGCGCCCTCCCTGAATATACGGATCGAGACGCCGCTCGTCGTCATTCATCATGTCTCGCCGAACCTGTTCCGCGTCAATGAGCCCGCTACAGGTGAAACACGGCAGTCCCGGAGCCAGTGCCTGGACACGTCCGTGTATACCCGTTACCTGGCCCGCGGTAGCAGTGAGCACCGAACCGACATCAATGCATGGGATTAGGTACTGATAGGCGACCTGCTGAATGACAGCACGGCTGCCATGAGAATCTGTACAAGAAAAAATAAAGTCGGCCGGCAGTAACGCTCTCGCGGTATGAGTGCGGGTCACATCGCCTTGAACTCGCGTTATCTCGATGTCCGGGGCTATCGAGCAAATATGCTCCGCTGCGACATCAACTTTCGGACGATCAATGTCGGCATGGCACGCGCCTACGACGCGATTCAGGTTGGTTTGCTCTATAGCGTCGGGATCGATGAGGATGAATCGGCGCACTCCCAAGTGAGCAAGCTGTTCGGCGGCCACCGATCCTGTGCCACCCAAGCCGACGATTGCAACCGTAAGTGAGCTAATGACACGCTGTCCGGCCTCGCCAAACGCCCTTACCTGGCGGTCGAATAGGGCAGTGGTAATCGAACCGCCGCAATCGTCGGGATCGAAGAGTACTCGGCGTTGCTCCCCAATCGAAACGACCTTCACGGGAATGGATGTGCCGAGCTTGCGCGCACGCCATCCTCCCGCGCTAATTACTATCGAAGCATGCGGAATATCAGGCGTCCTCGTCGCCAAAAACTCCGCCAAGCGGCGCTCGCCCATGTTGTCGACTCGTGAAAATTGCGGTCGTTCGTCCCCAGGGTGCGAGTGGACGAACACGATCGACTCACCGCGCAACTTTGCTCTCTTGCTAATCTTTGCAACCAACGCCGGATTGAGTTCGCTCGCAAATTTGCTCTGCTGCGAGTAACTATCCGGCTCGGGGACCTCGACTTCCTTGACAACGAGGCGCAAGCCACCGCTCTCTGGTAATGCCCGAGAAGCATAAAGCACTGCGCAACGCTCGACGTCGCCCCCAAGAACAGCGCGGGCGACTTCCTCTGCGTGAGCCCTGGAGATGCCGATCTGAATCATCGCGCTGGGATTAGGCGCTGCATTATGGCGCTATAGAACGTCATCAGCTTGTCGAGGTTGGGGTCCCAACTTTGCAGATGCCAGGAGAACCATGTGAGCGGTCGGCCGGGCGACGGATCACCCGGTATGGGAGTGCCGTCGTTGGCACTTTGCGGAGGTGCGCCGTTGGCAAGCCGTAGGTTTGGTGTCACCCAAAAACAGTCCGGTTTTGCGGCCGGGTAACCGGGTGGTGCGACGAACATGACGCCGACCTTCTCACGATCCCAACCACCTCTGACGGGTACATCCTTGATGGTGACAAGATGGCCGCCGGTGCTCAGGCGCTCGATGCTTGCATCGAGCCCTTTTTCGTCCCGGAGGTAGCCCTGGATTTGGGCAAACTGTTCGTCAATCATTTACGCACCAAAGGTCGCTGGCGGAACAGCGAAGAAGTGCTTCACCCGCTCGGCAAGGTTCACCGCCTCGCCATCGCCGATGGCTTTGTCCGGATCATCTCCTTGTTCTTCGAGGAAGAGCTGGTAGTTCGCCGCGACTCCTGCGATAGCCTTGATTTCCGCTCCCGTAAGCGCCGTTTGAGCAGTTTCATACTTCTTGGCATCGACGAAGAAATGATTGAGTTTCACCTTGTCTTTACCTTCTTTACCTTCTTTACCTTCTTTGCCGTCGGTCATTTCAGTTACCTCCGTAATATGCAACGATGTTAATCAAGAGAGCCACTTATTGCCTAATACAACCTGCGTAAGTCCACTAAGTCCTTCAGTTCGTCGCGATTCGCCCAGATGATTGGTTGCCCGGTCGGTTCGGGGCCGTCGATCCGCAGATGTCGAACAAAATATTGAACAAGGGCTCGGCGGAGTGTCCGGAAGAGTTTACCGTTCTGCATTCCGTAATCGGTGATGACCGAATCCCGCTGAGCGAGGGTAAGGTCGGGCTTCGGCTCTATGATTACCACCACTTGCGTATGCCAGTCAGAATCCGCCAATGAGTTGACATCGCTCTTCCGACGTGCATGAATTTCCTGAATTCGAGTGAGCACGAAGTCACGAAACGCATTGGCATCGTGACACCAGGCGCGCGCATGCCATCTAGCGCCGTCAAAAGCGAGTGAATGAGGAGTGATCCAGCGTCTGGTTGCCGATGGCCGGCGCATGGACTGGTAGGTCACCTCGATCTCAGCACCATCCCGAATGGCCCAAAGAACTGCCAGCAGCACGTCGGTGCGGACGTGGCGTGTAGGCAGCGCGACCACATCACATGGTGGCCGCGAACCGATGAAGCCCATGGCCGGAGAGAGAGTGCCGGTGGTTAAGTTGGCCAGCTGATTAAGGAACGTCTGTGTATTTGGTGCGAGGAATCGGGGGGTGAATTCTTGGGTGGCGCGATACACCTTCTCGCTCCGGTCGTATTCCATGTTGCGCTCGGCCAGAACCATGTACTTGGCGAAATCCAGAGAAGCTTGCTGGATGGACACGCCAAAGAAGTCTGCCAATTCGCCGCGATTGATTTTGCCTTCCCAGAGCAGGCGAAATTCTATGAACTCCAGACGCCGATCTAGCCCCCAGCGGCCGTGGCGGGGCTGCCGATCATCGGAATTGCCCCCTACATCGTCATCGGCAAGCGTCAATTCGCTCATTGGTTATTCGGCTTAAAATATGATTGGTCGTGAAATCAGTTTAATCGTAAAACACGACGTATATTTTGTCAAACTCCAAGAGGGTTCAGCCGAGCTTTTACGCGGCCGGACGTGTTCAATACATGTTGGTTCCGTGAACTGATTCCGTGGTTAGTACTGGCCAAGGCGGTGTCAGAGGCTGGTAGTCGCGCATCGCCGCTGTACTTTGTCGCCGGCCCTTGGGTCGTTAATGCTACGAAAAGCAGGATAGGGCCCGGCGCATGAGGTCGCGAAAAAGGAAGGAGGCCGCTGTTCAACATGAGTCGGAGCTCAATGGCCGATAAGCGGTGCATTACGGACCAAATTGGGGAAGATCCCCGATGACCGTTCTGGCCGAACAACGGCCTCATTCCTATGACAACTGGCAGAAAGTCGGCGGAAGCAGCCGGCTATGGCCGCTGACGTACCCAAGACCAGCAACCAGCCAGCATCAATCATCGCAGCCGACTGTTTTTCCGCGTAACTCCTTAGCGCCTGGCGGCGGGGTAGCCACCTCGGCGATTACGAGCAATTATTTTGCGCGGCATAAATTACTAACGTGAAAATAATTGATCGTAAAACGAGCAATGTACCTCGTTACTCTGTTCATCTACTGCAGAGAAGAATGAATCGCCCCGGTTTTCATGGAGGCCGGTTGGTTTAAGTTAAATGGTATCGGCCGTCACGGCGAGTTGCCAAGCGGGAAAGCGATGACGTAAAGCACAGAGGTTGGCAAGGGCTGCGTGAGTTGATAGCTCCACCCGTAGTTGCGTTAGGGCATATATCTGCCATTACACCTCAACGTTGAAACTACGATGATGTGCCTCAGTTCCGACGGCTCGCCCCGCCCTGGTGCCGAAACGCCTCGCGCAGTTGGTCGCGCAATTGGTCGTCGTCCCACGGTTTGGTCAAGAACTTGTAGATTGCGCCGCGGTTAACTGCCCCGGTGACGGTGTCGAGGTCGGTGTAGCCGGAAAGTACGATGCGGATGGTGTCCGGATAGAGTTCCCGGACCCGGGAGAGGAATTCGGTCCCGCTCATCTGGGGCATCCGTTGGTCGGAGAGGATTACATGCACGTCGTGGGTGGCCAGCAACTCGAACCCCTTCTGCGCGCTGCCGGCGGTCAGAATCCGATAGCCCTCGCGGCGCAGCAGACGCTGCAGGGCACTGATCATGCCGACCTCGTCGTCCACGATCAGGAGCGTCGGCCGCTCGTCTTCTGGCACGTCGGCGGGCAAGGGCATCCACTCGCCCAGGAGCTGCGCAAATTCCACCGCCGGTACCGGGCGGCTGAAAAAATAGCCTTGGATATCGTCACAGCCGTGGCGCCGCAGATAGTTCATTTGGGCCTCGCTTTCGACGCCTTCGGCGATGACGATCAGCTTGAGGCTGTGGGCCAGGTTGATGATCGCGAGGCAGATCGCCGCATCGTCGGGATCGCTGATCAGGTCGCGCACGAAGGCACGATCGATCTTGAGGTGATCGATCGGGAAGCGCTTTAGATACGCCAGACTCGAGTAACCGGTGCCGAAGTCGTCGAGCGACAGCTTGAGGCCAAGCCCCTTGAGCTCGCGCAGGATCGCAAGCGTCGCCTCCAGATCATGCATGGCGGCGCTCTCGGTGATCTCGAACTCAAGGTACTTGGCTTCCAGTTCGTACGCATTGAGCGCGCGGACGATGGTCCGCGCCAGATGCTCCTGGCGGAACTGCCGCGGCGACAGATTGACTGCGATGACCGGCACGGCCAGCCCGGCATCGAGCCAGATGCGAATCTGACGGCAGGTTTGGTCGATCACCCACTCCCCCAAGGGAAGGATAAGCCCGCTTTCTTCCGCCAGCGGGATGAATTCGACCGGTGGCACCAAGCCCTTGCTGGGATGTTGCCAGCGCACCAACGCCTCCGCCCCTTCCATCTGGCCGCGCGCCAGATTGACCTTGGGCTGGAAATGCAGCACCAGTTCGCCGTGCTCGATAGCGCGCCGCAGATCGTTTTCCATATCAAGCCGGGCGGATAAGTGGGCGTTCATTTCCGGGTCATAGAAGCGATAGGTGTTGCTGTCGAGCGCTTGGGTACTGTAGCTGGCGGCTTCGGCGTGGCCGAGCAGCGTTTCCGCGGTCGCGGCGTCCGTCGGATAGAGGCTGATGCCGACGCTGGCGGTCATGCGCAGGGTGTGCCCGCTGAGCAGCAGCGGCTGCGCCACCGCGTCGAGCAAGCGGCCGGCGACCTGCTCGACATCCTCGATCTTGCCCACTTCGCACATCACCACGGTGAATTCGTCGCCGGACAGCCGGGCGACCGTATCGCCATCGCGCAGGCAGATAGACAACTGCTGCCCGACGCATTTGAGGAGCTCGCGGCTGGCGAGGTGACCGAGGCTTTCCTTGACGAGCTTGAAGCGATCCAGGTTCACGACCAGGACCGCAGCCATCCGACCACTGCGTCCGGCGTCGACGATCGCCTGACGCAGCCGCTCAAGGCACAGCTTGGCATTGGGCAGTCCGGTCAGGGTGTCGAAGTTGTCCCGGAATTCCAGTTCGCGCTCGAAGCGCTCGCGCGCTTCGGTCTCGCGCAGGCTGCGGATGCCGTATCCCAGATCGCTCGAGAGCTCCTGGAGGAGTTTTATTTCTTCCGCGTCGAAGGCATCGGGGTCTGCCGCATAGAGGTTGAGCACGCCAAAGCTAATCCCCTTGTTGTGCAGCGGCAGGGCCAGGATCGTCGAGATGCCATGGGTCGCCAACGTTGCCCGGCAGGTTTGGAAATCGGGGTGCTCGGCCAAATGATGCGCCACCGACGGCTGGCCCTGGCGGATAGCGTCACCGACCGGCCCGTGTCCCAACGCATCGTCGCCCCAGGTAAAACGAGTTTGATCGACCAAGCCCTCGCCGGTACCGGCCTGCGCGACCGGTTGCACCGTCCGCTTGTCGTCGTGAAGCGCGAAGCCCACCCAGGCAAGGCGATAACCGCCCACGTCCACGAGATGTCGACAGATAGCTTCCAACAGCTCGGTCTCGTCGTGCGCGTGCACCAAGGTCTCGTTGCACAGCGAGAGAACCCGCAGCATCCGATTGATGCGCCGCAATTCCTTCTCGGTCTGGATGATGTCGGAGATGTCGCGAACGACTGCGGTCACGAGGACGCCCTGCGGGGTTGCGTGAGCGGAGAGACTGATGTCGGCGGCAAACTCCGAACCGTCCTTGCGCCGTGCGTGGAGGCCGCGAGTAATCCCCATCCGGCGCGTGCGGGGCTGGCGGTGGAAGTCTTGGCGATGCGTCGGGTGTCCGGCGCGCAGCGCCTCGGGAACCAGGAGGTCGACCAGTTGTCCGATCAGTTCTTGCCGGGTATAGCCGAACAGTGTTTCGATTTGCGCGTTCGCGATCATGATGCGCCCATCGGCATCGACGATGATGATTCCATCAGGTGCCGCTTCCAGAAGGCCTTCGAACAGCGCATCGTCCATGTCGTTATCCTTAGACTAATTCCGGCCGCCAGCCAATGTGGGCCGGCACGTTCCATCAATCATAGGCCGAGAAACCTGGGCCACCAATAGAGAGATGGCCGTCTCAGTCCGAGCGACTGGAATGCCAAAACCTTGCTCATTTACCCTAATCAGGTTGACCTGCAACTTCTCGGCCAAAAGTTGTGCCTAGCCGCCTCAACTTTCGTTGTGCAGAGTTGCCCCAGGACGGCCGTGACCGGTGCCCAAATTTGTGGATAAAGGCAACACTGCCAGATCAAAGGTGCGGCTCCACAACTTTCCACTTGTCATTGCAACTTACGATTTGGAATACACTCTTAGTCAGACCTACTGTAACGGCAATGGCATGTACTTCCCCCTTTCTTCCTTGAAACCAGGCCTCCATGCGCCACCGTGCAGCTTATTTGATGAGGAGAGAAAATGTGGGTGCATCCGATCATTCAACTTCGTACCGGATAGGTTGGCGGGCCGCCGGGTGCAGTCCGGGTTGCTTCCGGCAACTGCCAGCCCGCGCTCAGGGGTCCGGTGTCAAGCATCCTTGACCGAACAGATAACCGTTGTTGCCTCACGAAGCAAATCTCCTGGTCGGTCCAGTACACGGATTGAAGCTATTTTTGCGATCCGGCTGTCCCATTGCGCAAAACGGAAAGTCTCATGACACTGCAGCGTCGTTTCGAAACCAAGGTACTCGTCGCATTCATTGCAGCAATGCTGGTGGTGATCGCCTTGGCAACGATGACTTGGAAAGTGGCGGACGACGCCGCTAGCGCGGCGCAGACGGTCGAGCACACCCATGCGGTACTCAACAATCTAGCTCGTACTCGCGGCTACACGCTGCAGATCGAGCTGACGACCCAAAACTTCCGATTGACCGGCGATCCGGCTAATCTCGTCGAACGCAACGCAGCCATTGCGGAACGAGAAAGCACACTGGAGCATATCCGGCAGTTGACGGTCGACAACGCCCGCCAACAACAACGCTGGGTAGAGTTGCGTGAGATCATGAATCAGCGCCTGGCCATCTCGCGGCAGATCGAAATCCTGCGCAAGACCCAGGGTCAGGATGCCGCCAATGCCTACGTGGCCACCGTACCGCTGCGTGCCACGCGAACCCGCACCTACGAGTTGCTCAGCGAGATGGATGCGGAGGAGCGGCGACTGCTGACCGAGCGCGAAGCAGGGTATGCGCAGGCGCGCCGGATGCTGGTGGTTGCCGGTACCTTGGTGGCGGCGTTGCTGGCCGCCCTGCTCAGTGCGACCTATGCCTTGATCCGCCAACAACTGCGCGAGACCGAAGCCAGCCAACGCGCACTGGCCGACAGCGAGGAAAACCTGTCCACCACCCTGCACTCGATCGGTGATGCGGTGATGGCAACCGACACCGCGGGGTGCATTACACGCATGAATCCGGTCGCCGAGCAACTCTCCGGTTGGCCGATCTCCCTGGCGCAGGGGCGCCCGGTGGACGAGGTGTTCCGCATTATCAGCGAACGGACCCGCGAGCCTGCCGAAGTACCGGTCGCCAAGGTACTGTCCACAGGGGAAACCCAGGGCCTTGCCAACCACACCGCGCTGATCGCGCGTGACGGCACCGAGCATCCCATCGCCGACAGCGCCGCCCCGATCCGGGACACCCAGGGGAGGTTGCGCGGCGTGGTGCTTGTCTTCCGCGACGTCTCCACCGAACGCAAGGCCGAACGCATTATTCACGAACAAAACGCCCTGCTGGAAGCTGATGTACGGGAGCGCACCGCGCGATTGCAGGAAAGTGAAGACCACCTGCATAGCGTGATCAGTGCCGTACCGGCCCTGATTGCCTTTGTCAATGCAGAGCGGCGCTATGTCTACGTCAACGACCAGTACCGTGCGCGCTTCGCGCCCGGTTGCGAGGACATCACAGGCTGCACGGTCGAGGAAATTCTTGGTGAAGAGCGCTATGCCGTGGCCTGCCCGCTGATCAGCAAGGTGCTGGCAGGCCAGGCCCAAGGCTACGACTGGCAACCCTTTCCCGGGGTCTGGCAAACCATTCGCTACATGCCCAAGTACAACGCCGACGGAACAATTGCGGGTTACTACGTACTGGGTACGGATATCACCGAACGCAAGCACTTCGAAGAACGTATCCAGACGCTCAACAGCGAGCTCGAACAGCGCGTTCGGGAACTGGAGCACGTCAGTCGCGCCCTGCGTACCTTGAGTGCGGGGAATCGCACCATGTTGCGCGCCAACGAGGAGCAGAGCCTGCTGGAAAGCATGTGTCACGCCATCGTCACCGCCGGCGGCTACGGCATGGCCGTCGTCTGGTATCGCGGCGAAAATGCCGACCCGGCCTTGCGTCCCATGGCTGAATCCGGCTACCCAGGCGGGATGGCGGCTCTCCGCCTGTTTGGTCTGAGCCTGACTGATAGCGCGCTGGGCCAAGGCGTGACGTCAGCCGCCATCCGCCACGGGGAAGTCCGCCTGGTTCGCAACATGCGATCCGATCCAAACTATGCCCCCTGGCAGGACAAACTCCATGGCGCGACGTCCGGCTTGTCCTGTCCTTTGCGCGTCGGCGGGGAAACCATCGGCGCCTTGTCCATCTATGATCCTGAACCCGATTCGTTCGATGATGACGAGATCGCGCTGCTGACGGAATCCGCCGACGATCTGGCCTTCGGGCTTGCCACCTTGCGCACCCGGGCGGAACAGGAGCGCGTCCAGGCGGCGATGCACCACATGATGCGCCACGACGCACTCACCGGTCTTCCCAACGTCGTCGAGTTCACGGAAGCCCTCGTCGCTGCCGTTGAAGACAGTTCATCGCCCAAGGTGCCCTTGGTTGCGCTGCAGCTCAACATCGAACGTCTCGGCGAGATCAACGACGTGCTTGGCTCCGTCCACGGCGATCAGATCGTGTGCGACTTTGGGCAACGCTTGCGCGAAAGCGCTCCTGCCTCCGCCGTCGTCGCCCGACTGCGTGGTGATGAATTTGGCGTCCTGGCACCGGCCCAAGATGCTGCTGCGGCAATGGCCGTTGCTGACAGCTTGGAACTGGGCCTGGCCCGCCCGTTCCAAGTTGCCGATATCGAGCTCGAGGTCACCGCCAAAACCGGCATCGCACTGTACCCCGCCCACGGATCGACTGCCCAGGAATTGCTGCGCCGGATGGGCAAGGCTCTCTATCAGGCCAAATCGCGAGGCGTGAACCGGTGTCTCTTCGAGCCTGCCCAATATCAAGATCAGGTCGAGCGATTAAACCTGGCTGGCGAGCTTCGCCGGGCCATCGACGGCGGCCAACTGAGGGTCTATCTGCAACCTAAAGTCAGCTTTGCGAGCGGACAGGTATGCGGCTCGGAGGCCCTGGTACGCTGGCAGCACCCGCGCCGCGGTCTGCTACCACCGGCTCTGTTCATCGGCCTGGCGGAACAGACGGGGCTGATCAAGCCGCTGACGGAATGGCTGATCGTCACCGTGCTCGACCTACTGCGAGACTGGCAGGCAAATAACTGTGCCTTACCGATCGCCATCAATCTTTCGACGCGCAATTTCCGCGACGAACACCTGTTCGACAAGTTCCATCACTGGCAGTCCGAGCGAGGCGTAAGCCGCGGCTTACTGGAGGTGGAGATTACCGAGAGCGCCGTCATGGAGGATGCAGAGTACGCGTTGCGTGTTCTGCACGCCTTGCGCAGCGAAGGCATCCCCCTCTACGTGGATGACTTCGGCACAGGTTACTCGTCGCTGAGTTACCTGCAAAAACTCCCGGTCGACTACATCAAGATTGACCAATCATTCGTTGCCGCCATGTCCGACAACCGGGACTCCGCCATGATCGTGCGATCGACCATCGATCTGGTACACGACCTGGGCCGCAAGACGGTGGCCGAAGGCGTGGAAACGCGGGAGCACTGGGAACAGCTCTCAGACTTGGGCTGCGACATTGCGCAAGGTTATTTCATCGCTAGGCCGATGCCCGCCGAAGAATTTCAGCGCTGGGTTGCGAATTTTAGCCGTCCGGGAATCGAATAGTTTGTGTTGATAGACGATCGAGCGGAAAAGCGATGCCCCAAAGGTGTCACTGGCGCCAAGAAATATTGCAAACGATCAACAGCTTAAATGACGCTGTTTGCAAAAAATATTGTGCGAAATCGTGACCAATATCACGCGAATCCACCGCCACTAGCATTCAAAATGTTTTCCCTCTTGGCTTAAGCCCGGACTTCGAAATAGTCGACTAGCTACTGAATCATGACCCGATCAGAACTGATTGCATCACTTAGCCAGCGTTTCCCGCAACTCGTCCTGAAGGATGCCGAACTTTCCGTTGCGGAAATTCTTGGTGCGCTAGGGAGTGCGATCAGCCGTGGTGGCCGCGTCGAGATTCGCGGCTTCGGGAGTTTCAGCCTGAATTACCGGCCGCCGCGCATTGGCAGAAATCCAAGGACTGGCGAACAAGTCAACATTCCGGAGAAATGGGCGCCACATTTCAAGCCAGGGAAGGAACTGCGAGAACTGGTCAATGCCGCGTGATCGATACAATCAGTGCGCTCATTACTTGATACCCGTTTCATGAATTTCCGGTATCCGAAAGCTGTCGGGCCAGTCAGTAAACAAAGTTAGTGGGGGATGGAGAATGCAGAAACCCGAGCCAGTCTGTATCGATTGCGATCATGCTTTCGAATTACACGACGACGCGGCGGTAGTCGCTTGTAGCGCGCACTTGGAATACAGGGCGGTAGATCATCCTGCAACCTGTTCTGAATATATTCCGCGGCGGCCCTTGGCTGAATCAGACATTGCCATAGTCTGGGATGAAAAATAAAGGTAACCGCACACTTATGATCGTGGATGCCGCACGCAAAGCACGAATGGCTTGCCGACGTTGAGTCGCCACGCCACCAGAAGGGCAGCTTCCTACACCCGCAAATGAGTACTCGGTGCAGAGCTGTCGGTGGCGGGTCCTAAGTCGAATGGCCGATTCACCGCTGTTTGCCGACGTTGGGGTGAAGTAACTCAGAACTATTCTGGTCACTAATACCTTACTAGCCTCTTAACTAGTCCTGTACTTTGTAAATCAAATTGGCGGCCAAGCCAATCCTTGGCTTCTGAAACAGTTCCCATAACTTCAACCGGATACGATGCAAGTTTTTGGGATGTCAGAGTGCTCTTAATGACATTGGCTAGATTTTCGTCGAGGCAGACAAACACGATCCGACAATTTGGATTGATAGACTGAAAACCACAATGGATTACAGCAAGATCAGTCATGGACTCTGGGGTGAGTGTATGTCCAGTAACCTCGGATAAATCCTTGACGATATAGCGCACATCTTCAAAACGCTGATCGGACTGAACTTCAACGGCAGCCCGAATGAAATCGATAGCAGTTACAAAACCTGATAGCTTTTTATAAACACCTGCGGGTTTCCAGATGGAATCGTAGATCATTACAAGTCGCAAAGAAGGTATTACGGGAAGAGTCTTACCATGATGGTAATACGGTTGCCATTCTGATCTGTTGGGTAACGAACATAGTGGTGAATCGCTTCGTTATATGGGTTCATATCCGGCAGATTTCAAGGACTTGAGTCTGCAGTTGGTAGCATACGAAAGTACTGCGGCAATTGAAAAACACAACACACCTGAATGGCTCGTACTTGGCGGGCTTGATACAGTTTGTCGAAGATTTCATACTGCAGGCAGATACGGTCTTGTTCGGTTGCCAGTCGAATTCTTCAACCCGCAAAACTATCAAGGAGATGACGAACCATGAATGAATTCGTTCAAGGCTTCATCAAGGGAGCGAAGGAGACCCCGAAGGGGTATTTCGCGCCGGCAATCGCCGTCTGGCGGTTGCTCGTCGAGGTTACAGAGTCGCTGACCAAAGAGCAGGTCCGGTAGCCCCATGCCTGAACAGGGCAAGGCATCGCCCAGCTTCGGCTGACATTCAGCACGCCAACCATTTCAGTTTCTCAATTGCCCACTGGCGAGAGCTAACAGGTTGTTGCTCTTCAAAGTACGGGGAATGCAATGTTTGAACTGATTCAGTCTGCTACAAATTCGCTACGGACATCCGTATAAGTGGAGGTTGAGCCAATCAGCATTAACACCGGCTAAGCAAATGCCCCTGACTGCATTTTCTCAAGAAGGCCAGCAACCAGGCTTCTACCTTCTTTGGTGCCCAAATAGCTATTTGGGGTAGCGGAGTTCAATGCGGGGTTGGGCGCAGCCAACCATCTTTTTAGCCAGGCATTCGCGTTGAAACTCTCGACGTCTCCAGATTCCTGAATTACTTTCTCAACCAATCGCAGAAGGTCTGCCTCAGCTTGGGCGCGATTACTGTGCTTTTTAGCCAATGTCCCCTCCATGCGCTGAACAATAAGCTGAGAGCCTACCACCTTCGTTTAACATTCCAACGCCCTTAAGTCTGAAGATCAGCCATTCCGGCCGTTGGCCCATCGGTCGGTGTCAGACAGCAATCTGGCGATCACCTGCCGTTCAGCGTCTGATGGCGTGCAATGGCGGCTGTGGCGCGGCGCTGGCCAGTTATTACAGTGCGACTTCGCAGGGCTACGACGCGATCCGCGGCGTGGCGCCACGCCTGAGCATGACGGCCAATACCCCTGGGATGTCCAAGCCGGCTGGTTACCAGCCCTTCGACGCCTCGCGGCCGGAGCCGGGGCTGGAGGGCGTTACCACGCCGGTCGAGGATGTGCTATTAGGTGGCGTTAAGGGTATATTTGCGGTTGGCGATATCATCAAGTCCTTGGCCGGTGAGGCGTCTCGGGATTTGACGGAGGTGCTGGTGGCAAAGGGATTGGGTAACCAAAACCCTCTGTTCAAGGCTGCTGTTGAGCCGTTCAAGAATTCCGAACTCTCGAATGCGGGGCGGGCTTTGACCAAACATCCAGAACTCGTTGGGGAGACGAAAGATACCCTCCGACAGTCATTGCGAACGGATAGCGCTATCAATGACACAGCACATGATGCGCTCAAGAACATCATGCGTAACGGCGTTACGACGACTCCGTCGCTTGGTAGATATGGAACTGTGACGCAGATTCAGATTCCTGGAGGGTTCGGTGCGAGGTGGGGAGCAGATGGAGGCTTCATCGGCTTTATTAACCCGTGAGGAGTGCAAGTATGTTGATGCCCAAGAGCTATCGCTGGAGAAAGACAACGGATATCAATCGGGAATACGCGGTGTTCGAATTACTGGTGGGTGAAAAGGCAATTCTCGACGCGGGGTTCTCAGAGGCTGGGGTCTTTGAGGTCGCCTTCAATACTGAAATATCGGGTGTTCTTATTGAATGGGATCGGCTTCGAGAGTTGATTGAGGATGGGAGGAAGCTCGCAGAACTTGACAGATGATTCCTTGTTGCAAAGGGGCTAGCCTTGCGTTCTTTGGTTGAGAACGACCATGAATTGGCAGCATTTACGGTCAAGATGGTTATGCAACAATGGGGGAAGGTCGGTTGATAGCCGAGTGGTTCCGCCTCTTCCTTCTTGTCATTTTCTTGCTCCTCTTCTCGGTCGCTATGCGGCCATCGGTTGACCCTGGCTATCACCTATCCGACTGTCCGAATTTTCGGGGCCGGCTCCGCTTTGCCTCTCATCCATTCCCGTAGTGCCTCGGAATATGCCGATTTTAGATATCGCGGAATCAGCACCATCCTTTTCTGGGTGAGCATTCTCTTTAATCTTTGCCCGCCGGGATACTCGCCGCTTTGGACAAGTTCGTCGAAGATCCGAAGCAGCGTTTCACGGTGATTCGCGTGGTTCCGTTCGCCGGCAAGCTTTCGGTGGAGAACGTACTTGTCGCGGATCACATTGCATGCCTCCGGTGCGAGGCGCCTCAGGCCAGCGGCATCCCAATTAAAGCGTTTGGCGATGCTAGACAGGCTGTGATGGTCGTTCGAGGCGTCGGCAATTTCACGGAGCACATCCTCTATTTGTTTCCGCTCAATCTCCGACATTGCTACTTTGGGTCGGTGAATGCAAAGGAAGTTTGGCGCCTTACGCAACCCCTCCAGGGGGGGCTCAATGTCTTGATATGGATGCAGCAATAGGGAACTTGGCTGGGTATCCAACGCGTATGCGAGGGCAAGCCATCGGTGTATGGATGGTCGATGGCCGGCGAGCCAATGTCCGATGGCCGAACGCTCTATCCCGATTGTTCGGCAGAGCGCTCGTCGCTTCCCGGACGTATTCCGCTGGGCTGCTATCCCGGCAGTCTGAAGCAAGTTGTCCAGTGTCGCAGTTTTCTCCAGGCTTCGGAGGTTGAGCACGATGTCCTCGATCGCGGCGGATACCCACAAATCGTCCGCCGAAGGTCGATCCTGGTTCGTATCGTGACCGAGCCAGCTTCCACAGTGGCTGCAATGGCTAACGCTGGGATACTGGGGAATGAAATCCTGAAACTTCCCGCAATCAGGACAACGCTCCATGAGCAGCTGCCGGTGGACGCTGCAGTAGCGATAATGAAGGAACGACCAGATCAAGGGGCGATAGGGCTCGTCTCCAGATTTTGTCATGCCGGCAAAACAACTCGGACACCACTTGAGGTGGCGCGAGAGTAGCCCCTCGCAGATGCTTGGCAGCAGGTTTTGGAGCGGAAGCAGGGTCGAATAGCGAAGATCGGCTACTCCGGTAAGCGCGCTGGTTGCGTCGCAGATTTTTCGGGCATATGCCCCTAGGCCGTTGACGGTTCTGGCGTTGTTTCGGAAAAAGGATAGGCGGTTCAGGTGGGCGATCTCCGGTTGCACGGCGATGAACTCCGTCCGGATAAGCCGGCGCGGATTGACTGAGTGCGCCCCGGCCAGACGAACCAGATAGGAAAGCAGTCCTTCCGTCCGGGCGGTGTTCAAACCGATTGGCGCCAGGGCATACAGCCGGCTCCGCGCAGGCAGTCCATCGTACGACAGGGGTGCGCTTAATTCTGGGAAGTGGTTCAAGTCACTTTTTTTCATGATCGTGCCCCGTCTTGTCCCGAACCGGCTTTCGCTCCCCGACCTTGGTTGTATGTTTCGGCACTCGTTTCTCGGCCGGCAAGGATTTTGTGCGGGAAGCTACGCGGTACAGCAGCGCCTTGACTTCATTTACATTGGCATCCTCAAGTGCGATCTCGCCTTCGATCGCTTCGTCGAGGATAGTGATCAAGCTCTTGTTCGAGAGCGCGAATTTATTGGCAAATGCCATATCGAAAGTATCCATGCCACGAAGGATGGCGTGTTCCAGGCAGCGCGACAGCCAATCCTTGAGAATACCAATGCTTCCGCCGGATTTAACAAAATAGTATTTAGCCTCTTCTTTGGTAATAACTGGTGCCTTTGGTAGCGGCAATTGGAGAACGAGTTGTTCGAGGGTATGGGCGAAATCGTCGCGCTCCTCGAGGGTTTGCAAGCGATAGCGCGGAAAGTGAACGATCTCGCTACGGCGGACCAACTGCCCACTCTGATCGCGAATGGCCAGCAACTTGTAGGTGCCGACCAGAACGATCACTACGTTGGATTCAATGGTCAGCGACTTCAGTGCCTCGAATTGGAATTCGAGGCGCTTGGGATCGTTGACCATCAGGATATGGTGCCCTTCGTCGATGATCAGAACCTTGGTCTTGCGGTTCTGCAGCGTTTTCTCAGAGGCGCGGCGTAGCGCCTCTGTCGTCGAGCGCTCGATCGGCAGTGGCGCCGACATCCCTTCGAAGAGATCGTGCTGACGTGGCAGGAGCATCTTCCGGTTGATGAGAACGTCGCCGTGCCGTTCCAGAAGCCGGATGTAGAAGTCCTTCCAGTTGAACGAACTCCCGTTGGGCGGGATGGCATTGAAGCCGGCGACCGGTACGGCGCCGGGATCCTGGGCGATCAGGTCGCGATACTGATGAACCAGAGCCTTGTAGATCATGCGGGCCAAGGTAGTCTTGCCGGCGCCGGTTGGGCCGGTGACGAGCACGACCTTCGGGCCGCAGGCGCTGTTGATCGCCGACATGGCCTGCTCGAAACTGCGTGTCAGGTTGGGATGGGCGATCCTGCATTTGCGGAAATATTCGACACGCTTTTCGGCGGTGGCGTTGAGCAGTTCGATCGGGAATGGACGGGTATGAACGTTTTTCATGTCAATCTCCAAAGACGTGGTTTTCAAGGTCGCCCCAGATGGATTCTTCCAGCGCATCTAGGTCGGAACGGGTTGGTTCGCTGGCAGAGAGGCCTGACTCGGCCAATGGGGTGAAGTGGGTTTCCTGGTCGCGCAGGCGCTGCTGTAGGAGCTTTTCGGTGACGCGCGTTTCACTCAGGTATTTGGCGATCAGCGACGCGTTGATCGTGCGACGCTTCCCGGTGAGTTTGTTCTGCGCTGTGATCTCCTGCGTGATGACCTCGATTTCCTTCTCGGTGCGACCGCGGAAGGTGTCGGCGTACTCCGATTGGCAGGTTTCCCAATGGTCCTTGAGCCAGACCATGGCCATCGATTTGTCGTTCGGGTTATAGCGGACGGGAACGTCTGTACGGGCGAGTTTCGGGGCGCGGAACGCAGGGCACCAGTAATAGATGTAGCCGATCTTCACGCCGCGGCTGGGATCGATCTTGGCGGTTCCCTGAGGCGTCGATGGCAGGCACAGGATCAACAGGTCGCGGGTGTTGGGGATTAGGGTGTGCCGACGCAAGCCTGACTGAGCAAGGCCGATAGCAATCGCTGCCTTCGGCGACATGCCGATCGCCGAGTGTTCCATTTCGCCGTAGACCTGATCGAGATAACCGTCGAAGGCTTCCCGGAAATCCGGCAAGGTCCAGACCGACAGTTCCCGAGGATCGTGCGACTTCGACATCGACCGTGGCTTCTGCAGGGCAACGTTATTGCCACGCAGGCAATGCACGAACTGTTCATTGTTCATGCCGAAGAAGCGCTCGTTGATGCTGCCGAAGCGTGGCTTGCTGCCGGGACGCGTTTTCTTGTGGCACTCGAGCCGCGCCAACAGCGTTTCGAAGTAGATGCTCTGGAACTCGGGTCCCTTGTCGACGACGATGGTTTTTGGGACGCGGCCGTGGCGTTCGATGCAGGATCGGATCAGCGCCATGCAGGTGCGGTAGCTTGGCGCATCGAACATGATGACCCAGGCCAGGATCATACGGCTCCAGGCGTCGATGAGCACGGACAGCCAAGCCTTGCCCATTTTTTTGCCATTGCGGCTGCCCCGGAACTGGAGATCGAGTTCAGTATGGTCGGTATGGCCGATCTCGAAAGGCCGCTCACCGTGGCGTGGCGTTGCCCCATCGATGCGCCAGTAGAACTCGGAATCGCTGTAGGCGGCCTTCTCGCCTTCGCGGATGACGACCAGGTCGTGCTGGCGACGCCGTTTGATCTGCTCGCGGAGTGCAACTTCGCTCGGTGGCAGCAATCCGTGCTCATTGCAACGATTGGTGACTTCCCCTGAGCATGCAGTGATCGACCAACCATCCACCACGGCATAGTGTTCGTCGATCACATCGTCCATGATCTTGATGACGGCCTCGTCGAGGCGACGCTCGCGATTTCCGCGCTGGCTGATCTTGGGAATCAGACCGAGCAACCCTGAGCCATACAGTTCCTGGCCGCGCTTGTAGAGAGCTCGCCACTTGCGCTGGGCGCGGTCGCACGACTCGGCCGGCACGCCCTCGGATCGCTCGGGGAATAGGCAACGGTATCGATACATCGCGTGTTCGAGGTCTTCTGGGCTCGCCCGGCGAACGATTTCCTCGGCTTTGTCGCGCTCCAATGTGGCGCCGACAGGGATACCGGTGATCACGCCATCCTTGACCATCTGCTCGAAAATCTTCAGGCCAATGCTGGTGATGACCCGCTCTTCATCCTCAAGGAACACGTCCTGGTCGCCGACGTTCAGAATTCGCCAGGCACGGCCATCCCACAGCAGTGACTGGCCGGCGGCAATGGTCAGGGTCCGTAGCGACGGCAGCGTCGTCTCGGTTTGCGAGGCGAGGTGCAGGCCGTAAGCATCGGCAGATACCTTGTCGCGGAAAACGATGGCACGTTCCGGTTCGGTGAGGAGATCCTTTTCCAGTCGGGTGTAGAGAACGCCATCGGCGATCATCTTGTAGATGGCATCGGCGTCGTCGACCGGAAGCGCATCCAGCAGACACTTCAGCACGACCCAGGCCTGTCCGACCATTGCATCCCGGACGCGTTGTATTGCTTCCGGCGACGGCATCGGGCAACGCTCGTCCAGGTAGTCAGCCAGGAACTCCAGATTGCGGATCGTTATCCAGTGCGTGGCCGACGAAGACCGAACCCGGAATCCGAGATCGACTGAGGCCGCGTATTCCTCGCCGGCCGGGCAGCGCCAGCCCTGGGTGCCGTCCCGGACGTAGAGGGTTGATCCTTCGGCTGCCCGGGTTTGCAGCCATTCCTCTGTCTTGCATTCGACCCAGCCGGCAAAACCTTCCTGAAGCAGGAAGAAGTCAGGCGTCGCCAGATGGCTGATAGGCTTCCCGTTGCGGCCGCTATAGCGCAGCTTCACCTTGGGCGGTTGGTCGTAAAACTCGTAGGTCTGCTTGTCGTGTTCCCAGCCAATGACTGCCGGCAATTCGTTCTTGTGGCTCTCCGCCTGGATGACCGAGCCCATTTTTCGGCTGGAGAATCGGCAAGCCACGTTGTGGGTGCCGCTCTGCACCCGGCGGGTGGGTTCGGAGGCGCGCACCAGGTCGATGACCAAGCGTGCCTTCGGGGTGATGCCGTGCCGTTCGCAGTAGGCATCGAGTTGAGATGTGTCCAGCATGATCGTTTCCTTTCGAACATCCGGAACGAATCAATCGACCTTTGCGAAAATCGGGGAAAAGCGGTCCCTGTGCCGACGGCCGGTGGTCGTCGGGCAGATGAAATTCGGACGGAGCGGGAACGGCGAAAGGCGCTTGACTAACGGCCTCTCGAGCCTAGAATGAAGTCATCTGGTTACGCGACTAGATCACTTCATCTGCGGCCCGGGCTCTCGACAAGCTCCGGGCCGTTTCCGTTTCTGGGTCCTTGTAACAGGAATCCGGATTGCGCGATTTTCGGGTTCGGTCTCTCTCCTCGTTCGTCGTTTGGCTGCCTCGGCGCAGCCGGCCTGTGGCGCCACTGCGGCGTCACTGAAAACGATTTTTTCAGAAGACGTTCGAATTTCTAGCCATAGTCAAGTTCTAGAACGGAATTTGACTATAGGCAAAGATTCCCCTTCGGTGAGAGAATTTGTGCAACTTTTCCATTGCGCGGGAAATTGATGAATCCGATCGCGATATACCCGTACAAAGAGGATCCCGAGATTCGCAAGATGCGCGTCCAGGCGTGGTTTCGTGCGGTTTCGTTGGAAAGTGGACTGACACCGCGTGAACTAGAGAGGAAATTCAGCGAGTCGGAAACCGAAAAAAAAGTTAAGCGCTCCTGCGTCTGGAATAAATATCGCCGGGGTGAGGTGGTGCCGCGGAGCGGGTTACGGCCGGATGGGGGAGTGAATCTAGTCGACCGGGTAGAAGCGGTTTATCCGGGGACGGCGAAGTGGCTGACGCTGCCGTTGTGGCGCCTGTTGGATAAGGCTCCGATGGAGATGAGCGAGATTCGGCGGTGCTATGAGAGCTTGCCGCGGCCAATGCGGGCGATGTTTATACTCCCTAATGTGACGGAATCAAGTGTGTTTTGGCGGCCACGTGAACTGAACTGTAAGAAGGATGGAGAGTTGCTCCTTCGGTTTGAAGACCTAGACGGGTTTACAGCATTGATCGCCGTGCTCAGGGAAACTGAAAGCGCTCAACTGAAACGTCAGAACGAAATCTGCATGCAGATGGCACATGAATACGTTCGCTGCTTGACGAAGGACTCAATATTAGGAGAGTGCATGCAAAGGCTATCGGCACATTGCTTCGGGGCGTCAGCCAGGGTTTAGCTGACTCGGTTACCACAAACTTTATTACCCTTGATTTGCTGTGGCTTGGCTTGTTTTTTGCCCTTATATCAAGCTCAAACATTGTTATTCCATATGGTTCAAGGCAATATGCCAAAAATATTTTGCTAAGGTGCGCTTAGGGCCTGCATTAGCCAAGAGTTCAGGGAGACTACATGAATCAGCCTGCTTCAGATGCACAACCATTGACTCTCCGGTTTGCACACAACGTCATCGAACATCTAGGCCTGAAGCTATATCAGAACAAACCCACGAATGTTTTGGCAGAGCTAGTATCAAACTCATGGGATGCAATGGCGTCCAATGTCTTTATTGATCTAGACGTATCCGCCCAAGGTACGCCAGAAGGCATCAGCGTGTACGACGATGGTCGAGGCATGAGTAAGCAAGATCTCGTCACCAATTATTTGGTGGTCGGTCAGCCGAAAGCGAGGCCTGCGCCCACCACAGGCGCTTCAGGGGCTCGATATCCAATGGGGCGAAAGGGAATCGGCAAGTTAGCGCCGTTCGGAATTGCGCGAATCGTCCATGTAGTGACTGTTCGCAATGGAGCCGCTATGTGGCTCCGATTCGACTATTCGGCGATGCTGGCGACTGAAAGTCAAGATGCCTCAGCCACGGCTATTTATACGCCAAAAGTTTTGGCAGATGATATTCCCATTGGCGATGTCACGTCTGCTCAAGAGCCTGCCATGCAGGGGATTCTCGAGAAATTCAAAGGAGCCATTGCAAAATCAGGTGCTGGAACGTTGATTTATGCAAATTCACTAACAATAAGGAAGCCAATTTCGACTGTGCAGCTTCGTGAATCGCTCGGGCGTCGATTTACTGTCACTTTGGCTCGATCTGATTTTAATGTCCACGTCAATGGTGGCTTGCTAACTGAAACCGACGCATTTCCTGAGTGGGAGCTTCGGATACCGAGCCAAGGCATGTCGGAACACGTTATTGCCACGCCGGTAGGTAATAGATCGGTAAAGTTCTGGGTTGGCTTCGTTAAGGCTGCGAGTTGGTCACAAGAGGAGGCCGGTGTTGGTGTTTATGCTCACGGTAAGATTGGGCAGGACCGTCCCTTCTTTTTCGGCGTCAAAGGACGTGAAATTTTCTCACGCTACATGTATGCCGTTGTTGAAGCAGATTGGATTGACGAGTTGCAACAAGATACGATCTCCACTGATCGGACAAGCGTGAATTGGGAAGACTCAGATCTTGAATCCCTTTACACATGGGGGGCTCAGTCCGTAGTTGCATGGATTAGTTCCTATGAGCTGCGAAGAAAGGAGATATCAAAAATTGAAGACACCGCGCTGATCGAAGGTTTTCTGAACAACTCCCCAGACATCAAGTTGCGGACCTCCGAGAAGAGCCATTTGGTGGACTTAATTAGCGATGTGACGCCGCGCCTCGGGAAGGATCAAGACGCCAAAGTTCGCCTCATCGAGGCCGCTGCGAAGGCATGGGTGCACGAGCCTGCTCGAAAATTAATCAAAGAACTGTGGACTCAAGTCACAACATTTGAACCATCAGCCTTCGTGTCGTCAGTAAACAGGCTCAGCGACGAATTGGTACCAGAGAGCTTGTCACTTGCAGTGGCGTTCTCTTTGCGTGTTTTTGCCCTAACGCAGCTCCATGGGCACATACTCAAAGGCCAGGAAACGCAACTCCAGCAACTCATCGAAAATTTTCCCTGGATACTTCATTCGAAGTATGAACGCTTCGTCTATCGGAAATCGCTTGCCAACATCGTCAAAGACGAGGCCGAGTTGATTGCAAAGCGTAATCCGTTTCCTCCCATTCCAGCTGATCGTACGTTGCCTGACTTCGTTTTCTTCGGCACGGCCGAGGATCGGGAAATACTCGTGGTTGAACTCAAAGGACCGGGCGATGTTGCGGAGCTAGAGGAATACCAGCAACTGCATTCTTACGTGTTGTATCTTGCATCACGCTTCCAAAGCGCAAAAGTGTCAGGTTTGCTCGTATCGGGTGGTCACGCAGCTTATCTCTCCAGCCATCGTTCAGAAGCCATAGATTTTGAAAAATGGGATGACGTTCTGCTCCGATCAAGACGTGGCCACATGGATCTTCTTACGGCGTTGTTGGTCGGAACGGATCCTGTTGGTGATGATGCACGGATTCAGCAGGTTTGCGAACTCGGCGGCCAGGCAGTTCAAGAGTTCCTCACACAAATGAGCGAACGGGAACCATTGCTCCGTGAACTCGTTAATAGGCTAAAACCTGTATCAGGGACACCGAAACCCAAGGAATGAATATGTCCAAAAGGTGTGCTTATAGGTAATTGCAACCAATGAGGCATACATGCCAAGTAAGTATGAAGTTAAGCCCGTATTCGTCGACGTAACATCAGCCACCCGTCTCCGCATGCAGGCGGTTCGTCGCCATGACACTGCACCGGAGATGGCGGTTCGACGTTTGTTGCATGCGATGGGCTATAGATTTCGTCTGCATCGCAAGGATTTGCCCGGCTCGCCTGATATCGTACTTCCGGGGCACCGGAAAATTATTCTGGTTCACGGCTGCTTCTGGCATGGGCACGAGCGATGCAAGCGCGCAAAGAGTCCAACCAAAAATATGGAAACATGGCGCATCAAGATCGAAGCAAATCAGATGCGCGACGCAAAAAACGTTGTTGCGCTTCGTGAACTGGGATGGGGCGTACTGATCGTCTGGGAGTGTGAAGTGCGAGATCAGGAGCAACTCGCCAACCGTTTACGTGATTTCCTGCTAGTTCGTTGAAATTCGATCACATCCCTGGCTTCACGGGCGCCGAGTGTTCCGCCTGCTTGTTCACTGCAGGGCGTCCAGATGGGGGCAATTTTCCATGGTCAAAGTAGCTACGAGGATCATCGCGATCATCTTTCTTGGCTGCCGCCACAAGCTTTGCCCAGCCCTTTAGGCATCGTTCATCACTCAAGGCAATGGGCGCACGTTCCCACTTGCGCTTCAAGATGCCATGGAGCACTTCACCATGCAATTTGGTGAAAGCTGGTGGGACGGCTTCACCGATCATTTCTCGCACGTTCGTGTGCCCCAACTTCTTCAACGCGTCCCCCCATTTGAAATCCTTGGGAAACGTCTGAAGTAGCGAGCATTCGAGAGGGCTGAGCAGGCGGTTTTGGGTTGGGTGAATGGTGTAGTCACTGCCGATGTGACCACTGGCCGTGGTCACAGTAGCTGCCGGTTTGTTGCTGTGCATCCGCCGGTAGCTACTTTTGAATCCTTTAACTAAACGATAGCTTCCATCCTCTTCTTTGACGATGGGGCGAAGGAGCGGGGATCTGCAAAGTGGACAGGTTACAGTCTCAGGCAAAACCTTGACGGGCCCACAATGATGGCAAACGTCATTGTCCCAAGCACTGCGCCCGGTTGCCTTGGGGATCGCCGCGACCATCGCGTAAATGCGCTCGTCCCATACTGGAACGGAATGAAATCCAGCATATTCGCTGGCAGATGCTGTCTCCGGAGTCGCCGCATCCAAAGCAGGTAGCGCAAAGCTTTCGAGTGCCTCGGAAAGTGTGATTGGTCGGGAGTTGCCAACGTCCGGGGCATGGGTTGCCCGAGGGAACGGTGCGCGACCAATACGGAGCGATTCTTTTAGACCAGGCAGATCTTTGCGAACGAAGGTCAGGAAGGCACGATTGCGGGATTGTGGAACACCAAAATCACACAAATCAGCGATCAACGGGAATGCAACATACTCATCTGCCAACGCAGTAATCAAATAGTTCGCTGCCGAAACTGGTTTCTTGTCTTCTGGATGATGCACCTTTCGCGTAAAGAACGCCGGAACGTTTTCAACGACAATCAACGAAGGTTTTAACTCCAGCGCCACATTGGCGACGACTGTCGCCAGTAAATTGCGCTCGTCTTTTGAGCCGGCAGCAGCATCGTCATGACTGCCTAAGCCGGAACGCGCGGAACTCATTCCTTGGCAAGGTGGACAGGCACAAAGCAACGCTGGGCGAGCTCTTCCCGCCCGAACACGATACCTCTTGATCACGGTCGTCCAGGTCTTGCGAAGGTCGCCTGCGACCCCTTCTGCACCAGGGTGATTGAGAAGACAAACGTCCAGTCGACGCGGGTCTAATTCGGCCATCACTTCGAAATAAAAGCCAGCGTTGCGATAACCGACATCTCCAGCGCCGCAATTGGAAAAGAGGCTGACGGCTCGTAGTTTGCTCATGCTCGTTTGCCTTGCCGCTTTTGAGTGCCTAGATCGTGTACGTCCAGAAACTGTTCGTGGACTTTTTTTGCACGTGAGAGGAAGTCACGCCAAGACATTCGCTTGACGCGATTATCTTTTTCAAGGCCTTCAAACGAACGTGCATTGGCACTTTTCTTGAGCTTCAGACCGTCAGCAACGAGGTCTATTTTCCATTCCCGATAGAACTCCACCACTGTTTCTTTGTTTTCTTCAAAAAATTGTTCAAAGGCGTCAACGTAATTGATGAGCCGATCAAAATCTGCATCGTCAAACGTATGCCCCGCCTTTTTGATTTCCACGATGTGCAGTAGCCCATCGATGCTGACCAAAGTGAAGTCTGGACGCTTGTCTTCGTGGTCAATTGCCAAGGACAAATCGGTGCCATGCTTCGCCTTCCAGAACTTCTCAAATGCGTGCTTGAAGTTCTTTAAACTCTGATTTTTGGTAATTACCGTCCATGAAGGTTCAATCAACCAAGGTGCATTGGCGATGAGCGCTTGGAATTGGCTTTCGTCCATCGACACGTCGATGATTTGCTGCAAGTCGTTGATAACTCTTACGCGTTGAGCAGCAATCTGTGCATACGAAGCAAGCTCGGCGATTTGCGCTTTATTGAAGATGTCGAGCATTTGATCCATCGAAGCTTGGCCCTTCGTCACCTGATTCGTGAATTCGTGAAAGGCTTCCATTAACGCCTGATGAGGGGCGACAGACAGAATGATCTGTGACAGATCATCGACGTAGACGTCGTCGTTTAGTTCATCTTCTGCAGCGAATCCACCAAACTTTTTTGCCAAATCAATTGCCACGCGTGCAACTTCTCTGTCACCGAAGCGTGCCCGTGCCCGTTCTTCGATTTTCGACTTACGCAAGAATTCGTCACGCACGCGTATACGACGAGGCTCGCGCGAGTTACGAGCAATCTCTTTGATTAATTCCGCGCCCCAACGTCGAAGCAACTGCCCATAGTCAGAGTCCCAAAGAATATCTTGCCGGTCGGTTCGAACTAGGTCATCGCCTTGGTCGAGGTCAAGCCATTCCGCTTCGACTTGGCCCACCAGGTACGAACGCATCGTAAACTCCCCAGTAAAGCCTGCTGGCTGATTGAAGTCGCGCGTGACTCCTACTATTTTGCCGCGGGCGTAGATGCGAACCCCCATCATTTCTTCGTATTTGTACGCTTCTTTGCCCATGCCGAGCCAGCCAGAAACGGGAAACATCGTACCGTCGTCGCCGACCACGGGGCGACTGGTCAGATCAATTCTTGTCCCCGGCATAAGAGGGATGTCCAACTGGTTTACTTGTACAGGCCCGGCGGCGCCATCGGTCGCGTTAACGATGAGAATCTTGAAGTCCGGCCTGGCAAACGTAAAGCGGACGGCGAGTTGTCGCAGAAAGGTTTCAAGTTCCGGTACACGCTTGGACAGGAACGACGTAAGCCGAATGCGCGTACCGGACTTTTTGCTCCAAGTTTGGTCTTCGCTGCCCACTTCCAAGGGTACGGAGTCGTCCTCATCAGTGACGATCTTGTCGAAATCCATGAAGAAATGCGTGACTGAGTAGCCTTTTTCCGTCTTCTCCCCACCAGCGGACCAAACCTCGATACGTCTGCAAATGCCGAAAGGAGCAAGCTTGCCAATGCCTTTGCGTCCCATCACAGGGCGCTTCTTCTTGCGCGACCGGCTGCCATCCTGGCCCTTACGGGTACGACGATCTGCACCAACCCGCAAGTAGAAGCCAATCGCTTCCTCAGGCGTCATTCCATGACCATCATCTTCAACGTCAATCACATAGCCTAAGTCGTGGAGCTTTCCTCCCGCCATGGAGGCCAGTTGGATGTTTAGAGGCAAGCTAACAGTGACGGTTTCGGCGTCTGCGTCGTAACCATTGGCTATGAGTTCGGCAACTACAGCGCTGGCTTTGTCGTAAAGCTTAACCCCGAGCTTGTCGACGGTGAGTCTTGAAATGCGTAGATGGTAGGGGGATGTCTTGCCGGCTGGAGCAGTTTTGACGGCTCTGTCCAAGTGGCCGCCATCGACCGGTACGGCGCGGCGAGAGGTTGTAGCCATTGGCAACTCCATGTTGTTGCGGCCATACTCCGTAGCCGCCTTTTTATTGAGTGCGCGTGCCGCACACTCAATATTATTGCATAGTCATCGAAAGAAGCGGACTACGATCATTGGTGTTAACTGAGGCGCCCCCCATAAACAATGCTACGGGGAATTCCAGTTAAGCCTTATTAAGCAAGTGGCTGGCCTTGTTCGTCCATCCGGGATGCGAGCTTCATCATAAAGCTACGAACAGCGATGAATATTTGCTCCGCTTCGTGAGGCATATATTTGTTTTCTATATGCATAGTTGTATTTCTCCACGCATTCCTTACTGCGTCAAGAATAGCGTAAGTGGCATCAAAATAGGCCTTATCCCCATTGTTTGCCCATTTTATGGGCCCTTCGGAGATTCGGGAAGCGCAGGTCTCTCGAATATTTTTAAGCATCCTTCCCCAGTTTTTGTCTGAACCCTTGATAGGGTCGGGAATGTCGAGGCACCTTGAGACTGCATAAATTCCGGCCTCCATTACCCTCATCAAATGAAACACTGCGGCCGTACTCCGCCCTACGGCAAAGCACTTCCCCGCCTCTTCAATTTCGTACGCCAATGATGGAAATTGCGACTGCACTTCTGCACCGAATAGCGGGGTTGGTGGCTCGTAGAAGTCCGCCATACGAGGTGGCATAATCAGCGCCGTTTTTAAGGTGGATTCATAGCTAAGGCACGTCATCGAAGCTTGTAGACGTGCCCTCATTCGAAGAAAACTATCTCCGCGGAACCCAAATAACTGCCCGATCTGTTCGGCACGATTTAATTCTTCAGCGAACTCGGAGACGGCTGCTTTGGTGACCGGTAGGCCGATGTCACTACATGCATCAAGTAAACTTTGGGTATGGCGTTTTAGGTCACAGTAACTATCCGTCGTGACCTGTACGTCATTCGCTTCCGAAATGGCTTGAATGAACATACTCAAGTTGCTATGCGCAGTCAGCAACTTTCCTATTGGAAGATTCAGCATATCTTGGAGACTACAAATGGAGAAAGCAGACATCATATTACGAGCCGTTCTTCCATCGGGCGACACCGAATTTAGAGATTCGACTGCCGGCATGGATTTGCCTAATGGTTTGGCTCGCGGCTCTGTAATGCTTTGCTCGTAAGCGCGAGAGGCAAGAATAATTGGTTTTTTCATCGGAAGTTTGGAATGGAATTGGGTTAGTAAGAGGGAACAGAAAAGGATCTAGTCACAGTTGCTCCAGCGCTATCCGGATGGGTTGGCGGCCGATATCCTGCTCATGCCGCACCATGGTTCAAAGACCTCATCGACGCCGGTTTTCCTGCAGGCGGTCGGCGCAGCCGAAACGGTTATTCCGGTCGGCTATCGCAACCGTTTCGGTCATCCAAAGAGCGAAGTGCTGGCGCGCTATGAGGCAATGGGTGCAAACATCTGGCGAACCGACCGCGATGGCGCCGTGCGCATCCGGCTGGGTGAGGGCGCTGTTGCCTTGTCAGGATGGCGAACTGAACATCGCCGGTATTGGCATGGCCGGTGATACATTGGCAGCGGAGGAGAAAATCATGCAATTCAAGCAACAGATCGTGCAATGCCTTGGCCCGTCAGGCCTGCACCGGATGGCTTACACCGAGTGGGGCGCCCGCGACAATCCGCGCGTGCTGATCTGCGTGCATGGCCTGACCCGCAACGGGCGCGATTTCGACGCGCTGGCCGAAGCCATGTCCGGGCACTATCGCGTCATTTGCCCGGATGTCGTCGGCCGCGGCCAGAGCGGCCATTTGCGTGACCCGGCGGCTTACGTCATCCCGCAATACGTCGCCGACATGGTGACGCTGATCGCCCGCCTGAACGTCGAGAGCGTGCATTGGGTCGGCACCTCGATGGGCGGGCTGATCGGCATGGGGCTGGCGGCACAGGAAGGCTCGCCGGTCCGCAAGATGGTGCTCAACGATGTCGGGCCGGTGATCACCGCCGAATCGCTGCAACGCATTGGCACTTATGTCGGCGCCAACCCGGACTGGGCAACTTTCGACGAGGCACTGGCTTTCGTCAAATTCGTCAGCGAGCCCTTCGGTGCGCTGACCGAGGCGCAGTGGTACCACCTGACCGAGACCGGCATTGTCCAGGGCGCCGATGGCCGCTGGCGCTTTCGTTACGATCCGCTGATCGCCGAGCCGTTCCGGGCCGCCTTTGCCGACAAGGATGTCGACCTCTGGCCGCTCTACGAGCAGATCAAATGCCCGACGCTGGTCATTCGCGGCGCTCAGTCCGACCTGCTGACCCGCGACACCTGGCAAAAGATGGCCTCCTGCGGTCCACAGGCAAAACTGGCCGAAATTGAAGGCGTCGGCCATGCGCCGATGTTCCAGTCGGAGGACCAGATTGCCGTTGTTCGCGATTTCCTGTTGAGCGCATGAAGCACGTCGTTGTTCACGGGCTGAAGCTCGAATATCGCGATTACCCGGCCACCGCTGAAGGGCGGCCGACTTTGTTGCTTCTGCACGAAGGCCTGGGTTGCGTCAGCATGTGGCGGCATTTTCCGGAAAAGCTGGCGGCGGCGACTGGTTGCCGATTGATCGTCTGGTCGCGCGCCGGCTACGGCGGTTCAGAGGCCTACCCGGAGCCGCGTACGCCGCGCTACATGCACCGCGAGGGCGAGGAAATATTGCCGGCCCTGCTCGCCGCGCTGGAGATCGAACGACCGCTGCTCATCGGCCACAGCGACGGCGGCAGCATCGCGCTGATCTTCGCCGGTGCCTTCCCGGATGTGCCGCTCGGTGTTGCTGTCATGGCCCCGCACGAGTTTGTCGAGGAGGTCACGCTGGCTGGCATTCGCGAGGCCAGGACGGCCTGGCAAACGACCGATTTGCCGAAAAAACTGGCGCGTTACCATCATGCGCAGACCGAGCGGGTGTTCAGCGACTGGAACGACACCTGGTTGTCGCCGGCATTCCGCGACTGGAATATCGAGGCCTACCTGCCGAAAATCCGCTGCCCGGTGCTCGCCATCCAGGGCGAGGATGACGAATACGCCACGATGCGCCAGATCGACGTGATTGCCGAACAGCTACCCGCCACGCAATTGCTCAAACTGCCCGAGTGCGGCCACTCGCCGCATCGTGATCAGGAGGGTCCGGTATTGGCCGCCCTAGTTGCCTTCGCAGCCAAGTTCTGAACCGGCCCGAAGTTCTGGGTCGGCCTTTTCCAGCCAGTTGAGTACTGTGGCAAAGAGCAGTTCGGGGCTGGCCGGTTTGGAAATGAAGTCGTTCATGCCGGCGGCCAGGCAAAGGGCGCGATCCTCGGCATAGGCGTTGGCTGTCATGGCGATGACCGGCACCTGCCGGCCCTTGGGCAGGGACCGAATCAGCCGGGTTGCCGCCAGCCCGTCGAGGGTTGGCATCTGGACGTCCATGAGGATCAGGTCGTAATTGTTGCGGCGGACCAGGTCGACTGCTTGTTCGCCGTCCTCGGCTGTTTCGATGGATAGTCCGGCCTCGGCCAGAATCTGCTCGGCAATCTCGCGGTTGATCGGTTCATCCTCGACGAGCAGGATGCGACGTCCCGAATAGTCCCGGGCCAAACGGGTTTCGGGATCGCTGGGGGTAACGTCCGGGATATTCGGGAGAGCCTGGCTCCCTTTTTTCAGGCGGGCGGTAAACCAGAAAGTACTGCCTTGACCCGGTGTGCTGCTGGCCCCGGCCGTCCCCCCCATGTGCTCGGCCAGCTTGCGGGTAATGGCCAGCCCGAGGCCGGTTCCGCCGTATTTTCGGGTCAATGTGTTGTCGGCTTGTTCGAAGGCCGAAAACAATCTGGGCATCGCTTCGGCCGGGATGCCGATGCCGCTGTCCTCCACTTCAAAGCGCAGCACCACACTATCCTCTTCGTCGGCCAGCAGGCCGACACGCAGCTTGACCTTGCCGACATCGGTAAATTTGACGGCATTGGCGGCGTAGTTGAGAAGGGCCTGGTGCAGCGCAGTCGGGTCGCCCAGCAGATTGGGCGGCAGATTTTCGGTTTCGCTGGCCAGATTAAGGTGCTTGGCCTGGGCGGCAGTTTGCAGCATGGCCAGGACGTTATCGAGAATCTGCCCGATGTGGACGGGCGTTTCGGCGAGAATCAGTTTTCCGGCCTCGATCTTCGACAACTCGAGAATGGCGTTGATTATGCTGAGCAGGTGTTGGCCGGCATTTTCCAGTTTGTCGAGCTGTCCGACCTGCGTCGGGGTCAGCCCGCCACGTCGGATCAGGTGGGCCATGCCAGTGACGGCATTGAGCGGTGTCCGTATCTCATGGCTCATATTGGCCAGAAAGGCGCTTTTCGCAATGCTGGCCGTTTCGGCTGCTTCCTTGGCCCGCGAGAGTTCGACCGTGCGCTCGGCAACGAGCTGTTCGAGGCGGTCGCGATGGCTGGCCAGTTCATCCTGGGCCGCCTTGGCCTGGGTCACGTCGCGCGTGATGGAAAGCAGGCAAGGCTGGCCGTTGAAGCTCATCGGCGAGACCGAGAACATGCCCCAGAATAATTCGCCGCACTTTTTGCGAAAGCGGGCTTCGAAGTTCAAGCGTGACTTTTTCTCACGCAGTTTCTGGCTGAAATTCTCGCGGTCCTGCGGGTTGGCCCAGATCGATAGTGCCAGCGAACTATGGCCAATCAACTCCTGGCGCGTATAGCCGCTCATGTCGAGGAAAGCCTGGTTGACGTCGATGTAAATGCCGTCCTGCAGGCTGGTAATGGCAATGGCGTCGGGCGTCGTTTCAAAGGCGGTGGCGTAGCGCCTTTCGCTGTCCTCCCTGGCCTGCTGCGAGCGGACAATGTCGCTGATGTCGCGGAAGAACCACACCCGGCCCATGTAGCGTCCGTCATCGCCACGCAGCGCGGCCGAATGACGCTGGAGGGTGCGTCCGTCCTTGAGCGGGATGTTGCAGTCGTCTTTCAGGCTTGGGTCGGCGTAAAGGGTACGGATACGCGCCAGGAAGGGTTCGCTGTCGCGGACACAGGCCAGCACCTGTTCGAGAATGGGGGTGTCCGAGGTGCCGATCAGTGCGTCCAGCGGCGAGGCCGGGCAGGGAATGTTCCACACCGAGAAAAAGCGCTCGTTGACCGAGGCAACCGTGTTTTCCTGGGTAACGACCAGAATGCCATCCGGCGCCTCATTGAGGATGGCGCTGTGCAAGGTGGCGCGGAACGATTCGCTTTGCGTTTCGAATGACATCGAACGGGTTTTTTGGGGCTGGTCGGTTATGGCCAAACATCATACCCCTGTCGACGGTGTGGGGATTCACCGTGCCGCTAGCTCGTCTATCGTTCTGGTAGCCGTCAGCCGAGGCAAGGCGCGGTTAATGATCTGGTCGGCTGTTCAGCTGGCGGGTCAGCGGGTCCTGACGGTAGTAGCGGCAGAGCAGGCCGTAGATGGCCGGGTATTCTTCGGCGACGACATCGGGGACGTCGAAGAAGCTTTCGCTCAGCACGGCGAAAAATTCCGCCAGGTCGGTGCTGGCATAGGGATCGATAGGCGTATCTTCGCCGCTGTCCACGCGCTGGCAGAAGTTGTCATAGGCGTCGGCAAACTTGGCTTGCCATTCCGTTTCCGTGATGCCGGAGTGCAGGGCCGGCATGCCGTCCGGCTCGCCGTTGAGCATGTCCAGCTTGTGGGCGAATTCGTGGATCACGACGTTGTAGCCGTCGCCGGCCATTTGCACGTCATGCCACGAAATGATCAGCGGGCCGCCGTCCCAGGCTTCGCCGGAGAGCACGTCATCGTATTCGTGGACGACGCCGGATTCGTCCTCGATGCGGCGCGGCACGACGAATTCGTCGGGATAGACGACGATGCCGACCCACTCGCGGTAGGCTGCCAGCCCGAGATTGAGGATGGGCAGGCAGCCCTGGGCGGCGATCGAAACGCAGATTTCGTCGGTCAGATCGAGGCCGCCGGCGGTGCTGAATTCCTTCTCGGCGAGAAACGCTTCGGCTTTCATTTTTAGCTCTTTTTTCTCGTTGACCGTGAGATCGTCGAGAAAGGGCAGGGCAGCGACGGTGCTCGCCCACAAGGCGTCGGGAATCTCCGCCACCCTCTTGCCGCGCAGTTTGTCGAGCCAACGCCTCATTTTTTCATCGTCAGCCAGATGCCCGAGAAGATCAGGGCGATGCCGAAATAGTGGTACCAGAACGGAATCTCGCCGAGGAACAGGAAGGAGAGCAGCGTCCCGAAAACCGGCATGAGGTGAATGAACAGGCTGGCCTTGTTGGCGCCGACTTCGGCGACGCCTTTGTTGTAAAAAATGTAGCCGAGGAAGCTCGGGAAGATGCCGACGTAGGCCAGCGCGGTCAGCGAGCCGAGGTGAATATTGATGTGCCGGCCTTGCGCCAGTTCCCAGGCGTAGGCCGGGCCGAGCGCGCAGAGGCCGATGGCGGTGGTTGCGCCGAGCATGAGCATCGGGTGCACGCCGGCCGGGCGCCAGGCCAGGGCGACGGTGTAGATAGCCCAGTCGAGAACGGCAACGAGCATCCAGACGTCGCCGATGTTGAGGTTGAGATGGGCGAGTACGGCCAGGTCGCCGCGCGACACGATAGTCAGCGCGCCGCACAGCGAAATGACGACGCCGATGCCTTCGATCCGCCGCAGGTGTTTGCCGAGAAAGGCCCAGGAGATGGCGATGGTGGCGATCGGCACGAAGGAGTTGAGCAGCGCCGCATTGGTTGCACTGGTGTCCTGCAGGGCGATGTAGGCGAAGGTGTTGTAGCCGCCGACGCCGAGCAGGCCGAGCACGAGCAAGGGGCGCCAGCCTTTTTTCAGTAGCGGCCATTGGGCTTTGAGGTGCGGCAGGGCCAGCGGCAGGATCAGCGCGAAGGCGATGGTCCACCGCCAGAAGGCAAAGCCCAGTGGAGGTATATCGCCGCGGGCGCCGCGGCCGATGACCATGTTCCCTGACCAGAACAGAACGGTCAGGATCAACAGCAGGTAAGGGTTGGCGAACGGTTTTTTCATTGTCGCCGGATTATCCTTGAAACCTCAGTTGGGCGCGGCTGATGGTGCGCCTGGGCGGGATGGCAGGCGCGAAGCGACGACGCAGCAGGCTCATGCCTGCAAGGAGAAGCGACAAAGCCGGACGCCCGACCAGACATGCCAGCGGCCGCGTAGCGCTGTCATCCAACGGGTGAATGGCATCGAAGGCACAAAGGCTCGCATTCATGTGGCAGGTCAAGGATGGATAAGTGGTCAACTGAGGTTTCAAGGATTATGCCTGATCAGGCTGTGGCTCGGGCTGCGTGGCCGGGTTGAGGGCAATTTGGCGCTTGTCATGCCGGCTCCGGGTGATCGGTCTTATAATTGCGTCATGGTTTCCGTCGTCCATTCTGTCGCCTCGCAAAGCGACTTCGAACAGTTCCTGGTCACGTTGGCAGAGGGTTTGGCCCCTGCCGATGCGGAACGTCTAAAATCTGCCGTCGAGTACGCCTGGACCACCTATGGCGAACGCCAGCTGGGCAGCGGCGAGCGTATCTGGTCCCACGCGCTGGGTATGGCGGTGATCATCACCGGCCTCAAGCTTGACGTCGAATCACGCATTGCCGCGCTGCTCTTCGCCATTCCGGCCCAGGACGAGCACGGCATCGCCAGCATCGAAACGCGTTTCGGCAAGCCGGCGGCGCATCTCGTCCAGGGCATTTCGCGCCTCAACAAGCTGCGGCCGATTGCCAAGGGCTTTGTCGCCACCAACATCGAGGCTGGCGAGGTCAATCCGGTCGAGATGAAGGCGCAGATCGAAGTGCTGCGCAAGATGCTGCTGGCCATGGTCGAGGATATTCGCGTCGTGCTGCTGCGCCTGGCCAGCCGGACGCAGACCCTGCGCTTTTACGCCTCGCATCCGGACGACCTGCGCGTTCAGGTGGCGCGCGAGACGCTGGAACTCTATTCGCCGCTGGCCAACCGGCTCGGCGTCTGGGAATTGAAATGGGAGCTGGAAGATTTGTCCTTCCGCTTCATTCACCCGGATACCTACAAGAAGCTGGCCAAACTGCTCGACGAAAAACGCAGCGAACGCGAGCAGTTCATCGTCGATGCCGTGGCCAAAGTGCGCGAGGAACTCGAAGCGGCTGGTGTACAAAATGCCGAGATCTACGGCCGGCCGAAGCATATCTACAGCATCTGGAACAAGATGCGCAAAAAGGGCGTCGAGTTCTCCGAGGTTTATGACGTGCGCGCCCTGCGCATCATCGTCGACGACCTCAAGGAGTGCTACACCGCGCTCGGCATCGTGCACAATTTGTGGCTGCCGATTCCCAAGGAATTCGACGACTACATCTCGAATCCCAAGGGCAATTACTACCGCTCGCTGCATACCGCCGTGCGCTGCCCGGACGGGCGCAGCCTGGAAATCCAGATCCGCACCTGGGACATGCACAAGCACGCCGAGCTCGGCGTCGCCGCCCACTGGCGCTACAAGGAAGGCACCAAGCGCAATGCCGAGGACGACTACGACGAGAAGATCGCCTGGCTACGTCAGCTGCTGACCTGGAAGGACGAAGTCGCCGATAGCTCGGACTGGGTCAAGCACTACAAGCAGGCGGCGCTCGACGAGACGATCTACGTCATCACGCCGCAGGGCAAGGTTGTCGACCTGCCGGCCGGCTCGACGCCAGTCGATTTCGCCTACCGCGTGCATACCGATCTCGGCCACCGTTGCCGGGGCGCCAAGGTCGCCGGCCATCTGATCCCGCTCAACACGGCGCTCGAAACCGGGCAGGAAGTCGAGATCGTCACCGCCAAGGTCGGCGGCCCGTCGCGCGACTGGCTCAACCCGCTGCTCGGCTACATCCACACCAAGAGCGCCCGGGTCAAGGTGCGCGCGTGGTTCTCCAATCTGGCACTCGAAGAAACACTGGGCGAAGGCCGTGGCCTGATCGCCAAGGAGTTGCAGCGGGCCGGCCAGACCGGGGCGAATCTCGAAGAACTGTCCCACAAGCTGGGCTTTGCCAAGGCTGACGACCTGTACATCGCTGCCGCCCGGGGTGACCTCAACCAGCGGCAATTCCAGGCCGTCGCCAAGGGCGGTGATCTGCTGGCCGAAACCCAGCTGCCGGACGAGGTGCTGACCAAACCGAGCAAGCCGGTCCAGGGCAACCAGGGCATCCTGATCGTTGGCGTTGACAAGCTGCTGACGCAACTCGCCCGTTGCTGCAAGCCGGCCCCGCCCGACGAAATCCAGGGCTTCATCACGCGCGGCAAGGGCATTTCGATCCACCGCATGGACTGCCCCAATTTTTCCAATCTCGCCGCCCTGCATCCGGAACGGGTCATTGAAACCGACTGGGGTCTGACGACGACCGGCGTCTTTGCCGCCGACATCATTGTCGACGCCCACGACCGCCAGGGCCTGCTGCGCGACATTTCAGAAATATTCACGCGTGAGCGGCTCAATGTCATCGGCGTCAACACCCAATCCAAGCAGGGTAAGGCGCACATGAGCTTCACCGTCGAGATCACCAATCTGCAACAAATGCAGAAGACGCTGACGCTGATCCACGAAGTCGAAGGCGTCGTCGGCGTGCGCCGCGCCTGAGCGGTCGGCTAACCGGGAGAAAGCATGAAAGGCAACTTTGCAGCCATCGCCTTGATCGCCATCGGCGCCATCGCCCTAGCCGTCAATCTCGACTTGTTTGAGCTGGATCTGGTCGGGCTGATCAAGAAATGGTGGCCGCTGGTGCTGATTGCGCTGGGCATCGGCTTGTTCTTTACGCCGGATGAGGGCGGGAAGCACAGCTGATTCAGCTGCTTGGCTGTGTTGCAGGACCGGCCAAGGGTGCTATCGCATCCCGTAAAATCATTTTGCATGGGCGCGGCAGTAGAATCCAGTTCTTCATCCCTTGTCGTCTGCGTGCGTATGCCTTTGCCTGAAACGCATTTCCTGTTCTGCCGGCCACTTGTGCTGACGCTGACTGCGCTTTGTTTACTCACCGTCGCGCAGACGGCGCCTGCCGCGGAGCTATCAACGTCGGCCCGGTCACGACTGTTTCTGGACAAGAAGGATCCGCCGCCGAAAGTCACGCCCATGCAGTGGGATCAGCCGGAGAATTACGACAGTCCGGCAAATCTGGTCGAGGAGCTGCCCCCGGCTGTACTTGAGCTGTTGGGCTTCACTCCGTTGCGCATCGAGCCGACGCCACCCACGACGCCGCGCGTCCAGGTCATCGCTACCGGTTTGGTATCCGCGGAAAATGGCGTAAAGGCCGGCTTGTCATTCGCTCGCCGCGCCACAGCGGACGGCGTGTGCCGGGTGTTCGTGTCGAAAGAGACCGCTGTCGCCCTGGACGATACAACCTTCGTGCAATGGCATGAGCGGTCCCATTGCGACCGGGGCTACAAGGACAGGGAGCTGGAAGAGAGCAAGGCCAATGTGCAGGGTTACCTGATGATGGCCAAGACGGGGGACCTTTGGTATGCGTGGCAGTCCATCGATAATCGGGCGCGTCTCATTGGCGACAACAAACCGTTTTTTGCGCCCTACCGGTTGGGCTACCGGGTGGCCAGTTCAACCATCCTGCCATTGTTGAAACGGCGCGGAGGACCGAAGCAGGAGCTGGGATACGAGCTCGTCACGCTTCTCTCGGGCATGAGTGAGAGACAGGTCAATGCACTCGCCATGCTGTTGGTGGAAGACGCCAAACGCAAACAACTCGACGGCAAAACCTGGACGCCTTTTACGAATGCGGCAGCGCCTGATTGATTGCAGCCCGTGAGCCGCATTTCAATTTTTGCCGTTATTTCCGGTTGACCGTGGAAGTCTCGATCAACTGGTACCCAGCGTCACCATCAATTCGCCCTGGGCGTTGTGCGGCTTGCTGCGTGTCGAGCGGCGGCGGTGGTAGATGCCCTGGCTGTTCATGTCCCAGCCTTGCTGGTTGTCGGCCAAGTAGAACTTGAGGCCTTCGGTGATGACGCGCTTTTTGAGTTTGGGGTCGAGGATGGGGAAGGCGAGTTCGATGCGCTTGAAGAAATTGCGGTCCATCCAGTCGGCGCTGGAGAGATAGACGGTTTCCTTGCCACCGGCGAGGAAGTAGAAAATCCGGTGGTGCTCGAGGAAACGGCCGATGATCGAACGCACCCGAATCTTCTCGGAAAGCCCAGGAACGCCAGGACGCAGTGCGCAGACGCCACGGATGATGAGGTCGATCTCGACACCGGCCTGTGACGCCTGGTAGAGCGCGTCGATGACTTCCGGTTCGAGCAGCGAATTCATCTTGGCGACGATGCGCGCCTTGCCACCGGCCTTGGCCGTTTCGGTTTCGGCGCGGATGCCGGCGACGACATTCTGTTGCAGCGTGAACGGTGCCTGCCACAGGTGTTTGAGCGTGCGCGCCTTGCCCAGTCCGGTCAGTTGCTTGAACACTTCGCTGACGTCGTTGGTGATTTCTTCGTTGGCCGTCATCAGGCCGAAGTCGGAATAGAGGCGGGCGGTGCGCGGGTGGTAGTTGCCGGTGCCGAGGTGGGCGTAGCGCTTGAGGCCGCCGTCTTCGCGGCGCACGATGAGCAGCGCCTTGGCGTGGGTCTTGTAGCCGACGACGCCATAAACGACGTGGGCGCCGACGTCTTCGAGCTTGGTCGCCCAGCTGATGTTGGCTTCCTCGTCAAAACGGGCCATCAGTTCGACGACGACGGTGACTTCCTTGCCGTTCTGGGCGGCGCGGATCAGCGATTCCATGAGTACCGAGTCGGTGCCGGTGCGGTAGACCGTCATCTTGATGGCGACCACCTGCGGGTCGGTTGCCGCCTGGTTGAGAAACTCGATGACCGGCGCGAAGGACTGGTAGGGGTGATGGAGCAGGACGTCGGTCTTGCGGATGGTGTCGAAAATATTGACGCCTTTGCCGACGACCTTGGGCAGGCCGGGCACGAAGGGGCGGAATTTCATGTCCGGGCGATCGACCCAGTCCGGCACCTGCATGAGGCGGACGAGATTGACCGGCCCATTGACGCGGAAAAGATCGGCCGGCTTGAGGGCAAACTGGGCGAGCAGGAATTCGGCCATCGCCTCCGAGCAGTTGTTGGCGACTTCAAGCCGCACGGCGTTGCCGAAATGGCGTTGTGGCAATTCGCCCTGCAGCTTGGTGCGCAGGTTGGTGACTTCTTCTTCATCGACGAAGAGGTCGGAATTGCGCGTGGCGCGGAACTGGTAGCAGCCGAGCACGGTCATGCCGGTGAATAGTTCGCCGACGAATTCATGGAGGATGGACGACAGGAAAACGAATCCGTACTCGCAGCCGGCCAGTTCCTCGGGCAAGCGGATGACGCGCGGCAGGACGCGCGGCGCCTGGACGATGGCGGCGTTGGAACTGCGCCCGAAGGCGTCCTTGCCTTCGAGTTCGATGGCAAAGTTCAAACTCTTGTTCAGCACTTTCGGGAAGGGGTGCGATGGGTCGAGCCCGATCGGTGTCAGCACCGGCACCATTTCGCGGATGAAATAATTGCGGATCCACTCGCGCTGCGCCTCGTTCCACGTCGACCGGCGCAGGAAGCGGATGCCCTCGTTGGCCAGCGCCGGCAGGATGATGTCGTTGAGGTGCTGGTATTGTTCGGTGACGATGGCGTGCGCCTCGGCCGAGACCAGCCGGTAGGCCTCCTGGGCCGTCTTGCCGTCGGTGGTGACCACGGTGGCGTGTGCCTTGACCTGCTCCTTGAGCCCGGCCATGCGGATTTCGAAGAATTCGTCGAGGTTGCTGGAGACGATGCACAGGAAGCGCAGGCGTTCGAGCAGCGGCATGCGCTCGTCCTCAGCCTGGGCCAGAACGCGCCGATTGAAGGCGAGCAAGCCGAGTTCGCGGTTGAGGTAATTTTCGGTCGGGAAGCGCGGCTTTGGCAGCGGATGGGGCATCACATCATCTCCATGTTTTTTCTGAAGTATAGGCTTTAAGCCCATCATTTTGTTGCATAAAGATTACAGGGAGATGACGTTCTGAGGCTGATTGCCACGGTCAACCGGAATATTTGGCCAAATTCTCAGGCGCGCAGACTGTCGCCGGATTCCGGCGTGATCGGCGGGACCAGTGCGGCGAGCAAGGTGCCCAGCTTGGCGGTGGTTTCGGCCAGTTCGTGCCGGGCGTCGGAGCCGGCGACAATGCCGGCACCGGCCTGCAGTTCGGCCGTATTGCCGGCGAGCAGGGCCGAGCGCAGGGCGACCGAGAATTCGCCGTCGCCGTCCGGTGACAGCAAGCCGATGCCGCCGCTGTACCAGCCGCTGCGTTGCTCGTGGTGCTCGGCCAGCCAGGCTTGTGCGGCGGCGACGGGAAAGCCGCCGATGGCCGGGGTTGGATGCAGGGCACGGACCAGTTCGAACAGCGTTGTCCCCGGGTGGACGGTGGCAGCTACCCGGCTGCGCAGATGGAGCAGTTGGCCGGCCGCGTGTTCGCGCGCCGGTTCGGCAATCGGCGGGTTTTCACAGAACGGGACGAGCGCCGCACAGACTGCCTGAACGACCAGCGCCTGTTCGTGGCGGTTCTTGGTTTCGGACAGGGCCAGCGAACCGGGCCACGAAGTGCCGGCCAGCGCATCGGCATCGACGCGCTGGCCGACGAGGCGGACCAGCCGCTCGGGCGTCGCGCCGACGAAGCTGGGCTGACCATTGCCGTAGGCATAGACAACGCTCGATGGCTGCTGGGCAAGCAGTTGGCCGAGCACCGTGGCGGCCGAAAATGGTGCGTCGGCCTCGATTGTCCGGCTGCGGGCGAGGACGATCTTGTCGACGCGGCCGGCCTCGATGTCGCGCAGCGCGGCATTGACGCGGGCTATCCAGGCCCGTTCGGCCAGTGTTTCCAGGCGGCTTGGGCGTTGTGGCGGGGCGCTGGCGATGGTCGGCGTGGCGAGCCAGTGCGGCCATTCGGCCGCGGCCTGGGCAAGGCGGCCGGCTGGTGCGCTGAGCGTGACTGAGCATTCGCCGCCGACCGATTCGAGCATGATGGCCGGGATGGCGAGCAGGGCGTTGGGCAGTGGCGTGTTGTTGCCGGCATCGAAGGCGAAACCGGCGAAAGCGAAGGCCGGACCGTTGCGTCGCCAGTCACGGCAAAAGCCGGCGAAGGCGTTGTCGAGGGCGGCCAGCCGGTTGGGGCCGGCGCTCGTGACGTGCAGGGCATGGCCGATGGCCAGGCGATATTCGCGATGATCGGGGCGGGCGCGATACCAGTAGGGTGCGTCGGCCGGCAGTAGCGTCAGCCAGTCAGTCGTGCCGCGGTCGAGCAAAAGACGCAGACTGACCGGGGCCGAGGCCGGCGCGCCGGCGGCCAGCGCTTCCAGCCGGGCCAGCGTTTCCGGGGCGCTCAGGCAGCGGCGCAGGGCGTGGATCATCGTTCGGTCTCGGCGGCGAGGCGGCGTAGCGTGGCGCGTTCGAGCTTGCCGGTGGCGTTGCGTGGCAGGCGCTCGATGGCGTGGATTTTTCGCGGCAAGGCGGCCGATGGCAGATGGCGGCGGGCGTGGGCGAGCAGGTCGTCCGGCGCGACAGAGCCGACGACGAGGGCAACGATGAGGTCGCCCCAGACCGGGTCGGGCTGGCCGGTGACGGCGACATCGAGGACGCCGGGGCAGGCGGCGAGGCAGGACTCAACCTCCTGCGGATGCACGTTGCGGCCGCCGCTGATCAGCATGTCGTCGGCCCGACCGAGGATGCTCAGGCGGCCGGTGGCGTCTATGCGGCCGAGGTCGCCGGTGGTCAGCCAGCCGTTCGCATCGATGCCGCTGCCGTCGAGATAGCCGCGCATCACCTGCGGCCCGCGCACTTGCAGGCGGCCGTCGGCGCCGATGCATATTTCATGGCCGGGCATCGGTCGGCCGACCAGTCCTTCGTGCCAGGCGCCGTCGGCCGGCTCGAAAGTGGCGAACTGGGCCGCCGTTTCGCTCATGCCGTAGCTTGGGTAGAGCGGCCAGCCGGTGGCTACGGCCCGGTCGTAAAGCGATTGCGCCAGCGCGGCGCCGCCGATCAGGGCAACGCGCAGGCTGGCCGGTGGGGTGGTGCCGAGGTCGAGGAGCCGGGCGAGCATGGCCGGGACCAGCGAAATGTGCGTGACCGGAAGGGTGGCGAGGTCGGCGGCCACCTGCTTGGCATCGAATCCATCGTGGAGCAGCACGCTGGCGCCGGCCCGGGCACAGCGCCACAAAATGGACTGACCTCCGATGTGATAAAGCGGCAGGCAGTTCAACCACAGATCGCCAGGGTGCAGCGGCAGGCAGGCATTCGAATTGGCGGCAGCGGCGTCGAGCTGGGCGTTGCCGAGCAGCACGGCGCGCGGATTTCCCTCACTGCCACTGGTCGCAATGATCAGCGCAACGTCGGAAAGCGGCTGATTGATTTCCAGGTGCGCATTGCTACGGTCAACCGGAAAAAACGGCCAATTTTGAAAACTGCAGGCGTAGGCATGGCGCGCCAGATGCAGGCTGTCGCCAGCCACGATGATCAGCCCCCGGCGGTTGGCGAGCTGGCTGGCCAGATGACGGCTGTCATCGACCAGTTCGGCGAAGCTGTAGCACTGTGCCACGTGCAACAAGGCGCTGGCGTGCGGATTTTCGGCCGCGGCCTGTTGCAGATGCTGAGCCAGAGAGGTGGGGGCTGCCATACGCGTTCGATTATAAAGAGGCCCAGCCTGCATCATGGCAAGACAGATCAAGAAAATGCCTTACGATAACAGCCTTCGATGGGGCGGCATGCCCCGCGTGGAGACGATTTGATGGAGTTTGGCATGCGTCGGAATGATTGGGGATTTTTGTCGATGAAGGGCCTGGTGATCGGCCTTTGTGTGATGCAGTTTGCCGGCAGTGCGGTGGCCGGAACGCCGGGCGAGATTCCGGTCGGCGCCTTGCTGCCCGAGGCTCAGCTCAACGCCCTGGTCGGCAGCGCTGCGAAGTTATCGTCATTTCGCGGCAAGCCGCTGCTGATCAACGTATGGGCCAGCTGGTGCGGGCCCTGCCGGGCCGAGATGGGATCGATCGAACGCTTGTACCAGCGTTACGCCAGCAAGGGGTTCAACGTTGTCGGTATTTCGACCGACGACGACCACGCAGCGGCGGCCAAATTCGTCAAGGCTTCGGGCGTCAGCTTCCCGAATTATATCGACCGCAATCTGGTCCTCGAAAACATGCTCGGTGCCAACCGCTTGCCGCTCACCGTACTGGTCGACGGCGAAGGTCGGGTCATCAAGAAAATTGCCGGCTCGCGGGCCTGGGACGGCCCGGAGGCGATCAATCTGGTTACGCAGGCTTTTCGCCTGAAGGTGCAGTAGGGCGAAATAAGGCGCTGCAGCGATCAGTAGGTATACATCACGAAGACACCGCCGCCCAGATCCGGGCTGGCGTTGGAATAGCCGGACACAAGATAGCCCTGCAATTTCCAGTTCGGGTCCAGCTTGTGAGTGACGAAGCCGGTTACTTCACGGATAGGTGCGCCGCCATCCTGAACTTTTTGCCGAAAATCGTAGCTCAAGCCCAGCGCACTCGCCTGGGTGGCCCGGAAAGACCAGCCCAGTGAGGCGTAGAACGGGTCTTTCAGATCGACGCCGTCGGGGTCGCCCATTTTCTTGTAACCCAGGGTGCCGAACAGCGTGTGTTTGTCCAGTGTCCGATAGACCTCGGTCTGCACTGAATAGTCGTTTTCGCCGGTGCCCAGTCCCTTGTTCTCGTCGGCCGTGGCCAGCTTGACTTTGGCGCCCAGCTCGACGAGCCAGGGGCCTTGCTGCAGCGCGCTCCAGCTGCCGGACAGCACGATGTCGCCAAGGCCGGTTTCCTTCCTGCGCGTGCCTTGGCCGTTGGTCAGTGTGACCCGGTCGGCACCGGCGCCGGAAACTGTAGAGGGGCCGCTCGTTTCGACGTAGGGAATCGTCGCGCGCAAAGTCCAGTCGCCAGTTTCATATTTCACGCCGAAAGGCATGTAGAGAGTATCCGTGCTTTCGGCGGCACCGTATTTTCCGGTCGAATAGTCGATGCCGGTACTCATGGTCAGGCTGCTTTCAGCGTGGCATGGCAAAACTGACAGAAGGCAGAGAACGGCGAGAATGCGTGTTTTCAAGCGGGTACCTGATGCAATGTAAATAAAACCATGATTCTAACGTGGTCTTATGGTGCGCGGTGAAAATGCCATGTCAATGCCGTTCCCGCCTTTCGACCCGCTCGACCTTCTCAGTCCGCTCGACTTTCTCGGCACGCTCGACTTTCTCGGCACGCTCGACCTTCTCAGCCTTCTCGACCTTCTCGACCTTCTCAGCCTTCTCAGCCTTCTCGACCTTCTCAGCCTTCTCGACCTTCTCGACCTTCTCGACCTTCTCAGCCTTCTCAGCCTTCTCAGCCTTCTCAGCCTTCTCAGCCTTCTCAGCCTTCTCGGCCTTCTCGACCTTCTCGACCTTCTCAGCCTTCTCAGCCTTCTCAGCCTTCTCGGCCTTCTCGACCTTCTCGACCTTCTCAGCGCTCTCGCCCTTCTCCACCCGCTCAGACGTTTCAGTTTTTTCAGTCGATCTTGTCGTGTCGCTGCTATCCGCCTTGGCGGACGAAGCGCTATTGGTTCGTTCGGCGTTCTTTGGCAGGGGAGCACTGCGGTTTTCGCTGCTCGCCAGTTCAAAATGACTGACCACGAGTTGGCCCGAGCGCCCGACCTGGGCGTCCACAAAAATTCGCCGATTCGGTTGCAGGGACTTCATCTGGCTGGCTGTCGCATTGGGCAGCGACAACTCTACCCCGCCAGCCGTGATTTTTCCGCGACCGTCGGAGGTCTGAACCAGAGCCTCAAGCAGGATTCTGCTGGCGCTATTCTTGAACCGGTAGGTCGGATCGGCAGTGACGCTGGTCGGAACCAGTTCGCTGCCCGTCCATTGACCTCTGACCAGGGCTGCGGAGGCGTCCACCGCAGCGCTAACGGCAACCCCGCCGACCCGGGACTGTTTGCCTGAGGTGACGACTGGTCCCAGCGCGCCTGCTTGCTTGAGGTTCGGACTGGGCTGGACACGCGTCGCGACCAAAGTGCCATCGGCACCGGCGAGGGCGCTGATCTTGACGAGTTGGCCGACGGCCAGTCCCTTGCCCGGTCCGCGGGTATTTGACACGATGGCGACGTTTTGCCCGAGGACCTGAATCACTTTGCCGCCGTGCGACAGCTTGGTGATGGGGCCTTCAAGGGCGTTCAGAATGGCGATGTTTCGAGCTTGCAGTCCCTTGGGCGAATTGGTGGCGTCGATCGAGACAACCTGACCGACCGCCAGCTTGTCAGCCGATGACGGGTCGCCGTTTTCGTTGACCGGGACGCCATGGTCGAAATGAACTTCGACCCCGTTGACGCAAACCGAGGCAAATCCGCTGACGACACCGACAATGCCAACCGATGCTCCGTCGGCAACAGGGGCGCCGGTTCCACCGATGCCCCCTCCCTCTTCGCCGCCGAGGGCAGGGGAGCCCGTGCCGCCGATGCCGCCGCCACCCGGTTCGCTATTGTGACCAATTGACTTGCTTGTGGCAGGGCTGCCGGTACCGCCAATGCCGCCGATCCCGTCCCGCGCCTGATGGCTTTTCCCGGGATGCTCGGGATCAACGCAAACCGGACCGGACCATGCGACCAGCGGGAAAGCGGCAACGACGAGCGACAGAAGATAGCGTTTCATTTTTCCGTGGGTGTTTCGCTGGCGTCTGTGCTGTAAAAATAGACGCCGCAGGTGAATCGTTTCTTCGGCCCGCTATTTGGCGAGGCCGGTGACTGCTCGTTGTCGTCCGCTGGCTGGGCTGCCAGGGTGTGCAATTGGGTCAAGGTTTGCATGCCAAGCTTGGCGGCGCGAGCGCGCAATTTTTCGACCTGAGCTTCGGTCAGCGAGCTGTGATGCACGCTGCGCTCGAACCACGGGCTGCTCGTCGTCAGCACGTTGTCTGCCGCCGCCGCTGCGTGATCGCCGAGGTTGTGGCCGTAATACGCCAGTTTTTCTTCGACGCCCTCTCGGGGGACAAAAGCGTTGCTGAGCAGCACGACTTCGTCGGCTTCATTGATTTTGACAACACCCAGTCGCAACCATTCGTCGAGTACCGAGCGCGGACGAATATCCTGGCTGATGCTGGCCACCAATGCCTCAAACGACGCCTCTCCGGCGCCGCGAGCGAGCCGGGATAGCGGACGGGGCTGGCCGTTTTCATCTAGCCACTGGGCTCCGGTGATCCAGGTGGCGACGACTTGCGCGCTGAGCGATATTTTTGGCGGCAAGTTCGCTTCGACATCGGGCAGATCGCGCAAACGTTTGACGTCCTTGCGGTGCACGCCGGTGATCAGGCTGATCCGGCTGTCGGTGGACGCCTTGTTGTCGAGCCGGAAATCGCGTTCCGCCACTTCGACGAAGACGCGTTTGAGGAGCTCGATCGCCATCGGCAACGTAATCTCGTGCGCCAGCATGACGCGGACAATGGGGGACAGCACGCGATGAATCGCGGAGAGAAGAACGGATCGTAGCGGTGAGTCTGACATCAAGGGGTGCCGTTTTTCAGGTGACGAGTCAAAGTGGGTATCTGGATTCAGCTCGTCGCCGGGGTCGTGGGGAGTTTCTGGCCAAGCGCCTTGCGCCGATCTTGCCGGGATCGGCGATCAGTCAGCACCAATCCTTCGCTGGTGCTGTAGGGCGGGAGGAGATCAGGCGACATTCTACGTCCCCGGTGGCGTTTCATAAACAGGGTTTGCAGCCATTCGTCGGCGGATTCCTGGCGCACTTTCACGGCTTTCCTGATGTCATTTGCGGAATAGTTTCCCACGTTTGTCTGTGTAGGTAAAGCGCGGAAGCCTGCCGAACTGCCGGATTCAAACAAAGCAGGCTGGCTATTCACCGTAACGGGTGTCGACCTGGACGCCCATCTTTTTCAGCATCGGTGTTGGCAATTCGCCGCCGGCACAAACGATAACTGCATCATTTGGACGTTCGAGGATGTCATCGCCATGCTTGAGGGCGATGTTGTCCACGCCGATTTCTCGGACCGTGCTCTCGAGCAATTGTTCAATCCTGTTTTCGGCGATGGCCTCGGCCAGCCGTGCCCGGTTTTTCGGCTTGACCCGGTCGAAGGCCTTGCCGCGATAGCTCAGCGTGACGTGCGTGCCGGGCTCGTTGGCGATGTCGAGGGCGGCCTCGAGGGCGCTGTCGCCACCACCGACGACCAGGACGTGCTTGCCGCGGTACTGGTCTGCCTCGATCAGGCGATAGACGACCTTGGCTTGTTCTTCGCCCTTGGCGCCCAGTTTTCTCGGTGTGCCGCGGCGTCCGATGGCGAGCAGCACGCTGGCCGTCGAGTAAGTCGCCTTGTTGGTGCGGACCGAAAAGATGCCATTGACCGGGGTGATTTCTTCCATGCGCTCGCTGAACCGGATGTTGGGCGTGGCTTTGTCGAGGATACCTTGCCAGATTTCCATGAGCTCTTCCTTGCTGATTTCGCGAACCTTGATTTCGCCGATCAGCGGCAGGCGCATGGGTGCCGTCATGACCAGCTTGTTGCGCGGATAGTGATAGGTGGTGCCGCCGAGCGAGTCTTCCTGTTCGACGGTGACGTAGTTGAGTCCCGCTTCTTTGGCGGCTAGCGAGGCGGCAATGCCGGCCGGGCCGGCGCCGATGATCAGCAGGTCGTAATCAGCCTTGCCGTGCGGCCGGCTGGTAATTGCCTTGACGGCATGCGTGCCCTGGCGGATGGCATTGCGGATCAGGCCCATGCCGCCCAGCTCGCCGGCGATGAAAATGCCCGGGATGTTGGTCTGGAAGTCCGGATCGACCTGCGGAATGTCCATGCCGCGCTTTTCCGTGCCAAAGACCAGTTTGATGGCGCCGACCGGGCAGGCTGGTGCGCAGGCGCCATGGCCAATGCAGTGCGTCGGGTTGATCAGCACGCCCTTGCCCTTGATGACGCCCAGCGCTTTTTCCGGGCAGGCCCTGACGCAGGCGCCCGAGCCCATGCAGATCGACAGGTCTACGACGGGGTGCAGCGATGGTGGTTCGGTCAAGCCGGCGTCCTGGGCCTCCTTGAGCACGGCATGGTGGATTGCCGATACCTTCTTTTTGGCGCGCAGGTGAAAGGCAGCGGGAATCAGGATGAGCAGCGCGGGAAGCAGGTAGTAGATCAGGTCGGAGATCATTCGGCGGTGTTCGCAAGTTTGTTTTCGAGGGTACTTAGGGTACTCATCGGATCTTCGCCCGATTCGTGTTCGACGGTGGCGATGCTCACGGTCAACCGGAAATTTTGCCCAAAATTGAAATCCTCGAAGGCTTTCCGGATTTCGTTGGCAACCTTGCCGGCACTGATCTCGGGGGTGTTGGGCAGGAGAATCAAGAACGTGCTGCGATCCCACTGACTCACCGTATCCGAGGTGCGCAAGCGATTGGTGACCGCTTCGGCGCATTGGCACAACTGATCATCCGTCAGGTGATCAGTTTCGAGCGGCGCGATCCGGCAAGCGATCAGCGAGAGCGGCAGGCGGTAGCGGTCGGAAATTGCCGATACGTGGGCCAGCTCGGCCTCAAAGCATTCGGGCGATGGCAGCCCGGTCAGCGCATCGCGCAGGTTCATGGTGGTATCCGGATTCGGCGGCGCTGATCGGTGCGCATAGCGCACGATCATGGCGATCAGGAGCGAAAGAATCAGGTGTTCATCGAGGCGTTCGTGGTCGCTGGCCAGTGGCCAGGTCAGCACGACAAAAAAGCCGCCGAGCAGCAACCACAGGCGGAGCGGGAGTTGTTGGTAGCGCCAGGCCCACCAGGCGGCGACGAGGGGCGCCCAGAACAGTAGCGTCGAGGCCAGTTCCGAGGTTGGCTGGCTGGCGCCAAAGCGTATTCCCAGGCTGGCCACGACCAGTACGTAAATGGCGATGTCGACGGCCAGACCGGCGTTGCGCTCGGCAACCGTCCATCCGGCCTGATGGGCAATCCAGATGAGCAGGAGCGGCAGGCTGACGAGCAAATAAATCAAGCTGGTGCCGGTCGGCCAGAGGCGCTGGAATTCGACGCAGGCAATGACGAAGAGGCCGAGCAGGCCGCCCATTGAGCCCGCAGAGTTGATGCGGCTGACTTTTGCCGACGGTGTGGGGTTTTCGGTCATTGTTGATTTCTCCCGGACGGCGTGCACCTCGCCGAGTAATTTTTTTGGTATTCTTGAATAAGTGTGAAATTTTACCCCGCCACGCTTCAGCCCGATAGTCTGTCGATTGTTCGGGTGCCGGGAGGGGGGGGGCGGCTCGGTGCCGTTAATCAGATTCAGGAATCCATGGATACAAGTGCGCTCGGCCCAATGACGGTGATTTCTCTGGAGGGAGAAGCAAAATCCTCCAGCGAGAAGGTGTTTCGCGGTGCCTGGCGAGTGTCGATCACGCTGCTCGTCGTTCTGCTGGTTTTTCTCGCCTGGCTGGTCCGGACCGGAGAGTTATACGAGTCGAACTCCGATTTTGCCTACAACATCGGCCTGATTGGCGGCCTGCTGATGCTCAGCCTGCTCCTCTATCCATTGCGCAAGCGGATTCATGCCCTTGATCGCCTGGGCAAGATGGAGACCTGGTTCAAGTTTCACATGATCGCCGGGATAACCGGGCCGCTACTGGTACTTTTTCATTCAACCTTCAGAACCGGCTCGCTCAACGGCGCCATGGCCCTTTACGCCATGCTGCTCGTTGCCTCCAGCGGTGTGATCGGGCGTTTCATCTATCGCCATATCCATCGCGGCCTCTACGGAAACCAACTGACCCTGGCTGATGCGTCGGCTGAAGTGAAAGAGTGCGCTGAAAATGTGCGCTCGGTCTTTGCCTTGCGGCCGGATATAGAACCGAGGTTGAAAGCATTCCATGATGCGGCTTTTGACCAGTCGGGATCCTGGCAATCCCGCGCCTGGCGCTTCGTGAGTTTGCGCTGGCGGAGCCGGCGGCTGGCCAAGCAAATTCGCCGCGATGCCAAAAATGCCCTGCGCAAGCAGTTTCGCAAGCAGGGCGGCGGACGCCGGGAAGTGATCGTCAACTATCGTCTGGCCCGCGAGCAGGTCGACCGCTATCTCGATTCCGTCGTCAAGGCTTCACAACTCTCCGTCTGGGAAAGGCTGTTTTCCTATTGGCACATCTTGCACATCCCATTCCTTTATTTGCTGGTTTTTAGTGGAGTCGTCCATGTTATTGCGGTCCACATGTATTAACCGGCTGTTTTCCGGTCTGGCGCTGATCGCCGCTATCGTCTTTGCCGGCGGGGCAGCGGCGCAATCGATCGAAAAAGTATTGATGCCTGGCGAAGTCATTACCGGGCACGCCAAGTACGAACACGAATGCGAACAGTGCCATCAGCGCTTCGACAAAAAGGCCCAAACCAAACTGTGTGTCGACTGCCACAAGGATATTGCCGCGGACATCCGCAGCAAGACACGGCTGCATGGCAAATCCGACGATACCAACTGCCGCAATTGCCACACCGAGCACAAGGGGCGCGGCGCCGATATCGCACCCATCGACAAGAAGAAATTCGACCATTCGAAGACTGACTTCAAGCTGCTCGGCGCCCACCAGGAAAGCAAGTGCGACAGCTGCCACCTGCCCAAGCGCAAATACCGTCAGGCGCCCAAGCTGTGCAATGACTGCCACAAGAAAATCGACGACGAAAAGGGTCACAAGGGCCATCTTGGTACCAAGTGCGAGAACTGCCACAACGAGAAAAAGTGGACAGAAACCAAGTTCGATCACGAAAAAACCAAGTTCTCGCTGCTCGGCGGCAAGCACGCTGACGTCAAGTGCAAGGATTGCCACGAAGACAAGACTTACCAAAAGACGCCGCTGACCTGTAACGGCTGCCACAAGAAGATCGATCAGGAAAAAGGTCACAAGGGTCGATACGGCATCAAGTGCGAGTCCTGCCACAACGACAAGGGGTGGAAGGAGATCGACTTTGATCACGATCACGACACCAAATATGCGCTGAAGGGCAAGCACCGTCAGGCCAAGTGCAACACCTGCCACTTGCCGGAAAAGGGAAATATCTATCAGGTAAAACTTCCCACCAAGTGCTTTGCCTGCCACAAGAAGGATGACCAGGAGAACGGCCATCGCGGCGAACTGGGTGAAAAGTGCGAGAGCTGCCATAGCGAACGTGACTGGAAGAAATCCGATTTCGATCATGACGAAACTGATTTTCCCTTGCGCGACAAGCACAAGGATGCCAAGTGCGACACCTGCCACAAGGGTGGAGTCAGCGGCCCCAAAGCCACGAAATTGAAGGTGGAGACCGCCTGCATCGCGTGCCACCGCAAGAATGACGACGAAAAAGGCCACAAGGGCCGCTACGGCGAGAAATGCGGCACTTGCCATACGGCCAAGGACTGGAAGACCAGCATCTTCAATCACGACAAGGAAACCAAGTACCTGCTCAAGGGCAAGCACCGGGAGACCAAGTGCGATGCCTGTCATTTGCCCGAGAAAGGCAATATCTACAAGACCCGGCTCGAAGAGACCTGCATTGCCTGCCACAAGAAGGACGACAAGCATAAGGGCCAGCTTGGCAACAAATGTGAGAGCTGCCACGACGAAAAGAAATGGAAGGATGCCCCCTTCGATCACAACAAGTCGCGCTTCGCACTGACCGGTAGCCACGCCAAGGTCGAATGCAAAAAATGCCACCTGACGCCGGCCTTCAAGGATGCACCGCTGACCTGTAATGGCTGTCATGAGAAAGACGACAAGCACAAGGGTGGCTACGGCAAGAAATGCGAAACCTGCCACACCACCGGTACCTGGAAAACCTGGGATTTCGATCATGCGACGACGCGCTTCCTGCTTGACGGCGGGCACAGCAAGGTCGAGTGCAAGGAATGTCACAAGGAGTCGAAATCAGGGCCGCGCAAGCCGGGCAGAGCGTGCATTGCCTGCCATGTGAAGGATGACGTTCACAACGGCGCATTCGGCAGCCAGTGTGAGAGTTGCCACGTGGCGGCGAACTGGAAGAAAGTCAGGCGCTAGCAAGATGCATAATTTGTGTGATAAATTCCCTCGTGTTGTTTGTGATTTGTATCAATGCGTCGCCAGATCTACGTTTCCTCAAGCTGGGCAACGAAATTGATTAACCGGTTTAACGAGGTACCCCGCCCGTGAAATATCTTGCTCGTCTACTCCTCGTTGTTCTCGCTGCTACTGCTCTCCTGTTCGGGCAGTGGGGGAGCGCATTCGCGCAGACGCAAGAAGGCGGGGCGCAAAATCTGAGCTTTGATCACAACACCACTGGCTATATCCTCGACAACACGCACAAACAGGTCAATTGCGAGACATGTCACACTTCTGGCGTGTTCCGTGGCACGCCGCGCACCTGCGCTACCTGTCACGCCGGTGCCGGGGCGAGGGCGCCCGGCAAGCCGGCAACCCATATTCCCGCAACGGCAGCCTGCGACGCCTGCCATCGAGCGGGGGCAAGTAGCTGGAGCGAGAAGCCGACCGGATTCATACAGGGGGCTTCCGGGCATGCGATCAATCCGCTACTGGGTGTAACCGCCACCAATTGCCAGACTTGCCATAACGGGGCGTTCATCGGCGCCAATGCGCTGACCAAGCCGGCAACCCACATGCAAACGTCGGCAGCCTGCAGCACCTGCCACACCACGACATCGTGGATGCCCGCCACCAATCCGCATGCCGGCGTGCAACCGGGAACTTGCGCCACCTGCCACAACGGTGTCAATGCGCCTGGCAAGTTGGTTGATCACATTCCGACATCGGCTGCTTGCGATACCTGTCACCAGAATTTCACGAACTTCGTTCCGGCAAGAATGGATCACACGGGCCAGAACGGTCAGTGTTCAACCTGCCACTCGGGACGTTTCTCCTCGCAGAGCGCCCAGAGCAAGCCGGCGACTCATCTGGCGACCGCACAACAATGCGATACCTGCCACCTGTCAACGACATCCTGGGCGGTGGCAACGTTTGATCACGCCAATCGGCCTTCCGGCAGTGTTTGCACGGATTGCCATACGCCTGGTGGCTCGGGCTTGAGCAAGCCGAACAACCACGTACCGACAACGGCGGCCTGCGACACCTGCCACACCAACTTCGTATCGTTCAGCCCCGCACAGATGAATCACAGCGCGACGGCCGGTAACTGTTCTTCGTGTCACAACGGTGCTTTTGTTTCGGTGAATGCTCTCAGTAAGTCCGGGCGCCATATTCCAACTGTGGTTCAGTGTGACTCCTGCCACACCAGTGGATTCGTTTCGTGGTCGCCGGTAAGAATGAATCACACGGGCCTGGATGGACAGTGTTCAAGTTGTCATAGCGGTGGTTACCTGCCCCAGAATGCCCAGGCCAAGACGGCGACACACATTTCAACGACCGCCCAGTGCGACAGTTGTCATGCTTCTACTTCAACCTGGGCGACCGGTGTTTTTAATCACGCCAACGCCAGCCCTGCGGCTGCCGGACGCTGTTCCACCTGTCACAACGGCTCAAACGCACTGGGCAAGTCCATCAACCATATTCCGACGGCGGGGCAGTGCGATAGCTGTCACAACACGTTTACCTCGTTCTCGTCGGTAGCCATGAGCCATGCCGGTACGGCCGGAGCATGTAGCAGTTGCCACAACGGCAGTTTTGTTTTTGCCAACGCACTGGCCAAGACAGGCGTGCACGTCCCGACAGGCGCCCAGTGCGATACCTGCCACACGGGGGGCTTCAATGCCTGGTCGCCGGCGGTGATGAACCATAGTGGCCTGAACGGCCAGTGTTCGACCTGTCATGGTGGCGGCTATGTTTCGCAGAATGCGCTGGAGAAGCCGCTGTCCCACGTCACGACGACTGCTCAGTGCGATACCTGTCACGGGAGCACCACTTCGTGGGCGACGGCGACCTACAGTCATGATGCGTCGGCGATCGGCCGGTGCGATACCTGTCACGGTGTGACGGCGCTGGGCAAATCGGCACGGCATATTCCGACGGTGACGACTGCGGCGAATTGCGGCAGTTGTCACAACAACTATGCTTCGTTCAAGCCAGCGGCGATGGACCACGCTGCTACGGGCGGGGCGGCGTGCTCAACGTGCCACGGCGGCACCTATGTTTCCCAGAATGCACTGACCAAGCCGGCTACCCATATCCAGACGTCGGCAACTTGCGATAGCTGCCACGGAAATGGCAACGGCTTCACATCCTGGGCCTCCGGTTCGTTCAACCATGCTGCGGCATCTCCATCGGTTCTCGGTCGCTGCACCGATTGTCACAACGGTGTCAATGCCCAGAGCAAGTCCGCGGTCCACGTTCCAACCAGCAGTTCCTGCGAAAATTGCCACGGGACGAGCTACAGCGCCTTCAAGCCGGGCAGGATGAACCATGCGGTGACCAGCGAAGCCTGCGCAACCTGCCATGGTGGTGCTTATACCGGCCAGGGGGCCCTCGCCAAGCCGACCAACCACATTCCGGCGACCGGGGCCTGCGATACTTGCCATGGAACAGGCAACAACTTCACGTCCTGGGCGCCTTCCGCTATGGACCACACGGGCCAGACGCAGTGCTCAACCTGCCACGGTGGTGCTTATGTTGCGCAGAATGCCCAGGCGAAACCGACAACGCACCAGCCGACGAGTGCGCAATGTTCTGACTGCCACACCTCAACGACATCGTGGCGGGTGGGGGCCGTGCAGAATCACGCCTTGCTGACGCCACCTGTAGCGATCGGCGATCATTCCTGCAACGGCTGTCACAACGGGACTGCGGGCAAGGGACTCTCCAAGCCGAGTACGCACATTCCGACGACCGGTTTTTGCGATACCTGCCACACCAATTTCAATACTTTCGCCCCGGCCAGTATGAGCCATGCCGGGATTACCAGCGGCTGTACGAGTTGCCATGGTGGCGCCCATGTTTCCCTGAATGCTCTGGCCAAGCAGACCAGTCACATTCCGACCAGCGCTTCCTGCGAAAGCTGCCATGGCGCTACGAGCTTCACGGCCTTCAAGCCAGCCAGCATGAATCATACGGGTACGGGAGGGCTGTGCTCGACCTGTCATGCGGGTGGGTTTGTTGCCCTCAATGCGCTTCCCAAGCCGACAAAACACGTCAGTACGAGTGCGCAATGTGATAGCTGCCATAGTTCGACAACCGTTTGGTCAGGTGCGCGATACCCTCATACAGGCGCAACGGGGACTTGTTCGAATTGCCATGGTCATAGCGGCACCGTTACGGTGCTGGGGGCGTTGGCCAAACCACAAACAGGACACGTGGCGACGACTGCGCAGTGCGATACCTGTCACAGATCGACAACCGCCTGGACGGGGGCAACCTATGCCCACGCGGCAAGCGCGGTCGGCACCTGCTCGAACTGTCATAACGGCACCACTGCACCGGGGAAACCGCTTGGGACGGCGCATATTCCGACAACCGCCCAGTGCGATACCTGTCATAAGAATTACACCGCTTTCAGACCAGCCAGCATGAGTCACGCCGGGACCGCCGGTGCTTGTATCAGTTGCCATGGCGGTGGATATGTCTCTTTTAATGCCCAGGCCAAGCACGGGACACACATTTCGACTTCTCAGTCTTGCGATACCTGTCATGGAACTACAGCCTGGAAGCCGGCAGTCAATTTCCACGCAGGTGTCGTAGCCGGAACTTGTGTGACATGCCATAACGGGACTAATGCAACTGGCAAGAATCTCACTCATATTCCGACAACGTTGGCTTGCGATACCTGCCACAGAACTTCGGATGCGCACTTTGCTCCAGCGCACATGACCCATACCGCCACTATGACTAGCCAATGTTCAAGCTGCCACGGCGGCAACTATGTCGGCGTCAATGCACTGGCCAAGCCGCTGACGCACGTCAGCACGACGGCCCAGTGTGATACTTGCCACAAAACCACTACAACCTGGACAGGGGCGGTCTATACCCACCCGGCCACGGCTACGGGGACTTGCTCAAACTGCCATAACGGCTCTGTGCTGGGAGCGCAAGGCAAGAACGTTGGCCACATCGCGACAACGGCGCAGTGCGATAGCTGCCATAAATCGATGACTGTCTGGACGGGGGCAAGCTATACCCATGCGGCCTCAGCCGTTGGAACCTGTTCCAATTGCCACAATGGGTCGGCTGCTCCGGGCAAAACGACCGGGCATATTCCGACGAGCAGCCAGTGTGACAATTGTCATAAGAATTACACGACGTTCAGGCCGGCTTCCATGAGTCATACCGGAACGACAGGGCTGTGCCTGACATGCCATAACGGCGGATACACGGCGGTCAATGCCCAGGCCAAGAATACCGGCCACCTCGTTACGAACGACTCGTGTGATTCATGCCACCGTACGACAGCCTGGCTGCCGGCCAGTTTTGCGCATACACCGGCCCAGTTGGCAGGCAAGACTTGTGTGAGCTGTCATAACGGTACGACAGCTACGGGCAAGCCTGCACTGCATATTCCGACGTCTGAAGCATGCAGCGTTTGCCACCGTACCGGAGGGACATGGATGCCTCTGATCACACCGTATGCCCATACCGTAGTCGTGGCAGGTTCGTGTGCAAACTGTCATACGACCAGTTATCCGGGCATGTCTTACAAGCCGCTGGCGAATCACGTGCCGACGACGGCCAGTTGTGATGCCTGCCACACCAGGACTAGCTGGACTACCCTCGCTGCCTTCAACCACGTCGGTGCGACGACTTGCCAGACCTGCCATAGCGGAATGTATGTCGGCGTCAAGGGTAAACATACTACTCATATCCCGACCACCCTTGCGGGCTTGCCAGGCAATGAATGTTCGCTATGCCATGTGGGCACGACTTCATTTACGACGGTATCCAGAATGAATCACGGCAGCATCCAGACGAACTGCAAGACCTGCCACTCCAGCACGACTGCTTACGATGTGGGTGGTGCCGAGAAGATCAGGTTGGGTGGCCACGAAGGTTCAAAGGCGACGGATGACTGTTCGCAGAGCAGTTGTCACAAGCCGCTGGGCAGAAAGGGAACTCCCTACACAAAGTGGGACTGATGTTCTCTAGTCCCTTTTCTGGCTTCCATTGATCCCTTAAATCTCTAGGTAAGCTCTTTAGCGGTTGTTACTGATATTGAAGGTGGAAATGGCTGGCCTACTCTTTATGAATTCCGTGAATTTGGCGAAGCTGGCGAAAACCGCCCGGTTTGTCCTGGTCTTTTCTTTGCTGGCGAGCGCCAATGCCTTTGCTGCGATCATCGAAACGATTGATGTTGCCCGCGTCGGTGATCAAGCCGAGGTAACGATCCGCTTTACGACGGAAATTCAGTACACCCGGCATACGCCCGGTGACCAAGGGAAGTTCCTGCGCGTTTTCTTTCGGCTAACCAAGCCTGGTTTTTCCGAAAGCGAGTTGATGCAGGAAGTTCGGCGTTCGCCCAAGAATGATCTGCTTCCCCCGTTTACCGTCGCATATCCCGAGCTGGTAAACGGCATGCTGATTACCTTTGCCAAACCGACAAAGTACATCGTCCGTGCTGGTGACGACAGCCGAAGCATCGTCGTTATGGTGCCTGCGCCGCCAGCCAAGGTAAAAGAAGCTGCGGTGCAGAAAGGCAAGGGTGCCGACATGCCGGCACCTGCCGCCATCGTGACGCAGGCGGTAGCGCCTGTTTTGGCCGAAACGCCACCCGTTGCCGAGGCGCCTGCCTCCCAGACGCCGGATGCCAGCAAGCCCGAGGCAGCCCCGGTCTTGTCGACTGAGAAAGTCGAAGAAATGGCTCATGCCTTCCTGCTTGACGGGCAGGAGGCTTTCGACAAGGGGGATTATCCGAAGGCCATCAATCGACTGAACCGTATTCTCAGCCTCCCGCAAAATGACCGGACCATGTCGGCACAGGCGCTGATTGGCGAGGCGCGCGAAAAGAATGGTGAAATCGCCAAGGCGCGTGCCGAATACGATCTCTATCTGAAGCTTTATCCGAACTCGCCCGAGGCCCCGAAAATAAAGCAGCGGCTGGCCACATTGCCTGCTGTCAGCACCATCCGTCGTCCGACGGCGCGCGTTGTTCGTGACGACAAGCCGGCCGAGTGGACGGTCAATGGCAGTCTTTCGTCATATTTTTTTGCCGGACAGTCGAAGCAAGATAATGGGCCGATGAAGCGGGATCAGGAATCACTGGTTTCTTCGGTAAATCTGAGCGCACGCTTGCGCGATTCCGTGACCGATACGCGTTTTGTGTTTCGTGATACCGACAGCCGGAATTTCATGCGGCCAAGCCGGAACTACAACCGCATCTATTCCGCTTATGCCGAACGTACCGATCGCGAGATTGGTTATTTTGTCCGGGTCGGGCGGCAGAATCCGAATGGGGCCGGTGTGCTTGAACGTTTTGACGGGATCACCGGCAGCTACAACCTGACACCAGACTGGAAGGTGGGGGCGGTTTATGGCGAAGCTGTCGAATTTGGTTCGCCGTTCAAGAAGAACTTCTATGGTGGCAGTGTCGAATTGGCGCCGCAGGTGTCGCGGCCGGGGGCTAGCCTCTATGGCATTGAGCAGAATATCGACGGAATTTTGAATCGCCGTGCGGTAGGGTCCGAGTTCCGCTACTTTGATGGTCAGGTGACTGCTTTTGGCCTGCTGGATTATGACGTTCTATACAAGGGCCTCAATATCGGCATGGTGCAGGGCAACTATCTGGACAAGTGGGGCAACAACTATTTTGTTTCCTATGATTACCGGCAGAGTCCGACCTACAGCCTGACCAACGCGCTGTCCACTGCGGGTTATTCGACGGTCACTGACTTCGTTAACAACGTTGGTATTACGCAGGCGAGGCAACTGGTTTCGGAAACCACGGCACTATCCACCATGTTCGCAACGGGCGTAACCATCCCTTTTGGCGAGCGCTGGCAGTTCGGTGTTGATTACCGCATGTCCGAGATTTCCGGAACCAATGCGACGATTCCGCTTGCTCAAATGTGCAAGGAAATCCAGGACGACGCTAATCCGAACGATCCTCTTTGCGTCGATGGTCCGCGCGGTACGCTGCGGATTTCAGAGATGGGTATCTGTCAGGTTGATAGTTATGACTTGATCACCCGAACCTGCCGTGCGACTTCGGATGCTTCCGGACGAACGAACATGTATTCGGCGCAGGCGATCGGAACCAATCTGTTTGTGCCGAACGGAGTCGGCGTGGCTTACCTGGGCTATATTGCCGGCCCGAACTATACCGGCCAGAATCTCGGCTTGAGCTATATCTATCCCTTTGTCGAGAACTGGCGCCTGGAAAACAATGTCCGCTATTACACCCAGCACAGCGATAGTGGCCAGAATATGACCCAATTTTCACCGAGCATGAAACTGGTCTATCAGTGGCGAAGCAGTTTGTCTCTCGAAGGTGAAATCGGCTACAGTGAGTCCAAAAATACAGGGACAACCGAGAGCAAGAACGTGCGTGAATACCTCTATCTCGGCATCCGTTGGGACTATCGGTAGGCATCACTCGCCACCCGTCCACTTGGCTTAAATTTCTGGCAACTCCTGGGTTGCCAGATTCATTTTTGTATTCCATCTTCATCCAAATAATTCGGTGACACCAATATGACTTTCGTTTACATCGTTTTGGCCAGCATTGCGCTATCCCTCTTGGTGTTATGGGGGCTTGGCAAATACACGGCCAATAAATCAACCGCTGTCAAAAAAGTCGACGTTGCGGCGGCGCTGCGTGAATTATTGCTGGCCCGGGCAGAAGACCGTATCGACCAGGCCGAGTTTGATCGGCAGCAGGCCGTGCTGCATGCCGCGGTTCTAGCTCCGGCGCAGGCGCAGACTGGGTTTTCACTCGTTCTCGGGAAAAAGTTGGGCTTCATTGCTGCTGCGCTCGTCCTGGCGCTCGCAGTAGTTGCCATTTGGGTTTCTTCACCCAGCATCGACAATACGAAGACCGCATCTCTCATTGAGCCGGGTGCCATGCCACCGGTAACGCAGACACCCAAGGCCAGCAGCGGTGGCGACCTCAACACCGTTGTCAAGAAACTGGCCGACAAAATGGCCAATGACCCCAATAACGGCGAAGGCTGGTTGCTGCTCGCCAAGACCTACAGCGAACTGCGCCGCCATGCCGAGGCCGATGCCGCTTATGCCAAGGCTTCTGCACTCGTCACCCTGGATGCACATGCGCTTGCCGACTGGGCGGATGCACATGTGATGACCAAGGATCGCAAATGGGATGATGAGGCACGGAAAATAGTCAAACGTGCCATCGCAGCCGATCCCAAGCACGTCAAGGCACTGGCGCTGGCCGGGAGCGAAGCGTTTGATCGGGCCGATTACAAGGCGGCCATCGATTTCTGGAAGCGCATGAAGGCTGTGGCGCCAGCCGATTCGATGGACAGCAAGCTGGCTGACGCCAATATCGCCGAAGCCAATGCTGCGCTCTCCGGCAAAAGGCCGGCTGCCGCAGCGGCAGAACCTGCCGTGGCAATCGGAGCCGTGGCTGGGGTGGTTACGCTGAGTCCGAAATTGAAGGGCAAGGTATCTGCCGACGACACGCTGTTCGTGACTGCCAAGACGCCAGATGGGGCTGGTGCACCGCTGGCGGTCTGGCGCTACAAGGGTTCGGACTTCCCGATCGAGTTTCGCCTCGATGACAGTTCAGCCATCATGCCGGGGCGGACGATTTCTCAGTTCTCTGAAGTGCTCGTGACAGCCAAGATATCCAGGAGCGGTAGTGCTGAACCGAGCAAGGGAGACATTCTGGCCACCCCGGTCAGGGCCAGGCTGGGCAATACGACGCTGGTCGTCGAGTTGAACTCCGAGCGTTGATAAAGCGCCTGTACTAAGCCGGGAAATGCGCCGGAAACAGTGGCGCCCGGCCAGTGGCCAGGTAGTTTTTGCAGCGCTCGATGTATTCCCGGGTACTTTTCGGCATGGCCGTTCTGGCTCGGGAAATATAGAAAATCAGGTCGCGGCCCTGGCGGATCAGTTGCAGGCCGTCCGACAGGTTGTAGGTGAACGGGGCGCTGAAGACGCCCGGGCCAGTCAGGATGGTGAGATCGGCGAGGCGTTCGCCGGCCGTCACCATGCGCGCCCAGACATCGAATATGTCGCTGTCAGTACGTAGCGTTTCGGTCTTGATCTTGGCGGCAATGGCGAGGTCGCGGATGGGTCCCTCGATGTCGGAAAAGGCGGGAATGCCGCTGAAATTGTCGATCATCGTGTTGGATATCAGGTCAATGTCGCGCAGGACTTGGCCGATCTTGATGTAGCGACTTTCGTAAAAGTCTTCGAGCGGGATCGAGAAGGCGCGGAAAGGTTCGCCCCACAGTTCGTCGATACCCTCTTCGCCGCTCCGATGCATGACGCAGCGCCCCAGTTCCATGGCGTCGAGCAGACATTTGCCGCATTCGCGCATGAGCGGGTTATCGCTGAGAATCTCGATGCCGCAGGCCTGCAGTTCGACCAGCTTGCGGAAAATGTCGGCCGCCCGGTTGAACAGCGCGCCGGCCAGCATGGCGCCCTTGACGCGCTTGCGCGCCGGGTCGGTTTCGGCTTCGTAGTTGGTGCGCGCTTCGTTCAGGCGGGTGCCGGGAATGTTCAGGCCATGCTCGGTATGGTTGAACAGTCGCCGCGTCAGCGCGTCGATCAGGCGTTTTTTGGCTTCCAGCGTATCGGCCGGCACCGGGTAGGTCTTGATCCAGTAGCCGTCGTAGAACACGCGCTCCAGTCCATCGATAATGCGACGCGTGCCTTCCGGGGGCGTGTCGGAGGTACTCGGTACTTGGGCCAGTTGGTGCGCTGTGTTCATGGTTCTCTGCAGAAATGCTCGGGTACGACTTGGACATCTATTTGCAAAATAATTGCCAAAGAATCGTTCGCTGCTTGCCGGGTTGAGAGTATTGATTAGCGAACCGGGAATTGTACAGTGACCAATAGGCCTTTTGGCGTAATTGATGTGTCGAGCTTCAGTGTCGCGCCATGTAGTTCGGTGATGCGGGCGACGATGGCCAGCCCGAGGCCGCTGCCTGGCTGGTTTCCCTGGTTGAGGCGGTGGAAGCGGCGGAGCACGGATTCACGTTCTTCGAGCGGGATGCCGGGGCCGCTGTCGGCGACCGAGAGGGTGACGAAAGCTTTTTTTCGCGTTACATCAACGCGTACCTGACCACCCTCGGGCGTGTAGCGAACGGCATTGTCGACCAGATTGCGAATCAGCACCTGTAGCCATTCGGCCTGCCCGGTAACCTGGCTGTCGGGAGTGGCGGTTAGATCGAATTCGATATTCTTTGCCAGAATCTGCGGGCCGATATCGGCGCAAACTTCTTCGGCCAGCCTGGCCAGATCGACGGTCTGCGGGTCGGGCAGGCCGGATTCCGGGTCAAGGCGGGCGAGATGCAGCATCTGGTCGACGAGGTGGGCGGCGCGGGTCAGGCCCCTTTGCAGCTGGTTCAGCGAGCGGTCGCGTTCGTCGTCATCGCGGGCGCGCTGGGCAACCTGCAATTGCGCCTGCAGTGCGGCGAGCGGGGTGCGTAGTTCGTGTGCGGCATCCGCCGTGAAGCGGCGTTCAGATTCGAGGGTGTGTTCGACGCGCTGAAACAGGCCGTTGAGCGCTTCAAGCAGGGTGCGGATTTCTTCGGGAGCGGCAGCCGGATGCAACGGCTGCAATTGCTGCGGGTCACGGCTGGCAATCTGGCGGGCAATGCCGTCCAGCGAGGCGAAGCCACGCCGGGTGGCGAGCCAGACCCAGAAACCGATCAGCGGCAGACCGAAAAGCGCCGGGACGAGCAGGCGCCAGGCGATGTGACCGATCAGGTCATCGCGGATATCGTGGTTCTCACTGACCTGAACCTGCACGCTGCGATCCTCGTTCCACTGGCTGAAGTGCCGCCAGTGGCCAGCCTGGTCATGGGTTTCGGAAAACCCGACGGCGGCGGTCAGCGGCGTTTCCGGGGCATTATTCGAGCGCATCAGCAGTTTGCCATCGGCGCGCCAGATCTGGAAGCGCAGGCTGCGCTGGTATTTATGCGCCGCCTTGCCGAGGTCTTCTTCCAGATCGTCATCCTGGTCGTGGCTGGCCAGGGCGAGCAGGGTCTGGGCGCCCTGAACAAGCTGGGCGTCGAACAGTTCATCGACCTCGTGATGGGCATCGATGTAGCTGAAAACCATGGTGACGAGCCAGGCGGCCGAGACGCCGCCGAGCAGCAGGCCAAGCAGGCGGCGGCGCAGCGAGAACCAGACGGTCGTTCCCGTTCCGCTCATTTCGGAATGGTGTAGCCGACGCCGCGCAGGGTGCGGATCAGGTCGCCGCCCAGCTTCTTGCGCAGGTGATGGATGTGCACTTCGAGGGCGTTGCTGTCGGGTTCGTCGCGCCAGCCATAGACCGACTGCTCGAGCTGGGTGCGGGTCAGGACGCGGCCGGCGTTTTCGAGCAGCATCTGGAGTAGCGAATACTCGCGGCTGGACAGTTCGATTTCCAGACCGGCCAGCGTCACGCGGTGGGCGGCCAGGTCGACGGCCAGTTCGCCATGCGTCAGCAGCGGTGCGGCGCGGCCGGCGCTGCGCCGGGTCAGGGCGCGGATGCGGGCGCTCAATTCGTCGAGGTCGATGGGCTTGACGAGGTAGTCGTCGGCCCCGGCATCAAGGCCGGAGACCTTGTCGCCGGTGGCGTCGCGGGCGGTCAGGATGAGGATGGGGACGGTCAGCCCCCGGCCGCGCGCTCGATTCAGGACATCCATGCCGGAAAGGCGGGGCAGGCCGAGGTCGAGCACGACCAGGTCAAAGCTTTCGCTCTGCAGGGCCTGGTCGGCGGAGTGGCCATCACGCAGCCAGTCGACTGCGAAGCCGGCCTGGCGCAGGCCGACGGTCAGGCCGTCGCCCAGTTCGGGGTCGTCTTCGACAAGCAAAATTCGCATGGATTAATTCTATCAGCTTGCCAGCCACCAGCTGGCGGCAGCTACCCAGACCAGCAGGAAGATAGCAGCCAGCGGACGGGCCGACGGGATGGCTTCTTCCGGCGAACCTTGTTTGTGGCCGGTAATCATGGCGCGGACCAGGTTTTCCCCGTGCAGCAGGCTACCCGAGATAACGCCGGCGACGTGGATGAAGACGACAGTGAGCATGGTCGCCGCCAGGCCTTCGTGCAGGTCTTCCAGCCATTCGCCGCCGAGTTCGTTGTACATCGCCCAGCCGACGAGGCCGGTGGCGATGCCGAGGGCGAGCAGCAGCATGATGGCCCAGCCACCGGCCGGGTTGTGGCCGGTATGGTGGTCCGGTTCAAGCCTGATCAGGCTGCGCAGGTAATCGACGACGGAACCCGGGCTGCGGACGAAATCGACGAAGCGGGCATAGCGCGAGCCGATGAAGCCCCAGGGCAGGCGAAACAGGGCGACGGCAATGACGACCGAGCCGGAAAAGGCATGCACCAGCCGCCAGGTTTCGCTTTCCGAAGTCAGCCAGGCGAGGATGAAGCCGCCAACCATGAGCCAGTGGCCGAGGCGAACCGGCCAGTCCCAGACAAGAATGTTTTTCATGATTTACTCGCGCAGTTCGCGGATGGAAATGTCGTGTTCGCTGTAGCTGCCCTTGGCGCCGCCGGGGTGACAGGCTTCGCAGTTGGCCTTCGACTTGACGCGTGGATCGCGCCAGTATTTGGTCGGGATTTCGTCATGCTTGCGGATGAAGCGGGCGGTCTGGGTGATGCGCGGCGGATTGCCGGCGTTGCCCAGGCGACTGGCGCTGCCGGCATTGCGTTCGAGAAAGGCGGTGATTTCCTGCTCGGTTTTCCGGTCGACCGTGGCATCGCTGCCGAAATGCTCGCTCAGGCCGGCCATCAGCTTGCGCCAGTCATTGGCCTGGAGCAGGGCGGGCTGGTAGGCGATGTGGCAACTGCTGCATTCGGAAGTAAAACTGGCCGGGGCGTTGGCCGGCATCGGCAGGCGATCGGCCAGGGCCGGGAAGGCGCTGCCGAGCAGAGCTATCAGGAAAATTCGTTTCATTTCAGCGCACCTCGCTCAGGTAAGTGACGAAATCGGACTTTTCAGCCGGCGTGCAGGCGCGGCCGACGACTTCCTTGCAATTGCGGCCAAACCACTTTTCGACCTTGGCCGGGTCACTCAGGCGGTCCGGGTTGGCGGCGACGGCCAGTGGCTTGATGGCCTTGCCGGTCACAGCATGCTGGCCGGCATTGAGCGGGCTGTCGGTGTGGCAGCTGGTGCAGGCCGGCATCTTGTCGTTGATGGCAAAGCGCTGGCGGAAAAAGGCGTCGCCGCGTTTGGCCGATGGTGCAAAACCGGCTTGCTGGCTGGTCGCTTCAGCGACATAAATCTGACGAATCTGCTGCGGCGTCTCGGCGTGGCAGGCCAGGCTGGCGAGCAGCAGCGCTACGGCGGGGATGGCTCTCATCATCGTTCTCCTTTTTCGTGTTGATGGGAAAGGAGTGTAGGAGGCGAGTCTTAAAGGCGGCTTAGGCGAAACTTAAGCGGAGATTAATTGGAAGTTTTACCGGGGCAGCAGTAGTAGCGAGCAGATTCGACGACTTGGCAGCCTTGGTCTGGCGAGTGATTTTTTCCGATGGTTCTACCTTCACCGTGTCCGGCCAAATATTGCTTGTTGCATAGAATTCGTCCAGAGTTAAAGGGCGGTGAATGTTTTCCAACGCCGGCGCAGGTGGTTTTCTGTGGAGTGCGTGCTCAAGAGGCAGAGGAGGTGGATTCATGGCAGACATCTTCATCAGTTATTCGCGCGAGGACGAGGCCAGGATCATGCCGCTGGTCTCGGCATTCGAGGCGCAAGGTTGGTCGGTATTCTGGGACCGGCGTATCCCGACCGGCGAGACATGGCGCACCTACATCGGTTCGGCCTTGCGGGATGCACGCTGCATCGTCGTCGTCTGGTCGAAGGACTCCGTCGAGTCGCAATGGGTGGCCGAGGAGGCTGACGACGGCAGGGTGCGCAAGATTCTGCTGCCGGTGATGCTTGATCCGGTTCAGCCACCCCGCGGGTTCCGCGAAATCCAGGCGGCAGATATCTCGGACTGGCCGGGAGACGCTCATTCCAGGAGCTTTGCCGCATTGCTTGCCGATCTCCACAGGATGCTTGGCACAAAGCCGGCAGCCGTCCCGGAGGCGCCGCCACCTCAGCCTGCAGTAGTTCGCGAGCATCCAGGCGAAACGCCCTTGGTCGGGCATCCTGGCCGGCGCACTGCCTGGCTGGCCCTGCCGGTTCTGCTTGGTCTCGGAGCCGCCGCTTACTTCCTGGCCGGCGGGACGGATGACAAGGTGGTCGACCCGCCGCCGGTGCAGGTGCGGCCAGATACTCCGCGGAATACGGTCAATCCGGCCGGGGCGTGGTTTGTCGTGGCCGGATCATTCAGTCGTGCCGAGCAGCGAGCTGCGGAGCGGCAACGTATTCAACTGGACCGTGCCGGGTTCAACGCGGCAATTATCGATTCCAGCGATTATCCCTTGCTGACGCAGAACCTTTGGGTGGTTGGCATGGGGCCGTTCGCATCGAAGGAGCGCGCCAACGCAGTGCTTGCCAGACTTCAGGCCAGCGTGCCCGATGCCTATGTCAAGAAGGGGCGCTAGGGCTCGGGGCTTGGCGCCGGGACTTGCCGTGACATACACTCGCGCCGCCATTGGGGCTTGACCACGGTCCAGCCGACCAGGAATCTCTTCGGAAACAAGCAATGAAACTCCAGCATCTGCCGCTTGGCGCCCGCTTCGAATACGAGGGCGTTGTCTATGTCAAAACCGGGCCGTTGACTGCTTCTTCGGAAGCCGGTGGGCAGCGCATCATTCCGCGCCATGTCATGCTCCGGCCGCTGGATCCCCCGGCTACGGAAGGCAAGGGCCGGCTGGAGGCGCCGCTGGTATGCAAGGCATTCAACGCCTTTTTCGAGACATGCAACCGGCTGGTCGGCGAAGCCGGGCACGCCGAACTCGAGCAGGCGCGCCAGCGTTTCCTGAAAGCGATCGATTAGGCCATCGATTCGGCTATTTCCACGGTCAACCGGAAAAAAGCAAAAAAATGGAAGGCATCTGCCTTCCATTTATGTTTCCCGTTGCCGAATAAATTAGAAGTTGATACCGACCTTGGCCAGTAGCGCCCAGTTTTCGAAGCTGACGTTGTCGCTTTCGCTGGTGTTCAGGTAGCGCAGGTCAAGGCCCGAGTAGTACAGGCCCTTGCGGTAGTTGGCACCGACGACGGCGCCGTAGCCGAACAGACTCTTGTCGTTGCGGCCATTGTCGGCCAGGACTACGCCGAGCACCGGGCCGGCGCCAACCGAGAAGCCGCTACCGAGCGGCACGGTGTAGCGCGGCGAGAGTTCGAAGGAGGTCGCCTTCATGCCGGATTCGTCGGTGTGGTTGATCTGGAGGTGGGTACGGATACGGTTGTCCGACGTCTGGATCAGGCCGCAGTTCATGTTGAAATCGAGACCGTAGACGAACATGGAGTCGTCGTTGGTGGCCGAAGCGCTCATGACGCCGGCGCTGATGGCCAGCGACGGTTCGGCTTTGAAACCCTTGTCGAGGCCGGGGAAGAACTTGAGGCCGTCAGCGTGGCTGGCCGTGGTACCGAGCGCGAGGCCGGCGACGAGGAGGGTGGATGCGAGGCGATTGATTTTCATGGTCTCTCCGGTTCGGTGAATATTGTCGAAGGCAGTGGCGCATTGGCCGGGCTGCGGGCCGAGCGACTATATCTGGCGATATTCGGATGGTCTGTGACCTAGGTCGCTTAGCCGCTTTTTTTGCGATTGATCTGCTTGTGCCAGTGGATTGCCTTGGTTTTGACCTTGAAGATTTGGCACCGGTTTTTCTCTTTCAAGCCGATCAACCGCAACATGGAGCTATGCTAGCCTTGCGTTCCAGAGATGCACAACCAAACGATAGTGCTCTCAATTCAATAATTCCAGCCAAGCAAGAAGGTTAATTTGACTGCTGAAACCCGGATCCAATTTCGTGATTTCGGTATCACCGACCGGCATCTTTTGGCTGCGCTCGAAGGTGCCGGTCTTGGTGTCTGGGTTCATGAGCCGGCCTCCGGCCGCATTCTCTGGAGCGAATATCTCTGTCGTCTGCTCGGCTACTCAATCGCCGAAGCCCCGATCACCCTTGCTGCGTGGATAGCGCTCGTCCACCCTGCCGACCAGCAGGCCCTAGAAACCATGATCGCTGCCGCTACAGCAGCAGATGCCGGCTGCGCCGAGCTTGAGTTCCAGATTCGTCACAATAGCGGATCATGGTCTAGAGTCTGTTTGCGTCTTTGCAAGGTGGAGACTGAGAGCAGCGGAAACGCCTTGGTTGCCATCGGCACCATCGCCAGAGTCGACACCCGCCCCGCCTCTTCTTTCGGGGCGCACGCCGACGAGGCTGGCGGCGCAGTTATCGCGCACACCTCGAACACCGAACAGATGCTGGTCGAGCAGGCCTTGAGAAGTCAGCTGCAGTTGACCAGCGAGATTATCGACTCGGCTCCCGGTATCTTCTACCTGCTCGACGATGCCGGCCATATTCTGCGCTGGAACAAGAATCTGGAGACAGTTACCGGCTACGACGGCGACGCCATTTCCAGGATGGGGCCACTGGCGTTTTTTGAGCCGGGTATCCAGCCACAGGTCAGCAAGGCAATCGAAGAAGCATTCATCAAGGGAGAAAACTTCCTTGATGTCCCCCTTCTGACGCGGGACGGCAGGCGTATTCCGCACTACTTCACCGGGCGAAGCATCGAGCTTGATGGCAAGCTATGCGTCATCGGCTTTGGTGTCGATATTGCTGAACAAAAGCAGAGTGCTGTCGAACTTGAGCAGCACCGCAATCACCTGCAGAATCTGGTTGAGGAGCGAACCCGGCTGCTACAGCACAGCGAAGCCCGCATGCGCTCGATACTCCAGGCCTCCCCTCTGGCTATCGGTGTTGTCGTCGAGCGCCAGTTACGTGAAGTCAATGAGGCGATGACCAGTATCACCGGTTACTCAGCCGAGGAATTGAACGGCAAATCGGCTCGCCTCCTCTATCCCTCGGATGCTGAGTTCATTCGTGTCGGAAACGAAAAGTACGCACAAATCAGATCGTCTGGACGGGGTGTCATCGAAACGGTTTGGCGCCAGAAAACAGGGGCCTTGCGGCATATTTTATTGGCCTCGGCCCTGATTGATCCCGGGAATCCAGCGCTGGGCAGCAGCTTTACCGCTTTTGATATCACCGAACGTAAACTTGTCGAGCAAGCACTGGAAGCTAACGAGCGGTTTTTACGCACCTTCACAGATGCGTTACCCAGCATGGTGAGTCATTGGGACAAAAACCTGCATTGCTGTTTTGCCAACCGGGCCTATCTCGAATGGTTCGGCAAGACGCCTGAGCAAATGCAGGGCAAGTCGATCAGGGAGGTGCTCGGTGAAAAGCTGTTCCTGTTCCAACAACCGGATATTGAAGCGGCGATCGGGGGAGAACATCGGCGCTTTGAGCGCACTCTGAAAAAGCACTCCGGTGAAATTGGCCATCTTCTTGTCGAGTACATTCCGGAGCGTGCCGGCCAGGAGATTACTGGCTTCTACGCCGTGATTACCGATGTCACCATGGTCAAGCGCGCAGAGGCCAAGCTGGCGGATTCGCAGCAAGCACTGCGGCAACTGCTGATTCGGCAGGACCAGATTCGGGAGAATGAACGAAACCATATCGCCCGCGAGCTGCATGATGAATTGGGCCAATTGCTGACTGGCATGCATTTCATGGTTTCTGCCCTGCAACTCACCTCAAACGTGACGACTGGCCAGACCAACCAGATCGCTCTCGAACTGGAGGGCTATCTCGATGAGACCCAGGCTGTGTTGCGGCGGATTACGCGTGATCTGCATCCGGCTCAACTGGAACATGGCCTGCTCCCGGCCCTTGAAGTGCTGGCTACGGATTTCAATGGTCGTAGCGGTGTTGCCTGCCGCCTGACCTTGATCGGCCCGGATCCGCAACTGAATGGAACCTATGCAACTTCAATTTTTCGCATCGTCCAGGAGTCACTTACCAATGTCGCCCGCCATGCCCATGCGCGATCAGCCTCAGTGCAAATCGAGTCGACAGCCGGGTATCTGAACCTCAAAATAACAGACGATGGTCAGGGCTTTGACTGGGCATCACCGGGCTCCAACGGCCAATCCTTTGGCCTGATCGGCATGCAGGAACGTACCGCCCTGCTGGGGGCCACACTGAATATCATCTCGGCACCCGGCAAGGGAACCGTCATCGCAGTCGATATACCGATAAAGCGGGAAACATCAACGTGAAGAAAATTCGCCTCTGGATTGCCGATGACCACCTGATTGTTCGCAAGGGGCTGGGGCATATCGTTGGGACCTGTCCGGAGTTTGTCGTCGCCGGAGAAAGCGAAGATGGTGCCGGCACTGTCCTTGCCGTCAAGAAAAAGAATTTTGACCTGCTCCTGCTCGATCTTTCCATGCCTGATGGCGGTATTGACTTGATCAGCCAGCTACGCAGCAGCCAGCCAATGCTTCCGATTCTGGTCCTTACCATGCACAGTGAGCCGCATCTTGCTGCCCGGGCGATCCAGGCCGGCGCCACCGGTTTTGTCACCAAGGATGCGGGTGCCGAGACGTTGCTGGTGGCGATTCGCAACGTCGCCGCGGGGGGGCGCTTCATGGATCCGCGACTCACCAATGCCTTGCTCTTTGAGCGCCTTGATAACAGCGAGTCTCTACCGGAAACGCTTTCGCCGCGAGAGCGATCAATTCTGGAGCATCTGGCGCGGGGCGCCAGCATCAAGGAAATCGCCGCGCAGTTCGGGCGCAGTGCGAAGACGGTCAGCGTTCAGAAAAGCCGCCTGATGCGCAAGCTCAGGCTGGAGAACAATGTTGAGTTGTTTGATTACGCCAAACGCCACGGTTTTGGTCATTTGTAAGACCCGACCACGGAAATCGAAGTGCTTGTTACAAAAGAAGTAGATTGCTTGAAATAAGGTAATCCTTACATTAGAGTAGGGTAATCATAACGAGCCGCAGGTTTTCAAAACCATGCCTACCCACTGGCGATTCAAACTTATGGTTGCCAGGTCACGGGTTGCCATTGCCTTTTCACGATACCTTCGCTATCTGCCACTGGCCGTTGCCGCCATTGCCTTGCTGACCTTTGGCATGCACGATCAGCCGGCTGAGAGTGCGGTGACTGTTGGCATAATTGTTCTGGTCAGCATTGGCGCCCAGTTCTGGCTACGGCGCAATGCGGCCTACCAGAAAGCCCTTGTTAGTGCGGATGCCTCGCTGCGCCAGGGCGAAGAGTTGACCCACGCCATCATCGAGTCGCTGGGCCATGCCGTTGTGGTGATTGATGCTGACGGCACTATCTGTCATACCAACCGCGCCTGGCAGGACTTTGCCGCAGCCAACGGTGGCGACGAGGCAACCCGGAATGCTTGTGGGGTCAATTATTTGGTGGCATGCAGCCGAGCAGTGGATTCGGACAGTCAGGCGGCTGCGGTGCGCAGTGGCATAGAAGGCGTTCTGGACGGCAGCAGCCCTTGCTTCTCACTTGAATATGCTTGCCATTCGCCAGAGCGGGAGCGCTGGTTCAACATGCTGGTAACTCCGCTGGCCGATGGCAACGGGGCGGTGATCAGTCATATCGATATTTCCGAGCGCAAAGCTACGGAGGCAGCGGTTGAACGAGACCGGGAACAACAATCTGTGCTGCGCCGCCTGATTGAAACCACCGTCTCGGGAGCCTCCATGGAAGAGACGCTGCAACGTTGCCTTGACCAATTGCTGGCCATACCCTGGCTCGCCACACGACCGCAGGGCGGCATTCATCTGGCCGCCGACGACAAGGTGGGGCTGGAGTTAAGTGTTTCTCGCAACCTGCCGCCAGGAGTGCTCTCCCGATGCCATCATCTGCCGCTTGATCGCTGTCTCTGTGGTCGAGCCGCCGCCAGCCGAAAAGTGGTTTTCTCCAACCACGTCGATGCCAGCCACGAGATTACCTACAAGGATATTGCCGATCACGGCCACTATTGCCAGCCGTTGCTGGCCGCAGACGAAATGCTGGGTGTCCTCGTTCTCTACCTTCCGGCTGGGAGCCTGCGTAACAGCGTCGCAGAAAAATTCCTCAGCGCGGCAGCCGAGATCATTGCTGCCTTCATCAAGCGCAAACGGACCGAAGAAACCCTCGCCAAACTGTCACTGGCGGTCGAACAGAGCTCGAATGCCATTCTTATTACCAACACGGCAGCAGAGATTGAGTTTGTTAACGAGGCCTTCTGCAAAACTACCGGTTATCGCCCGGAAGAGGTTAAAGGGCGTAACCCCAGCCTGCTCAACTCGGGACAAACTCCTCCGGAAACTTTCGCCATTCTTTGGCAAACGCTAAAGGCAGGAAAGTCATGGCGCGGCGAGGTGATCAACCGGTGTAAGGATGGCAGTATTTTTACGGCTTACCAGACTATTTCTCCGCTGCGGCAGGGGGACGGCAATATCAGCCATTACGTATCGCATTTTGAAGACATCACCGAACGCAAACGCAGTTCGAACGAACTGGATCTGCATCGCCACCATCTCGAAGAGCTCGTTTGCCAACGCACCAAAGAGCTGGAAAAACTCAATCAGGCACTGGTCGCCAAAGAGAATTTCATCCACACGATTACCGACAATGTGCCGGCTATGGTGAGTTACTGGGACGCCGATTTGCGTTGTCGTTTTGCCAATGCCGCGTACCTGGTCTGGTTCAACAAAAAACCGGAGGAAATGCTCGGTATCAGTGCGCAGGAATTGCTCGGTGATGAGCTGTCGCGAAAAAGTGAACCCTTCCTGCAGGCGGCATTGCGAGGGCAACGTCAGGAGTTTGAACGCTCATCAACCAAACTCGATGGTACGACTGCTTACAACCTGGTGACCTATATTCCGGACATTGTTGCCGGTCAGGTCCAAGGTATCTACCTGTTTGCCAGCGACATCACGGCGCTGAAAGAAACCCAGATCACCCTTGGTATCCGCAGCGCTGACCTGGAGCGGGCTCAGGCTATTTCCCATCTCGGCAGTTGGCATCTGGATGTCAGGCTGGACAAACTTTCCTGGTCAAATGAGACCTATCGTATTTTCGGCATTCCGCCTGGCACCCCCATGACGCTCTCCGGTTTTGTCGAATGCGTCCACCCTGAAGACAGAGAGCCCGTAATGAGGGCCTGGCAAGCCGCTCAGGATGGTCGGCCTTACGATATCGAACATCGCATCGTGACCAACGGTGAGGTCAAATGGGTCCGTGAACGGGCCGAACTGCTCCTGGATGAAAATGGAGAGGTGATCGCGGCTCATGGTGTCGTTCAGGATATCAACGAGCTCAAAAACGCAGAACACGCCACTCTGCAGGCGTTGGCCGAAGCCAAGCGTTTGGCGCTGGCCAAGAGCGAATTTCTCGCCAACATGAGCCATGAGATTCGGACACCGATGAATGCTGTGCTTGGCCTGGCGCAAACGGGTGTCCGCGATAACGTGGGACGCAAGGCGCAAGTCAATTTTCAGCGCATTCTCGATTCGGGCAAACATCTGCTCAGCGTGGTCAACGACATTCTCGATTATTCAAAGATCGAGTCGGGAAAACTGACCGTTGAGCAGGTCACTTTCAAGCTTGGCGAGACCATTGACCGAGTTGTCGATCTCACTGCCGAGCGCGCTTTCAGCAAGGGTTTGCTGTTCAGGGTGAGCGAGGCGCCCGATCTGCCGCTGGAGGTTTCAGGCGATACCACGCGTTTGAATCAGGTGCTGCTCAACCTTCTTTCGAATGCGATCAAGTTCACTGAGCGGGGCATTGTTAGTCTCTCCGTCGTGCGCGCTGGTACAGACATCATTTTTCGGGTGAGTGATAGCGGCATCGGTATGACCGAGGATCAGATCGAGCGCCTATTCACCCCCTTTGAGCAGGCCGACCCTTCAACCACGCGGCGCTTTGGTGGTACCGGGCTGGGCCTGGCAATCAGCGCCCGGCTGGTGGAAGCAATGGGCGGCAAGGTGGTTGTTGAAAGCCGGCCCGGGGTCGGCTCGTCGTTCGAATTGCAGCTACCGATTGCCACACTGGAAAGTCCCGAGGCCATCATACCCCGAGGTTACACAAGGGTTCGTCAGGTGGGGCTCAGCAACGTGGAGTGCGGCTGGCTGAAGGATGATCTGGAGCAGTATGGAATCACTGTTGAAAGTGCCGAAGTTTCCGAGGCGTTTTTCTTGCCGTCGCCGGATCTCCTGCTGTTCAGCGAGGAGGCTCTGGAAAAACACTGCATCACCCCGCCGCCGGGTTCTCTGCGGCCTTTCGTGCTGACCACGCCAGGGAAGCAGAGCGACCAGCCATGCGCGCTGAGTGACCATGCGTTTACTATCCAGCGGCCGTTGCGCCTGCGTCACCTGCTAGGTGAATTTCAGCAAGGCCAATCCGGGCATGGCGATTTCTCATCTGTGGCGCGCCTGATCGGGATCAACATCCTGGCCGCGGATGACAATGAACTGAATCGCATCGTCCTTGAGGAAGTTTTGAGTAACGAGGGGGCTCAGACTACGTTTGTGGTGAACGGCCGCGAAGCGGTCGATCAGGTAAAAGACCATCCGCGTGGATTCGACCTGGTGTTGATGGACGTTCAAATGCCGCTCATGGATGGTCATGAAGCCACGCGGCGCATCCATCAAATAACGCCGACGCTGCCGGTCATCGGCCTGACCGCCCATGCCCTTGGTGAAGAGCGTGACAAGTGTCTGGCTGCCGGTATGGAGGGGCACATCACCAAGCCGATCGATATCGACAATCTGGTCACTACGATTCTCCATCAACTCGGAAAAAAAGAGGCGCCCATCAGCGTCGATCGGAGCAATCAGGCACGAGCGAACCTCGAAGAAAGCAGCACTACTTCAATCAACTGGCCGGCGTTGGCCGAGCGCTTCAATCACCGCCAGGCTTTTATCCAGAAATTGCTGGTTACCGTCAAGCAATCGCTGGCCGAGACCCCCGCCAAGTTACGCGATGCCGTCAATCGGGAAGATTTCGAGACGCTGGCTTTCATGACGCATACCCTGAAAGGGACCTGCGGCAACATCCATGCCGATGCACTCTACCAATTGGCCAAGCAAGCGGACGATAGTGCCCGTCATGGTCGTCCGGAGGCATTGACTCTGGCTATGCAAACTGCCGACGCCCTTGAGGAAATGCTCCGTACGCTGAGCGACGAGAGCTTGCCGAGCGACCTCGCGTCGCTGCTGAAGTACAACTGACAAGAGCCGGTCCTGGAAATTCGGACAGCGCCTATTTTTTCAGCAGCGCTTCCTGCACGGCATCGAAATCGGTTTTCTTGAGCACGCCCATTTTTTTCTGGATCACGTTGCCGTTGCGGTCGATGAACAGCGTGTAGGGCAGGCCGGCCCTGGTGTTGCCAAGCGCTTGCATGAGCGGGATGCCCTTTTCCTTGGCGATGAAGACCGGGTAATCCATCTCGTAGGCCTTGGCGAAATCCTTGGCCGGTTCGGCTTTGTCCTCGATGCCGATGCCGAGCACCTCGACCTTGCCCTTGTTGTTAGCGCGGAACTTGATCAGCTCGGGGATTTCAGCCCGGCACGGGCCGCACCAGCGAGCCCAGAAATTGACGACGAGCGGCTTGCCCTTGTAGCGCTCGAGGGCGACTGGTTTATCGTCGAGATCGTTCAGCGTGGCAGCAAAGAGCGGGGCCGACGAGGGCAGGTCATCTGCTACGGTCAACCCGGAAAAAAGGCCAAAAATGAAAAGCGCAAACAGTGTTCTCAAGGCAGATCACCACGGCGGAAAATGAAGTAGCCGATGGTAGCACTGACCAAACCGAGCGCCGCCGGGTAGGCCAGGGCGAAGACCTTGTAGCCGGCCGTGCCGAACAGGTCGAGGATGACGTAGGCCGAGGGGCCGAGGACGATCAGTTGCGGGTCGAACAGCGCCAGCGCCGCAGTGCGGAAAACCTGCAGCGGATTGGCCAGGGCCAGCGTGACGGCGAGTTCCGGCGCGACCTTGCCCTGAATCATGACACCGAGCAGGATCAGGTCGAGGAAGAGGAGCAGGAAGAGCCAGACCATGAAGGCGGCGCCCTGTGCCATGTCGGTGGTGCGCGCGACGGCCGAGATGAGCATGCCGATGCCGAGGAAGCACATGGCCATGACGGCGAGCAGGGCGGTGTAGTAGCCGAACATGTCCCACGGCACCTCGATGCCCTGGATGGTGGCCCAGATGACGGCGCCAAGCATGGCCAGGAAGACCGGTGCAAAGACGACGATGTAGCGGCCGACGATCTTGCCCCAGAACCAGGCTGACAGCGACACGGGCAGCGACAGCAGGTATTCGAAAACGCCGGCCTCGCGGTCGCCGGCTACCGAACGCACCGTCGTAATTAATACGAAGATCGGCAGGATGGCCATGGTCAGCTGAATGTAGGTGACGAGCAGGCGGGACAGGCCGATGAAGCCGAGGACGCGCGATTCGGTCAGGCCGAAGAGGAAAAGCAGGGCGACGATGCCGCCGAAGACCAGGGTGTAGATCTGGAACCAGCGGGCGCGCAAGGATTCGACGATATCGAGTTTGGCGGTGAGCCACAGTTGTTTCATTTACTTACCCTTGGCCAGCGTGTGCTGGCGCATGTCGGTGAAATCGAGGCTGCCCGGCATCGGCATCGATACGGCAGCGAAGTTGTAGCCCATCGGCGAGGTCTTGGTGATGAACTGGGCACGCTTGGGGTCGAGCCAGATCATTTCCTCGCGGCTCTTGCTATTGAAATCGGCGATCCAGATACGCGTGGCGGGCTCGGCCAGCCATGGATATTTTTCGGCCTTTTCCTTGAGCCAGAAGGCGAGGCAGCCGGGGTCGTCGAACTTGAACACGGTGTTGTCCGGTCCGCCGCGTATCTCGCCGGCAAAACGACGGTCGGAGATGACCATGCTGCAACGCACGCAGGTATCGCGGTCCCACTTGATCTCGGCCATGCCGTCTGGCCAGCCCCCCTTGTTGCTGCAGCCTGACAGGGCTGCGGCGAGCGGCGTCAGGAACAGGCCGCCAAGGCCGAGGCGGCCGATGAACTGGCGGCGGTAGTTATCGCACATGCTCAGCTTTCGGACAGCGACAGCTCGCTGACCAGCGCCGTGTAGCGGGAAATGATGCCGAGAAAACGCAGGCGGTCCGGCCCGGCGATTTCGCCTTCCCAGATGCGGTTGTCGTCGCGACTGCTCAGGTTCCAGCCATCAAGCGCTTTGGCGAAGGCCGGCTCGAAGCGGCTGAGGACGATGCGGCAGGCCAGCCGTGCGGTCAGTGTGACGGCGTCGGCCACCTTGTCGTCGAGGACAACCTTGCCCATGTCCATTTCGATGACGCGATTGACCAGCGCCGAGACTTCGTCGAGGCGGTGGCTGGAGATGATCATCGTCGCGTCGTCGAGGCGTTCGGCCAGCAGGTCGAAGAAAATCTTGCGCGCTTCCGGGTCGAGGTTGGCGGCCGGTTCGTCCATCACCAGCACCTTGGCCTCGCGACCGAGGGCGATGGCGATCAGCAGCTTCTGCTTCATGCCACCGGAGAGGCGCACGAACTGGCGGGAGAGGATGGCGTCGGCATCGAGGCCGAGGCGCTTGGCGATGGCGTGAATGCGCTGCGGATCGGTGCCGCACAGGGAGGCCGAGAAATTGATCAACTGACCGACCGGCATCTTGAGCGGCGGCGGCAGTTGCGGCACGAAGCCGATGGTGCCGAGCACTTCGGTGCGGTTGCTGCGCGGATCGAGGCCGTTGATGGCGACCTCGCCGTCGTGTGTGTATTCGCCGAGCAGGCAGCGAATCAGCGTGGTCTTGCCGGCGCCATTCGAGCCAATCAGCGCGACGCGTTCACCGATGCCGATGTCGAGACTGATGCCATCGAGCACGCGGGCTTTGCGGAAAGTTTTGGCGATGTTCTTGAACTGGATCATGTCGCCGATTATAGGGAGGGCAAGGGTTTCGACGTTGAATCTGCATCAAAAAAATACGAGCTGGCGGGGCGTGGATGGGAGGGCCTGGCCCGGCGCGCAGAGAGAAGTTCAGGCGTAGAAGATGTTATTACTTTGGTCGTAATTGTCTGATGTGGCCGCCTCTGCTAAGGTTGAACAAGTTCCGAAAAGTTCAAAAATATGAAAAATAATCAGCCGGTGTTTGATCGTGAATACGTTATTCGTCCTGAGTGCAGCATCATCAGCCGGACCGATGAAAAAGGCATCATCACCTACGTCAATGACGATTTCGTCGAGGCCTCCGGCTATTGCCGCGAGGAACTGATAGGTCAGCCCCACAACATCGTCCGCCACCCGGACCTTCCGCCCGAGGCATTTCGCGATATGTGGGCCACGCTGGAGCGGGGCAAGCCATGGGGCGGGATCGTCAAGAACCGCCGCAAGGATGGCAGCTTCTACTGGGTCAAGGCGATGGCGACACCGCTGGCTTCCGGTGGCTACATGTCGGTACGCACCACGGCGAGCACCGCTGAAACGCGTGCCGCGAGCGCCCTCTACGAGCAAATGCGCCGTGATCCGGGCTTGCTGCTCGAGCAGGGCAGTGTGCGTGGCGGAGTCTTGAAACGCCTGTTCCGGCGCATCAACGACATCGATCTGAGCAAGCGGCTGTGGCTGTCGACGCTGGCGTCTATCGTTATCGTCAGTCTGAGTCTCGGGTTGGGATTGCAGGTTGTTGCGGCGGTGCCGGCTGCCGCCCTGTCGCCTGATGTCGCGGCGCGCATTGCCGGCCTGCACCAGGCCATGCTGATCATCGGCGGGCTGACCGTGCTCGCCTGGCCGCCCGTCGCCTGGCTGATCATTCGCGAATTCAACCGGCCGATACAGGCGGCAATCGACGCGGCCCGCCGCATGGCGGCCATGGACCTCAGTCAGGCCGTGCCGGCGCATGGCGATGATGAAGTCGGCCAGTTGCTGGCTCAGCTGGCCATCATGCGCAATCACTTTCAGGAAATGGCCGCCATGCTGCGTCAGAGCACGGCCAAGCTCGACACGATGGCTCGGCGCCTGGCCGAGTCCAGCCTGGCCTCGGCGAGCGCTGCATCGGACCAGGCGGAAGTGGCTACCAATATGGCCGCTTCGGTCGAGGAACTGTCGGTGTCGATCGACCATGTCACCGAGTTTTCCGGCGAGGCCGACATGCTGTCCCGCGCCTCGGGCAGCGCTTCGCGCGAGGGCGGCGGCGTCATCCAGCGCGCCGCCGATGAAATGGCGCACATCGCCGAGACGGTGAATGGCTCGGCCACGACGATTCGCGAACTGGAATCCTATTCGGTCGAGATTTCGACCATCGTCAATGTCATCAAGGAAATTGCCGACCAGACCAACCTGCTGGCCCTCAATGCCGCCATCGAGGCGGCCCGGGCCGGCGAGCAGGGACGCGGTTTTGCCGTGGTCGCCGACGAAGTGCGCAAGCTGGCGGAACGTACTGCCTCGTCGACCAAACAGATCGCCGGGATGATCGAGAAAGTGCAGGCCAGCTCGCGCCATGCCGTTGCTGAAATGGAAAATAGCGTCCAGCAGGTCGAGTCCGGCGTCGAGCTGGCCCGTCAGGCGGAGCAGTCGATCGGCACCATCCAGGTTAGCTCGACGCAAGTTGCCGAAGCGGTCAACGAAATTTCCCTGGCGATCAAGGAGCAAAGCGCCGCTGCCCGGGAGATTGCCCAGAACGTCGAGCGCGTCGCCCGAATGACCGAACAGGGGTCACATGCCAGCCAGGCTGCGGCCTCACTCGCCGCCGACGTCAATGCGCTGTCCGGTGAGTTGCGCCGTCTGGCCGAGACGTTCAGGATCTGATCAGCCTACCTTCTACGGTCAACCGGAAAAAACGGCGAAAATTCAAACCGGCTTTGACAGCCACTTGAACAAGGTCGCAAACAGCTGGTCAGGATCAACCGGTTTGCCGATATGGTCGTTCATCCCGGCGTCTATGCATTTTTGCCGGTCGCCGGTAAAGGCGTTGGCCGTCAGGGCCAGAATCGGCACCGCTTGCCGGCCCGGCAGCGAGCGGATGATCCGCGAGGCATCGATACCGTTCATTCTGGGCATTTGCAGGTCAAGCAGAATCAGATCGTAGTCATTGCCCTTCGCCAGTTCGACGGCCTCGACGCCGTCCTCGGCCAGGTCGACGACCAGACCGGCTGACTCAAGCAGTTCGCGCGAGACTTCCTGGTTGATCGGCTCGTCTTCGGCAAGCAGGATGCGCGCTCCGGCATAGCGGGCTTTCAGGCTTTCTTCCGGTAGCTCGTCTGCGGCCTGTCCGGCCGCTGCTATGCTGGTGGCCGCCTTTTTCAGTCTTGCCGTGAACCAGAAGGTACTGCCGGCGCCGAGCTGGCTTTCCACACCGATGCTGCCGCCCATCAAGGTGGCCAGACGCTTGCTGATGGCCAACCCGAGTCCGGTGCCGCCGTATTTTCTGGTCATCGAATTGTCGGATTGCTCAAAGGCCTGGAACAGCCGGGTCTGGTCCTCGGCCGAGATGCCGATTCCGGTGTCGCGTATTGTGCAGCGCAGGAGCAGGTCGGCAGACGTCTCTTCGGCGGCCGAGATGTCTAGGCTCACCGAGCCCTCGCTGGTGAACTTGATGGCATTGCTGATCAGGTTGAGCAGGATCTGGCCGAGGCGCTGAAAATCGCCCCTGAACGGCTGGCTGGCGAGGCCGGGCGCGAGGTTGATGCTCAGCGTCAGCCCTTTTGCTGTGGCTGCCGGGAGCGCCAGATTGCTCAGGTTGTCGAGCGGGATGGCCAGCATGAAGTCTACCTCGTCCAGCGTCAGGCGTTCGGCTTCGATCTTGGAGATGTCGAGGATGTCGTTGATCACGTGCAGCAGATGCTGCGAGGCCTTGGTCGCTTTGCCGAGCTGGTCGCGCAGCTTGGGATCGGTGGCCTGTTTGAGGGCCAGACCGGTCATGCCCATGATGGCATTCATCGGGGTCCGCAATTCGTGGCTCATGTTGGCCAGGAAAGTGCTCTTGGCGCGGCTGGCCGATTCGGCGGCTTCCTTGGCAATCGAGAGCGCGGCGGTGCGCTGCGTGACCTGTTCTTCCAGATGGTCGCGGTAACGCTTGAGTTCGGCCTCGGCATTCTTGCGTTCGGTTATTTCCCGGGTGATGCCGTGGTAGCCGATGATCTTCCCCGTGCTGTCGTACTCCGGTTTGGACAGCACCTCGCCCCAGACCATGCGACCATCCTTGCAGCGATGCTCCGCCTCGAACGAAATGGAACCGAGCTGAATTCCCTGCTGAATGAACTCCCCGCGTTCTTGCATGATCTTGCTGACGCGGGCCTGTCCTTCTTCATTGAATAGATGAAAGACATGCTGACCAATCACTTCGTCAGCCCGGAAACCGCGAATTCGCTCATCCGAAGGGCTGATATAGGTGATGATGAAATTGCTGTCGGTTTTCCAGATGACATCCTGCACATCTTCGGTCAGCAGCCGGTAGTGAGCTTCGCTGCGTTGCAGTCTTTCCGCCGCCAGGTTTTTCTCGAGGGCGATGCTGGCCAGACGGGCGCATTGCTCGATGAGGTAGATGTCGTATTCGGCAGGCGTGTGTGGCTCGCGGTAATAGATGGCAAAGGTGCCGAGCGCCCGGCCGTCCGAGGCGAGAATGGGCTGCGCCCAGCAGGCGCCCACTCCGGCCCTGGCGGCCAGTTCCTTGTAGTGCGCCCAGTAGGGATGCGTCGCGATATCCTCGACGATGACGCGCTGGCCCGTGCAGGCGGCCGTGCCGCAGGAACCAACGCCCATGCCGATGGCGACGCCTTCGAGGGCCTTGTTGTAGAAATCGGGCAGGCTGGGGGCGATGCTTTTCGCTATCTGTTTCCCTTCGCTGTCGAGCAGCACGATGCTGCACAGCATCGCCGGATACAGTTGTTCCGCCCCGCGCACCAGGGCTTCAAGTACAAGGGAGAGCGACTCGCCGCCGGCCAGCAGCTCAAGCACATGGGTGCGGAACTGGTCATGCCGTTCGGCCCGTTTCGTCTCGCTGATGTCGATGAAAGTGGAGATCACCTGGCGCAAGCTGCCATCGGCTGCCAGTTCCGGCTTGGCGCTGAGCAGCAGCCAGACGCGATCGCGCTTTGTCGGGCGAAAAAAGCCCATCACGACATTGTCGACGGGCCGCCCTGTGGCGATGACCTGCGGTACCGGATGTTCGGGGCCAGGGAAGGGTGAGCCGTCTTCGTGAATGACGTTCCACTCCGGATCAAAGGAGGTCTTGCCGAGTAACTGGCTTTCACTGAGACCGAGCAGTTCAAGCGCAATCCGGTTGCACAGGAGGACTTCCGCACTCGGTGACTGGATGACGACGCCGACCTGAAGATCAGCCACGAGCAGGCGGTAGTTTTCCTTGCTTTCGCGCAGGGCGGCTTCCCGCTGCATCAGGCTTTCCAGCAGGTGATTGAAACCGCCGATCAATTCACCGATTTCATCCTGCCGGCCAACCGGTAGCAGTTGGGGCGGCTGGCTCGTGTTCGATAGCGTGACCAGCGTTTTCGTTGCCGCAATCATCGGTGAAAACTGCCGCCGCAACATTCGCGCCGTCATCCACCAGACCAATGCGCCGGCCAGCAGGGTGAGCAGACCGGTGGCGAGCAGAATGCGCCGGCGCATGGCGCTGATCGAGGCAAAGGCTTCTTCGGTGGGCAGCGTGCTGACGATCAACCAGCCTGCAACGGGAACGCCCTTGGCGGCAGACAGTTCCTCGATGCCGCGGGAGTTGACGGCGATGCCATAGCCTTCAAAGCCCCGTACGTATTTGTCGTGCATCTTGTTGACCCCGGGAGCCGGGGCGGGTTGCATGATCCGGCTCTTGTCGGTGGCCGTAACGATCAGTTCGTGTTGCGGCGCAATCACGAGGTAGCCGCCGGTCTTGCTGAAACGGCTTTCCGTCACCCGGTCGAGAAAATTAGGCTTGCCGAGGTTGATCGTGCCAACCAGCGCACCGATGACCTGAGCGTTGCTATCGCGAATCGGTACGGCCATGCCGATGACCGGCGCCTTCAGCACCCGGCCAAGCACGGGGCGCCCGATGGTCGGTTTGCCCTCCTTGAGGGTGCCGATCATGTAGTCGCGATCCATGTAATTGGTGCTGACACGTTCCTCTGAATAGGGAACGGAGGCGATTCCTGTGGCGTCAGGCCCGGCGGCACGCACGCCACCGTTGAACATGAGTTGCAGGATCGGCCGCTGTTCGAGAAATGTCTGCAGGCCGGCTGCGTTGTTGAGCATGGCCGGCGTCATTTCAGAAGCGATTTTCTCAAGTGCCTTCAAACGCTCATCCAGCTCCGAGTTCACTTGAGAGGCGACCAGGGAGACCGTCGCAAACTGCTGTTCGCCGAATTGGTGCTGCATGTCTTCGCGCAGCATCCGGCTGGCATAAAGCGCCAGCGACCAGATTCCGATCAGAAAAACCGTCAGCGTGAAGAGGGTCAGTCGGGTCTTGAGCGACGTTTTCTGAGGGCTGTTCAAGCTCATTGATGGGCTTTCTGTGGCCGAATGTATTTTTTCTGTGTGCAACGACGCTTGAACTATCTCCACGGCGCCAGGACAGCGCAGTGCGAAGGCGAACAATGGGTTCGTCCAAGTATTTTTCTGGACTTTATCACTTTTGTTATGCCTTCACATGCCGTCGTGAGGCGGCGCCGTACTGCCATCGATGGGGATGGGAAAGTATTCCGATGCTACGGTCAACCGGAAAAAACGGCCAAAATTCAAGCCAGTTTGGCCAGGCCTTTGACCTCAAAACTCAGCGAGCCAGTCGGGCAGACGTCGACACACAATCCGCAGCGCGTGCAGTCGGGGCCGATGGGGACTTCGGTTTCGACTGCGCGGCCCTTGATCACGGTGTCCAGCACGTGCGGTACGAGGCAGACCTTGCGGCAGTCGCCTTCGTGGAAGCAGCCGTCGAGCTTGTAGATGATGCGCACCGGCGAGACGATGCCGACCACACCGTAGGTCAGGCCGATCGGGCAGGCATAGCGGCACCAGGCGCGGCGCGAGAAGAAAACTTCGAAGAAGAGCAGGGCCAGGACCCAGAGCAGGGCCAGGCCCGGGCCGTAGATCAGGGCGCGGGACAGGATGCCGGTTGGCGAGATGGCTTCGAAGACGGTGTAGCCCGTGGCCAGCGCGAGCAGGGCGAAAATGGCCCAGAACACGGTGCGCAGGCGGCGATCCATGGTCTGGTCGGTGACGAGTTTTTTCTTCGCCAGGAACAGGTGGATTTTCTCGGCCCATTCGGCCAGCAGGTGGTAGGGACAGACCCAGGAGCAGAAGGTGCGGCCGCCAAGCAGGACCCAGAGCACAAGTACGGTGCCGGTACCGATCAGCAGGTTGTTGATGATGTGCTTGTGGGCGAGCATGACCTGCAGCGCGGAGTTGAGGTCGATCAGGTGAAAACCGACGAAGCGCGAGGCGGTCAGCGCGCCTTCGAGAATCTGGATGTCGAGGAAGAAGGACAGCGTGAACAGCAGGTTGGCGAAAATTAGTGTTGCCCAGCGGCGATTGCGCCATTTGTGGCTCGGCTCGGCGTGGGCGCGGGCATGCGCCTTCTCGGCAATCCGATTAGGGTTGCCCTTCTTGTAGAAGTGGATCTTCTGGGCGGCGGGGCTGATGTCGTCGGGCTTGGTCGGCTTGGCCGGCTCATGGCCGAAGAGGACCTTGATCTGATCGATAAATCGGCGTTTGAGGAGGGCGCTCATATTTTCCAGACCTCGCCGGCTTCGATGGTGATGGCAGTGGGTTCGACCGGGCAGACCATTTCGCAGACGCCACAGCCGACGCAGGGTTCATGGACGACCGGCGACTTGCGCTGGCTGCCATCCGGCGCGAACACCGTTTCGATGGAAATGGCGCCTTTGACCGGGCACTGGCGAACGCACAGATCGCATTCGGCGAGTTCGTAGGGATGGCTGCTGACCTTGACCGGTTTCCAGCGGTCGACGTCCATGTAACGGAGCTGCCCCTTGAAATCGGGACCGCGTGTCTGCCCCTTGAACCCCTTGCCCTGAACGGCCAGGCAGGCTTCTGGGCGAGTCAGGCGGGCGACGCCGATGCGCTCGTGCATGTTGAGCGTCGGCTCGGGGTCATTTTCCTTGGCGAGCAGGATGGGCTTGGCGGCCAGCGCGGCGCCGGGGCGAACCGGCAGGAAATCAGGCTTGTGGTAAGTCAGCGAGCCGGTCGGGCAGGCCAGAACACACTGCACGGCATCGCAGGAAAAGTCGCAGGCCTGGCTCCGGGCATCGATGTAGGGCGTGCCGACCCCCATGCCATCCACCAGGTCGGCCAGCTTGATGGCCGATACCGGACAAACCTGAACGCATTGGCCGCACTTGATGCAGCTGCCGAGAAAGTCCTTCTCGTCGAGTGCGCCGGGCGGACGCAGGCGTTTTTTCTGGGCGTAGACGAGGGGCAGGAAGCCGGACATTGCCGCACCGAGGACGCCGCCGGTGAGCAGGATGGTGCGCAGCACGCGACGCCGGTTGGTCTGCCGCTTGGCGATCGAGATTGCCGGTTTGCCGTTGCTGGCCGGCTGGCGGGGCGAGTTGCTGCCGTCGCCGTTGTTGTCGTTGCCGGGGTCGCTACCGACTTCGTCGTCGATCTCGCTCATGAGCGTGCCGTTCTTTCAGGTTTGACGAAGCGCGGCTTCTCGTCGCGCAGGATCAGGTCCGGTGTGGAGAAGGGAGCCAGGCGTTCAAGAAAATCGAGCAGCTCCATGACCGGCGAGCTGCGGAAAAAGCGGGCGATGGGCAGTTCCATCCAGATCTGGTCGGCGTAGGCATACAGCTCGTGGGTCTTGTCGCCGACGCCGTCGCCGTTGCGGTCGAAGCCCTGATAGTCGTCCCAGTAATTGCCGCGCCAGACGTTCTTCGGGCTATTGTTGTTGTCGCCATGGCCGCCGTAGGCAACCTGGGTCAGGTTGCCTTCGAAGACGTTGTCAATCATGTTGTTGCCGCCGGTTTCACTGTTGAACATGATGCCGGTGCCGTTGTAGGCGAAGCGGTTGCCACGGATTTCGATGGTGCTGTCGGGCTGGAAGGGCGAGAGATCGGAGCCGATGCCGACGCCGCAGTAGATGATCTCGTTGTTCTCGATGATCGTTCCCGAAGCTTCCTTGAAGCCGATGCCCATGCCGGTGGCGCCGGTGGCGTGCGAGATGACGTTGTTGCGCACGATGCCGCCTTCGGTGTACATGAAATAGACGCCGACTGCGTTGTCGTAGAACTCGTTGCGCTCGACGACATTGTCGTTGGCGAACATGAAATGGATCGAATAGCGGCTGCGCCGGCCGAGGTTATCGCGGAAAACATTCTTGTTCGAGTACCAGGCGACCATGTCGCGCGAGTCGATGATCTTGTTTTTCTCGATGAGGTTGTCGTTGCTGTACCACAGGCGCAGGCCGTCACCGCGGACGCCGAGCTCACGGTCCTTGGAACGGATGCTGTTGCCGCGAATGATGTTGTTGTTCGACTGCTTGAGATCAAGGCCGAACAGGCAATTGTCCATCTCGACGTTTTCGATGGTGTTGTGATTGCCGCGAACATCGAGACAAGAGTCGTCAGAGTCGTGCGAATCGCCGGAACCGGTCAGGTGGATGCCACGGATCACCGCATTGCTGGCGTCCAGCATCATGACCGTGCCGCGGTCACCGGAGTCGATTGTTACTTTGCCTCCACCATCGATGGTCAGCGCCTTGTTGATGGTCACCGGGCCGGCGTAGCTTCCTGGCGGTGGCTTGAGGATCGAACCAGCCGGTGCCTTGTCGACGAGATCCTGGAAGGGCTTGAGGCCATGCACGCGTTTGTCGCGTTCGTGCAGCATGAAGGTCGGCTTCGGGCGGTCGACATCGGCGCGGGCGCCCATGCCGGCCGGCACGTTGGCCTGCGGCTCAGTGTTGCCGGTGGTGAGGACCAGCAGGAGCGTGGTGGCCAGGCTCAGCCTGGCCAGTTGGTTCAGGCGGCTCATGCGGATTACTCGGCAGTTCCTTCGCGCAACTGTTTGCGGCGAATGAGCAGGGCCAGCATCATGCAGGCGAAAATCGCCACGAGCAGGCCATAGCCCCAGTACGGATAGGAGAAGGTCGAGAACTGCGCGACTTTGCCTTCGCCGAAGACGGTAGGCATGAAGGGCTTGACCGTGAAGGCGCCCCATGGGTGCATGTTGTGGCCGAAGAACCACAGCCAGCCGGCGTAGGTGATGACGAAGAAGACCGGGAGCAGGGCCGGGACCAGCGCCAGCAGGAGCTGGAACGGTTTGATTTTGGCGGTGCCGGCGATGACGATACCCATCACCGCGATCAGGCCGAAGATGACCATCTTCGATACGTTGCGGACGTTGTCACCCCAGACGTTGATGCGCTCCATGTCCTTGAAGAAGGTGCCGGATTCCTGCATGTAGGCCTGAACATGGCTTTCGAGGTGGCCGAGCATGAACTGGTCGACAATCATCCAGGCGGCGACGGCGGCAAAGCCGGCGCTCAATATCAAAATTCGCGGTTTTTTCCGGTTGACCGTGAAAGCCAGCATCATCACGGCAAAGAAGCCGAAGAAGAACTTGGCGAGCGGCTTTTCGACCGGGGCGCCGGTGGCGATCGGGAACATGCCGACGTAGTGGTTGATGGTGTTCATTTCATGAACGCAATCGAGGCCTTCGGCACCCTTGTCGACGTTCTTGGTGGCGTCGGTGATCGGGTTATAGCGCTCGTCGTCGTGGGCGAGATCCTTCTGGATGATCTCGTTGGCCATCCGGGTGCCTTTGCCGGCCACCTTGCAGCCGTTATAGACGCCATCGAAATGGAAATGGATGCGGATGCCATCGGGGAAGGCATCGGGCGGGTAATTCGGGGCGGTCAGTGAAACCCACCAGATCGGCGCAAAGTAGGCAGCGACCAGGCAGATCAGGGAGATCAGGGTCAGGCCACCGATGATTTTGTCTTGTTTTTCCATTTTGCTGTTCTCTGTTCAATGCATCCGGTCACAGACCGGAATTGGTTGCCTGAAGCGAGTTCAGGCAACCAGACTACCGCTTTTACTTCTTCTTGCCGGTTGCCTTCGGCTTGCACATGTTGCCCGGCATGACCAGGCTGGACTGATAAGCCGAGATGGAAATCAGCTGGTCATCGGTGTACTTCTTGATGATCTTGACCATGTCCGGATTGGCGTTACGGCGATGGCCGTTGCGAATCTCGGTCATCTGGCGCAGCAGGTACTTGTAGTGCTGGCCGGCGATCACCGGGTAGAACTTTTCCTTGTTGCCTTCGCCGTTCTTGCCGTGGCATTCCAGACATTCCTTCTCGTACAGCACCTTGCCTTCGGCGATGCGCTTGTCGGTGTCGGCCGGTGCCTTCCAGTTCTTGTCCATATTGTCACCCGGCTTCGAGTCGTAATGACCGTGGTCGAGCGGAATGCACAATTTCTCGATGTAGGCGGCGACATTGGCTAGTTCCTGGGCATCGGTCAGCGTCGCGGCAAACGGGTACATCGTCGGGTTGTCGCGCAGGCCGGCGCGAATGTCGGCCATCTGCTTGATCAGCACGGTGGTGTGCTGGCCGGCGAGCTGCGGGAAGGTGCCGTCCGGGCGACCGGCGCCGGACGGCAGGTGGCAGGCGCCACAGGTTTCGTAACCTTCTTCGCCAGCCTTGGCGTCACCTTTCTTGGAGAGCGCTTCGCTCTTCTCGCCACCCTGGGCGTTCCACTTGTAATCCTTGCCTTCGATGCCTTCGGTTTTCGGGGCCGGAGGGGCGGCAAATGCAATGCCCGCTGACAGCAGGCTGATCAAAAGGAGTGATGCTTTCATGTTTGGTTTCCTTTTATGGCGGATGATTCGAAACGCTGAAACCATTGTGGCACTATGAATATCAGCGTTCTTTGATGTTGGTCAGAAGCCGGAAAAACCAGCCTCTCTCGATTATTTCAGCTTGGCCAGATATTCGGAGATCGCCTTGATTTCCTCGTCATTGACGAGATGCAGGACGCCCTTCATGGCGGCGGTCTGACCGTTGTTACGGGCACCGCTCTTGATGTCCTTGATTTGCTGTTCAGAATAAGCGGCGTTTTGTCCGGCAATTTTCGGGTAGTTCGGCATCAGCGGCTTGTCGCCCTTGGGGCCGTGGCAGGCGTTGCAGGTCTTTTCGGCATACAGCTTGGCGCCATCCGGGGCTGCGATGGCCGAGCCGGCCGTGAGTGCCGCAATGGCAAGAAACACTACTGATTTCATGGGTTTACCCTCCGTTGTTTGGTGGGAAGCCAAGGTAACCCAGCTTCCCACTCGAGTTTAATGAGATACATCAACAATCAAGATTTTTTTACTTGACCTTCTTGGCGCCGTTCTGCTCAAGGTAGGTTTTGGCGCGCAAGCCGATGTCGGCGGCCTTGACCTGGTATTGCCAGACTTGCTCAGCCCACAGATTGGCTTGGTCCCAATCCTTCTTGGCGGCTGCGGCTTCGTGCTTGGCCTTGGCTTCCTTGATCTTGCCGAGCTGGTCGGTTGCGTCGTCGACCATGTTCACCACATCCGGGAAGTCCTTGAAGTTGACGCTGGTGATGTAACCAACGACGGAATCAATGACGACCTGGGTGTCAGCAACCTTCTTGACCGTGGCTTTGTAGTCGGCTTCGGTATAGACGGCCTTGGCCGCTTCAACCTTGCCCGGCTTCCAGCCCTTCGGCTTGACCAGCAGGTAACCCTGCATTTCAAGGTGCAGTGCGGAGCAGAACTCGGTGCAGTAGTACGGATACACACCTTCCTTGTCAGCCTTGAACTTGACGGTCACCGTCTTGCCCGGCTCAACCGAAGCGTGCACATTCATGGTCGACACGGTGAAGCCGTGGGTTTCGTCCTGAGCACGTTCGAGGTTGGTCAGGTGGATGGTGATTTCGTCGCCAACTTCAGCTTCGATGGTTTCCGGCGTGATATGCGAGCGGATGAGCGTGCCCTTGACCTCGATCTTGTTGCCCTTCTTGGTCGTGACTTCCTCGCCAGCGCGAACCATGCCCGGATGCGGCTTGTCGGTGCGGGAATCGGTACCGACCTTGTAGCGGACGCCCGGCTTCAGTTTCGAAGCTTCGATGGCGACGACGTAGTGCGGCTCACCCAGCGGCACCGGCATGTCGTACAACAACTGCATCTTGTCGTTCGAAATGTCGATCAGCTGATGGTTTTGCGGATGCAGCGGACCAACCGGCACGAAACGGTCGATGGCCAGCTTGTTGAGCGCCACCAGGTAACGACCCTTCGGATCAGCCGAGTCACCTTCCATGGTCATCAGGTGACCGATGTTGTAGTGCACGGAGATCTTGTCGAGCACCTTGCCATCACAGTGATTCCATTTGACGACCTGCGAATCAACATACAGCGAGGTGTAGGCGATACAGGGCTTGGAGTCATACTGGGTGTGCAAGGGGCCGAGGCCGAGCTGGACCTGGGTATGCAGCGCATCCTTCATGCCGATGACCGGAATACCGTACGGATCCTTGGATTCGAACTTGCCGGCCTTGATGGCGGCCTGGATCTTCTCGAAGGAATAGACGGACACGTGGGTGTCGAGCTTGCCGGCGACGGTCAGGAACTTGCCGTCCGGGGTGACGTCGACGCCGTGCGGCGACTTCGGTTCCGGGACGAGGAAGAGGATGCCTTCCTTGATTGCCGTTTCCATCATCAGCACGTTGTGGCCGTTGATCTTCTTGGCCTTGCCGGCAGCGACCAGTTCAGCCGCCTTCTTCCAGTTGATCACGTGCAGATAGTCGGTGTCCTTGGCGGAGCAACCGGCTTCATACGGCGGACGACCCTTTTCGATACCACCGACGTAACGCTCGGAACAGAAGGAGTTGGTGAAGGACCAGCCATCGGACGGACCCTTACCCGCATCGGACAAGTCCTGCGAGTACGGCGGCAGTTCGAGGGAGAAGGATTCCTTGGCGTTGATGCGGCCTTCCTTGCGGTCGAACTTCCAGTAGGTGATGCCGCCGCGATACTTCTCGTTGAACTCTTCGAGCGGGAAGAACTTCTTGTTCTCAAGCGGCGAGGCGTACTGGGCGGCTTCAATGATGTAGTCGGTGTTCGGCGTGACGAAAGCGCCGCCGTGTTCCGACTTGAAGATCGGGTTGACCACGATCTGCTTGGTTTCGAAGTCACGCAGGTCGATCACGGCGAGGCGCGGATTGGCCTTGTCGTTGATGAACAGGAACTGGCCGTCGTACTTGCCCTGGGTTTCGGAGATGGCCGGGTGGTGCGTATCGCCCCAGTTGATTTCCTTGCCGTCGATGTTGCCCTGGCGCAGCACAGCCTTGGAGTTTTCATCGAAGCCGTAGCCCTGCCACGGTTCCGGCGTGAACACGCCGATGTACTTGAGGATGCGCATGGACGGAATGCCATACACGATGATCTGGCCGGACTGGCCACCAGAGCTGAAGGCGACGAATTCGTCGCGCTTGCCGGTCGGGACGTAGGTCTTCGACGCAGCGAGCAGATCCTGCTGGCTCAGATTGCGCCGCTTCATCACGTCCTGCAGCGATTCGGCCGACCACGCCGTACTGGCCGCTCCCCAGCCAATGCCGGCTGCAACGAGCACGCCGACGGTTTGTTTTATACGGGTTTTCATATTGACTCTCCCATGAATCGATTGAGGTTCTACTTCTTTTTTCCGACTGCATCGCCCTGCGGCGAAATGCCACTGCGGCAATGTGTCGCATGTGGGGCAGTGTAGGCTCGACGGATAGCGGCAGACAGGTAAGGACAACTGATTCCCACGGTGGGAAAACGCCAGGGGCGTCGTGGGAATATTCCTACGACGCCCCTGGCGTTATGATCATGGTCTGCCGTCCGAAATTTTTCTGCGTGCTATCGAACATAGGAGAGCAGTGGCGGCCGACGCTATCGTCGGCTGACCAGCCGGCTTGCAGTGCCGGCCGGCGGATGGTGGATTTACTCGGCCAGGCTGTCTACGCCGTCGACCAAGTTGTGCCGGATGGCGTAGTGGATCAGGTCGGCGGTGTTGGCCAACTCCATTTTTTCCAGAATCCGCGTCTTGTGCGTGCTGACGGTCTTGACGCTCAGATTCAACTGGCGGCTGATGTCGGTTACCCCGTGGCCGCGGGCCACGAGAAGGAATATCTGGTATTCGCGGTCGGTCAGTCGGCTGTGGGGGGCGCCGCCCGCGGCGCCGGTCAGCATGTCGACGGCCAGTTTTTCGGCCACCGCCTGATCGATGAACAGGCCGCCCCCGGCGACCTTGCGGATGGCCTGGACGAGAAGGGTTTCGGCGCTATCCTTGCACAGGTAGCCGGAAGCGCCGGCTTTCAAGGCGCGCACGGCATAGAGGTCTTCCTTGTGCATGCTGAGGATCAGGATGGGCAGGCGGGGAAATTCGCCCTTGATCTGCTTGATCAGTTCGATGCCGCTCTTGCCCGGCATCGACAGGTCGAGCACGATGGCGTCCCATTTTTCGGCGCGGACCTGGGTCAGGACCTGGTAGCCGTCGCTGGCTTCGCCGCCGACGACGATGTCGCCGCTGTCCTGCAGGATGTGTTTGAGGCCGGCGCGCAGGATATCGTGGTCATCGGCAATCAGTATCCGGATCATTTGCTTTCCCCTTGCTGTTTCGGGAGGCGCGCATCGATGCGCGTTCCTTGTCCCGGCTGGCTGACGATCTCGATACGCCCGCCCAGTATTTTCACTCTTTCCTGCATGCCGAGCAGGCCAAAAGTCTTCTTTTCGCTCGTCGTCACGAAGCCGCAGCCGTCGTCGTCTACGCGCACCCGGATCTCACTTTCACCATCTTCGATTCGGACGGCGACGTGCTGCGCTGCCGCGTGTCGCGCCACATTGGTCAACGACTCCTGGACGAGCCGGAAGATGGCCGTGGCCAGCGGTTCGTCGATTTCGAATTCCTCCCGGTTCATGGTCAGCGTACAGGCGATGCCGGTACGTTCCTGAAACTGGCTGACATGATGCTCAATGGCCGCGGCCAATCCGAGCACATCGAGCATGCCGGGGCGCAGACCTTCCGAAATCCGGCGCAAGGCACTGATCGTCCGTTCGACCAGACCATAAGCCGCTTCGGCGCGTTGCACCACCGGCGGCCCGAGTTGGCCGCATTTTTCCTTGAGCCAGCCGAGGTCGATGCGTAGCGCGGTCAGGGCTTGGCCGAGTTCGTCGTGCAGTTCGCGGGCGATGCCCGAACGCTCCTCTTCGCGGACGGTCTGCAGGAAGCCGGCCAGTTCCTGCAAGCGGGTCTGCGATTCTTGGAGGCAGGCCTGTGCCTCGAGCAACTGCGCGGTGCGCTCGCCGACCCGCTCTTCGAGCCGCGACTGCAGGTGGCGCAGTTCGACATGGGTCCGCACTCGGGCCAGCACCTCTTCCGGCTGATACGGTTTGGCGATGTAGTCGACTGCCCCGAACTCGAAGCCCTTCAACTTGTCGCCCGCTTCGCGCAGGGCCGACAGGAAAATGACGGGAATGTCGCGGGTCCGCGGGTCGGCTTTCAGTCTCCGGCAGACCTCGTAGCCGTCAATGCCGGGCATGCGCACATCGAGCAGGATCAGGTCGGGGGGGCTGGCTTGTGCTGAACGCAACGCCATCCGTCCCTCAAGTGCCGGGCGCACCGTATAGCCCGCCTGGGATAAGAGCTGGGAGAGCAGTTCGAGGGAGGCCGGCGTATCTTCGACGACCAGAATTTCGGCATTCATCTTTATTCCTCTGCTTCGAGAATGCCCAGTACCTGCCAGAGGGCTTGATATTGGCGCGTATTGGCGAATTCGCCAAGGTGTGCGGCGAGTTCGGGATTTTCCCGGGCAACGCGGCGCAAGGCCTCGGCAATTTTTTCCGGGTTCAGCGAGAGCGCCGCCTGCGAAAGGCGAGCCCGTGCTTCGCCGCTCAAGCGGACCAGATCGTCGGCGTTGATCTTGGGGATGGCATTCGGCGAAACGCGCTCAGCCTGCGACATCGGCGCCGGACTGCGGGTCAGATGCAGGGGAAGATGCTTTTCCAGGATTTTGAACAGCTCGTCTTCCTCGAAAGGCTTGCTGAGAAAATCGTCGGCGCCGGTTTGCAACGCTTGCTGCCGGCTCTCTTGCGTCGCATTGGCGGTCAGCACGATGAGGCGTGGCTGCCGGACGCCGCTTCGGCTGCGCAGGCGCTTGATCAGTTCGAGACCCTTGTCGTCGGACAAGAACCAGTCGATGAATACCAGATCCGTCTGCTGGCTGGCGATTTCCGCCTCGGCGTCGGCCACAGTGGCGGCTTCGGCGACGCTGAAGCCGAGCGGCTCGAGTAGCGATCTGACGAGTAGCCGGGCTTCCGGAATGGTGTCGACAATCAGGATGCGTTGGCCGTGATCCGGCGGTTCGATGCCGGTCACGCGCCCCTTTGCCGCGTTGTTCCCCGCCGACTTGCCAGCTGCCACGGTGATCACGAAGCTGAAGGTGGAGCCCTGGTTGGGGGCGGACACCAGTAGCAGTTCGCCGCCCATCATCCGGACGTACTGCTGGCTGATCGTCAGCCCGAGACCGGTTCCTCCCTGGCGCGCGCCGCCGACCTGTTCGAAGGAGTTGAAGATGCGCGAATGATCTTCGGCCCGGATGCCGATCCCCGTATCGGCCACGCTGAACGCCAGTTGCAGGCGGTTATCGCCCGCCTCGCTGGCCTCGACAGCGAGCGTCACCGAGCCCTCCGGGGTAAACTTGATGGCATTGGAAAGCAGGTTGAGCAGCACCTGCCGTAACATGACCGGATCGAGCACCACCAAGCGGGTTGGGGAGCGTAAATCCAGTTTCAGGGCAAGGCCGCTCTGCTCGGCGCGCAGGCTCATCATGTTGACTATGCCGTCGAGCAGTTCGGGCAGATCCACCTCTTCGCTGCACACTTCCATCTTCCCCGACTCGATCTTCGACAGTTCCAGGATGTCATTGATCAGCGTCAGCAGGTGATTGCCGGAATTGTTGATGATCTCGACGTTGCGGCGCTGGGTCGGATTGAGCTGCGGATCTTTTTCCATCAATTGCGAAAAGCCGATCACGGCATTGAGCGGCGTGCGTAGCTCGTGGCTCATGTTGGCGAGGAAAGTCGATTTCGAACGGTTGGCGGCCTCTGCCTCGTCGCGCGCTTCGGTCAGTTCCTCGGTGCGCTGGCGCACCAGGTCCTCGAGGTGTTCCTGGTATTCATGCAAGGCCTTCTCGTTGCGCTTGCGCTCAGAGATTTCCGAAAAGATCGAGATGAATCGCCTTATTTTGCCGTCCGGTCCCTTGAGCGCCTGAATCGATATTTCCTCCGGGAAGATCTCCCCGGTCTTGCGCTGATTCCAGAGTTCGCCGCGCCAATGGCCGACAGTGGTCAGCTGTGCCCACAACTGGTGGTAAAACGCCTCGTCATGGAGGCCGGATTTGAGCAGGCGAGGGTTCTGGTTGATCACTTCATTCCGCGTATAGCCCGAAATGCGGCAAAAGGCATCGTTGACCCACAGTATCCTTCCCGTCGAATCGGTAATGATGGCGCCTTCCGCCATCGCGGCAAACGCCATCTCGTTCTCGCGTCGCTCCTCGTCGCTACGCAGCTTTTCCATGCTGCGGCGATGTGCGAAATAAGCGAAGGTGAACAATGCGGTCAGCCCGAGGATCCAGATCCCGAAATGCCAGTATTGAATGGCCAGCCAAGTCGGTTGCTGGGCCGTGCGATAGGCATTCAGGTTGATCGAGATGGTGGCGCCGCCGCGCAGGCCGCCGACCGGGACCAGCGTATCGCGGTGGCATTCGAGGCATTCCTCTTCCATGCGCATCGGAATCATCGCCCGCATCAGCCCGTGCTTGCCTTTTTTGGGCAGGGCTTCGGTGACCATGTCGCCACCTTGCTCCAGCGCATTCAGCGCCTTCTGTTCCCAGTCGTCCGGCGCGTTGTCCATGTTGCGCAACTGTTTCGAGGTCAGCCGTTCGCGGGTGCCCGCCGCGTTCTGATTGCTTGCCTCCTGAATCGCCAGCAAGAGATGGATTGGGGTAACGGTGACCAGACGCAAGGTTTCACCGTTACTGCGGACAGCCGTTAGCCGTTCTTCTTCATCCAGCGAATTGATGGACGGAATGTGCTCTTCAAGGATGAAGACCCCTTTGGCATTGGAGGCCCATTTCCGGATCGACATGTCTTTCTTGAGATTGGCGACGGCGTCGATGCGGGCCAGTGCGCTGGCCGTCCGGTTCAACTGTTCACGCTGGGTGAGCAGCGAGACGAGAACCAGCGCGGTCCAGATGACGATCGCCAGCAGGACCATCTTGCCGCCCGGCCAACGGCTCGAGAAATTGTTTTTTGATGGCATGTTTGTGGCTCAAGACCCCTGTGGCACTGGTTCTCCGCGATCGTGATGCGGTTCGGAGTTGACGCGGTGAGAATCGTCCAGAGGTTAGCTCAGGCGGGGTATCCACGCCAGTTTACGTAGATTGCTGGAGCAACGAAAAAGGGGCAGATTGCTCTGCCCCCTTATGATTCCCATAAACCTCAGGATGGCTTACTTGACCTTCTTGGCGCCGTTCTGCTCAAGGTAGGTTTTGGCGCGCAAGCCGATGTCGGCGGCCTTGACCTGGTATTGCCAGACTTGCTCAGCCCACAGATTGGCTTGGTCCCAATCCTTCTTGGCGGCTGCGGCTTCGTGCTTGGCCTTGGCTTCCTTGATCTTGCCGAGCTGGTCGGTTGCGTCGTCGACCATGTTCACCACATCCGGGAAGTCCTTGAAGTTGACGCTGGTGATGTAACCAACGACGGAATCAATGACGACCTGGGTGTCAGCAACCTTCTTGACCGTGGCTTTGTAGTCGGCTTCGGTATAGACGGCCTTGGCCGCTTCAACCTTGCCCGGCTTCCAGCCCTTCGGCTTGACCAGCAGGTAACCCTGCATTTCAAGGTGCAGTGCGGAGCAGAACTCGGTGCAGTAGTACGGATACACACCTTCCTTGTCAGCCTTGAACTTGACGGTCACCGTCTTGCCCGGCTCAACCGAAGCGTGCACATTCATGGTCGACACGGTGAAGCCGTGGGTTTCGTCCTGAGCACGTTCGAGGTTGGTCAGGTGGATGGTGATTTCGTCGCCAACTTCAGCTTCGATGGTTTCCGGCGTGATATGCGAGCGGATGAGCGTGCCCTTGACCTCGATCTTGTTGCCCTTCTTGGTCGTGACTTCCTCGCCAGCGCGAACCATGCCCGGATGCGGCTTGTCGGTGCGGGAATCGGTACCGACCTTGTAGCGGACGCCCGGCTTCAGTTTCGAAGCTTCGATGGCGACGACGTAGTGCGGCTCACCCAGCGGCACCGGCATGTCGTACAACAACTGCATCTTGTCGTTCGAAATGTCGATCAGCTGATGGTTTTGCGGATGCAGCGGACCAACCGGCACGAAACGGTCGATGGCCAGCTTGTTGAGCGCCACCAGGTAACGACCCTTCGGATCAGCCGAGTCACCTTCCATGGTCATCAGGTGACCGATGTTGTAGTGCACGGAGATCTTGTCGAGCACCTTGCCATCACAGTGATTCCATTTGACGACCTGCGAATCAACATACAGCGAGGTGTAGGCGATACAGGGCTTGGAGTCATACTGGGTGTGCAAGGGGCCGAGGCCGAGCTGGACCTGGGTATGCAGCGCATCCTTCATGCCGATGACCGGAATACCGTACGGATCCTTGGATTCGAACTTGCCGGCCTTGATGGCGGCCTGGATCTTCTCGAAGGAATAGACGGACACGTGGGTGTCGAGCTTGCCGGCGACGGTCAGGAACTTGCCGTCCGGGGTGACGTCGACGCCGTGCGGCGACTTCGGTTCCGGGACGAGGAAGAGGATGCCTTCCTTGATTGCCGTTTCCATCATCAGCACGTTGTGGCCGTTGATCTTCTTGGCCTTGCCGGCAGCGACCAGTTCAGCCGCCTTCTTCCAGTTGATCACGTGCAGATAGTCGGTGTCCTTGGCGGAGCAACCGGCTTCATACGGCGGACGACCCTTTTCGATACCACCGACGTAACGCTCGGAACAGAAGGAGTTGGTGAAGGACCAGCCATCGGACGGACCCTTACCCGCATCGGACAAGTCCTGCGAGTACGGCGGCAGTTCGAGGGAGAAGGATTCCTTGGCGTTGATGCGGCCTTCCTTGCGGTCGAACTTCCAGTAGGTGATGCCGCCGCGATACTTCTCGTTGAACTCTTCGAGCGGGAAGAACTTCTTGTTCTCAAGCGGCGAGGCGTACTGGGCGGCTTCAATGATGTAGTCGGTGTTCGGCGTGACGAAAGCGCCGCCGTGTTCCGACTTGAAGATCGGGTTGACCACGATCTGCTTGGTTTCGAAGTCACGCAGGTCGATCACGGCGAGGCGCGGATTGGCCTTGTCGTTGATGAACAGGAACTGGCCGTCGTACTTGCCCTGGGTTTCGGAGATGGCCGGGTGGTGCGTATCGCCCCAGTTGATTTCCTTGCCGTCGATGTTGCCCTGGCGCAGCACAGCCTTGGAGTTTTCATCGAAGCCGTAGCCCTGCCACGGTTCCGGCGTGAACACGCCGATGTACTTGAGGATGCGCATGGACGGAATGCCATACACGATGATCTGGCCGGACTGGCCACCAGAGCTGAAGGCGACGAATTCGTCGCGCTTGCCGGTCGGGACGTAGGTCTTCGACGCAGCGAGCAGATCCTGCTGGCTCAGATTGCGCCGCTTCATCACGTCCTGCAGCGATTCGGCCGACCACGCCGTTGCTGCGAAACCGGCTGCCAGCAGCAGCGCGGTAGATTTCACTACAAATTTTTTCATCTCTATTTCTCCCATGAGCACCAGAAGCAAACAACTTCCATTCCCCCATTGCCGCCTGTGACTTGGTGAAGCTGCGACAATTTGCCGCACACTGTATTCTCGGCAGACTGTGAAAGAATTGATGTCTGCTAAATCCAAACAGACGCATTCGGTGAAAATGCGTTGATCGACATGACCCAAGGCCCAGAAGCACACTTGTGAACAAGAAAATATTGATAGACGTCATTGGTCTGGAATTGATCGCGCTGGTCGTTGTCGTTGGATACAAGCTGTCGCCGATGCTGTTGCCGAAAGCCGACGTCACCGTTCAGCCCGATCCCGTCTGCAATCTGCAACGCGAAGCGTGCACCGTGCAGCTGCCGTCCGGCGGCAACGTCACCCTGGCGATGGGTACGCGCCCGGTACCGCTGGTCAAGCCATTCGAAGTTCAGGTCGCGACCGGCGGCTTTTCTCCGGCCCGCGTCGAGGTCGATTTTGCCGGCATCGACATGAACATGGGCTACAACCGTCCGCAACTGGCGGCGCGTGGTGCCGGCAGCTATGCCGCCGAGGTCACGTTGCCGGTTTGCATCACCGGCAGCATGGACTGGCAGGCGACGGTGCTCATCGAAACAGGCAGCGAGCGGGTGGCGATTCCTTACCGATTTTCGACCGGGGAGTCGCACTAAATGGCCGAACGCATACTGATGGCAATCGCCGCCTTGCTGGCCGCGCTGATTCTCGGCGTCGTCCTCTTCTGGCAGCCGGAAATGCCCGAGCGGCCGTTGCCCAAGGCAGTCATCGCCGCCGGCGGCGATTTCACACTGCAGTCGGCGAGCGGCCCTGTGGCGCTCAAGGACTACCGCGGCAAGCTGGTGCTCGTCTATTTCGGCTACACCTACTGCCCGGACATCTGCCCGACCTCACTGGCGGCGACGGCCGAAGGTCTCAAGCAGCTGACGCCCGAGGAGCTGGCCAGGGTGGCGATGATCTTCGTCTCGGTCGACCCGAAACGCGATACGCCCGAGCGCCTCAAGGAATACGTCGACTTCTTCCATCCAGCCATCGTCGGGGTGACCGGCACGCCGGAAAACATCGCCGAAATCGCCAAGCGCTATGGCGTCTTCTACGCCGAGCAGAAGATCGAAACAGCTGGTGGCGGCTACGTCGTTGATCATTCGGCCGATACCTTCATCGTCGCCCCCGACGGTCAGCTGGTCGGCAAGATGGCCCACGCCACGCCGCCGGATCAGGTCGTCGTCGCCATCCGCAAGTATTTGAACCAACCCTGAAGGAGAGTAAGCCCATGAAACAACTGTCCCTGCTTGCAGCCAGCCTGATGTTCTCGGCCGGTGTCCTGGCCGGTGCCGCCGACAACGTTTCCGTGCAGGATCCCTACGTTCGTCTGGCCCCGCCCAACGCCCCGGCGACCGGCGCCTTCATGGTCATCAAGAACAACGGCGACAAGGATGTCAAAGTGGTCAAGGCCGACAACCCGGTCTCCAAAGTCACCGAACTGCACACCCACCTCAACGAGGGTGGCGTCATGAAAATGCGGCCGGTGCCGAGCATCGACATCAAGGCCAAGGGCGAAGCCGTCCTCAAACCGGGCAGCCTGCACGTCATGATGATCGACCTCAAGGCACCGATGAAGGAAGGCGATGTCGTGCCGATCACCCTGAGCTTCGACGATGGCAGCACCAAGCAGGTCGACGCCAAGGTCGTCCGCCCGATGGCCGCGCCGATGCCGGCAGCCATGGAGCACAAACACTGATTTTGATTTTTGCCAATATTTCCGGTTGACCGTGGGAGTCTGCGGTCAGCCGGCTGGCTGAGCATTCACACACTGAACCGGGCTGAAACCATGTTCATGGTTCTATTTGTTCTAATCGTCGTGCTACTGCTCTATTCGTTTTTCGCCTGAGCCACTCAGGTCTTGACCGGCCGTTTCGACAGTTTGAGCTGTATAAACCGTGGTGTCCCTTATTGGTATAGCCGATGAAGTCAGTGCCGTCGTCAATGTACAAGTATTTCGGCCCTGAACGCATGGACGTTCTGAAGGGCTGCATGGTCCGGTATAGCCCTCTGGGAGCATTTAATGACCCTTTCGAGGGGCGCCCTGAGATTTTGTCTGTCACGTCTTCGCAGCAAGCCAAGGAAACACTTCAGGCTGTAATTCCAGAGGCGATAAAAGAAGCCCTCGACTCAGTTCCTGCCGAGTTGAAGGCTCTGATCCCCCAGCACATGCTGGAAACTTGGATGCGGGAACAGATGGCAGCCAAAGAGTCGGAGATGCTGGGCTTCCTGCAATCGCTCACACCGAAAATTCCGCAACTCATGTCGAGCACGTTCGACAAAGCTTTAGGGGCGTTTTGCTTATCCGAAGTGCCGGACAGTCTGCTGATGTGGTCCCACTACGGGGCGAGCCACGCGGGATTCGCCCTGGAGTTCGATGCTCGACACGTGTACTTCCACCAACAGAAAGGGCCTGAAGATGAGTTTCGGCATTTGCGGCGCGTTGAGTATCGGGAAACTAGGCCTAGCGCGAATCTGACGGATTTCGATGGTGTAGATGTTTTCTTGGTGAAAAGTGGGCATTGGGCCTACGAACGAGAGTGGCGAATATTCCGTGCTTTACAAGAAGCGGATTCGGTAATTCCTGCTGAACCCTACAGCTTTCACCTGTTTCGCTTCCCTCCCGACGCACTCCATTCAGTAATTCTCGGGGCTAGAGCCACTAGTGAAACCGAAGATTTGGTAAAGGAGATCTTGCTTGGCAACAGTGAGTTAAGCCATGTCAGGTTAAGGAATGCCCGAGCCGATGATTCCCATTTCCTATTGCGCATCGAGGATTGCCCGGCCTAGCTTTGATAATAAGGGGGCTAGGCCGGATGAAATTTTAGTGTAGTAACCAAGCTATATCTCATTGAAAACTGCTGTTTGAGCGATGGCTGCAACTACGGAAACGGCCGATTCCTACGGTCAACCGGAAAAAATCCCAAATTTTGAAATCAGGTCTTGACCGGCCGTTTCGACAGTTTGCGCTGCAACGTCCGCCGGTGCATTTTGAGGGCGCGGGCTGTGGCTGAGATGTTGCCGTCGTTTTCATTGAGAACGCGCTGGATGTGTTCCCATTCCAGGCGGTCGACCGACAGCGGTTCATCCGACGCGGGGACGTCGAAATCCGGGCTGTCGTCATCGTCGAGGGCGGCGAGGATGGCTTCGACTTCGACCGGCTTTGCCAAGTACTGAACGGCACCGAGTTTCACCGCGTCGACGGCGGTGGTGATGCTGGCGTAGCCGGTCAACACAACAATCCGGCACTCCGGGTTGATGGCCAGCAGTTGCGGGATCAGGGCGAGGCCCGACGTGCCGTTCAGGTTGAGATCAAGTACGACGCGCCCGGCCTGCATTTCCCGCGCTGCCGCCAGCGCCGATGCCGCATCGAGCTCACCGCGGGCCGGGTGGCCGCGGCGTTCCAGCGTGCGGACGAGGATGGCGTTGAAGCTCGGGTCATCGTCGATGATCAGCGTTGGTTCGGTCATGGTTTTATCCGGGGCAGTTCGATGCGGGCAAGGGCGCCCCCGTCTTCGGGATTCAGCAGTGTCAAGGTGCCACCGAGTTGTTCGACGGCGCTGCGCGTCAGCATCAGGCCGACGCCACTGCCGCGTTCGTGCGCGGGAAAGCTGGCCTGGCCGCCGAGTTCAAGCACCTGCTCGGGAAAGCCGGGGCCGCGGTCACGAATCTCGATGCACAGGTTGTCGGTGCACCAGCTCAGGCGTATTTCAAGCGGGATGGTTGTCGCGTTGGCCGCGTTGTTGAGCAGGTTGAGCACGGCTTGTTCGAGCCGTGGGTCGGCGACGATTTCCGGCGCCTCGCCGTCGCTGGCGATGATCAGCCGGCTGCTCGCTTGCGGGCGGGCGGCATGCCAGTTCTGACGTAGCTGATCCAGCCAGCGATTGGCGGCCTGCAGCGGTGCGTTTTCCAGGCGCTCGGCCCCGGCCCGGCGCGACAGGCCGGTGACGATTTCCTTGCAGACAGCGATCTGCTGCAGGAGCAGCCTGAGGTCGTCGCGAACCGGTTCGCCGAGGGTCGGGTCTTTGGTAAGTTCGCCGGCGAGCAGGGCCATGGTGCCGAGTGGCGTGCCGAGTTCGTGGGCGGCGCCGGCGGCCAGCGTGCCCATGGCGACCACTCGTTCATCGCGCAGGCCCTGTTCGCGCGCGGTGGCCAGTTCGGCATCGCGCTGACGAATGACGCGGGTGGTATGAACGATGATCCAGCCGATCATGACGGCCGAGACGACGAAAATCAGCCACATGCCGCCCAGGTGCAGACGCGTCGCGCGCGTCGCGTCGGGCATCGGCAGCGGGACGTAATAGAGCATGAGCAACGAATAGGCGGCAATGGCGACGGCGCTGACGATGGCCACGCAACGCGCCGGCAGGGTCAGGGCGGCGACGGCAACCGGCGGCAGGAGCAGGGAAACGAGCGGATTGGCGGCGCCGCCGCTGAGAAAGACGACGGCGCTCAGCATGCCGATGTCGAAGAGCAGCTGGCTGAACAGTTCGTTGGCCGTGGCGGTTGCCGAGCGGACCACCCGCCACTGGGCGATGGCATTGAACAACAGGGCGATGGCAACGATGCCGAGGAGCGGCACCTGCGGTACGGGAATGTCGAGCAGGCCGGGGCCGACCATGATGAGTTGGGCCAGCACGGCGAGCACTACCCAGCGACCGATAACCAGGCGGCGCAGGTTGGCCAGGTGGTCGGTATTCGCTGTCGTGCACGGGGTAAATGCCATGGGCCGAATTATGCGTGATTTGTGTCAATTTTCAGTCGCTTGAGAGGTGCGACAATTCGCCGCATCGATCTTGGGAGTTGTTTTGCATGCTGAATATCCTGCGTTTCCCCCTCTTTCTCGCCGTGCTTGCGCTGAGCCATCCAGCGGCTGCGGTCGACCTCGAAAAAGGCAAGGAAATCAACGGTACCTGCGCCGCCTGCCACAGCGACAATGGCCAGGGTGGCAAGAAAGGCGAGTACCCGCGCATTGCCGGCCAGCAGGTCAAATACATCGAAAGCCAGTTGCGGAGTTTCCGCTCGCGGACGCGAGTCAATATCCCGATGTTCCCCTATACGCAGGAACGCGAGCTGTCCGATGCCGACATCAAGGACATCGCCGCCTATCTGGCGGGTATCGAGCTGGATACCAAAATGCCGACCTATAAAGGCACGGAGGACGCGCTGACCAAACTGCTGATGGCCGAAAAGGTGATGATCATTCCACGCGCCGAGGGCGATCTGGCCAATGGCGAGAAGCTTTACCAGAAGCAGTGCGCCGCCTGTCACGGCAAGACCGGCAAGGGCCGCGGCATGTTCCCGATGCTCGTCGGCCAATACACCAATTATCTGCAGCGTCAGGTCGATCTCTACCTCAAGGGCGACCGGCCGCATGACGAGGAGGGCACCGTCGGTTTGCTCAATGCCCTCAAGGCGCAGGACATCCAGGACATCCTGGCCTATCTCACGTCGATTCAGGAGCCGAAGGAATGAAACGTGTCACGCTGGCGCTGATGATCTTGCTGGCCGCTTCCGGTGCCATGGCCCACGGCCACCCCGGGCCGATCGACGACAGCGTGCCGGATGCTCAGCGCATCCGCTTCTGCGAACGGGTCCGCGATCATGCGCTGCAGGCTTTTTACAATCGCGACAAGGGTCGGCCGATGAAGCTGTTCGACGAAGACGGCAGCGATGGCGCGCGCATCACCAATCACATCATCCGGCGCATCTACGACGAGCCGCAGATTTCCAGCCCGAAAAAGGCCGAAACCTTCGGCCGGGCGACCTGCAATGAAATGATGGGGACGAAACAGCCGTCAGAGTAGGAAGGGGATGAAGCGCTTGGTCCGCTGCATGTAGTCGGCGTAGGACTCACCGAAGTAGGCCAGGCATTCGCGCTCGTCGGTAACGGCCGTCAGCCATAGCGAAAACGAGGCAATGCCGGCGATGATCGCGCCGATCATGCTCGGGTCCTGGAAGTAGGCGCCCCAGGCCAGCGCCAGCAAGGACGAGTACATCGGATGACGGATGTAGCCGAAGATGCCGTGCGACACCAGTTGCGTCGTTTTCTCGAATTCGTAGAACGAGCCATCGTCGCGTTTGGCATTGGCGGCGCCATGGCGGGTCAGCGTGCGCGCCCCGGCGATGACCAGGAACATGCTGAGCAACATCAGCATCCACGAGGTGAACTGGTGGGGCGAGTAGGGGTCTTCGCCCCACACACTGTGGTTCATGACGATCAGCCCGAGTATGGCCTCCCAGGCGAAGAAGCGAAAGAAACCATGGCTGCCGGGCTTGGCCAGGGCTTTTCGCGAAAGCCAGATGACGACGCAGGAGCCGGCGATAAAAGCAATGAGTTCGTTCATGTCAGTTTGAGAAGGCAGTGGTGAGGGCGGCGATCATGTAGCCGTGGTCGAGGACGCCGGCGCTTTCGCGGATGCTGTGCATGGCCCACATCGGCGAGCCGACATCGACGCTGGGAATACCGAGGCGCGACGCGACGATGGGGCCGATGGTGCTGCCGCAGCCGAGGTCGGTACGGTGGGCGTATTGCTGGCAGGGCACGCCGGCTTTTTCGCAGATGGCCATGAAGCGCGCGGCCGTCTCGGCGCTGGTGCTGTAGCGCTGGTTGGCATTGCTCTTGATGACCGGGCCGGCGTTGACCAGTGCATGGTGGCAGGGTTCGTAAGCGGCCGGGAAATTCGGGTGCCAGCCATGCGCCATGTCGGCGCTGATGAAGAAGCTCTGCGCCAGCATGCGGCGCTGATCTTCACCATCGAGGCCGGCACTGGTAGCGAGGCGGCTGAGCACATCGGCGACGAAACTGCCGCCGGCGCCGGTGGCGCTTTCGCTGCCCACCTCTTCGTGATCGAAGAAGGCGCACAGGCAGGTGGCGGCGGGTTCGGGCGTGGCGAGCAGAGCACTCAGAGCGGCGTGGCAGGAAGCCAGGTTGTCGAGCTGGCTGTTGGCGACGAACTCACGGTCAACGCCCCAAAAGGCGCCTTTTTGCGTGTCGTAGGCGTTGAGTTCCCAGGTCAGCAGATCGCCCGGCTCGACGCCGAGGGCTGCGGCGATGGGCTGGCGGAAGCGTGCTTCGGCTTTCGTGCCGTCTTCGGAGACGCCAAGCAGCAAGGGTAGTTCGGTCTGCTTGTTGAATTTCAGGCCGTTTTCATTGACCTCGCGATTCATGTGAATGGCGAGGTTGGGCAGGCGCAAGAGCGGGTCGGCAAAGCGTACCAGCCGGGTTGCGAAGCCGCCCGGCACGCGGACATTGACGCGCCCGGCCAGCGACAGGTCGCGGTCGGCGAAGGTGGCGAGGATGGGGCCGCCATAGACTTCGACGCCAAGTCGAACCATGCCGGCGCTATCTTCGGCCGGTTTCGGCTTGAGGCGCAGGCCGGGTGAATCGGTGTGGGCGCCGATCAGGCGCAGGCCGGTCGTTGTCGCCGGCTGGGAGCCGATGATGAAGGCGATGATCGATGAACCGCCACGCACGACGTAGCGACGGTCGCCGGCGCTCAGCGTCCAGCGGTCTGCTTCGTCCAGCCGACTGAAACCGGCCGCAGTGAGCCGGGCTTCGCAGGTGTGAACGGCGTGCCAGGGGCTGGGGCTGGCGTCGATGAAATCGAGCAGATCCTGCGTCTGGGCGCGAGTGGTGTCGGGAATATTCATGGCTTCTTGAGTTTCAGCAATTCGAGTAGCTGTTGGGCAACCCGTTTATCATAAAGCATTGCGATGTGTCCGACTGCAGGCAGTTCGACATCGCGCGCGCCGGGCAGGCGCTGGTTGTCCTGCGGCATGACGTAGTTGTCGTAGGCATTGCGCAGGCTGACGGCGGGAATCTTGATCGGTTCGGTCGCCATGTCGCGCAGCCACAGCGAGCCGGGCGTCATCTCGCGGGAATTTTGGCCCAGGGCGATTTTGCTCAGGAGGCTGCCGGAATGTGGTGTGGCCAGCGTGAACAAACGGTCGACGCGCTCGATGCCGTGGCGAGCCAGATAGGAGCGGCAAATCAGCCCGCCCATGCTATGCGCGACGAGGGTTACCTGCTTGCTGCCGGTATCGGCGCAGACTTCCTCGATGCGCTGGGTGAGGAGTGGCACCAGCTTGCCCATGCTGGTGTAGGGTGGCGCCAGGCTGACCGTGGCGACGCTGTGGCCGGCCGCCTCGAGGCGTCGGCGGAGCAGCCACCAGACGCCGCGACTGCAGCCGTAGCCATGGACGAGCAGGATCGGTTTCTGGCCGGGCAGCAGGCGGTCGGCCGGCATCCACAGCCGTTCGAAGGGGATGACGAGCAGGAAGGTGAGCAGGAAGGCGAAGTATTCGCCGGCCATGATCCGGAAGCGTTTGCCAAAGCCAAGCGCGGGGGCTGGCGTGGCGAACTTCATGCCGAAGAACCAGGTCGTCGCGTTCATCCAGAAACGCAGGCCGAGCAGGCAGTTGATCGCTCCGACGACGGCCAGCGGCCAGTCGAGATGCATGACATGGCGGCCGATGTAAAGGTAGCCGCTGATTTCGAGGGCGAGCCAGATGAGCAGCGAGATAGGGACCATGCCGGGTTCAGGCCGCGCTGGTTTCGGGCTTGGGCAGCCACAGGCAGGCGCCTTTTGATTCCTTGTTGATGGCGGCAAGCACTTGTTCGTGTTCGGCCAGTTCTTCGGCCGAGGCGCGGCGAACGGTGAGCGGCTTGCGCTCGCGGACCAGGCCGTCGGCGCCGATGTTCGGGCGCGGCGCGGCATCGGGTTCGATCATCAGCGAGTTCTGGCCACGGGTCATGGCCAGGAAAACTTCGGCCAGCAGTTCGGTGTCGAGCAGGGCGCCGTGCAGGGTGCGGCTGGAGTTGTCGATTTCGTAGCGTTCGCACAGCGCATCGAGGCTGTTGCGCTTGCCGGGGTGGAGGTCTTTGGCCATGCGCAGGGTGTCGGTGACCTTGCCGCAAATGGTACCGACCGGGACGCGGCCAAGGCGGTCGAGTTCGGCGTTGAGGAAGCCGATGTCGAAGGGCGCGTTGTGGATAATCAGCTCGGCGCCGTTGATGAACTCGAGGAATTCGTCGGCGATATCGGCAAACTTCGGTTTGTCGGCGAGGAATTCGAGCGTGATGCCGTGCACTGCTTGGGCGCCTTCGTCGATTTCGCGTTCCGGGTTGAGGTATTTGTGCAGGTGGTGACCGGTGAACCGGCGGTTCACCATCTCGATGCAGGCAACTTCAATGATACGGTGGCCCGAGCGCGGGTCGAGGCCGGTGGTTTCGGTGTCGAGGACGATCTGTCTCATGCTGCTTCCCTGTTTCTCAATTCATCGATGCCACGATTGGCCAGGGCATCGGCCCGTTCGTTTTCCGGGTGGCCGGCATGGCCCTTGACCCAGACCCATTCGAGCTTGTGCAGCCGAACCTGGGCGTCGAGCAGTTGCCACAGATCGGCATTCTTGACCGGCTTCTTGTCGGCGGTTTTCCAGCCGTTCTTCTTCCAGCCGTGGATCCACTCGTTGATGCCCTTCATGACGTACTGCGAGTCGGTGTAGATCCTGCCGCCAACCGGCCGCTTGAGGGCTTCGATGGCGCGGATGGCGGCGGTCAGTTCCATGCGGTTGTTGGTTGTTTCCTTCTCGCCGCCCCACAGTTCCTTCTCGTGCTGGCCAAGGCGCAGGATGGCGCCCCAGCCGCCGGGGCCGGGATTGCCCTTACAGGCACCATCGGTAAATATTTCAACGATTTCTTCAGCGGCCATGGCCTTCCTTTTGGGCGATCGGGCGCAGCGCCTTGGCGCGCACCGACTTGTTTCGCCAGTTGGGGGTGATCAGGTGCATGCCGTGCACGCGCTTGATGGCGCGCAGCACGTACACGCCGCCGGAAAAATGCCACCAGCGGTTGCCGGCCGTTTCGATGAACTGCCAGCGTTGCACCCATTTGAGTTGTTCGACCGGCGGGATGTAACAGCCGAACTGGCCGCGGTCGACTTCGAAACTGAGCAATTTTAGCCAATCCTTGAGGCGATTCAGCGACAGGTAGCTGCCGTTCCACGGAAATTCGTCGCTACAGTCGAATTTTCGTTTCAGGCCCCACAGCGACAGCGGATTGAAGCCGATGATGATGACCTGTCCTTCGGGAATCAGGATGCGCTCGACTTCGCGCAATATCTGGTGCGGCTCGTCGCTGAATTCGAGGACATGCGGCAGGACGACGAGGTCGGTGCTGAGCGAGGCGAAGGGCAGGGCAGCGCAGTTGCAGAGCAGGTCGACTGCACCGTATTCGCCGGCCTTCAGGCGCAGCGGAATGCGGTTGGAACGCAGGAAATCGCCCTGCGGCAGGCCGAGTTGCAGGGCATGAAAACCGAAAACATCGGGCACGGCGGCATCGAGCTGGCGCTGTTCCCAATCCAGCACATAACGGCCGGCTGCGGTCGACAGCCAGGCGTCGAGCCCGGGAATTGACATCCGGGGCGCTGCGCTCGATAGTTCCGGTATGTTTGAAATTTCGCTCATTCCCGCGTTCAAGGACAATTACATCTGGCTACTGACCCGCGGCAAGCGTGCCGTCGTCGTCGATCCTGGCGATGCAGCCCCGGTCATTGCCCGTCTGGAAGCGGACGATCTGACGCTGGAGGGCATTCTGATCACGCATCACCATGCCGATCACCAGGGTGGCGTCGCCGAACTCAAAGCGCGCTGGCCAGTTGAGGTTTTTGCACCGGCCAATGAGTCTATCACAGGCTGCACGCGTCCACTTTCGGGTGGCGAGCAGATCGATGTGCTCGGCCAGATGGTCGATGTCATGGCCGTTCCCGGGCATACCTTGGGGCATCTGGCCTACCTCGCGCCGGGTGCACTGTTTTGTGGCGATACGCTGTTCGGCGCTGGCTGCGGGCGGCTGTTCGAGGGCACGCCGGAACAGATGTCGGCTTCGCTCGACAGCATCGCGGTATTGCCCGACGACACCCTGGCTTATTGCGCCCACGAGTACACCGAGATGAATCTGCGTTTCGCGCTGGCCGTCGAGCCGGAAAATGCTGCCTTGCAGGCGCGCGTGGCGAAGGTTGCCGTGCTGCGGGCGGCGGGCCGGCCCAGTGTGCCGTTGACGCTCGGTGAAGAGAAGGCGACCAACCCTTTCCTGCGCTGCGCCGAGCCGACGGTCATTGCTGCAGCGGAAAAGCAGAATCCCACGGTCAACCGGAAAAAAGCCGCAATTTTCAAAACGATACGCAGCTGGCGAAACGACTTCTAGGGTATCGCCCTACGGCTTGGCCTGACGGACGCGGTTGCTGACCTTTTCCAGCGTATCGAGCACGCGGGCCGCATTGAAGGGCTTGATGATGAAGCCGCTGGCGCCGTTCATTATTGATTCCTGAACGGTTTCCGGGTCGGAATTGCTGGTCACCATGACGACTTCGGTAGCCGGATTGGCCACCTTGATTTCGCACAGCGCTTCGATGCCGTTCTTCTCCGGCATCACGACGTCCATGCAGACGATGTCCGGTTTCAGGCGATCGACGACATCGATGGCCGCTTGCCCATTGCGGGCCTCGCCGACTACGTCGTATTCCTCGCCACGCAACATGGCGCGCAGAATGCTGCGCATCATGTCGTTGTCGTCAGCGATGACGATGGAGATGCGTCGCCTGGCCATAACTTCAGGCGGCGTCAGCCCGGCAGAGGCAGTCCCGACCCTGTCGTTTCGCCCGCAGAAGAGCTTTGGCGGCGGCCTGGATGAGGTCTTCGGGCGGGTTGTCGAAGCCGGGAGCGGCTGAGGCGAGTCCGATGCTCAGGGTGACCAGCCCGCCGGGCGACGAGGCATGCTCGATATTGAGTTCGCGGATGGCCTGACGGATTTTTTCGGCCACAATCAGGGCCCCGCCGATGGTGGTTTCGGGCAGGACGACGGCGAACTCCTCGCCACCGTAGCGCGCCACGATATCCGACGGCCGTTCGGTATTCTGGCGAATGACCCGGGCGATCCGGCGCAGGCAGTCGTCGCCCGCCTGGTGACCGTAGGTGTCGTTGTACAGCTTGAAATAGTCGACGTCGCACATCATCATCGCGATGCTGTTCGAGTGACGACGCGCCCGGCGCCATTCGATGGAAATTGTCTCGTCGAAGTAGCGCCGGTTGGCGACGCCGGTCAAACCATCGCTCGACGAAATGCGCACCAGTTCCTGATTGGCGGCATCCAGCTTGCGGGTGAGGCCGATCAACGACGAACGCATGAGGACAATGCGCTGCATGGCCCTGATCTTTGCGCCGAGAACGATCTCGCTGACCGGCTTGAGTAGGTAATCATCGCCACCGGCGGCGATTCCCTTTTCAATGCTGGCCTCGTCGTCACGAGATGACAGGAAAATGATGGGCGTCCATTCACCCGGTGTTTCCGTCGCCCGGATGCGCTGGGCGAGCAGATAACCATCCATGTCGGGCAGGGAGAGGTCGAGCAGGACGAGATCCGGTCGCGTCCGCGCGAATTTTTCCAGTGCCTCGTCGCCGGTAGCAGCCGAGAGCGTCTGAACGCCCAGTCTTTCCATCTGCTCGACGGGCAGGTGGTAGGTGGAGCGACTGTCTTCGACGACGAGAATTTTCATGGTTTCTGCCGGGGCTCGATCAACGCAGTCTAGCGGCAATATCGGTTGAAGAAAACCAGTGCGGCAATAGAAATGGTGATGGCGGCAGCAGCCCAGCCAATCCCTCCGTACAGCGCACGCCTGGCCTGATAGTGAGCGGCACGTTGCTTGAACTGGAAATAGCGCTGGAATTCGCCCAAAGTCAGCAAGGCGGTGAACATGAAGAAAATCATGCCGCAGAACATGAAGATGATGATGCCGTTGGTCAATTCACGGCAGGCTCCGGCTGTGCGGTTGAGATAGAGCAGGATGCCGTCGGTACGGAAGGCAAAGCTGCCGATGAAAAAGGCAAGTCCGGCAAAAAGGCTGATCAGGCCGATGACCAGCCAGGTCTGCCAGCGCTTGAGTTGGACGATTAGCCTGGATATTTCTTCGATGAACCACTTCATGTGTTTTTGCTGATATTTCTAGTGTGGTGGTGTGCTAAATTTGGCGGATATACAACAATAAAGGCAGATTATCATGGCCGAGCCAACTGCAAACAATTCAGCAACAATGTCACGCCTCGCCGGGGCGCTCAAGTCACCGCGTAGCAAGCGAATTGGAAAATGGCTGGCGGGCATTTTTGTGGTTTTCGGGGTGCTGGGATTTTTTGCCGCGCCCCCGCTGCTCAAGTCGATTTTGCAGAAACAGCTCTCGGAGCAACTCCACCGCGAAGTCAGCATCGAAAACATCGATATAAACCCGTACGGTTTGTCGCTGAAGGTCAATGGTTTTTCCATCAAGGCTGAGGGCAGCAAGGAAGTGGCCGGTTTCGACGAACTCTTCGTCAATCTTTCTTCGGCCTCCATTTTCAAGCTGGCTGCTGTTGTCGATGAAATTCGCCTGCAAGGCTTGCGCCTTGCCGTGTCCCGCGTTGCCGAGGGGCGCTACGATATTTCCGATCTGCTCGACGAGTGGATGAGGCCCAAGGACGAGCCGGATACCGGCACGCCACGCTTTTCGGTGAACAACATCCAGTTGATCAACGGCAAGATCGTTTTCGATGACCAGCCCAAGGGCAGAGTGCATACGATCAGCGACATCAATCTGGCGCTGCCTTTCGTTTCCAGCCTGCCCTATCAGGTCGAAATTCTGGTCAAACCTTTGTTTTCGGCCAACATCAATGGTTCCCCTCTGGCCCTGACCGGTGACAGCAAGCCGTTTTCGGGAACACATGAAAGTAATCTGAATCTAGATCTGGATCGCTTCGAACTGGCCGGCCTGCAACCCTACCTGCCTGATTCGCTGCCTTTCCGGCTGAAGTCGGGAACGCTCGATACCGAACTGAAGGCGATGTTCAAGGAGGTTTCGGACCAAGTTTATTCGGTCTCGGTCGTCGGTGCTGTTCATGTTTCCGGACTGGCGCTGACCGAAAGCGAAGGCCAGCCGCTGCTTGGCTGGAAGCGCCTGGATATTGAACTCGACAATGCCGACCCGATCAACAGCAAGGTTGCTCTCAAGCGCGTTGGGCTCGATGGGCTGGATGTCGCTCTGGCGGTCAATAAGCAGGGGGAGTTCAATGTCATGCGAGTTGTCGACCGGCTGGCCAAGCCGGTTGCGGCAACGCCGGAGCCCAAGCCGGTCCCCGCCAAACCGTTTGAATGGTCGCTCGGCGAGTTCGCCCTGACCAACGGCCTGATCCGCTGGCAGGACGACTCCAATCTGACGCCGGTGGCCGGCGAAGTACGCAATCTGCTGGTCAGCGTCGGCAAGGTCGATAGCAAGCTGATCGAGCCGATCGAAATTGGCGAAGTTAGTTATCAGATCGATCTCGGCGAGCGTTTCCGCGTCGAGAAAATGGCCATCAAGGGCATCAAGGTCGATTTGCCGACCCATCGGGTCGATATTGCCGAAGTGACCAACAGCGGAACCCGCGCCCGCATGCTGCGCAACAAGGCCGGCAAGATTGAGTGGGTCAGTTCGCCGGTGCTCAAGGTGGTCAGGGCGACCAATGCCGAGAAGGACACCAAGGCCAAGGCAGTGGCCGAAGCAACCGGAACGCAGGAGTGGATCGGCAAGGTCGGCAAGCTGAGCATCGAAGATCTGGGTTTCCATTTTGAGGATCGCTCCCTGCAGCAGGTGGCGGTGCAGGACATCGAGGGATTCAATCTGCTTGGCCAGGAGCTGACCAACGAGCCGAACAAGAAGGGCACCATTTCGCTAAAGACCAAGATCAACAAGAAGGGCACCCTGAATGTCGATGGCAGCCTGCAGATCTATCCGCTCGATGTCGCGGTCAAGGTCGATACGGTGGCCATACCGCTGCTGCCGCTGGAGCCTTATTTCGGCCAGTTCCTCAATATTTCGCTGACGCGTGGCCAGGTATCGAACAAGGGCGAAGCGACGGCCAAGCTCGATACGGCAGGCCTCAAGGCCGGCTACAAGGGTTCCTTCACGCTTGGCGACTTTGTGGCGGTGGACAAGCTGAACAGCGCCGATTTCCTCAAGTGGAAATCGTTGTATTTTGGCGGTATCGACTTCCGGCTTGAGCCGATGGTCATCAACATCGGCGAGATCGCTCTGACCGATTATTTTTCGCGACTGATCCTCAACAAGGAAGGCAAGCTCAACGTCGCCGAGATCGTCAGGAAGCCCGAAGGCGAGGCGGTCGCAGCCAGGAAAGAAGAGGTCAAGCCGGAAACGGCCAAGGGCGAGACGAAGGTGGTGATCAAGGAGTCCGGACCGGCCAAGCAGCCGATCCCGATCAAGATTGGCAAGATCACCCTGCAAAATGGCACGGTCAATTTCTCCGACCTTTTCGTCAAGCCAAACTACACGGTCAATGTAACCAAGCTCGGCGGACGGGTGACCAATCTGTCGTCAGCGGCCGATACCGTCGCCGATATGGAACTGCGTGGCCGGTACGCCAACTCGGCACCCGTCCAGATACTGGCCAAGCTGAATCCGCTGGCGGCCAAGTCCTATCTTGATCTCAAGGCTGAAATCACGGGCGTCGATCTGGTCGGTTTCTCGCCGTATTCCGGCAAGTACGCCGGCTACGCCATCGAGAAGGGCAAGCTGTCGCTGACCGTCGCCTACAAGCTGGAGAACAACCAGTTGTCGGCCGAGAACCGGCTTTTCATCGACCAGTTTACCTTTGGCGAGCGGATCGAAAGCGCGGATGCGACCAAGCTGCCGGTCAATCTGGCGATTTCGCTGCTCAAGAATAACCGTGGCGAAATCGATCTCAATCTGCCGATTTCCGGTTCGCTCGACGATCCGCAGTTCTCGATTGGCGGGCTGATTATCAAGGTCATCGTCAATCTGTTCGTCAAGGCCGTCACTTCGCCATTTGCGCTGCTTGGCTCGATGTTCGGCAGTGGCGACGAGTTGTCCAGTGTCGAATTCGCCGCTGGCCGTGCCACACTCAACGACACGGCGGGCAAAAAGCTCGAAGCACTGGCCAAGGCGCTTAACGAACGCAATGCGCTGAAGCTCGAAATCACCGGCCGGGCCGATCCGGAAGCCGACCGGGAAGGTGCCAAGCGCGCTGCCCTGGAACGCGCCATGCAGGCCGAAAAGCTCAAGGATCTCAAGAAGGCTGGCGAAGGCAAGTCGCTCGAAGAAATCGAGATTGCTCCGGAGGAAAGCACGGCCTACCTGACCCGCGCCTACAAGGAAGCCAAGTTCCCGAAGCCGCGCAACATGATTGGTCTGCAGAAGGATTTGCCGGTAGACGAAATGGAGAAATTGATGCTGGCCAACTTGCCGGTCAGCGATGACGACGTCAAGGCGCTGGCCGCGCGCCGGGCCGAGGTGGTTCAAGGCTGGCTGGTCGACCAGGGCAAGGTGCTGCCGGAACGGGTTTTCCTCTTGCCGCCGAAAGTTGGGGCTGATGAAAAGGGTAAAGCCAGCCGTGTTGATTTTTCGCTGAAATGAGTCGTCAATGAGTGAAACGATGGGGCTGGCCCTGATCGTCGGCGTGGTGGTGGTCATCCTGTTGCAGGTGGCGTTGTTGCTGCGCGGCAACCGGCAGCAGGACGAAGCGCGCTTCCAGGTGCAGCAGGAGGCCCAAGAAAAGGGGCTGATGCGCCTTGAACGCGAACTGCGCGAGGAACTGGCACGTGGCCGACGCGAGGTGGCCGAAGAGGCCTTCCGTGATCGCGAGGAAAGGGCGCAATCGTCCAACTTGCTGGGCCAGACGCTGTCCGCGCAGGTCGTCCAGTTCGGCGCAGCGCAGGCCGAGCGGCTGGAGGCTTTTGCGCGCGAGCTGAGCCGCTTTTCGCTGGGGTTGGACGAGCGGTTTGAGCGTTTGAAAATTGCGGTTGAATCCCGGTTGACCGCAATACAAGCCGACAACGCAGTCAAGCTGGAAGAAATGCGGCGGACGGTCGATGAAAAGCTGCATGCGACGCTTGAGCAGCGCCTTGGCGAATCCTTCAAGCTGGTCAGCGACCGGCTGGAGCAGGTGCATCGCGGCCTCGGTGAAATGCAGACGCTGGCCGCCGGTGTCGGCGACCTCAAGCGTGTGCTGACCAACGTCAAGACCCGTGGCACCTGGGGCGAGGTGCAGTTGTCGGCGCTACTCGAACAGTTGCTGACAGCCGAGCAGTTTGGCAGCAACGTGGCGACCAAGCCGGGTAGCAACGAGCGTGTCGATTTCGCCATCCGCCTGCCGGGCAAGGATGACGGCGCCGTTGTCTGGCTGCCGATCGACGCCAAGTACCCGATCGAGGATTACCAGCGCCTGCTCGACGCCCAGGATCGAGGCGATCCGGCCGGGGTTGAGGAAGCTTCGCGAGCCATCGAGACCCGCCTGAAGAACGAGGCCAGGAGTATTCACGAGAAATACGTCTCGCCGCCGCATACCACCGACTTTGCCTTGCTCTACCTGCCGCTCGAAGGTCTTTACGCCGAGGCGCTGAGGCGTCCGGGCCTGGCCGAAACGCTGCAGCGTGACTGGCGGGTCAGCCTGACCGGGCCGACGACGCTGGCGGCGATGCTCAACAGTTTGCAGATGGGTTTCCGTACCCTGGCCATCGAGCAGCGTTCGGCCGAAGTGTGGGCCGTGCTCGGCGCAGTCAAGACGGAGTTCAGCAAGTTTGGCGAGGCGCTGGCCCATACCAAGAAGAAGCTGGACGAGGCGAGCAACAGTATCAGTAAGGCGGAAACCCGGACGCGGCAACTGACGCGCCGGCTCAAGGAAGTCGAGGCGCTGCCGCTGGCAGAGGCCGAACAATTGATCGGTGTGGCGGATTTCGATGGCGAAGACGAGTGAACTTGAGGCCGCCTATATGGCGACGACTTATCGGGTGTTCCTGCCTGGTGGCATCTGCGAACTGCGCATCGGCCAGCCCTGCGAAACCCTGCGCTGCTGGCTTGAAAAGGCAGGCTGCACGGAGTTCGCGCTGATCACGGCGCACAATCCGGGTGGGCAGCGGGCCGATGATGCGACCAACGCCGAGCGTCAGTCGCAACTGGAGTGCGAGTTGCTGGAGGGCAACTACGAACCCTATGCGGCGCAGCATGAAGCCGATGCCGAAGGCTGGCCAACTGAGGAGAGCTGTTTCGTTCCCGATATTTCCCGTGAAGATGCCTGTGCCCTGGCCGCCGAATATGGGCAGAATGCCGTGGTTTGCGGCAGCGTCGATGCCATTCCCCACCTCGTCTGGATAGAAGATAGCGAACAATGAGCAGAAAAATCGGCCGTTTCGAAGTCCGTGGCGAGTTGGGGCGGGGCGCGCAAAGTGTGGTCAATCTTGGCTTCGATCCGCAGTTGCAGCGCGAGATCGCCATCAAGACCCTGCATTTCGCCACGCCCGATCCGGAGCATAAGGGCATGCTGCTCGACGAGGCGCGCACGGTCAGCCGGATGCGCCATCCGAGCATCGTGCCGATTTTTGAAGCGGGTGAGCAGGATGGCGATCTCTATCTCGTTTTCGAATACGTGCCGGGCAAGAGTCTGGCCGAGTTCCTGCGGCAGAGCGGCGCATTGCCGCCGGTCAAGGCGATTTCGATCCTCCGGCCTATCCTTGACGCGGTCGCTTATGCCCACGGACAGGGCATCATCCACCGTGATCTGAAACCGTCGAACATCCTGCTTGACGACAACGGTACGCCGCGTGTCATGGACTTCGGCATCGCAGCGCGGGTCGACGCGTCGAGCGACCCGAATGACCGGATCACCGGCACGCCGGGCTACATGGCACCTGAGTACATACTGCGGCGCGAGATCAGCGAGCGTTCGGATGTCTTCTCCACCGGACTGGTTCTCTTCGAAATGCTCACCGGGCGCCGTGCGGTGGTCGCCGATAGCACCGGCGCGGTCATGCAACGTCTGGCCAGCGAAGATATCAAGCTGCCGCAGGATGCTGCGGTCGACGAGCAATTGAGCGCAATTTTGCATAAGGCACTGGCGCGCGATCCGCTGCTGCGTTTTCAGACGGCGGCCCAGTTTGGCGAGGCGCTGGACAACTATCTGGACCCTGAAGAAGATGTTCCGGCCGGAGCTGGCGGTCGACAGGCAACGCTGGAGTTCCTGTTACGCCGGATGCGCCACAAAAGCGATTTTCCGGCCCTTTCCGAGTCGGTCAGCGCCATCAACAAGATTGCCAACAGCGAGACGGAAAGCATCGACAAGCTGTCGAACACCATCCTCAAGGATTTTGCGCTGACCAACAAGCTGCTGCGCCTGGTCAACTCGGCCTATTTCCGGCAGGCCGGCGGCGGCAGCATCAGTACCGTGTCACGGGCCGTGATCGTGCTCGGCTTCGAGGCCGTGCGCAACATCGCCATTACCGTCCTGCTCTTCGATCACCTGCAAAACAAGGCCAACGCCAACCAGCTCAAGGAAGATTTTCTGCGCGCCAACATGGCCGGGGTGCTGGCCAAGGATATCGGCGCGACGGCGCGCATGCGCGATCTGGAACAATCGTTCATCTGCTCGCTGTTCCACAGCCTGGGTCGCTTGCTGTCGCAGTTCTATTTTCCGGAAGACGCTGAAGAAATACGTCGCGTCATTGCGCAAAAGAACTGCAGCGAGGAGATGGCGGCGAAACAGGTGCTAGGCATCTCCTTTGAGGAGATTGGCGTCGCCATCGCCAAACTCTGGGGATTTCCGCCGCTGATCGTTTCCTCGATGCGGCGCTTGCCGGCCGGCCCGGTCAAGAAGGCGGTCGATCAGGAAGATCGTCTACGCACGCTGTCCGGCTTCTCCAACGAATTGTGTGACGTCATCGCACTGGCTACGCCCGAGGCGCGTGACCGCGAATTGAAGAAGACCATGACCCGCTTTGCCGACGCCGTGGCACTCGGTCAGAACGATGTAATGCAGACCGTGCAGCGCGCTGTCGAGGAGGTCGCCGATTTTGCCCGCATCATTCACCTCAACCTTCAGCAGACGACTTTCGGCAAGCAGATGCGCCTGTTTGCCGAAGCGGGCGTGGACGGCAAGGCGCCCGCCGACGACCAGAATAGCAGCGATTTTGCCGATGGAACGGTCATCGGGGAGAGCGACCCGCTAGTTGGTGTCGGGAGCGGTTCTGGTACACAAGCGGTCGATGCCCAGTCGGTGCTGACCGCCGGCATCCAGGACATCAGCAATACGCTGATCGATGGCTTTCAGCTCAACGACATCCTGCGCATCATCCTCGAAACAATGTATCGGGCCATGGGCTTCAAGCGCGTCGTGCTATGCATCCGCGACGCCAAGGCCGGTGTCATGCAGGGCCGCTTCGGCTTCGGTCCGGATGCCAACGAATTGGCCAAGGCGTTCCGCTTTCCGCTCAGTTTTGCACCGGATATCTTCCATGCTGCGACGTCGAAGGGCGTTGATCTGCTGATCAGCGACATCAACGATCCGAAGATCGCCGGCCGAATCCCCGACTGGTATCGCAAGGCCGTGCCGGCCAACTCCTTTGTGCTGTTCCCCCTCAATATCAAGGGCAACTCGGTGGCGTTGATCTATGCCGACCGCGATGAGCCGGGAGGGATTTCGATTCCGGAAAAGGAGTTGCAGTTGCTGCGGACGCTGAGGAATCAGGCGATTCTGGCCATCAAGCAGGGGTCGTGAATTAGCTTGGGGTTCCGCCTTGTTGGCGGGCGTACTTTCTTTTGCTTCGCCAAAAGAAAGTAGCCAAAGAAAAGGCGACCCCGAGGGCGGCGCCGGCTACGCCGGTTCCTTGCGCTACTCGGAACGCCGGGCGGCTGGCTAAACTCGCCTTCGGCTCAAACAACGCCAGCCGACTGCCCCCGGCCTTCCTGCGTTGCTCAGCGCCTTCCACGGGGACCCGAAAGGCATCCGCGCTCACCATTTGGTCGCAAAAAATCGGTTTCCACGGTCAACCGGAAAAAACGGCCAAAAATAAAATTAGTCTGTTACTCCCATCGGCTCCATCCCTGTCACTCCCGCGCAAGCGGGAGTCCAGGCCACCGCTGGATTCCCGCCTGCGCGGGAATGACGGCACCACTGCGTGGCCACGGGTCGTCTCACCGGGCCCCTTGAGAGGTGCCGAGCAACGCAGGGGCTGGCGGATTAAGGGCGAGGACTGTCTGAGGGCGCAGCCCGAGTTCCGCAGCCCCCGCCAGTCCCGAGTAGCGCAGGGAACCGGCGCAGCCGGCACCGACCCAGGGTCGCCTTCTTTTTGCTTACTTTTTCTTGGCGAAGCAAGAAAAAGTGAGACGCCCCGCAAGGGCGGAACCCCAAGCCAATCACGCGGGAAAGAGTTCCCGCCCGCAATCAGCATATCCCGCTTACGCGGGCAGACTTACCAGAGCTGCCACCAAGCCGTCTTGCTCTTCAAGCCATCCTTGTAGAAACGGCTCTTCGGGAAATTCTTCTTCATCACGCGATCAGCATCATCGCGCAGATCGTTCATACCCATCTTGTCGTAGGCGGTAATCATGATGAACATCGCCTCTTCGATGGCCGGCGCCTGCGGATAGGTCTTGATCGCGTACTGGGCACGATTTGCCGCGGCAATGTAGGCGCCGCGCTTGACGTAGTAGCGGGCGACGTGGACTTCCAGCGAGGCCATCGCATTGATCAGGTAGTTCATGCGCAGTGTGGCATCTGGCGTGTACTTGCTGCTCGGGAAGCGGGTGACCAGTTCCTTGAAAGCATCGAAGGCTTCGCGCGCCGCCTTGGGGTCGCGCTCGGTTGGGTCCTGCGTGCTGAACAAGGCGGTCAGTCCGAGGTCTTCGTTGAAGTTGATCAGACCCTTCAGGTAGTAGACGTAGTCGACGGCCGGGTGGCTCGGGTGCAGCTTTATGAAGCGGTCACAGGCAGCCAGTGCCGAACCGGGTTCATTGGCCTTCCAATACACGTAACCCATTTCAAGCTGGGCTTGCTGGGCATAGCGGCCGTAAGGGAAGCGGGCTTCGAGCTTCTCCAGCATTTTCGAGGCTTTGTCCCAGTTGCCGTCGGCCTGCGCATCCTTGGCTTCGCCATAGAGCTTGCCAGCCGACCAGCCGGCGGTTTCGTCGATCTGGTCGGGCATCGAACTGCAACCAGCGATAAAAGCGGCAATGAAAACAGCCATCAGCACTCGGAAGAGGGCGGGGAATGACTGGAATGCGGGTAAACTTCGCATCATGAATGATGATCCTGTTGAAAACTCCGGCGATTATAGCCGAACTGAACCGCTCCACCTGACCGTTCCTGACGCTAGTTACGGCCGCCGTCTCGATCAGGTGCTGGCCGAGTTGCTGCCCCAGCATTCCCGCAACCGACTGCAGGGCTGGGTGCGTGACGCCTGCGTGCTGGTCGATGGCAAGCCGGAAACCGAACCCAAACGCAAGATGATGGGCGGCGAAAGGCTGCTGGTCAGTGAGCCGACCGATATCCGCAACCAGCCTGAACTGCCTGAGGACATTCCTCTCGACGTTGTCTTCGAGGACGAAACCCTGCTCGTCATCAACAAGCCGGCCGGGCTGGTCGTCCATCCGGGCAGCGGCAACTGGAGCGGCACCTTGATGAATGCGCTGCTCCACCACGTGCCGGGGATCGAAGTGGTGCCGCGCGCCGGCATCGTGCACCGTCTGGACAAGGACACCAGCGGCCTGCTCGTCGTTGCCAAGACGCTGGAAGCGCAGACCGATCTGGTTCGCCAGTTGCAGGCGCGGACCGTGCGGCGCATCTATCTGGCCCTGGCGGCTGGCGCCATGAAGCACGAGGGTACCGTCAACGAGCCGATCGGCCGGCATCCGTCGCAGCGCATCAAGATGGCCATCGTGCCGGAAAATCGCGGCGGCAAGCCGGCGATAACCAATATCCGCATCCTTGAACTCTTTCCTTACACGACCTTCGTCGAGTGTTCGCTGGAAACCGGACGGACGCACCAGATCCGCGTGCACATGGCGGCCATCCATCATCCGCTGGTCGGCGATCAGGTCTATGGCAAGCACAACCCGAAATTGCCCGAGTTTCCGCGGCAAGCCCTGCATGCGACGCGCCTCGGTCTCGTGCATCCGCTGACCGGACTGAAAATGCAGTGGGAAGTACCGATGCCGGAGGATATGCGTGATCTCCTCGATTCCCTGCGCTATGGCTAATTTGCTGGTTCCGGACTGGCCGGCGCCAGCCCGGGTCCGCAGCTTGCAGACGCTGCGCGGTGCCGGTAGCAGTCTGGCACCGTGGGGCAGTTTCAATCTCGGCGACCATGTCGGTGACGATCCGGCCCATGTTGCAACCAATCGGGCCGTCTTGCGCGATCATTTGCCGGCTGAACCGGCGTGGCTCAAGCAGGTTCACGGCATTGCCACGGTCAACCCGAAAAAAAGCCCAAAATTGAAAGAGGCCGATGCGGCTTTCACGCGAGATCCCGGTGTGGTTTGCGCCGTGATGACCGCCGATTGCCTGCCCGTTCTCTTTTGCGACCGGGCCGGAACCGTCGTTGCGGCCGCTCATGCCGGTTGGCGCGGGTTGGCGGCCGGGGTGCTCGAAGCAACGATAAGGGACATGGCTGTGCCGGCCGAGGAATTGCTGACCTGGCTGGGGCCGGCCATTGGTCCATCGGCTTTTGAGGTGGGTGACGAGGTTCGCGCCGTTTTTGTTGCGCACGATGCACAGGCGGCTCAAGCCTTCGTCGCACATGGGCCGGGGAAATGGCTGGCCGATATTTATCTGCTGGCCCGCCAGCGCCTGACCACGGCGGGAGTAGCGTCAATCAGCGGCGGAGAGCGCTGCACCTTCAGCGAAGCAGCCGATTTCTTTTCTTACCGCCGCGATGGCGTGACCGGCCGCATGGCCAGCCTGATCTGGCTAGAGTCTTAAGCAGCCAATAAAGAGCCGGTCGGTGAATTCCGGATTCGCCGCAAAAGTTTGGGCTAGTTCTGTTGAGTCGGTTTAAAACACCGAGCCGGCGAAGACATCCTTGAAGTAGGCGTCTACCTCATTTTCGACGGCCCTGAGGCCGGGCAGGAAATTCGCCGCAGCAAGGTCCTGGCTGCTTGTCGCGCCCTTGAAAATGGCGTCGTAGCTCATCGTTTCGCCGTGTTTTTCGAGCTTGCCTGCGGTCATACGAGAAATGAGTTTACTGATGGACATGAAGCCTCCTTGATTGCCTGAGTGAGTTCATGTCATCAATATAGGACGAATGTTGCGGTGCAGCAAACAATGATTTCTTATCGGACAAATTAGTTTTCATTAATCGTCGGTGCGGCACCGTGTTGGCAATAGGCAGCGAGCCGATCTCGCTGCCTTGAGTTGCCGACTACTTTTTCCAGGCATCCGCCTGCACCAGCGAATCCTCCCGCCAGGCTTCCCGTGCGGCCTGATTGGCCACCCAGTTCGGCAGGAAGGTAAAGGCTTCGTCGAGCAGGTGCGGCGTGTGACGGCCCGGCGAGTAGCGCAGCGAACGCTCGTAATACTCGCGCAAGGCCGGCTTGAAATTCGGGTGGGCGCAGTTGTCGATGATCACCTTGGCTCGCTGCTTGGGCGACAAGCCGCGCAGATCGGCCAGCCCTTGCTCGGTGACGACCACCTGGACATCGTGCTCGGTGTGGTCAACGTGCGACACCATCGGCACGATGCAGGAAATGCTGCCACCCTTGGCGCTCGAGGGCGTCATGAAGATCGAGACGAAGGCATTGCGGGCGAAATCGCCGGAACCGCCGATGCCGTTCATGATCGAGGTGCCCATGATGTGGGTCGAATTGACGTTGCCGTAGATGTCGGCTTCGATCAGCCCGTTCATGGCAATGACGCCGAGGCGGCGGATCACTTCCGGATGGTTCGAGATTTCCTGCGGACGCAAGATGATGCTGTCTTTGAAGCGCGGCAAGTCGGCATTCAGCTCGACCAGTGCATTCGGGGAGAGCGAGAAGGAGGTGGCCGAAGCACAGGTCAGCTTGCCCGACTTGATCAGTTCGAGCATGCCATCCTGCAGCACTTCGGTATAGGCCGTCAGGTTTTCGAAGGGGCCATCCTGCAGGCCGGCCATCACGGCATTGGCGACATTGCCGACCCCCGATTGCAGCGGCAGCAGGTTGGCCGGCAGGCGGCCTTTTTTGACTTCGTGCTGGAGGAATTCGAGGATGTGGCCGGCGATCAGTTGCGAATTGGTGTCCGGCGGCGAGAAGGCCGAGTTGCGGTCAGCCTTGTTGGTTTCAATGACGGCAATGACCTTGTTCGGATCGATCTTGTAATACGGTTCGCCGATGCGGTCATCGGTCTTGAGCAGCGGAATCGGTTTGCGGTGCGGTGGCAGGGCGGTGCCGTAGTAAATGTCGTGCATGCCCTCAAGCGCCGGGTTTTGCCAGGAATTGACTTCCAGGATGATCTTGTCGGCCTGATCCAGCCAGGTCTTGTTGTTGCCGACCGAAGACGACGGAATCAGCCGGCCGTCTTCAAGAATGCCGGCGACTTCGACGACGGCGATATCGAGCTTGCCGAGAAAACCGCCCCAGACGAACTGGGCGACGTGCGACAGGTGGATGTCGATGTACTCCATCTCACCGGCGTTGATCCGTTTGCGGCAGGTCGGATCGGACTGGTAGGGCAGGCGCATTTCGATGCCATCGACCATGGCCAGCGCGCCGTCGAGTTCAGGCGCCGTCGAGGCGCCGGTCCACACGCCAATCTTGAATTTTTGCCCGTGCAGGTTGGCATCCATGATGCGCTTGGCCAGCGCCGTCGGAACCAGTTTCGGATAGCCTGCTCCGGTAAAACCGCTCATCCCGACATTGACGCCGGATTCGATGAGATTGGCGGCCTCGTCGGCCGACATGATCTTGCCGCGCATGGCGGCATTAAGGATGCGTGAACCTCCAACCATGTTTCTCGATGCTCCAGTATTGGGTTATCAACAAATGACGGACAAAAAACGAATAAAAAAAGAGCCCGCATAAAGCGGGCTCAATCCAGAACCTAAGCGCATGAAGGTCTGGAGGAGACGGGGCGCAATTTATCAAAGTCGCCGTAAGGCAACGAACGAGTTATTTTTGTTTGATAAATTAGTATTTCTTAACCGTGGCGCTTTTGGCTCAACGGGCCGGGGTGCTTTCAGCGGCCGGAGCGCTTGGCGCGGCGCTATCGGCGGGCTTGGCCGCCTCTTCCTGCCCGACGTTCGGCAGCGACGGGGGCGTAGCCGGCGCCGGCAGCGAGGGAGCGGCTACTGCCGGCGGCAGTGCTGCGACGGACTCGTCCTTTTTGCCGCAGGCGGTGAGTGCGACGGTAAGCAGTGCGGCAACGAGCAGTGACTTGTTCATGGTGATACCTTTCTTTCAGGGATGTTGGCGACATCGACCCGATGTCGGCCGAAACGAAACATTAGTCAGCGCCTTGCCGAGCGACAAACGACTATTTATGATGCAATACTTTAGAAAAACTTAATCGTTGGCCGTGACCTATCGTCTGCCCCCGCTGTCCGCCATGCGCGCCTTCGAGTCTGCGGCGCGCCATCTGAGCTTCAAGAAAGCTGCCGAGGAACTGCACGTCACGCCGGCTGCCGTCAGCCAGCAGATCAAGACCCTGGAAACCTATCTCGGCGTCGCGCTGTTTCGTCGTCTGACCCGTGCATTGGAAATCACGCCGCAAGGGCGGGCCATGCTGCCCAAGATTCGTGAAGGCTTCGATTGTTTTGCTGCCGCCATCGACAGTACCCGCAGTGAAGTCGACGGCGTGCTCACTGTGACGGCCCCGCCGTCATTTGCAACACGCTGGCTGGTGCCGCGTTTGCCCCGCTTTTCGCTGGCGCATCCGGAAGTCGAGTTACGCCTGTCGAGTCGTGGCGACAGTGTCGACCGGCGGGGCGAAACATTGTTGCTCGACAATGAGCGCTTCGATCTGCGCGAAGCGGGCAGCTTACTGGCCATTCGTTATGGCACCGGCAATTATCCCGGCCTGCAGGTGGAGCAAATCTTTGCGCCGGACTGGGTACCGGTATGCAGCCCGCGGCTGCTCAGTGCGGAGCGCCCGTTAGCCGTTCCCCAGGACCTGGCGCGTCACGTCTTGATCCATGACGAAACCATCGGCGACGAGGAAGGCCAGCCCGGTTGGCAGGAGTGGCTTTCCTGTGCCGGGGCAACTAACGTCGATGCCGAGCGCGGGCCACGGTTTTCAAATGCCGTCCTCGCTGTTGAAGCTGCGCTTGACGGGCAGGGCGTGGCCTTGGCGTTGAAACCGCTGGTCGAAGCCGATGTCGCGGCCGGGCGTTTGATCGTGCCTTTCGAGATCGCCGTGCCATCGCCCTTCGGCTATTTTCTGGTGATGCGCAAGGCGGTTGCCCAGCGCGAATCGGTCGCCGCATTCCGCCGCTGGCTCCTCGACGAGGCACTGGCGGTTCAGCCAAACTGGCCGGCGGGCGTATAATCCGCGCCTTTCTCAAGTAGCAGATTCCCGTGAGCACTCTTTCCTGGATCATTGCCGTTTCGCTGGCCGGCGGAGCATTGAGCGTGTTCGCCGCCGCCGCGGTGAGTCTCGCCCTCGGCGCGCATCGTATCAGTATGCTGATTTCCTACGCGATCGGCGCCCTGCTTGGCGCGGCCTTTCTGGAAATCCTGCCGCATGCGCTCGAACACGGGGATGTGCATCGGACAACGGCAACCGTCCTGTTCGGCATCATGGCGTTTTTCGTCCTCGAAAAGCTGGTCCTCTGGCGCCATTGCCATCACGACCATTGCGAGGCACATGATGCCCATGCTCCGGCCCATGACCATGGACGTTCCGGCCTGCTCATCCTGGTCGGCGACACCTTCCACAATTTTGTCGATGGCATCCTCATTGCAGCCGCATTTTTGCAAAGCACCGAGCTTGGCATCGTCACCGCGATGGCCATCATCGCCCACGAAATTCCGCAGGAAGTCGGCGACTACCTGATCCTGCTTCATTCCGGCTACAGCAAGGTCAGGGCGCTGGCCTTCAATCTGCTGTCCAGCCTGGCAACAATGGTCGGCGCCATGCTCGCTTATTTTGCCCTGACTGATTTGACGGAGTGGATTCCATCGCTGCTCGCTCTCGGCGCCGCCAGCATGATCTACGTTGCGGTGGCCGACCTGATTCCCGGTCTGCACAAGCGTTCCGAACTCAAGGAGTCGATCCTGCAGGTCCTATTGATCGGCTCGGGTATCGCCTCGATTGCCATCGTCCAGGCGCTGGTTGGCGAGTGATTCCCGATGCGCCCGGCGCTGTCGTCGGGCCTTGCTGCCACCCAGCCAGAGCAGCAAGGAGCAGGGCATAAGCCCGTAAAACAGGAATGAAATGATGCCGGCGACGACGCTGGGTTCGTTGACGGCAATCAGCAATGTAACGTAGAGCCAGCCGATTGCAACAATGTACATATTGAGTGCCTTGAAGAGGGCCTAATTATGCATGCAAATTCATTGACAGCGCTGAATCGGGTATGGAGAATCCAAGGGCTCAAACCCGACAACAATAGAGATGAGTCTTCCCATGGCGCAGGGATCGAACAATAACGACGCATTCGCAGGTTCTGCCGCGCAGTTCATGCAAAACGGGCAGAACATGATGCAGCAGTTCATGGACTATCTCGGCAAGGCCGGGGCTCCGGCTGGTGCATTGCCGCCGCCCGCCGTTGATCCTCAGGCGCTGACGGCGCTGCAAAAGCAGTTCATGGATCAGCAGATGTCGCTCTGGCAGGCGGTGCTGAACAAACAACCTGGACAGGACCCTGCCTTCAAGGTAGCGCCCGAGCCCGGCGATCGCCGTTTTTCGGCGCCAGAGTGGCGCGAAAGCCCGATTTACGATTACCTGCATCAGGCCTACCTGCTCAATACCCAGTATCTGAAGCAGGTCGTCGAAGTGATTCCGGCCGAGGATGCAAAGTCCAAGGAGCGCATGCGCTTCCTGGCCCGCCAGATGGCTGATGCCATGGCGCCGTCCAATTTTGCTGCGACCAACCCGGAATTCATCAAGCTGGCTCTGGAGACCAAGGGTCAGAGCATTACCGATGGCATCAACAACCTGATCAAGGATTTCGAGAAGGGCCGCATCTCGATGACCGACGAGTCGGTGTTCGAGGTTGGCAAGAACATCGCGACGACGGAAGGTGCCATCGTGTACGAAAACGAATTGATGCAGTTGATCCAGTATGCGCCGCTGACGCCCAAGGTTGGCACGCGGCCGCTGCTCGTGGTGCCGCCGTGTATCAACAAGTTCTACATCATGGACCTGCAGCCGGACAATTCATTGATCCGCTTCATGGTCGAACAAGGCAACACGGTGTTTCTGGTTTCCTGGCGCAATCCGAAGGAGGCGCAAGGCCATGCCGGCTGGGATGACTATCTTGAACAAGGTCCGATCACTGCGCTGCGTGTGGTCCAGGAAATTACCAAGGTCAAGCAGATCAATGCGCTGGGCTTCTGTGTTGGCGGCACCATTTTGACTTCGGCACTGGCTGTCCTCAAAGCGCGGGGGGAAGATCCGGTTGCTTCGCTGACCTTGCTGACCACCCTGCTCGATTTCTCGGATACCGGCGAAATTGGTTTGTTCATCGACGAAAAAGGTGTTGCCGCTCGTGAAGGTACTATCGGCAAGGGTGGCCTGCTACCCGCCCGTGATCTCGCGAATACCTTCTCCTTCCTGCGTGCCAACGATCTGGTCTGGAATTACGTCACCGGCAATTATCTGAAGGGCGAGAAGCCGAAGGCCTTCGACCTTCTCTACTGGAATTCCGATTCAACCAACCTGCCGGGCCCGTTTGCCTGCTGGTACATGCGCAACATGTACTTGGAAAACAATCTGCGCATGCCGGGCAAGCTCGACATGTGCGGTACCAAGGTCGATCTCGGCAAGCTCGATATGCCGGTTTATCTGCTGGCGACGCGTGAGGATCACATCGTTCCGTGGCATTCGGCCTACCAGAGTACGCGTCTGCTCGGTGGCAAGAGCCGCTTTGTGCTCGGCGCTTCCGGCCATATTGCCGGCGTGATCAATCCGGTCAGCAAGAACAAGCGCAGCTATTGGGTCAATGACGATGTGAAAAACGATGCCGAGGGGTGGTTGACCGCGGCAGAAGAGAGGAAGGGGAGCTGGTGGGCCGATTGGGCCGGCTGGCTCAAACCGTTGTCTGGAGAACAGCGGGCACCGCGCAAACCGGGGAATGCCAAATACAAGCCGATCGAACCGGCACCCGGCAGATACGTCAAGGAACGTGCGGTATAAAAACGTCTCAAGAGGGTATAACAATGTCGCGAGTTGCACTGGTTACTGGTGGAATGGGTGGTCTCGGCGAGGCAGTCTGCATCAAGCTGGCCGCATTGGGTTTCAAGGTTGTCACGACCTATTCGCCGGGCAATGCCAAGGTTCAGGATTGGCTCAAGGGAATGAACAACATGGGTTACGGCTTCAAGGCTTACCCGTGCGATGTGACCGATTTCAATTCGGCCCACGAGTGTGTCGAAGCGGTGAGCAAGGACGTCGGCCCGGTCGACGTACTGGTCAACAATGCCGGCATCACCCGCGACATGACCTTCAAGAAAATGACCAAGGCTGATTGGGATGCCGTCATCCACACCAACCTCGACTCCGTCTTCAACATGACCAAGCAGGTCATGGAGGGCATGGTCGAGCGCAAGTGGGGGCGCATTATCAATGTCGGTTCAGTCAATGGCCAGAAGGGCGCCTTCGGACAGACCAACTATTCGGCGGCCAAGGCCGGCATGCATGGTTTTACCAAGGCGCTGGCGCTGGAAGTCGCCAAGCAGGGGGTTACGGTCAACACGATTTCCCCGGGCTATATCGGCACCAAGATGGTGACGGCCATCCCGCAGGAAATCCTCGATTCCAAAATTCTGCCGCAGATTCCGGTCAATCGCCTGGGCAAGCCGGAAGAAATCGCCGGCCTTGTCGCCTACCTTGCTTCCGACGAAGCGGCGTTCGTGACCGGGGCCAATATTTCCATCAACGGTGGTCAGCACATGTACTGACCACCGCAGTTTTTACCCCGCTCTATTTAATCAAGGAAGGAATAACTATGACTCAACGTGTTGCTCTCGTTACCGGCGCTATGGGTGGTCTTGGAACCGCAATCTGTCAGGAACTGGCCAAGGCTGGCCACAAGGTGGTCGCTTCTTACCATCCGCAATTCGACAACAAGGATGCCTGGCTGGCTGAAATGGCTGAAGCCGGCTTCAAGGATTTCGTCTGTGTTGCTGGCGATGTCTCGTCGCTGGAAGACTGCCAGAAGATGGTTGCCGAAGCTGAAGCCGCTTGCGGCCAGGTCGACATCCTCGTGAACAATGCTGGTATTACCCGCGACCGCATGTTCGCCAAGATGGAAAAGGACGGCTGGGATGCGGTTATCGCCACCAACCTGACCTCGCTGTTCAACATGACCAAGCAAGTCTCCGCCAAGATGGCCGAGCGTGGCTGGGGTCGCATCATCAACATCTCCTCTGTCAACGGCGTCAAGGGTCAGGCTGGCCAGACCAACTACTCTGCTGCCAAGGCTGGCGTGATCGGCTTCTCCAAGGCACTGGCTGCCGAACTGGCCGCCAAGGGCGTGACCGTCAACGCCATCTGCCCGGGCTATGTTGCCACCAAGATGGTCATGGCGATCAAGCCGGAAGTGCTGCAGTCCATCATCGACACCGTGCCGATGAAGCGTCTGGCCAAGCCGGAAGAAATCGGTGGCGCCTGCGCCTACCTGGCTTCCGATCTGGCTGCCTTCATGACCGGCGCCACGATGAACATCAACGGCGGTCTGTACTACCAGTAATACAGGGTTGCGGCATTCGGCATGAAATCTTGCCGAAATTCTGCAATGCAACAGGAACGGGCGCCCATAAGCGCCCGTTTTTATTGCTATAATGTTGCACTGCACACAAACCTGTCCTGAAGGATCAAAGCATGACGGAACCGGTACGCCTGATCAAGAAATACCCCAATCGTCGTCTTTACGATACCAAGACGAGTGCGTACATCACGCTGGGCGATGTGAAGGAACTGGTCCTCAAGTTCGAAGTGTTCAAGGTGCTCGACGCCAAGACCGATGAAGATTTGACGCGCAGCATCCTGCTTCAGATCATCCTCGAAGAAGAGTCGGGCGGCATGCCGCTGTTCTCGAGCGAACTGCTTTCCGGCTTCATCCGTTTCTACGGCAGCACGATGCAGGGCATGCTCGGCAAGTACCTGGAAAACAACATGAAGACCTTCGTGGACTTCCAGGGCAAGTTGCAGGAACAGTCGAAGACCATGTACGGCCCGAACGGCGGCGACAATACCCACATGCAGACGGATTTCTGGAACCAGTTCCTGAATTTCCAGCAGCCGGCCATGCAGAACATGATGACTGCCTATATGGATCAGTCAAAAAAAATGTTTCAGTCGATGCAGGACCAGATGCAGACCCAGACCAGGACGATGTTCACGGGTTTTCAGTACAATCCTGGCGACAAGCCCGAATAAAGGGCTTTGCGGGCAGGTGATCTGCCCGCCACGGCGCATTTCAATTTTGGCCGTTATTTCCGGTTGACCGTAGCAATCCCGGTTGACCGTCGAATCCACGGTTACAGCACAATCTGCGCTCCCAGTTCGACCACGCGATTCGACGGAATCTTGAAATAGGCCGTCGCGCTGCCGGCGTTGCGGAACATCGCGACGAAAAGTAGTTCGCGCCAGTAGGCCATATCCGATTTCAGTTTCGGGATCAGCGTTTCACGGCCGAGGAAGAAAGAAGCGTCCATCATGTCGACGTGCAGCCCGGCCTCGCCGCACAGAGCGAGGGCAGCGGGGATATCCGGTTCGTCCTTGTAGCCGTACTGGACGACGACCTGTGAGAAATTTCCGGCCAGTTTGCGCACTTCGACGCGGTCAATATCCGGCACATACGGTACGTCGAACACCGAGACGCTGAGCACCACAACCTGTTCGTGCAGCGTCTTGAAGTGCTTGAGGCTGTGCAGCATGGCGTGCGGCACGGCTTCCGGGTCCGGCGTCAGGAAAATGGCGGTGCCGGGCACCCGCTCGATGCCGCCGCCGGCGATGTCTTCGATGAATGGCTTGAGTTGCAGGGCATCGGCCGCCAGTCGCTCATGGAGCAGTTCGCGGCCGCGTTTCCAGGTGGTCAGCAGGATGAAGACGCCGAGGCCGAAGACCAGCGGGAACCAGCCGCCATCGGGAATCTTGACCGAATTGGCGAGGAAGAAGCCGAGGTCGATGACGATGAAGGGCAGGGCGCCAAGCACGGCGCGCCACGGGCTCCACTGCCACAGGCGGATGGCGACGGCGATGGCCAGCAGGTTGGTGATCAGCATCGTGCCGGTCACCGCGATGCCATAGGCGGCGGCCAGATTCGATGAAGTCTTGAAACCGATGACCAGCCCGATGATGGCGATGAGCAGCAGCCAGTTGATGGCCGGCAGGTAGATCTGGCCCATTTCGCGGTCCGAGGTATGCTGGATTTCGAGGCGCGGCGTGTAGCCGAGCTGGATGGCCTGCTGGGTGATCGAGAAGGCGCCGGAAATGACCGCCTGCGAGGCGATGATGGTCGCCACCGTAGACAGGATGACGAGCGGGTAGAGCGCCCAGTCGGGGGCGAGCAGGTAGAACGGATTCTGGACGGCTTCCGGATTGTTGAGCAGCAGCGCGCCCTGGCCAAAATAGTTGATGACCAGGGCCGGTAGCACGTAGCCGAGCCAGGCGTAGCGGATCGGCTTGGCGCCGAAATGGCCCATGTCGGCATAGAGCGCTTCCGCGCCGGTGATGCAGAGGACGACGGCGCCGAGCGCGAAGAAGCCGAGAACCGAATTGCCGAGCAGGAAATTCAGGCCGTAAATCGGGTTGACTGCAGCCAGCACAGCCGGGTGCTCGATGATGGCCATGGCGCCGAAGCTGGCCAGCACGGCAAACCAGAGCACCATGATCGGGCCGAACAGGGCGCCGACGCTGGCCGTCCCGCGACGCTGGAAGAAGAACAGGCCGATCAGGATGCTCAGCGTGATCGGCAGCACATAGGGCTTGAAGGCTGGCGTGATGATCTCCAGCCCTTCGACGGCGGAGAGCACCGAAATGGCCGGGGTGATCACGCCGTCGCCGTAGAACAGCGCGGCGCCGAACAGGCCGAGGGCGATCAGCAGCTTGTGCCGGCGCGACGCCGGGTTGCCGTTGTGCAGGGCCAGCGTCATCAGCGCGATGATGCCGCCTTCGCCCTTGTTGTTGGCGCGCATGATGAAGGACACGTACTTCAGCGTGACGACGATGAGCAGCGACCAGAGGAAGAGCGAGAGCACGCCGAGGACATTGTCAGGCGTGATCGGCACCGGGTGATGGGCGCCGCCGAAGACTTCCTTGATGGCGTAGAGCGGGCTGGTCCCGATGTCGCCATAGACGATGCCGAGGGCGGCCAGGGTCAGCGTGGCGAGACGCTTGTTGTCGGTTGTTTGCATGCTGATTCCTTACGGCTGGAAGCGGTAGCCGACGCCAGTTTCGGTCAAAAAATGGGCGGGCTGGGTTGGATCGTTCTCTAGTTTTTGGCGCAGATGGCCGACGTAAACGCGCAGGTAATGGCTGCTCTCGACGTAGGACGGACCCCATATTTCGCGCAGCAGGTTGCGCTGGGTCAGCACCTTGCCGGGGTGGCCGAGCAGGGTGGACAGCAGGCGGTATTCGATGGGCGTCAGATGCACCGCTTCGCCAGCGCGCAGCACCAGGCGGCGGGACAGGTCGACCACGACCTCGCCGAATTCGACAACCGGCGTTGCCCCCTCGCCGCTGCGCAGGCGGCGGCGCAACAGGGCGCGGACGCGGGCGCGCAGCTCGCCGACGCTGAACGGCTTGGTCAGGTAATCGTCGGCGCCGGCGTCGAGGGCGTCGATCTTGTCGTTTTCCTGGGTGCGGGCCGAGAGGATCAGCACGGGCACTTCCGACCAGCCACGCAGGTCGCGGATCAGGTCGATGCCGTTGCCGTCGGGCAGGCCGAGGTCGAGGATGAGCAAGTCGGGCTTCTGGAGGCCGGCTTCGATCAGGCCGCCGGCCATCGTTTCAGCTTCGCTCACGGCGCAGCCTTCCTCTTCGACGGCCGCCCGGACGAAGCGGCGGATGGTCTTTTCGTCTTCGATGAGCAACACCTTGGGTTTGGGCGTGTTCATACGCTTTCCTCCTCAAGGACGGGCGGCGTGCCGCGCGGCAGGGTGAAGCTGACGCAGGCGCCGCCTTCCGGCCGATTGGTGGCGCGAATGGTGCCGCCATGGACTTCGATAATGGCCCGACAGATGGCCAGGCCAAGGCCGGTGCCCGGTTTGCCGGCAACGCTGTCGCCGCGCACGAACATGTCGAACAGCCGGTCGTTGTCGGTTTCCGCAAAGCCGGGGCCGCGGTCGCTGGTGGCGACTTCGACAAACTCGCCGGCCGGCTGCGCCGTGATCTCGAGGTTGGTGTTCGGCGGGGCGTATTTGGCGGCGTTTTCAAGCAGGTTGCAGAAGACGCGTTCGAGCAGCACGGCATCGAATTCGAGCAGCGGCAGGTCGGGCGGCAGACTGACCTTGACCGGGTGGGCGACGAGGGCGCTTTCGATGAGCTTGATGCTGGCGCCGATGACCTCTTCGAGCGGTTGCCATTCGCGGCGCAGATTGATTTCGCCGGCATTGAGGCGCGCCATGTCGAGCAGGTTGCCGACCAGGTTGGCCAGGCGGGCGGCCTGTTCGTGCATCGACTGGGCGGTTTCCAGGGCGGTGTCGGGCAGCGCCGGCTTGATCAGGAAGAGCGAATCGGCCAGCCCGACCAGCGCCGTCAGCGGCGTCCGCAAGTCGTGCGAGAGCGCCGACAGGATGGAACTGCGCAGCCGCTCGGCAAGCATCTTGAACTGCGTTGACTGGGCGACATCGACGTAATGCAGCCGTTCGAGCGCAATGCCGATCAGCGAGGCGAGCGCTTCGAGCAGGGCAACGTGCTCGTCGGGCACGCTGACGACTTCGGCCGGGAAGGCAATGGCGAGCACGCCGCGGGTGCGCATCGAAGCGCGCAAGGGCAGGTAGAGCGCAGCGTAACTGCTGCCGGACATTTCATGATTGCGGACCGTCTTGCCACTGTCCTGGGCAATGTTGGCGAGCAACGGATTGACCTTGCAGGCCGGGGCGGCGGAGGTCGCCAGCGTTGGATGGCCGTGATCGTCAGGTAGCAGAATGAGCGATTGAGCCTCAAGCTGCGCCAGCGTAAAGCTGCGCGCGATGTCGACGACCTGCGCCTGGGTCAGGGCGCCGGCCAGTTGCCGGGCCGCATCGTAGAGCGCCTGCGTGCGTTGCTCGCGCATCTGCGCTTCACGCGCTTTATGTTTGAGGCCGGCCGCCAGTTGGCCGGTGATCAGGCCGGTGATCAGCATGACGGCGAAGGTCACCAGATACTGGATGTTTTCGACGGCCAGCGAAAAGCGCGGTGGGACGAAAAAGATGTCGAAGAGCAGGACGCCGAGAATCGAGGCGAGCACCGCGCTGCCGCGCCCGAAACTGATGGCGACGAGCAATACCGTGAGCAGAAAAAGCATGACGATATTGGCCAGATCGAGATAGCCGAGCAGCGGTGTCGCCACCAGCGTAGTCGCGGCGCAGGCCAGGACCGTGAGCAGCGTGCGCTGCCAGGGCTTGAAACGCTCTGGCGGTGGCGTGACTGCTGGGCTTTCGCTGTTCATAATTTTCTCTCTGCAATCCGACATTTCCAGCCGACGGCTTCGCAACAACAAACGATGAGTATTCTCGCCATCCCGGCGTAAAAATGTCGTAAAGATTTGAATGCTGGTGGCAGATAAAAATGTGCATCCGGACGGATGACAGCGCACTAAAATGGGCGGATACCATTCTTCCAGGCAGGGTTATCCGGTGAATACGTTCTCATTCGATTGGCCAAACAGCGCCAGGCAATTGGTCGGTCAGGCGCAAAGCGGGGTCGAACTGGCGAAGCTGATCATGTCCGGCACCACGGCCATCGAGTCGTGGCTGATCGCCCACCGAATTTTGCCGGCGCTGCAGGAAAAGGGGCTGGCAACGCTGTGTTTCAGCCTGGATGCCCATCACGAAAAGCACGCTGCATCATGCATTCCCTTGCCGGACGGGAGCGCTTTCATCTGCAACGTCCTCGGCATATGGTCGCCGCTGGAAAAGGACGATGCGACCCATGAACTCCAGTACATCGGCTCGCGTTATGCGCCTGGCGATCACTGGCTGAGAGGTTTCGAAGCAATGCTGAATTTGCCTGACGGGTCGAGCCAGCCGGTGACGCCGGGCAAGGTCGCCAGTTTTTGGGCCGACTTGACCGGCGTCAGGCTGAGCGGTTTCGAGACGGGCATATTCGACCAGATCGATGCGATCGGGCACGGCGTGGCCGACAAGGTGTTTACGACGCAGGGGCGTCTGGGCTTGTAGCCGGGGCTAATATTGACGCTTGGGACTTGAAGGCGTGAAAGCCGAGTCCGGGGCCGGTCGGTAGTTGCAACTGACCGCCAACGATGGCCGGCTTGCTGCCCGTATCTTCGGCAAACCAGTCGGCCGTGGCCAGACCGTGCACGGCGTCTGGCGCCACGGCAGCGGCGAGATGGGCACAGGCGAGCAGGCCGCAGGCGCTTTCCAGGCTGGAGGTGACGATGACTTCAATGCCCGAGGCGCGGGCGCGCAGGGCGAGTTCGACGCTGGCCAGCAATCCGCCGTGGCGGGCCGGCTTGATGACGATGCGACGGACCGGCGGGTGGCGGAAAAAGTGGGCGTCGAGCAGATGGATCGATTCGTCGATGGCCAGCGGGAATGCTGCGGTCGACTGCAGTTTTTGCAGTAAAACCGGCGCTGGTTCGGCCAGTGGTTCTTCGAGACCTTCGATGTGCAGTCCGGCGCAGGCGGCGACGAAGTTTTCGGCGTCGGCAAAATTCCAGGCGCGGTTGGCGTCGAGGCGCAGGCGCAGCCCGGCCGGAAGCGACTTGGCGAGTTGGTGCAGGGCGGCGATTTCATCGTTGACCGGGGCGATGCCGACTTTGAGCTTGAGGACGCTGAAACCGGTCTCAGCAGCATCGGCCAGTGCGTCGGGAGCGCACTTTAAAATTGGCCCGAAATTCCGGTTGACCGTGAGATTGCTCACTGGCGCCTCGCCACTGAGCCAAGCGTTGAGCGGCAACTCGGCTTGCTGGGCAATCAGATCGAGGTGGGCGCATTCTTCGGCGAAGGCCGTGGCGGATGTCTCGCTGATGCCGAATTCGGGCAGCGGCGCGCAGTCGCCCCAGCCGGTCAGGCCGTCGGCCGATTGCAGGCGGAGCAGGCGGCCTTCGCGCTGATTTAACTCGCCGCGGCTGGTTTGCCACGGGCGGTTGAGCGGCAGGGCGTAGGGCAGCCAGTCGGCGCCGATAATTTTCACGGCCGTTTGCGATACTTGCCGAAGTTGGGCGGGCGGCGTTCGAGCCAGGCGTTGCGGCCTTCCTGGCCTTCTTCGCTCATGTAGAACAGACCGGTGGCGTTGCCGGCCAGTTCCTGGATGCCGGCCAGCCCGTCGGTATCGGCGTTGAAACCGGCCTTGATCATGCGCAGCGCCATGGGCGAGAGCTTGAGCATGTCGCGGCACCAGTTCACCGTTTCTTCTTCCAGTTTTTCCACCGGAACGACGGCATTGACCAGGCCCCAGTCGAGCGCCGTGGCCGCGTCGTACTGGCGGCAGAGCAGCCAGATTTCCTTGGCGCGTTTTAACCCGATGGTCCGCGCCATGAGCCCGGCACCGAGGCCGGCATCGAAGCTGCCGACACGCGGTCCGGTCTGGCCGAAACGGGCGTTGTCGGCGGCAATGCTCAGGTCGCAGACGAGGTGCAGGACGTGGCCGCCACCGATGGCAAAGCCGGCGACCATGGCGACGACCGGTTTGGGCAGCCGGCGAATCTGCATCTGCAAATCGAGCACATTGAGGTGCGGCGTGCCACCTTCGTCGATGTAGCCTTCCGCGCCGCGTACCTTCTGGTCGCCGCCGGAGCAGAAAGCTTCGTTGCCGGCGCCGGTCAAAATGATGGCGCCGATGCTGTTGTCGCGGTGGGCGCAGTGAAAGGCATCGATCAGTTCACTGACCGTTTCCGGGCGAAAGGCATTGCGCCGTTCCGGGCGGTTGATGGTGATCTTGGCGATGCCTTCGGCCGTTTCGTAGAGGATATCGGTGTAGGTGTGGGTGCTTTGCCAGCTGATGCTGTGGGTCATGGTTCGCGAATGATGGGGCAGGAAGGCAGAGTATAGCCGGGCCTTGGCGGGGCGGCATCGGCGCCGGGCGCTGGATTTCGCAGCGCAGAGTGGCTATGGTAAATCCATGTAATTGTCGTGCGTTTGAACCACGCACGTGCAAAAATGTCTGTCTAGTGTTGTGCTGGAAATCTATCGTGAAAGAACGTCGCCGCTCCCCTCGTGTATTCCTCCAAGGCCACGTCTCCCTGAGTTTGGGTGGCATGCACCTTGAGTTGCCGGCGGCTGACATTTCGGTTTCCGGTATCGGCGTGCTGATCGACGCGGCCGTTCTCGGCGCCAAGCCGAGCGGTGAAGTCGGCGTCTGCCGGATCGATTCGCCCGATCTCGGCGGGCGGGTCGAAGCCTACGTCAGCATCATGCGCATTCGCCGCGTTGGTGAACGCCGGCTGGTCGGCCTGCGCTTCGAGTCGATCAGCGACGACGAACTCGAGCTGATCCGCGAATACAAGCGGAAGTGCCGGGAAACCCCGGCAGCTTCCTGATCGCTCCCGGTTACGGCCGGAAGAAGGTCTCCAAATCCTGAAATACCGCGTGGTCGGCGTTGTGCCGACGGATCGCGATGACGTCCTCGAGTTTTTCCACCTGTTTCATCATCTGCGCCAGCCGCAGGTCTTCGTTGACCAGCAGCCAGATGCGGCTGTGGTGGCCGTCGCCAACCGGCAGACAGAGGATGCCTTCGACGTTGTAGGATCGGCGCGAAAACAGGCCGACGACGTGCGACATGACCCCTGCGTGGTTGTTGACGTCGATTTCGAGCACGGCGCGGGCGATGGCGTTTTGTTCGTTACGGTTGATGGCGTTCATCTCAGGCTCCAATCATGTCGCGGTTGGCGGCGCCCGGCGGCACCATGGGATAGACCTTCTGTTCGGCGGCTATGCTGGCGTGGATCAGGCAGGGGCCGGGGCGGGAAATGGCCTCCATGAGCGTCGCACAGGGATTGGCCGAGGTATCGAGGTCGACGGCAGCGATGCCGAAACCCTGGGCAATCTTGATGAAATCCGGCGACGAGCGGAACTGCGAGGCGAACAGCCGCTCGCCGTAGAACAGCGTCTGCTGCTGATGGACAAGGCCGAGCGTGGCGTTGTCCATGAGCAAGATCTTGATGTTCACGTTTTCCTCGGCGGCGGTAACCAGTTCCTGGATGTTCATCATGATCGAGCCATCGCCGGTGAAACAGACCACGGTGCGCCCGCGTTCAGCCAGCGCGGCGCCGATGGCCGCCGGCACGCCGAAACCCATGGTGCCGAGGCCGCCGGAGGTCAGCCATTGGCGCGGACGGCGCAGCGGGTAGGCCTGGGCGACCCACATCTGGTGCTGGCCGACGTCGGTGGCGATGATGGCGTCGTCGTCGAGGCAGGCGGCGACGCTCTGAATCAGGCCGAAGTGCGAACGGGGATTATCGGTGCTGTGCAGATCGAACGGGAACTCGGCTTTCAGGGCATTGCTACGGTCAACCCAGATTTTCCGCGAATTTTGAAATACAGCCGGCAGCAACTGGCCGAGCGCTTCGCCGATGTCGGCCGTGATACCGATGTGCGCCGTCTTGATCTTGTCGAGTTCGGCCGGGTCGATGTCGATGTGGATGATCTTCGCCTGCGGGCAGAAGGCTGCGACCTTGCCGGTGGCCCGGTCGTCGAAGCGGGCGCCGACGGCGATCAGCAGGTCGCATTCGTCGAGCGCGAGGTTGGTGTAACGCGCCGCGTGCATGCCGAGCATACCGAGCGCCAGCGGGTGATCGACCGGCATGGCGCCGAGCGCCATGAGCGTCATGACGGTCGGCAGACTGGCTTTTTCGGCCAGCTCAATCGCCGCCGCCGATGCGCCGGAATGAATGACGCCGCCGCCGAGGTAAAGGATGGGCCGTTCGGCTGCATTGATCATCGCCGCGGCCTGTTCGATCAGCGCCGGATCGGCAACCGGGGCGGGCAGCGCACGACCGGGTTCCGGCCACTGACTGATTTCGATGGCCTGCGTCTGCACGTCCTTCGGGATGTCGATCAGCACCGGGCCGGGGCGGCCCGAGGCGGCGATCTGGAAGGCGCGCGGGATGACTTCGAGTAGTTCCTCGGCCGACGAGACGAGGAAGTTGTGTTTGGTGATCGGAATGCTCAGGCCGTAGGTGTCGACCTCCTGGAAGGCGTCGGTGCCGATCATCGCCTTGGGCACCTGGCCGGTGATGGCGACGAGCGGAATCGAATCGAGCTTGGCGTCGGCGATGGCCGTCAGCAGATTGGTCGCGCCGGGGCCGGAGGAGGCGAGGCAGACGGCCGGTAGCCCGGTGGCGCGGGCCATGCCCTGAGCCATGAAGCCGGCCCCCTGCTCGTGACGGGCGAGGACGTGATGGATGGCGGCCGACTGGCCGAGCGCGTCGTAGATGGGCAGGATGGCGCCGCCGGGGATGCCGGCGACAGTGCGGATGCCCTGGCGTTCGAGCAGGCGCACGGTGATTTGGGCGCCGGTGAGAGTTTCGGTCATGGAGCTTTCCTTTCGGTTGGTGGCGCAACCGGCGGGCTCCAAAAACAAAACCCCGCCGGTTTGCGCCGGCGGGGTTTGGGGTTCTGTGCTGCTTCTGCTTACCCGATCCGCGACGGCGTGTCCGTAACGACGACTACGACGACTACGCGTACGAAATCCACGCGCACGACAGCCGGCTCAACTGCAAAGGCAGCGGCAGAGCGGAGGGTACGGCGTGCGTTCATGGGATTTCCAGTGGATAGGCAGAATCGGATTACGAACTATGAATGAGCTTTCGAACAAAATCAAGTGTCACAGAGCTGCCGAACAAAGGCGCGAGCAACATACTTTTACACCCGGCAATCTTGACTCGGATGGTGCCGCGTCGTTTACACTTCAATCCCAGTGGTAGTGAAATTCAAGTATTTGAAATAATTGGCGAATTTGGAATATATATGACAAATAAACGCAAGGTTCTGATTGTCGATGCATCGAGAGTCGTACGGGCATCGCTGGCCAAGCAGCTGTCTGAGCGTTTTGATGTGCGTGATGAGGACAATGACGAGTCAGCATGGCAGACCATGGTGCTCGATAGCGCGATTGCTGCCGTCATATCGGGAACGACCCTGATCAGAGACGATGGTCGTGGCCTGCTTGAGCGCCTGCGTGACAGCAAGTTGTCGCGTTTGAAAAACGTTCCTTTTTTGCTGATGGTGTCGAACAACTTTTCTGAAACCGAACGTCAAGAAGCCTGGAATCTGGGCGTCACCGAATTTATTGTCAAAGGCTCGACCAGTCCGTCGATCGAAAGCATTGTTTCGGCCCAGATGGAATGGCGAGAGGACGCAACGGAGGGAGTTCTTCGTGCGCCAGCTCCACCGCCTGAAGAGCCGTTCGAGCAGTTCGGCGGCGAGTCCGATATCGGCATCAGTAATATCATGGGGCAGATAGCCGGGCTGGAACCGTCGGCGAGCGACGAGTCGGGAGACGACAACTACGGCAACGACGATACCGTGCTCGCCGAGGAAATGCTTGAAGAGTACCTGGCGAAAACCTTACCCGAGGCGCTGGAGGGCCATGGGGTCGGCGTTCTGGCCTTTGGCCTCGATGGCTATGACGATCTGGTGGTCCGTTACGGGGCTGAGTTGGCGTTCGGTTCGGCGCAAAGATTCTGTTTTCTGTTGTCGAGAAAAATTCGCCCGGAGGACTTTATCGGGCAACTCGCCGATGGTCGGGTGGTGATTGTGACGCGATCATCGTCTGCCGCAATTTGCGCCGGATTTGCCAACCGGATCTGCAAGGCGATGGCCAGCGCGCAGATATCCGTCGAGGGTCAGCGCATCCATCTGACGGTCAGCGTTGGCGTCGCGGTTGTCCCTGATGATGGTGTCGAGTTGTCGGAGCAGGCCCTGCTGCAACTGGCTTATGAGCGCCTCGACGCGGCTGCCCGTGCCGGTGGCAACCGGGTCATGGCCGCATCGAGCCTTCAGGCTTCCGGCCTTGCCAGCTGCGATGCGTTCGTGCCACAGCTCAAGGAATTGCTGGCAACGATAGCTCCCGCCGATTTGGGGCCTTGCCTGGGTACGGTCGGGATGCAATTGATGCCTATCCTCAGGGAGCTCGATAAAAACTTCCGTTTCGGTTTGCCGATCGAGGAAATGAACAAGCGCCTGTGGGATCGCGCCCGGGCCGAACGAATGGCCTCCTGATCGATGGAGTCGGCATGAGCAGTGCACACGGGGAAAATCGCGGGGAAAATCGTATGACCGAAACGCAGAACGGTCTCGTTCGGCTCTTTCATGCCAGCCTGGTCTGGCCGCTGCAACTGGAGCCGATGGCGATTACCGGTAGCGAGGGGCGCCACTGGGAGATTTTCGAGTCGCGGACCGAGACGCATCCATGGCGCCGGATCGATGACGAATTCATGGAGGATGCCGGCCAGTTCAAGGAGCGCCATTACCGCGAGTTCGTTTCGTTTTTGCCCTACGTGCAGCGCTTTTTGTATGGCGAAGGGCGCTCGCGCAACTCGTCGCGGGACGACCCGCCGGGCAACTCGCCGATGCACGTCTTCCGGCGCAAGGATATTGCCCGGTTGCGGCTGACCCTACGCAAGGGGCAGGCGCCGATCGAACTGAACATCGTTCATCTCGATCTCTATTTTTTCCACGATCTCGATATCGTGCAGCTCAATCTCGAAGTGCGTGGCAACGATCTGCCGCTGGATACCGTTCGCGACATCCTGTTCCGTTTCGGTCGGGCCTATCCATCGGGCTGGGAGGAGGGGGGCGAGGGGTTGCACAACGTTTACCTCGCCGAATGGATCGGCCTTGATGGCCAGGTCGTGGCCCGCTCCGATGCCGAAAAACGCGAGAAATACCTGAGCTACGTCTGCCAGCATCGCAGCCCGTGCATTTCAGAGCATTGGGCCAGCCTGCTGCGGCCGATGGTGCTGGCCCATTCCGACGAAGAGGGCGATATGCGCTACCGGCTGATCGAATACCAACGCATGCCGGTCATGGCCTTTCTTGCCGTCGACCGGCCGCGCACGCTAAGCCGTGAGGACTGGGTGCGCCTCGGTCTGGCCACCATGCTGCACCCGAATGAAACGTTGCCGATCAACGAGCCGGGCGTCATCGAGTTCGAAAAAGGCTACTGCCATGACCGTTTCTGGACGGACTGCGAGGCCGGGCCGAATACGCGCTTCATGTGCACCGGCAACGCCTTCACGGTGGTCGGCGATACGGCATTTCCGTTTTTTGTCGATGGCGAACGCGGTGTTCTGGCCCAGTTTCGCCACCAGTATTTCATCGTTTTCCTGATTGCGCATTTGCACCGGGCGTCGTTGCTGGCGTTTTCCGAGGTGCTGGTCGATGCGGTCAATGACCTCGATATTCGCAATGATGTTTCGGTGCGTCGCTTCAAGCGGCGGATCCGCGCCAATTTTGAAACCTTCCTGCGCTTCACGCACCGCTACTGGTTTCACGAACTTTCCGAACGGCCACACGTGCAGGCGATGTATCGGCTGTGTTCCAACCATCTGCACAACGACGCGCTGTACGACGACGTCCGCGACGAAATCCGCGAGATGAGCCACTACCTCGACAGCGACTCGCAGCGCAGGCAATCGAACACTGTCGTCCGGCTGACCGTGATCACGATCCTGGGTTTGATCGCGACGGTGACGACCGGCTATTTCGGCATGAACATCATTGCCTTTGGCGAAGGCTCGATGCTTGAACGCGGCCTGCACGGGCTGATCGCGACATCGGTATTCATCGGGCTGGTGCTCTTTGCCGTGGCCAAGTCGAAACGCATGTCCGATTTCCTCGAAGCCCTGTCGGACGAAAGGCTGACGCTGCGCGGCAAGTTCCGCGCGCTGTGGGGCGTGGTCGGCAAGACCGAGCGCTGATTCAACGGCCGGAAAGCGATTTCAATTTTGGCCGTTTTTTCCGGTTGACCGTAAGAATCCGATTTCCTGGGCAGTTTGCCATCCAATCAGCGTATCGGCGAGGCTGGTCGGGATTTCGGCGTTCTGCTCGTCAAGCGGTATACGCCCGCCCATGATCTCGGCCATTTCCTGCGGCAGGCGCGGGTCGCGTCCCGGCTCGGCATAGCCTTGCGGGTAGATCGGCTGCAGCGTTGCCAAATCATATTTATCGGTGGCGCCAAAGGTGTGCAGCATTTCGTGGGTGATGACCACGGCGTTTTGCCGGCGCTGCTGGCGCGATGCGTAGGCGTGAATGACGCCGATCTGCCCTTTGCTCAAGCCGGTTGAATGCGGCATCGACGGGTTGCGCGCCGGATCGTGAAAGAGCACGAAAAGCCGGACATGCGGTTTCGGGCCGTCGATCTGGTCGTGCTGCGACGCCCACCTGCGCAGTTTCAGGCTCCACAGCATGGCATCGAGCGCGCTCGGCTGGTTTGGCCGCAGCGGTGGCGTCTCGGCGAGCGGCGGCGCAACACGCAGCGCCACCGGTTGCAAGATGGCGAGACCCTGCTTTTCGGTCTGCTGCTGCATCCACTGTGCAATCTCCAGAAAACTTTCGTTATTCAGGCCGCGAATGTAGCTGGCAGTGGCCGGCGAGTCGTCGCCTGCGATCGGATAGATCGCCACATGGATGGTGTGTTCCCAGGCGGTCAGCCGGGAATTGGAACGCCACGCGCCGAGGCCGACGGTAGCAAGGACAAGCAGCAGAATGAGGATACGGAATTTGCGGAACATGGAGCGGGCTGGTGTTTCCTGGTGGCGTGGCGAGTAGTCAGGCAGCGCAAGGCTTATTGAGTGGCAGAAAATAGTTCAATGTTGCGACCATGGGGAAATGAACGAAGAGTCAGTAATGTTAAGCGCCTTCTCGCTGAATGGACTAAACTATCCCGTTAGTCGTAACATTGTTAATAATCGCGTGGCCAAGGCGATTTTGAACGGAAGAGATATGACGACGTTGCAGAAAGTCCTGATCGTGGACGCTTCGCGGCTGGTTCGAGCATCACTGAGCAAGCTCTTGCGCGGGCATTTTGATGTTTGCGAGGAGCGCGACGCCGAGTCGGCGTGGCAAACGCTTGTCCTTGACTCATCGATTATTGCTGTCTTTTCCGGGCTGGATATTGCCACCCTGGAAGGGTCCGGATTGGTCGAGCGTCTGCGGGCGAGCAAATTGGCTCGCCTCAATCAGCTTCCTTATTTTCAGCTGGTCTCCGACAGTTTTTCCGATGATGGGCGGGAGCAGGCAAGGCAACTCGGTGTTTCCGAGTTGATTCCGAAAAGAACTGCCGGCCAGGAATTTCAGAATCTACTGCTTCGTCTGATCAGGCCCGATCTGGTTTCTGAAGCCGATTCGATCACCGCCGCAGCGGAATTTGGCGACCAGAGCGACGTCGGTCTCAATGATTTCAAAAAGCGTGTCGAAAGCCTGCCTGATCTGAGCGGCAAACCGCCCACGAATGAGATAGCCCCGGCGTCCGGACAACTTGAAAAAGCTGACGAGCTGTGCCTCGAGGACTCGCTTGCCAGCACAGCGAACGCTCAGCCGCGCGGCGTTCTGGTTTTCGGGCTGGATGGCTACGAAGGTTTCAGGATTCGTTACGGCTGGGATCTGGCCGACAAAATCGTCCAGAAAATACTTGGCTTGCTGGCGAGCAAGATCCACGCGGATGAAAGCATGTTGCCGCTGGTCGGTGGGCGCATCGCCATCATTTCATTGATGGCCGGGCGCGAGCAGAGCGAAAAATTTGCCCGTGGCGTTTGCCGGGCCATGTCGGCGGCAAATATTTCGATAAAGGGTACGCGTGTTCCGGTCACCGTCAGTGTCGGTATCGCCGCCTTGCCCGATGATTCTGCGGCAACGACAACCGACGAACTATTGCATCTGGCGATCAGTCGCCATGATGCGGCGCACCTCACCGGCGGAGACCGGGTGGTCAGCATGACGGGTTGTGGCGGAACCAGCATCAACCAGGAGGTGTTTTTTGAACGCCTCAAAGAAATGCTGGCAGATGAGTCACCGACCTCCATGATGTCGTGCAAGGGCTGGCTCACCGCTGTCTGCAAGAAATGCCGCAAATTGCGCGCGGCTGGCGAGGCACCGCTCTGCCCAGTCGGGGACCTCGAAGAAAACTGTTGAGCGTTGGTTTTCTCAGGCGCAAAAAAACCCGGCCGCGGCCGGGTTTTTGTTGTCCGGAAAAAGGCTTATGCCGAAACTGGAATCTTGCCGATCTTGATCTGCCATTCCTTCGGGCCGGTTTCGTGCACGCTGACGCCGGAGGAGTCGACGGCAACGGTCACCGGCATGTTCTCGACATCGAACTCGTAGATCGCTTCCATGCCCAGATCGGCGAAGCCGACGACCTTGGCCGACTTGATCGCCTTGGCGACCAGGTAGGCGGCGCCGCCGACGGCCATCAGGTAGGCCGACTTGTTGTCCTTGATCGCCTCGATGGCAACCGGACCGCGCTCGGACTTGCCGATCATCGAGATCAGGCCGGTCTTCTCCAGCATCATGCGGGTGAACTTGTCCATCCGGGTGCCGGTGGTTGGGCCGGCCGGGCCGACGACTTCGTCACGCACCGGATCGACCGGGCCGACGTAGTAAATGACGCGGTTGGTGAAGTCGACCGGCAGCTTTTCGCCCTTGGCCAGCATGTCGGCAATGCGCTTGTGGGCGGCATCGCGGCCGGTCAGCATCTTGCCGTTGAGGAGCAGTTTCTGGCCGATTTTCCAGGAGGCGACTTCTTCCTTGGTCAGCGTGTTGAGGTTGACCTGGGTGGCCGCCTTGAGGTCGGGCGTCCAGGTGACGGCCGGCCAGTCTTCGAGCTTCGGCACTTCGAGCTTGGCAGGGCCGGAGCCATCCAGATGAAAATGGCAGTGGCGGGTTGCCGCACAGTTCGGGACCAAGGCGACCGGCAGGTTGGCGGCGTGGCAGGGGTAGTCCAGCACCTTGACGTCGAGCACGGTAGTCAGGCCGCCGAGGCCCTGGGCACCGACGCCCAACGCGTTGATCTTCTCGAACAGTTCGAGGCGCAGTTCTTCCGGTCGGGTCAGCTTGGCACCGGTAGCGGCCTTGGCCTTCAATTCGTGAATATTGACCGGCGCCATGATCGATTCCTTGGCCAGCAGCATGGCCTTTTCCGGCGTGCCGCCGATGCCGATGCCGATGATGCCGGGAGGACACCAGCCGGCGCCCATTTCCGGGATCTTGTGCAGCACCCAGTCGACGAGGTCGTCGGACGGGTTGAGCATGGCGAATTTGGACTTGGCTTCCGAGCCACCGCCCTTGGCGGCACAGATCACTTCAACGTGATGGCCGGGAACGATTTCGAAATGGACGACGGCCGGGGTGTTGTCCTTGGTGTTCTTGCGGGCACCGGCCGGGTCGGCCAGCACCGAGGCGCGCAGCGGATTGTCCGGGTTGCCGTAGGCGCGGCGGACGCCTTCGTCGATCATCTGCTGGATGCTCATGGTGGCGTCCGGCCAGGTGACCTGCATGCCGACCTTGATGAAGACCATGCCGATACCTGTGTCCTGGCAGATCGGGCGGTGGCCTTCGGCGGACATCCGCGAGTTGGTCAGAATCTGGGCGATGGCGTCCTTGGCGGCGGGGCTTTCCTCGCGCTCATAGGCTTCACCGAGGGCCTTGATGTAATCGAGCGGGTGGTAGTAGCTGATGTACTGGAAAGCATCGGCAACGGACTGGATCAGGTCTTCTTGTTTGATGGCGGTCATGCGCAACTCCGGGTCAGTGGTTTTTCTGGTGTTGAAGAGCGAGGGTCTGGGTCATGGTTTTGTCTACCATCGCCATGGCCAGGGCGGAGAAAAGGAATACGACGTGAATGATCACCTGCCACATCAGCGTGTGCTCGGACAGGTTGTTGGCATTGATGAAGCTCTTCAACAGGTGAATCGACGAGATGCCGATGATCGCCGTCGATAACTTGATCTTGAGGACGCCGGCATTGACGTGGGAGAGCCATTCCGGCTGGTCCGGATGGTTTTCGAGATCAAGCCGGGAGACGAAGGTTTCATAGCCGCCGACGATAACCATGACCAGCAGGTTGGCGATCATGACAACGTCGATCAGGCCGAGGACGGCCAGCATGACATCGGCTTCGGTGATGTGCGCAGCGTCGATGGCGTTATGAACCAGGTGGCTCAATTCGACCATGAACAGCCAGCAATAGACCACTTGGGCAACGATCAGGCCAAGGTAGAGCGGGGCCTGAATCCAGCGGCTGGCAAAGATGAAGGTCTCAAGGGATTTGATTGGCGAACTCATTTTTGGGATCGTAAATTGGGGAGCCGAAGTTTATCACGCGACCCGCCGCCTTCCGGAGTCACCTGAAATGCTGCGGCGCAGCGTGATTTCGTAAGCCCAATGTAAGAATATCGAAGTCTAATGCCGCATCAACGCTGGCGTGGGGAGAATGCAGGTCCCCAGCTTGCGCGGCTTTAAAGCAGTCCCGGGGAAAACCCGAGATCCAATCGGTTGTTTCAACATAAATTGCGAAGTACCGCAGAGGAGAAGAATATGTCGAATGAGTCCGTGCAGCTAATTTATCCGTCTGACGAAATGGTCAAGAACGCGGCGGTTTCGGGGATGGACGCCTACCGGGCGCTGTGCGCGGAAGCCGAAGCCGATTATCCGGAGTTCTGGGCCAAGCGTGCTCGTGAAATGATCACGTGGAAGCAGCCGTTTACCCAGTCGCTTGATGAATCCAACGCTCCGTTTTTCAAATGGTTTGCCGATGGCAAGCTCAACGTTTCTTACAACTGTCTGGACCGTCAGGTTGAAGCCGGTCTGGGCGAAAAAGTCGCCATCATCTTTGAAGCCGACAACGGCGAAGTAACCAAGGTTACTTACAAGGAAATGCTCTCCAAGGTCGCCAAGTTCGCCAATGCCCTGCGCGGCATGGGCGTCAAGAAGGGTGATCGCGTTGTCATCTACATGCCGATGACCGTTGAAGGCATCTGCGCCATGCAGGCTTGTGCCCGCCTCGGTGCCATCCACTCCATCGTTTTCGGAGGCTTCTCGGCTCAGTCCCTGCGCGATCGTATCAACGACGCCGGCGCTGTTGCCCTGATCACCTCCGACGGCCAGTTCCGCGGCGGCAAGGCCATCCCGCTCAAGCCGATCGCTGACGAAGCCTTCGCCATGGGTGGTTGCGAGTCGGTCAAGAACGTTATCGTCTTCAAGCGCACCGGCGCCGAAGTCAACATGGTTGCCGGTCGTGACACCTGGTTGCACGACGCCGTTGCCGGTCAGTCCGACGTTTGCGAACCGGAATGGGTCGAAGCCGAACACCCGCTGTTCCTGCTTTACACGTCCGGCTCCACCGGCAAGCCGAAGGGTGTCCAGCACTCCACCGGCGGCTACCTGCTGCATGCCATCATGACCATGAAGTGGACCTTCGACATCAAGCCGAACGATGTCTTCTGGTGCACGGCCGACATCGGCTGGGTTACCGGTCACACCTACATCACCTACGGCCCGCTGGCTTGCGGCGCGACCGAAGTCGTCTTCGAAGGCGTCCCGACCTATCCGGATGCCGGCCGTTTCTGGAAGATGATCCAGGATCACAAGGTCTCCATTTTCTACACTGCACCGACCGCTATCCGTTCGCTGATCAAGTCGTCCGAGAACAACGTGGCTGTCCATCCGAAGAGCTACGACCTGTCTTCGCTGCGCATCCTCGGTTCGGTCGGCGAGCCGATCAACCCGGCGGCCTGGACGTGGTACTACGAAAACGTTGGCGGCGGCCGCTGCCCGATCGTCGATACCTTCTGGCAAACCGAAACCGGTGGTCACATGATCACCCCGCTGCCGGGCGCCACTCCGCTGGTGCCGGGTTCCTGCACCCTGCCGTTCCCGGGCATCCAGTTCGCCGTGGTCGATGAGACCGGTGCCGATCTGCCGTGGGGTCAGGGCGGTATCCTGGTCTGCAAGAAGCCGTGGCCGTCGATGATCCGCACGATCTGGAACGACGACGACCGCTACGTCAAGTCCTACTACCCGGCCGACTTCCAGGGCAAGTACTACCTGGCTGGCGACGGCGCGATCCGTGACAAGGATACCGGCTACTTCACCATTACCGGCCGTATCGACGACGTGCTGAACGTTTCCGGTCACCGCATGGGCACGATGGAAATCGAATCCGCCCTGGTTGCCAACCCGATGGTTGCCGAGGCTGCCGTTGTCGGCCGTCCGGATGACCTGACCGGTGAAGCCATCGTCGCTTTCGTGGTGCTCAAGGGCTCCCGCCCGACCGGTGACGACGCCAAGCGCATCATCAAGGAACTGTCTGACTGGGTTGGCAAGGAAATTGGTCCGATCGCCAAGCCGAAGGACATCCGTTTCGGTGACAACCTGCCGAAGACCCGTTCGGGCAAGATCATGCGTCGTCTGCTGCGTGGTCTGGCCAAGGGCGAGGAACTGACGCAAGACACCTCGACGCTGGAGAACCCGGCTATTCTGGAACAACTCAAAGGCTAAAAAAGCCTCGTTCCAGCATGAGCCAGGAGGCGGCGAACTTGCCACGCTGCCTCCAAAGACTAAAAGGCAAGGAGGAGACAATGGTCGCCCAAAAGGTGGCCTCCCGTGTAGTCGCATCAGACTATATGCCAACAACGGCTGGCACGCTTGGCGTGCCAGCCGTTCCCTTTTCTGGGATGGGGTCGTGAAAAGAGCCAATCCAACCCGCCAACGTTTGGCCGCACTCGGCCTGCTCGGCGTGCCGCTGCTGACCTATCCGCTGCTCAGTCTGCCGGGCGGCGAGCTAGCGGGTATTCCTGCGACCTATTTGTATCTGTTCGGCGTTTGGGCCGGACTGATCGCGCTGGCGGCCTGGGTGGCCGAACAGCGGGGCTCGTAGATGCTTTCCGGCTGGTTCATCGCGCTTGTGGCCACAGCCTATCTCGGGCTGCTCTTTGCCGTGGCCCGTTTTGGCGATGCGCGCGCCGATGCCGGCAAATCGATTATTTCGGCCAACGTTTACGCGCTGTCGCTGGCCGTTTATTGCACCTCGTGGACTTTCTACGGCAGCGTCGGGCGGGCCACGTCCGGCGGACTGTCCTTCCTGACCATCTATCTCGGCCCGACGCTGATGCTGTTGTGCGTCGGCGTCATCATCAAGATGATCCGCATCAGCAAGGCGCAGCGCATTACCTCGATTGCCGACTTCATCGCCTCGCGCTACGGCAAGAGCCAGTTGCTGGCGGGGATGGTGACGGTGATTGCGGTGATCGGTGTCGTGCCGTACATCGCCCTGCAATTGAAGGCGATGGCGGCCAGCGTCGATGTGCTGCTCGAACATTCCGGCAATGGTGTCGAGGTCTGGGGGCTCGATTCAACTTTTCTGATCGCCGTCGTGCTGGCCTTCTTTTCCATCCTGTTCGGCACGCGCCACCTCGATGCCACCGAGCGCCACGAGGGGATGGTCGCCGCCGTCGCTTTCGAGTCGGTGGTCAAACTCATCGCCTTCATGGCGGTCGGCCTCTTCGTCACTTACGGCATGTTCGGCGGACTCGGGGATCTGTTCCAGCGGGCAGCGGCGAGCGCCGATCTTGGTCGTTTGCTGCAACTCGATTCGGGGCGGGCCGGAACGTGGACTTCGCTGATCATCCTTTCCGGCCTGGCAATTATTTTTCTGCCGCGCCAGTTCCAGATCATCGTCGTCGAAAACGTCGATGAATCGCATCTCAAGCGGGCCGTCTGGCTGTTCCCGCTCTACCTGCTGCTGATCAATATTTTTGTCCTGCCTCTGGCACTTGGGGGGCTTCTGCATTTCGGCGGGCAGAGCGTCAATCCCGACACCTTCGTGCTGACCCTGCCGCTGGTTCATGGGGCCGAGGCGCTGGCCTTGCTGGCCTTCATCGGTGGCCTGTCAGCAGCGACGGGGATGGTCATCGTTGAAACCATTGCCTTGTCGACCATGGTCTGCAACGACCTTGTCATGCCCATCTTGCTACGGTCAACCGGAAATTTCGTCGAAAAACGAAATGATCTTTCCGGCTTGCTGATCGGCATCCGGCGCGCCGCCATCGCCTTGATCCTGCTCCTTGGCTACATCTATTTCCGCGCCGCCGGCGAAGCTTACGCCCTGGTCGGCATCGGCCTGATTTCCTTTGCGGCGGTTGCCCAGTTCGCCCCGGCCATGTTCGGCGGCATGTACTGGAAGCAGGGGACGCGGGCCGGCGCCGTCGCCGGTTTGCTGGCTGGCTTCGTGGTCTGGCTGTATACCTTGCTGCTGCCGTCCTTTGCCAAGTCGGGCTGGATGCCGAGCGGTTTCGTCGAGCATGGTTTGTTCGGCATCGGCTGGCTCAAGGCGCAGGCGCTGTTCGGGCTGTCCGGGCTGGACGAGATTTCGCATTGCCTGTGGTGGAGCATGCTGGCCAATATTGGCGCCTACGTTGCCGTGTCACTGAATTCGAAACCGGATGCCGTCGAGGCCAGCCAGGCGGAACGTTTCGTCGATGTCTTCCGCTTCGACTCGCGCAATGCCGAAGCCCGGCTGTGGCGTGGCAAGGCATCGCCCGACGCGCTGGTTGGCCTGCTCGAGCGCTTTCTCGGCGCGGCGCGGGCGCGTCAGCAATTGGCTGCCTACGCCAATTCGCGGCAGGCCGCGGATTGGCACGACCTGCCGGCCGATGCCGATTTCGTCCAGTTCGCCGAATCGGAACTGGCCGGCGCGATCGGCTCGGCGAGCGCCCGGGTCATGGTCGCTTCGGTGGCGCAAGAAGAGGATCTCGGGCTGGAGGAAGTGCTCGACATTCTCGACGAGGCAACGCAAGTGCGCGCCCACAGCCGCGAACTTGAGGCCAAGCAGCAGGAGCTCGAAGCGGCGACTGCCGAACTGCGCGAAGCCAACGAGCGCCTGCGCGAACTCGACCGCATGAAGGACGATTTCATCTCGACGGTGACCCACGAGTTGCGCACGCCGCTGACCTCGATCCGCGCCCTGTCTGAAATGCTGCACGAAGACCCGCGTCTCGAACTGACCGACCGCAAGCGTTTCCTCGGCATCATCGTCACTGAGGCCGAGCGGCTGACCCGATTGATCAATCAGATTCTCGACCTGGCCAGGATGGAATCCGGGCGGGCGGAATGGACGACCGGCGAAGTCGATCTCGGCGAAGTGGTGCGCGAGTCGATGGCCTCGCTCGAACAGTTGTTCCGGGATAAGGGCGTGGCGCTGGAAGGCGATATCCCGGCCGCCGTGCCGGTCGTGCTGGCCGATCGCGATCGCCTGACCCAGGTCATGATCAACCTGCTGTCGAATGCCGTGAAGTTCGTTCCCGGTGGCAGCGGCCGCGTTCAGGTCAGGCTGTCGAGTTCGGCTGATCTGGTGCGCGTCGAAGTGCGCGACAACGGTCCGGGGCTGACCGCCGAGGAATGCGGCGTCATTTTTGAAAAATTCCGTCAGGGTGGCAACACGATGACGGACAAACCACAGGGAACCGGTCTGGGCCTGCCAATCAGCCGTCAGATCGTGGAATATTTTGGTGGTAATCTCTGGGTTGAAAGCGCGCCCGGAGCCGGAGCAAACTTCATTTTCACGGTGCCCTTGCCGGCACCGGACGATAACAGTGGGAGACAAACCGCATGACCAAGAAAATCCTGATTGTTGATGACGAACCCAACATCGTCATTTCCCTTGAATTTCTCATGAAAAAAGAAGGTTTTGCCGTCGCGGTCGCCGGCGATGGTGAGGAAGCCCTGGCCAAGGTGGCGAGTTTCGAACCGGATTTGATCCTGCTCGACGTCATGATGCCGAAGAAATCCGGTTTCGAAGTGTGCGAAGCATTGCGTGCCGATCCCGCCAAAGCCGGTTTGCTGATTGTCATGCTGACCGCCAAGGGACGCGATACCGAAGTGGCCAAGGGCCTCGCCATGGGCGCTGACGCCTACGTCACCAAACCGTTTTCGACCAAGGATCTGGTGGCCAGGGTGAAAACCATGCTCGGCATCGTCTAAGCGCGGGCTTCCATACCCCAAGGGTACTTCCTGCGGGGCGCGGTCAACCGGAAATAACGGCCAAAATCGAAATCCCAATTTGTTGGAATGCACGCCATGAAGGCCAAACAACGTTTAATCGTCGCGGTGATCGTTCTCGGTCTGCTCATGACCGGGCCGTTTGTCGTCACTTCTCTGCTCGTCTGGCTGGACATGAAAGAGACTGAGCGCGCGCTGCTGACCAACCTGCTGGTCTCCCGGCTGCCGGTCGGGACGATGATGACCCTGTTTGGCTTCGCGCTCGGCGTCGGCGTGCTGCACAAGCTGTTCAAGCAATATGTCGAAGGCTTGCTGCGGATGGCCGAGACGCTGCGTCTGATGCTCGGTGCCAACCGCAATTTCCGGGTGAGCATCGAAGGCCCGCCGGAAGTCCAGCAACTGGCGCAGGCCGCCAACGATCTGGCCGAGCAGCGCGATGTCCTGATGGATGACGTCGATGCCCAGATCGCCACGGCCAAGGCCTCGGTCGAGGAAGAAAAGAACCGGCTCGCTGCGCTCATGTCCGAACTGGCCCAGGCTGTTGTGGTGTGCAACCTCGATGGCCGCATCCTGCTCTACAACAACCGCGCCCGCCTGCAGTTCAAGGCCTTGTCGCAAGGGCCGACCTCGGTCGCCGGTGGTGCGCTGATCGGCCTCGGCCGTTCGATCTTTTCCATTCTCGAAAAAAGTCAGGTCGACCACGCCGAGGAAGTCATTCGCCAGCGCCTGTTGGTGGGGAAGACGGCCATTTCCAATTTCATCACGACGACGCGTGGCGGCCAGTTGCTGCGTGCCCAGATGGTGCCGGTACTCGCCGCCGGGGGCGAGGAGGGCGAGGCCGCGATGTCGGGCTACGTGCTGACCGTCGAGAACATTACCCGCAGCATCGAGGAAGAGGAGCGCCGCGATCAGGCCCTGCATTCGCTGACCCAGGGCAGCCGTTCATCCATCGCCAATATCCGGGCCGCCGTCGCCAACCTGCTCGATTACCCCGATATGGAACCCGAGTTGCGCGAGCGTTTTCTCCGGGTGATCGACGACGAAGTCGCCAAGCGCAGCCAGGTCATCGACCAGACGATGAGCCAGTTTTCCGACGCCATCAAGACGCGCTGGCCGCTCGAAGACATTCTCGGTATCGACATCGTGGCCGCCGCCCAGCGTCGCATTGACGACAAGCTCAAGTTGCCGACCAAAACTGAAGAAATTGACGATGCCCTGTGGATCAAGGCCGACAGCTTTTCGCTCGTTTTTGCGCTGGTCAGCCTGGCTTCCAAACTGCAGGATCATTACCAACCGCGCGAACTGCGCTTCCGCCTGACTTCCGCCGGCAAGCTGGCCTATCTCGACCTGATCTGGGCCGGCCCGGCGATGTCGTCGGAAACCTTCTACACCTGGGAAATGGAGTCGATGCAGATTGGCAGCGAAAGCTCGCCGCTCAGCCTGCGTGATGTCATCGACCGGCATGGCGGTGAAATCTGGTACGAGCGGGAAAAGGCTGCGCACCGCGCCTTCTTCCGCTTCGTGCTGCCGGTGGCCGTGCCCGAACTCGAGAGCGAACCGGAAGAGCGCAGCCGCGGCAAGGGGCGACCGGAATACTACGATTTCGACCTCTTCAGGTTCGAGGACAAGACCATCGACCTTGACCGCAAGCTGTCCGATCTGACCTACACCGTGTTCGATACCGAAACGACCGGCCTGGAGCCGTCCAAAGGTGACGAAATCATCCAGATCGGCGCCGCCCGTATCGTCAATAACCGTCTGCTTCGCCAGGAAGTCTTCAACCAGATCGTCGATCCGGAGTGTCCGCTCAAACCCGAGTCGATTCCGATCCACGGCATTACTGAAGATATGGTGCGCGGCAAGCCGAACATCGATGTCATCCTGCCTGCCTTCCACGAATTCTGCGAAGACACCGTACTGATCGCCCACAACGCGGCTTTCGACATGCGTTTCCTGCAACTCAAGGAAGAGCGCACCGGCATCCGTTTCACCCAGCCGGTACTCGACACGCTGCTGCTTTCGGCCGTCGTTCATCCCAACCAGGAATCGCACAAGCTCGATGTCATTCTCGAGCGCCTCGGCATCACCATCGGTACCCGGCACAATGCGCTGGAGGACGCTTTGGCAACCGGGGAAGTATTCCTCAAACTGGTCAAACTACTCGAAGACATGGGCATCGTGACCGTTCGCCAGGCGCTGGAAGCGGCCGAGAAAACCTATTTCGCCCGAGTGAAATATTGAGGCCGGCGTGAATTCCGACTTTACCCTGCCTTGCCGGCAGCAACTCGAACTGGTGACGGCGGTGAACGCGCTGTCCGATTTCGACGCCGCACCGGCCCTCGCCGGGCGCCTGCGCGAACATCTGCTGGCGGCTGCTGGCAGCGGTCTCGACGGCCTGGCCGCGACGCGTCTGATTTCCGTTTTCAATGATCGCCTGACGAGCAAAGTGATCGAATTGACCGCCCACCGTCATCGCCTGCCGCCGGTAGCATGGTGCTGGCTGGCGCTCGGTTCCGAAGGGCGGCACGAACAGACTTTCGTCACCGACCAGGACAACGGCCTGATCTTCAACGCGACCAGCGAGCAGGAGGCAGCCGCCTTGCGCCAGATCTTCCTGCCATTCGCCCAGGAGGTTAACCTGCATCTGGCGGACTGCGGCTTTGCCTTGTGTAACGGACAGATCATGGCCGGCAACCCGGCCTGGTGCCTGTCGCTCGAAGAGTGGCGCAGCCAGTTCATCGACTGGGTGCGGCGGCCGGAGCCCGAGGCGCTCCTCAATGCCAGCATCTTTTTCGACCTGCGCCCCCTGTTCGGCGAACTCGCCTTGGGCGAAAAATTGCGCACCCTGCTGCTGTCGATGACGGTAGCCACGCCATCCTTCGAGCACCTCATGGCGGCGAATGCGCTGCAGGTCGATGTGCCGCTCAATTTTCGTGGCGAGATTGCGGTGGGCGAGGGCGACAGCATCGATCTCAAGAAATACGGCAGCCGGATCTTTGTCGACGCGGCGCGCATCTTTGCGTTGTCTTCCGGAACAAGAGCGGTCAATACGGCGGAGCGCCTGCGTCAGGCAGGGCCGTCGGTTGGTCTGCCGGCGAGCGAGATTGCTGCGGTCGACGCCGCTTTTTCGCAAATTTTGCGCTTGCGGCTGGCGCAGCAGATCGAAGCCGCAGGCCGAGGGGAGCTCGGTGGGTATGGCCTGAAACCCGCCGCACTGCATGATATCGACCGGGCCATCTTGCGCGAGGCATTGAAGCAGGCCAAACGCCTGCAACAGCGTCTCAAGTTAAACTATGCACTCTAAAAACGAGGTTGTCGTGACTACGCAACAGCAAACTGGGCAGGAAAAAGAACAAGTACAAGAACAGGCCGTCGGCCAGGTAGAAATGTCGCTGCGTCAGGATGGGCGCAAGCGAATGGCCGGCAATACGCAGGCCTTCCTGCGCAACCACGCGCCGTTCAACAAGATGCAACCCGATGCCCTGCAGCGTTTCGCCGAAAAGGCGCAGATTGTTTTTTATGCTGCCGGCAGCGAGATCGTCGGGCCGGATTCCGGCAAGGTCCGTTTTTTCTACCTCATTGAATCGGGCAAGGTGCAGGCGCGTCAGGCCGGCGAAGTGACCGTCACCGAATACTCGATCCTCAGCCTCGGCGCCGGCGAGAGCTTCCCGATCGGTGCCGTGACGGCCGGCCGGCCATCGACCAATCTGTACACGGCCGTTGAAGATACCTTCTGCTACCAATTGCCAGCTGAAGATTTCCTGGCCTTGCTGAGCTCCAGCCCGGAATTCAACCTGTTCTGCACGCGCTACATCGCCAGCCTGCTCGACCAGTCGCGGCGCCAGTTGCAACTTCAGTTTTCCCAGCGCGCCAGCGAGCAGCAGACGCTCAATTCGCCGCTGGCCGGCATCGGTTCCCGCTCGCCGATCACTGTCTCGCCGGAAACGCCGTTGCGCTCCGCGCTGGAAACCATGTCGAAAGCCGGTGTCGGCTCGCTGGTTGTTGCCGGTGACGACCGCAAGGCCGTTGGTGTCTTCACCCGGACGGACCTGCTCGATCGTGTCGTTCTCGCCGAGCTGCCACTAAGCACACCGGTTAGCCAGGCGATGTCGCCCAATCCGTTCATGCTCGAAGAACATGCCACGGCCTACGATGCGATGTTCGCCATGGCGACGCATGGGATTCGTCACGTGCTGGTCACCGATGCCGAAGGCAAGCTGACCGGCGTCGTTTCGGAGCGCGACCTGTTCTCGCTGCAGCGTGTCGGCTTGCGCCAGATTCGCCAGTCCATCGATAGCGCCCACAATGTCGAGGCCTTGCAGCAGGCGGCCGCCGATGTGCGCCAGCTATCGTTCAACATGCTGGCCCAGGGGGTCGGGGCCGAGCAACTGACCCAGTTCATCTCGGCGCTCAACGACGCGCTGACTCGTCGCGTCATCCAGCTCAATCTGGAAAAGCACAATTTCGACGGCATCGAATGGGCCTGGCTGGCCTTCGGTTCGGAAGGCCGCGACGAGCAGACCTTCAGCACGGACCAGGATAACGGCATCGTCTTCGCGCCGCCGGAAGGTGTTGCGGTCGACGCCCTGAAAAAACGTTTTCTCGCCTATGCCCTCGACGTCAACAACGACCTCGACCGCGTCGGCTTTCCGCTGTGCAAGGGCAACATCATGGCGAGCAATCCGCAATGGTGTCTGACGCTTGAGGAATGGAAAGACCAGTTCAGCAACTGGATACGCATGCCGCAACCCGATGCGCTGCTCAACGCCACCATTTTCTTCGATTTCCGGGCGCTCTACGGCAAGTCGGAATTGGCCGACGCGATGCGCCGCCACCTGCTGGCGCAGACGGCATCCAACCCGATGTTCCTGCGCGCCATGGCCAAAAATGCGCTCGACGTCGAACCGCCACTCGGCAAGATTCGCGATTTCCTGACCGACCTCGAACCAGGCCATCCGGGCAAGATCGATCTCAAGAAATACGGCTCGCGCATCTTTGTCGACGTTGCCCGCATTTACGCCATGGCCAGCGGCGTGCACAACACCAATTCGATCCAGCGCCTGCGGCTGGCCGCGCAGCGGCTGTCGATCCGCAGCGACGAGATCAATGCCGTGCTCGAAGGGCTCAACTTCATCCAGTTGCTGCGCCTGCAGCATCAGTACCTCGAAGGCGAACCGGGCACCCAGGGCGACAACCTGATCGATCCGGATACGCTCAATGAGCTGGACCGCCGCATCCTCAAGGAATCCTTCCGGCAAGCCCGCAAGATCCAGACGCGCCTCAAACTCGATTACCAGGTGCAATAACCATGCTCGGCCTCAAGAAATTTCTGTTCCGGGGCAGCGCGCCGGCCAATCTGCCAGATGACGTGCGGGCGTCGCTCGAAGTCTGGCGCGCCAGCAAGGCACCGCCGCTCGACGATCTGCACTTTCACACCCGCTACGTCGTAGTCGACATCGTCAGCAGTGGCTCGAATCCCGAAAGCGACCAATTGCTCGGCATCGCGGCCAGCTCGGTGTGGAAGGGTGCCATCCAGCCGGACGACACCTTCTACGTCGATTTTTCGACGCTGGACGGCGAGGGTTCCACGGTCGACCGGGAATTAACGGCATTTTTGCTATTTGCCGCCAAGGCGCCACTGGTCACTTATCACATTCCCTACGTCGGCGGCTTCCTGCAACGTGCCTTCAAGGAGCGGCTGGGCGTCGATTTCCAGCCACAGTGGGTCGATCTGGCCTGGCTGATGCCGTCGATGTTCGAGGACAAGGGCGATTCCGTGATGCCGTTCGATCACTGGATCGAGGTCTTTGGCCTCGATGCCGGTACTGGGCGGCGTGATGCCATGACCAACACGCTGCTGCTGGCGCGCATTTTCCAGATGCTGACGGTTCGCGCGGTGGGTAAGCAGATCGACACGGCAGCTCATTTGATCGACGAATCGCGGGCCAGCAGCTTCCTGCGGCGCACCCACTAGAAACCCGGATGCTAGCTTCCCTGACCAGACTGCAGCGCTACTACCTGTATTACACCGGTGGCTTCTTTTCGTTCATCGGGGCGCTGGCTGTTCTCGAACAACATGGCATGCCGCCGCGCTGGATTGGCTATGCCTTCCTGTTTTTTACCATTTCGATGTACGCGCTGATCGGCATCGTCTGCCGGACCTCCGATGTCTCGGAGTACTACGTTGCCGGTCGTCGCGTGCCGGCCTTCTTCAACGGCATGGCGACCGGTGCCGACTGGATGAGCGCCGCCTCCTTCATCGGTCTGGCCGGTACCCTTTACCTCTCGGGGTTTCAGGGGCTGGCCTATGTCATCGGTTGGACCGGCGGCTTCGTGCTGGTTGGGCTACTGCTTGCCCCCTATCTGCGGCGCTTTGGTCAGTACACCATTCCCGACTTTCTTGGCGCGCGCTATGGCGGCAATGCGATTCGTCTGGTCGCCGTCGCGGCGGCCATCCTCGCTTCCTTCGTTTACGTCGTGGCCCAAATCTACGGCGTTGGCGTCATCACCAGCCGCTTTGTCAGCCTGCAATTCGAGATCGGTGTCTTTGTTGGCCTCGCCGGCATTCTTGTTTGCTCGTTTCTCGGCGGTATGCGAGCCGTAACGTGGACTCAAGTCGCCCAGTACCTGATCCTGATCGTCGCCTACATTACGCCGGTTGCCATCCTGTCCTACAACGTCACTGGCAATCCGGTGCCACAGCTTGTCTATGGTCAGGTTCTCCAGCAAGTCACCCAGCTGGAAAACCGCTTGTTCGAGAGCCCGGTCGAAGTGGAAGTCCGTGAACTCTATCGTGAGCGGGCTGATCTTTACGCCCAGAAGATCATGCAGTTGCCGCAGTCGCTGAATTTCGAACGCGAACAGCTATCGGCGCAGATCAATCAGCTCAAGGCCAGCGATGCCCAGATGAAGGATATTGTGGCGCTCGAGCGGCTGTACCGGGATTTGCCCCACGATCCGGACCAGGCGAGGGGGCGCTGGGAAAACGCAATGTTTACGGCAGTTGAGCGCAGCAAAACCCCCATTCATCACGCCGAGGCTTTTCCCGGCGAGACGGTCGAGGAACAGGACATCATGCGCGTCAATTTTCTCGCGCTGATCTTTTGCCTGACTGTCGGCACGGCCGCTTTGCCGCATGTGCTGACCCGCTACTACACGACGCCCACCGTTCGCCAGGCCCGCGAATCGGTATTCTGGTCGCTGTTGTTTATCCTGCTGCTCTACATCACCGCGCCAGCCTATGCGGTCTTTGCCAAATACGAGGTGCTGTCCCATCTGGCCGAAATCCCCATTACCAAATTGCCCGGCTGGGTGGCCGCCTGGGCCAAGATCGGACTGGTCAGCATCGAGGACATCAACGCCGACGGTATCCTGCAGCTGGCTGAACTATCGCTGAACCCCGACGTTATTGTGCTCGCCACGCCGGAAATAGCCGGCATGCCCTATGTGGTTTCCGGCCTGGTCGCGGCCGGTGGCCTGGCTGCCGCACTATCCACTGCCGACGGCCTGTTGCTGACCATTACCAGTTCCCTGTCGCACGATGTTTATTACCGCATCTTCCGTCCCGATGCTTCGACCCAGTTCCGGCTGGTCATCTCGAAATCGATGTTGCTGGTGGTCGCCATTCTCGCCGCCACGGTCGCCGCCCAAAAACCCGGGACTATCCTCTCCATGGTTTCCTGGGCCTTTTCCATTGCCGGGTCTGCCTTCTTCCCGGCTCTCGTGCTGGGCATCTTCTGGGAAAGGGCGACCCGCGCCGGGGCGTTGGCCGGCATGGTGGTCGGTATTGTTTTGTCGATTTATTACATCATTCGCGTCGAATTCGACAGCATCCCCATGCTTGGGATAAGCGGCTTTGGCATGGAACCGTGGTTTCACATTCAATCGACGTCCGGCGGCCTGTTTGGCGTTGTGGCCGGTTTTATAACGATCATCTTGGTCAGTCTGGTCACCAAACCGGATCCTCGGGCCGCCAGCTTCCTCACTACCATCCGTTTCCGGAACGGAGATGGACTGTGATATCAAAAGCCGATCTTCACTGGCGTAAAACACGGCGCTTGACCTTTGCCCTCATTTTGTTCTGGATGCTTATAACCTTTGGCTTGACCTGGTTCGCCCGGACGATCAACGAGATTGTCATTCTTGGCTTTCCGCTTGGTTTCTACATGGCCGCTCAAGGCGCCTTGGTCCTCTATTTGTTGATCATCTGGTGGTATAACCGGCAGATGAAACAACTCGACGCCGAATTTGGTGTTGAGAACGACTGAGCGCCTGACGTGAGCCTTTTTCTGATCAGCGCGCTGCGGGCGATTGTCGAAATGCTGGGCCTGTGCCTTCTCGGCCAAGGGGTTTTGTACCTGATTGCTGGACGACAGCGGGCAGGCAATCGGGTCTATCAACTGTTTGCTCTTATCACTGCGCCGCCGCGCCGGATTGTTGCCACCGTTCTACCACGTTCCGCGAGCAATCTTCTTGTCGGCATCTTCACCTTGGTCATCGTCCTGATACTCTGGCTAGGACTCGCTTTACTCCGAAAGTTTGTTTGACCAATTAGCCTCTTCTGCTACAATGCGCGGCTTCCGGAGGGGTGGATGAGTGGTTTAAGTCGCACGCCTGGAAAGCGTGTGTAGGGTAATCCCCTACCGCGGGTTCGAATCCCGCCTCCTCCGCCAAGAACACACCAATTAAAGCGCCTTTCGGGGCGCTTTTTTGTTGTGTACGCCATCTTGTATACCAAGCTTGCTCTGCTAGATTTCTTTGGCAATGGCCTAGGCATTCCCTTTGTTGCCTTCGAGGGGAGGGCGCAGTCAGCCATAGCAAACTATGGCCTGTCTTGAGCTTTCGGCGATGTTGCTGCGCGGAAGAGTGTCGTTTCCAAATGGCATTCTTGATTGACATTAGTCGAAAAGCACGGCGATACTTCTAGGATGATCGATATAACGAAAGACATAGTGGCGGCCAAGAAGTCCGATAGGCTGACACGAAGCGGTTATGCGGTCGGGAATCCCGCTCGTCGTCGCGTCGTGCTTGGACTGCTGGCGACGCTTGGCATGACACTGGCCGAGCAGGCAATTCCCGCCGCCCGGGCTGCTGATGCGCCGCTGGTGATGGGAATATTCCCGCGTCGTCATGCCACGCTGACCACCGAACTTTATGCGCCGCTGGCCGCGTACCTCAGCCGCGAGCTCGGCCGCGAGGTCCGGCTCGTCACTGCGAAGGATTTCGACGCGTTCTGGGAAGGTGTCGAGCAAAGGCGCTTCGATATTGTCCACTACAACCAGTTCCACTACGTCCGCTCTGCCGACAAGTACCGGGTCATCGCTCACAATGAGGAGTTCGGCCTCGGTACTGTGGCCGGGGCACTCTACGTGCGCAAGGACAGCGGCATCAGTGCGATCGAGCAACTGCGCGGACGCAAGATCGTGTTCGGCGGCGGCACAGACGCGATGATGAGCTACATCCTGCCAAGCTATCTGTTGTTGCAGGCGGGGTTGCAGCCCACCGACTACGAGACTGTGTTCTCGAAGAATCCACCGAATTCGCTGATTTCGCTGTTCCACGGAAAGGCCGATGCGAGCGGGGCCGGCGACATCCTGATCGATCTGCCGGTGGTGCGTAACGCGATGGATACCAGCACGGTCACGCATCTTGGCATGACAGAGCGGTTGCTGCACCTGCCGTGGGCGGTTCGCAAGGACATGCCGAAGGCGCTCAGCGCGCGCATCCAGGTGCTGCTGGTGGGACTGAAGGCAAGCGAGGAGGGGCGTGCGATCCTCACTCGCGCCGAGATGACCGGCTTCGGTGCGGCGAGCGATGTCGACTACGATCCGCACCGCCGCATCATCCGCAAGGTCATGCCGGCGATGGTCATTCCGCACTGACCACGGAGAGCGCCGTTGCGCCTGGCTAGCAAGTTCATCCTCATGGTGGCCGGAATCCTCTCGGTCACGCTGGCGCTCAACGCCTATTTCTTCCTGCACAGCCAGAATCGCATTCTGGAGCAGGAACTCAACGAGCGCGGCCGCGTGCTGGGTCATCTGATCGCCCTGATCAGCCCCGAAGCGATCCTCGGGCTCGATTTTCTGACGCTCAATGATTACGCACGCGAGGTCAGCCGGCAGCGTGACGTCGTCTATGGCGTGATTGTCGACAACGACGACCGGCCGCTGACATCGTATGTAAATGGTGGCGACCTGTACGTCCGTACCAGCCTCGGCGTGGCCGGCCCAGCGCCGGATCACCTGCAGCCGCCACAATTGCAGCGGCTGATAGAGCAGCTCGCACAGCTGCCCGGCGTGATCCCGACTGATGTTCCGATTGTCCACGACGGGCGCCAACTCGGCCGCCTGCGGGTCGGCATGAGCCGCGAGGCGCTGACGGCCAAGGCACGCGAACAGTTGGTGGAGCAGTTCAGCATCTATGCGGCAATCATCCTGTTCCTGAGCGCTGCAATCTACCTGGTGTTCAAGTACAACGTGATGCACCCGGTGCAGCGTCTGATCAAGGTCTCGCAGGATCTGGGCCGGGGGGAATTCACGCTCGTTCCGGTAACGAATGGGGACGAGCTCGGGCGCCTCGCTGAAACCTTTAACGAGATGACGCTCGAGATCCAGCGCGAGCAGGCGAAGCTGCACTATCAGGCCAACTACGATTCGTTGACCGCGCAGCCGAACCGCTTGCTAGGGGTCGAGCGGCTGCAGCAGGAGATTCACTCGGCGCACCGCCAGCAGCAGCGTTTTGCCTTGATGATCATCGATCTGGACGACTTCAAAATTGTCAACGACACGATGGGACACGCCGCCGGCGATCGCTTGCTGGGGAAGGTCAGTACCCACATCCGCTCGTGTCTGCGCAATGAGGACACACTGGCGCGCCTCGGCGGGGACGAGTTCCTGGTGCTGCTGCCGCGGCTCGGTCAGGCAGGCGATGCGCGAGACGTCGCCGGCAGATTGCTCGAGGCGGTTTCTGAACCGGTCGCTCTGGACGGGCGCGAAGTGATCGTGCATTGCAGCATCGGCATCGCGCTCTATCCGGACGACGGCGAGACGGTCGAGGCCTTGATGGCCAATGCTGACAACGCCATGTACCAGGCGAAGAAGCCCGGGCGGACGTCGATCTGTTTCTTCACCGCGGAAATGAACGCGCAGGTGCGCGAGCGCCTGCAACTCGAGCAGGATCTGAACAAGGTTCTCGCGCGCGGCGAACTTCATCTCGCGTTCCAGCCGATCTTCCGCGCTGGGGACGGCGCCTATGTCGGCGCCGAGGTGCTGTTGCGCTGGCTGCATCCGGAACGGGGCTTCATCGGTCCGGCGACATTCATCCCGATCGCCGAGAGCACCGGCCAGATCGTCGCGATCGGCGAGTGGGTGCTGCGCGAGGCCGGCCGGCAGTTGCGCCGCTGGATGGATGCAGGGCTGGCGCCGGGCTACGTCGCGGTGAACATCTCGCGAGTGCAGTTACGCGAGGATCTCGAGCTGCTGATTCGTAGCGTCCTCGATGACAACTTGCTGCCGGCGCAGATGCTCGAACTCGAGATCACCGAAAATATTCTGCTCGACGACCATCAGCAGATCAACACGGTGCTCGGGAAACTGCACGCGCAGGGGCTGCGCTTCAGCCTCGACGACTTCGGCACCGGCTATTCGTCGCTCAGTTACCTCCGCCGCTTCTCGTTCGACACCCTGAAGATCGATCGCAGTTTCGTTTCACCTCTGTGTGAGGACGCCGATGCGGCCGCGCTGGTCCGCGCCATCGTTGCGATGGCGCACAGCCTGTCACTGAAGGTCGTCGCCGAGGGTGTCGAGACCATCGCCCAGCTGGAATTCCTGCAGAGTCTGGGCTGCGACTATCTGCAGGGCTATCTGCTGTCGCATCCGCTCGACACCGAACACTTTACCGACCTGCTCACGCGGTTCGCGCGAGAGCCGGCACTCTGGGGGCGCAGCACACTGCCGCTTACCGATGGATAGCACACCGGACACCGCCTTCGCGGCGGGGCGTGAGCGGCGCCGCGCCGCGCGGCAGGCACGCTTCGTTGTCGTGCTGCGCGGGGTGCTATCCGCCGCCGTCATCGTCGCCTTCGCGCTTTGGGCCCATTTTGGCTCCGACCGCCCGGTGTTCTCGCCGCACGGCAAGCCCGAAGCCGGCTGGGAGGCGTTTCGCCAGGCCTATGGCGTCGACACGTTCGGCCACGATGGCTACTTCGTGCGCGCGATCCAGAACGGCTACAACCTCGTCCATCATACCCACCGCTATGCCTGGCGCTTCACTCGCAAAGGGGCGCTCGACCATCCGAACGCATGCATCAATTGCCATAGTGCGGAGGCACTTGCTTACGCCTTCGCGAGCGGCGACCGCTTCGATGCACTGAGCGGCCGCCGGGTTTCCTTCGAGGAGCATGTGCAGCGCTGCTACGCCACGCATCTGGACGGCTTCGTGCCGACGATCTACGACCCGGCAGTACGAGACATCCGGATTTTTGCACGCATGGTCGCCCATCACCTGCAACTCGGTGAAGGCGCCGCTGAGGGAACGCCATGAAGCAGCTCGCACCGGGGTGGGGAAAGGCCGTCCGACTCGCGCTGCTGGTTGGCACGCTGCTCGCGCTGTATGCCCTCGCTGTCGCGCGCCACGACGAGCGCGCGCTAATCCGCGTGCAGCCGGTGAAGCTGACGCCGGGCTGCGCGGAAAAGCTCGCTCGCTACGGGCTTGCGGCCGGCTCCAGCTACGCCTCGCCCTACGTGCTCGCGCGCAGCGGACAGGCGAGCGTGAAGCGGGGTTACAGCGACGAGGATGTGCGGGCAATCCAGCGCGGCTGCAACATCATCGACGACCTGCAGGGGCAGCTCGCTGCGGACCCTGGCCGCGAACGCTGGAACGCGACCCGCTTCGTACGCGGCACCCACACCAGCTGCGACCACTGCCACCAGGGCATCGGCGACAAGCAGACCGCCGCCGGCATGCCGCAGACCGGCTCGCTGAGTCTCGCCGCGTCATGGGTCATGGCCGACATGTACGACCAGTTCACCGGCATCCTGCTGCCTTACGAGATGCGCCAGATGCAGTGCTACATCAACTCGTCGAACGGCTACAAGCCGAACGTTGCCGACGACCTGATCCGCGATGTCACCGCTTACAGCCGCTTCCTCGCTGCGGCGCTCGACTTGCGCTTCGGCAACCGCTATGAGGCACAGGGCATCGATGAGGTGACGGCGTCGTCGACAATGAAGCGCGGCGACGATTACGTCCGCGGCGCTGCGCTGTACAAGGAGAAATGCGCACGTTGCCACGGCCCGCAAGGGCTCGGCACGGTCGTCGACGGCAAGGCGCTGTTTCCGGCGGTGGCCGGGCCGAATGCGTTCAACCAGCAGTCGCGCAACAACTTCTCTTTCGTGTCGACGATCCTGCCGGGGTTCATCTGCCGCAACATGCCGCTCGGCGAGGAGGGCACGCTGAGCAACCAGGACTGCCGCGACATCGGCTTTTACGTCAGCAACATGCCGCGCCCGGCCGGCGACAAGGATGGGCCGCTCGCGGCGCTGTGGCATCAGTTGATGATGCGGCTGATGCCGACGCTGCTCCATACCGTCGAAACCTGGCACCAGTCCGACGCAGCCCGGGAGAGCGGGACATGAAGCAGGCGCTGTCGTCGTGGATGGCGCTGCGTTCGGGCGCAGTCGGCAATGAACTGCTGATCGGGCTCACACTCGCCATCGTCGTGCTGCCGCAGGCGGTCGCGTTCTCGACCACGCTCGCCGGGCTGCCGTCGTATTTCGGCATCTACTGCGCAATCTGGGGCGTGCTGTTTACTGCGCTACTGAACCCGTCGCGGGTATTTCACGGCGGGCCCAACAGCACCCAGTCAGCGGTCATCGGCGTTACGCTGCTGCCGGTCGCGCCACAGTTCGGGCCCGACTATATCGGCTATGCGCTGATGCTGTTCCTGCTCACCGGGCTGATCCAGCTGCTGTTCCTGTCGATCCGGCCGCTCGGCCGCTTCCTCGACTTCGTCAGCGAACCGGTAGCGAACGGCATGATCTGCGGCATCGGCCTGTACATGATCTTCAAATCGTTCCCGCCATTTGCCGGCCTGCCCGTCAACACCCAGGTCGAATGGCGCTTGTGGATCGCCTGGCAGAGCTTCCTCGCAGTGCTCGAGATCGGCAACATGCACGCCATCCATATCGGCCTGATCACCCTGCTGGTTACCGTTGTCACGCGCCAGTTCAAGATACTGCGCAACTGGTCAATCCTTCTCGGCATCATTGCCGGGACGCTGTATTCGGAGTACCTGAACGCGCACGTCGGCGTCGGCGAAACGTTGGTCGAGCAGACGGCGAACATCTCGCCAGCTGGCTTCGTATATCCGTCGCTGCCGCTGTTTTCTCAGGAGGCGATGCCGGATATCGTCAGCATCATCCCCGGTGCGGTGACGCTCGCGTTGCTCGGCCTGTTCCAGACGGTTGCGGCGATGCGGATGATGAACCGGAAGAGCGGCCAGTTCGTCGATGCCCGTAACGGTATCTTCGCCGACGCGGTGAGCAACTGCGTACTGCCGTTTATCTCCGCGCTGCCGACCTGTGCGTCGTTCAACCGGATGTCGCTGATGCAATCGATGAAGACCGGCAGCCGGCTTGCCGCCGTCTCGTCGGCGCTGTTCCTGCTGGCACTGGTGAGCTTTTTCGGCGAGTACATCGCGATTGTCCCGGTGCCGGCGATGGCTGCGATCATCATGGTGGCAGGCGCCAACATGATCGATTGGTCTGACATCAAGGCGCACTTCCAGCATCGGCCGGAAGCTATCGTGTTCAGCGCATCCTTCCTGTCGGTGCATGTGTTCGGCCTCTTCGGCGCGGTAATCTGCGGCTCGCTGCTTGCACTGGCCTACGCCAAGTGGGAGAAGGCGCACCCGAACGTCACCCTGGAAGGCAACGTGCTGCGCATCCGCGGCAACATCTACTATGGTTCGCTGCCCGTGATCGAGTCGCTCTACCATCGCGCCAACAACGATATGCGTTTCGATAAACTGATCGTCGACTTCTCCGCCGTCCATCACATCGACCCGGAAGGCATTCGCTGGCTTGCTGAAGTCGGCAAGAACGGCAGGGTGCGCTTCGCCGAACGCCGCAGTGGGCAGGATCGGCGTGACGACTCCGCCGAGCGGTCCGGCCAGCGCAAGCGCAAAGACCGGCGCCGCCGGCAGGAACTGTGAATCGCTCTGCCTTCATTAGAGAATCCGGTAGTAGGCGACGAACGTCTGGTTAGAGCTAAGGAACAACGCCAAGGCAGTCCCCGTCATGTGGCGTTTCACCCCACAGGATGCCCATCGAAAGCTCGCTCGCTTGTATAGATTTCAGAAATTGCCATGGGTTTGGTGATCGATTGCACCTGGCCGACTTCTTTCCTATGGCCACACGCTGCTTGCGACGGCAAAGTTTTTGGGGCTATGGTCTGTCGGCGCGTTTGAATTTGACTACTTTTGCATGTTGAGTTTTGACCGAGGGTGGCAGCACGCCTCAATGGCTTGCCCGTCGAGTTGGGAAGCCTCAGCCGCTCGTCCCGGTTCAGGGCCATCCCTGGCTCTGCCTGAGCTTGCTACGGTCAACCGGAAATTTGGCGTTAAAACTGACTCTTTTCCGCGCAATGAATTGCGGCACCAATTCGGACAAGCTGCCCCGACCCCCTCGATAAATCTTCGTTTTATCGAGGGGCGGGCAAACACTGCGTCAGTGGTCAGCCCTTTGAGATACTCGGAGCTGACAAGATCAGAGCACGCCTGGCAGATAAATCGCCTATTTCCCAAAAGGAAACAGGCGTTACCCGCTGCTTAAAACACAAAGTTGCCGGGGATGGCAGCAGCGCAGTTCTGGTTCTTCAACAGCACGAGGTTACGGCTGACCGCGCTGCCGGCGGCATCGGGATCAATGCCGATCATGGCGTCGGCACCAACCGTTTTGCAGGTGACGTAGCCGCCGGCAATCGGATTCGGGCTGGCGATGCCGACGGATTGCAGAAGCTGGGTCAGCACGATACGGTCAATGCCCGGCTGGAAGTCGGTGATCGTATCGACGCCGTCGCGCAGGCTCGTGAACACGAACTGGTCGGCACCGGCGCCGCCGGTCAGCGTATCGGCGCCGATCCCGCCGGTGATCACGTCGTCACCGGGCGTGCCGATGATGGTGTCGCGACCGGCCGTGCCGCCGATCTGCTTGAGCAGATTGAGGCCGATGATCACCGGGTCGTGGTCGGACGAGCGATAGACCGTGTTGCTGTAGTAGTCCGGGCCACAGGTGGCGCAGGCCGGCTGCTTGAACTCGGTGTTGTAGTCGATGATGGCCGGCTCGTCGGCGTTGATGCGCCAGTGTTTGGCACCGGCGATCTGGGCGCTCAGGCTGGGGGTGGCCAGGGCGTGATCGAGGTAGCCGGCTTCGCCATCGAAGACATAGGAATAGCCGAAGCTGTCGAAGCGGGCAACCTGGTCGATATAGCCGGCATTGGTGAAGTCGAGGATGGGATCCTCCTTGCCGTAGGAATTCAGGTCGCCGATGACGATGACGTCGTTGTCGCCGCTGCTGGTTTGAAGGTTTTGTACGGTGTTGCGCAAGGCTTGTGCTTGCTGGGTACGCAGGGCGTTCCAGCAACCCTGGCTATCGCCCTGGTCGGCATCATCGCCGGATGTCGGGCAACTGCCCTTCGACTTGAAGTGATTGACCACGACGCTGAATTTCTCGCCATTGGCGGCGGCGAAGGTTTGCAGCAGAGGCGGCCGGTTGTGGATCGGGTCGGTGTCGGAAATTGCCTGTCCAACCGGGCTGACCGCAGCATTCTTGTAGATCAGCGCGACGCGGATCGCATCGTCGCCGATGCTGCCATTGATATTGGTGACGGCGGTGTACACCTGGCTGCCGTAGGCCGCATTGAGGGCTGCGACCAGATTCTGGACGGCGACCGCGCCATTGTTCTGGATCTCCATCAGACCAACCACATCGGCATTGAGCGCCTTGATGGCCTTGACGATTTTGGCCTGCTGGCGGGTGAATTCGGCGGCATCGTTGGCGCCGCGGCAGTTGGCGGCCGAAGTGCTGCTGCCCAGCGTGCAGCCTTGGCCGCTCTGGCCATCGGCGGTCTGGCCGTTGGTGAAGGTGGTGAAATAGTTGAGGACGTTGAAGCTGGCCACCTTGATATTGCCGCCGATGGTAGCCGGCGCCGTGGTGCGCGGGTTGTCGCGGGTAAACAGCGGGGCGATGGTGGGATGGATGCGGAAATCGCCAAGGCCGGTGTTGTCGCTGGTTGCCAGGCCGTAGTCGATGACGCCGGTGATGCCGGCTATGGTGTCGCCGGCGCGCACCGTGTTGTCGGCGGCGAGGTAGGGCGTCGGGTTGGGGTTCTGCAGGCTGGTGCCATCGTCGAGCAGGATGCGGCGGCGGGCATTGTCATCGGCCATGGCGATCGCTTCGGGGCTGCCGGCCGGGTAACGGTTGGTCGGCTTTTCGAGGCGGCCGTCGGCTGAAACCGTGAGCTGGCCGAAGCGGCCGAGGAAATAGTTCTGGCCGACGGTCAGCGGTCCTTCGATGCGAACGAGCATGCCTTCGTAGCGCTCGAGGTCGCCTTCGTTAACTTCGGGGAAGGTGATGACGGTCGGTGCGATGACGATGCCGGCGGCGAGGACGTTGACCGCCGGGCTGATCAGTTCGGTCAGCGGATTGGCGGCCGTGGCGTTGTTGGTCAGGGCGCCGACGTTGAATTCCTTGACGGTGGCGGCAACGCGCACGCGATTGCCGACCACCACGGTGGGGGCCGTGCTGGTGAAGACGTAGATGCCTTCCGAAGTCGTCTCGTCGCCATCCGGGTTTTCGTCCTGCATGAAAAAGCCATTGTTCGTCACTTTGGTAACGACGCCCTGGGTGGTTACCTGCTGGCCGGCCAGCGGGCTGGTCGTGCCGCCGCCCTGGATGGTGTGGATCGGCATCGTGCCGCTGATATTGACGTTGACCGTGCAACTGGCGGTCTGCGCCTCATCGTTGGCGAAATTGACGACGACGGCGTAATTGCCGGCGGCGAGACTGGCGGCGGCATTGAGCGCGACGGAGGCGACGGCGCCATCGACAGAAGCGCTGGTCAGCGCGCCGAGCGTGAAGCCGGCCGGGGTGTCGGCGGCAAGGCTGGCAGCATTGACGCGGCTATCGGCATCGGTGGCGGAAAGCAAGATGCTGCCGGCTTCGCCCTGAGCCAGGCTGCCGGTGGGGCAGGTCGTCATGATTGGCTGGTTAACTTCGCCACCACCGGTGCCGTCGGCACTGATCATGATGTCGTCGATGCCGACCCACTCGTCGTTGCCGGCAGCGTTGGTGGTCATGATGCGGACTTGAAGTTGCGCCTGGTTGTTGGCCGCGGCGGGCAGGATGACGCTGACCGGGGTGACCTGGGTGGCGCTATTGGCGGTCGTTGCGTCGGCAACGTAAGCGGTCGGGACGTTGATGAAATTGCCGCTGCTGCCAATGCGGTATTGCAGGGCGACTTGCTGGATGGCGTTGTCGGCCGTGCCATCGATGTCGCGCAGGTTGAAGGCAATCTGGATGTTCTGGAAACCGGTGGTGTTGAGATGGATCTGGATGAAAGGCGCGTCGGCGGTGCCCGAGCCCTGCAGCACAATGGTCGGATTGGCGAGTTCAAATTCGGCCACGCCGCCGTTCGAAATGCTGGTCGAAATCTGGTTGGCGATGACGTCGACGGGCGTGGCAGAGCCATCGGCCAGGATGCTCTGCGGGTCGGTGCCAGTTGCCCCGGTCAGGCTGTCGCCGCGGTAGCCGATGATGCCGGGTACGCCGTTCCAGTTGTCGTCGGCGCTGATCAGGCTGGTATTCGACCAGTCCTGGCTAAAGGGTAGCGTTTGGTAGCTGGCATCGGCGAAGGCCGGCGCCATGGCGGCAACCAGACTGGCGGCAATGATGTTGCGGGCGAATTGATGGGAGGCTGTAGGGCGAATTTTCATGGCGTGTCACTCATGGCGAATATTGGATGGGCCGCCTGGGCGGGGAGAAAAGTCAAAAAAATGGCCCCCGCAGGAGCCATTCTCTGAATGCAGTGCTGATCAGGTGGCCTGGGAACGGCGGCGGGCGACCACACCCATCAGGCCAAGACCGGCGAGCAGCATGGCGTAGGACTCGGGTTCGGGAACCGGGAGGTAAACGATCGATCCGTAACCTGACTGACCGTCAACGATGTTTCCACCGCTCAACTTGTCGTAGGCAACGAAGGCATCAGAGGTATCGCTGAAGCCGGGAATGACGCTGAACCCCAGCGTGCTGGTTGTGACCGAATACGAGAGGCCAAGAAAGCTGCCGTTCAGAAAGCTCACATCGGGCATCGAGTCGGCATTGCCAACCGTGTAGGTATTGCCGAGGAAGCTCAGGCTCAGGCTGTTCAGGCCACGAATCTCGAGATCGACCCCGGTCAGGCCAAGGTCATCGAAGCTGAAGTTGCCGGTGAAGCTTTCGCCGATCAGCGAGCCGGAATCCATCATCCCGGAAAAGCTGTAGGTAGCGGCCTGGGCTGCCGGTACGGCAGCACATAGCAGGGTGGCGAGGGCGGTGATGCGAAGTAACTTGGACACAAGAATCTCCTGGGAACAGAGCGGCGAGGCGACGTTTTAAAATTGGCCAAAATTTCCGGTTGACCGTGGAAATAGCGGGACTTGGGTTGTTGCTCGGCCCGCGCCGCACGCCGCGGCAAAAAACCGCACGGGCCGGACAGCCCGTGCGGTTTCACCGTTATGGATCAGCGGCTGCTACGGCGGCGGGCAACGCCGGCGATCAGGCCAAGACCGGCCAGCAACATGGCGTACTGTTCCGGCTCGGGGACGGCGGTGACCGTGAAGTCGCCGCTCAGCATGCCGGTCAGGCTGGCGTTGATCGGCCCCGTGGCGTTCATGGTGGAGCCCTGGGATGCGGACAAGGTCAGGATGTCGCCGGCCTGCGCCGTGAAGGCAAAGGAAATGTTTTGGTCGGCATACTGGGTCGTGTTGAAGCTGCCGAGCAGACTGCTGCCGTTCATTACGCGAACAGTCGTCTGGAAGGAGCCGGTGGCGCCGGCCAGGTTGTTCACCGTCGAGGACAAGCCGGCAAAGCTGACATTGACAACCGGACCAACATCGCCGCTATCAGCGACCACTTTCAGCTGGATGTTTTTCTCGACGGCGACTGCCATGCCGAAATAGTTGATGGCGTTGGCGGAGTCGAAGCTGACCGATGTCGATAGATCCAGAGTCTGGCCATTGTAGAAGCTGCCAAAGGCTGACCCGGCATGGGTGTAATCCGTGGCGGCATCGATCCCGGAAGCCATGGTCAGGACATCGCCGCCACCGGAAAGGTCGGCACCGTCATACTTGAACACTTCGAAATTGACCATGCCGCTGTAAAGGCTGGAAGCGGTGTAGCTCTGAACTTCGAAATGGGCTGCCTGGGCGGAAGCGCAGCCAATAATCAGCAGCGAGGCAAGCAGGGGTTTGAGCAGATTGGTTTTCATGATGAGGCTCTCTAAATAGGGTCAGTTGATCAGTTCTTGACGATGCGGTTCTGCGGTCCGGGGGCAACGCCGCTCGGGTTGGCCTGCAGGTACTTCTCGAATGCATCGGTATCGACTTCGCCACCAAGGCGGTCGGTGCCGTTCTTGAGGACGACGAAACCGTCGCCACCGTCGGCCAGGAAGCTGTTGACCGTGACGCGGTAGCTGGCAGCGGAATCAACCGGCAGGCCGTTCAGGGTCAGCGAGGTGATGCGGGCGTTACAGGCGTTGGCGGCGGTGTAGGCGTAGCTGAAGCCGTTCGAGATCTGCAGGATGCGTTCCTGGGTCTGGCCGTTGCAGCCGAGGAACTGGGTTTCCAGTGCAGTCTTGATCTGCGCGCCGGTCAGGGTCAGGGTTACCAGGGAGTTGCCGAAGGGCTGGACGGTGAAGGCGTTGCCGTAGGTCACGGCGCCGTCGTAGGCAAAGCCGGCGGAAGCCAGGTTGTAGGGCAGATCGGCGCGGATGCCGCCCGGGTTCATCATGGCGATGACGGCACCGCCAGTCGCGGCGCTGGCCGTGGCGGCCAGTTGCGCGTCGGCAATGACGTCGCCGAGGGCGGATTCGCCGGCGGCATTGTTGGTCTTGGTAATGCCGGCGGTGATTTTGCCGATGACGCGGCCGGCCGGGACGGCGGCGGATGCATCGTAGTGGGCGACGAGGTCGGTCAGGGCCGGATCTTCGGCAGTCGCTGCACCGGTGCCGGTGGCCAGATTGGTGGCGGCGATGCTGAGGACATTCTTCGTTTTGGTGTCGATGACCATGTCGATGTCGGTCAGGTTGCGGCCGTACTGGCCGGCCGACGTGACGCGAACCGGCTGGCCGGCGCTGTTGTTGATCAGGCAGTTATAGGCAGCGTGGGTGTGGCCGGAGATCACCAGGTCCACTTCCGGATGCAGGCGATTGACGATATCGACGATCGGACCGGAGATGCCGGTGCAGTCGTTGATGTTCGAGGTGGTGTCGAAACCGCCTTCGTGGATCAACACGACGACGCTCTTGATGCCCCGGGCCTGCAGGGTCGGGATCAGCGCATTGACGGTGTCGGCCTCGTCGCGGAATTCCAGACCGGCAACGCCGGAAGGCGAGACGATGGTCGGCGTCGCTTCGAGGGTCATGCCGATGAAAGCGACCTTGTTGCCGAGGAAGTTCTTGACGCCGTAGGCCGGGAAGACAGTGCTGCCGGATTCGGTTTCAACAACGTTGGCGGCCAGGAAGTCGAACGTGGCGCCGGCGAATTCGCCGTTCTTGAGGTCTTGCGGCAGGCCGAGGCCGGAGAACGGATCGGTCGGGTGGTTGCCACCCTGTTTCATGCGCAGCAGTTCGGTCCTGCCTTCGTCGAATTCGTGGTTGCCCACCGAGTTGAAATCGATGCCGATGCGGTTCATCGCTTCGATGGTCGGTTCGTCCTTGAACAGGGCCGAGGTCAGCGGGCTGGCACCGATCATGTCGCCGGCGGAAACGACGGCGTTCAGGCTGTTCTGGGCGCGCAGGGCCTTGATTTTGGTGGAGAAGCGGGCGACGCCCGGGTTGCTCGACGAACCTTCGCCGGCCTTGATATAGCCGTGGAAATCGTTGAAGCCGATCAGCTTGACCTTGATCGAGTTGCCGATGCCCGAAGCCTGAGCCGCGGCCATCAATTTCACGCGCTCGGCGGCAGTGATCTTGGCCTGCTTGAGCAGGTTGAAGGTGACGGTGGAGACGTGCGACAGGAAGGAGGCCTGGCTGCCCCACTGTTGTTCATCATCGAGAATCTGGTCGTCGATGGTGCAGCTACCGGCCACGGCGCGATTGCTCACGCCGGAGTTGTAGCTGCCGAAGGTAACGCTGGTTGAAGCATCGGGGCAGGCGGCGAAGGCCGGTGCGGCAAAGGCACTGGCCAGAACGAGGGCCAGGGTGGAAAGCTTGAACATGAAAATCTCCTTGGTGCTGCCGGCGCCAGACAAGGGGCCGGCAGTTGCGAATATGGGCCGACCGGGGGAACCCCCCGGTCGTTATGTCACGGGCTTAGCGGCTGCTTTGGCGGCGGGCGATCAGACCCATCAGGCCAAGACCGGCGACGAACATGGCGTAGTTCTTGGGCTCGGGAACGGCAGTGACGCTGAAGGCAGTTGTGTTGGGGATCGTCGCCGTGTAGTTGCCATTCGCCGTATCGACATTCCAGTTCGCCAAGTTGTTGATCAGCGGTTTGTAAGCGTCGTAGCTGGCCGCACCGCTGCGCAGACCGGTGTATTCGGCGTAGTCCGGGGTGGCGCTGTTCGCCAATGTATTCAGGCGAATGGCATTGACGCCTTCGGTCAGGCCGGTGCCGGTGAGGGAGCCATCAACGGCGAAGGAGCCGTTGGTGATGGCCGTCAGGAAGGTCGTCGGAGCGGTGGCGCTGGTGCCCAGGTAGGCATAGACCGTTTCGGTGGAATTGGCGATACCCCAGTTGGCACTACCCGACACTGTGACGCGGCTCAGGCTGCCGACCGAAGCGCCCGGCGTCGTCTTGTCGTAGGCGGACAGACGAATGACCGTGCCGGCGGCGATGCTCGCCGCACCGGAGTTCCAGACGTTGTAGCTTTCGCCGGTATTGAAGGCGGCGCCCGTCCACTCATTGTCGGAAAAATAGATGCTGGTATTGGCGGCAATGCCGGTGAAGCTCACGAAGGACAGGCCATCTTCGTCAGCATTGAAAGACGTAAAGGCGATATCACCAGCCGACAGTGCAGCGTGAGCGTTGATGCCGGCCGCAGCCAGCAGCAGAGCGAGAGCAGTCTTGCGAATCATGGCATTCCCCATAGTTTTGTTTGGTTGACCTATTCCGAATACGGATTCGGATGGGGCAAGAATAGGGTGCCGGCGTGACAGGCGTTGATATGTGATGCTGGATAAATATGATCTGAACGGACTAGTAAACGTTCAGCGCTGCAACAATATGGCGAATGGCGATTCGTCCGGGCGCCAATCGGCGCGGCGCCGTTTCGGCCAGCCAGAAGCAGGGCAGTTCAGTGAGCCTGCTGACCGTAGCGGGCCATGATTTCACCGTGCTGGTGCCATAGGCGACGCAGGCCTTCAACGCCGAGATCTTCGCTGCTGCTCGCTTCGAGGCGGAAGAGCAGGATCATCATGGCGCGTAATTCCTGGCAAATTCGCGGATCGATGCTCTCGCTGCGTATGCTGGCCGAGTCGGCATCGAGAAAGTGGCGAACCGATGAGCGATTGCCCAGGTCAACGCCGCATTGCGGGGCGAGTTGGGCGATCAGCTGGCGCAGGGCCTGCATGTCTTCGGGTGGATAGTGGGTGTCGGAAACTGGGCGCTGCATCGGTATCTCCCTTCGTCGTGGCCAGTGCTGGCACGCTGGCCGAATGTCAGGAGAGTATTGCGGGTGCAGGTTTCAGCCGTATGAAGCGCGGCACCGTATACGACTGGTATATTTACTTGTCTTTAACATGCCTGTAATGCTGGCTTCCTAGGATAATAAGATTTTGTCACGGCTCAACTTGATGCAGACCCGATTCGATAGTGCTTTGAAGCAAGGCTCAATTCTTCTGCTCCTGGTTGTTTTGCTGGGTGGGTGCTCCCATCCGGCCTACCGGGATGGCCTTGATTTCATGGCGGCCGGCAAGAAGGAAGAGGGCGTCGCCTCTCTGGAAAAGGCAGCGCGGGATCGTCCGCGCGATGCCGAGATCAAGGCGGCGATGATTCGCCACAAGGGCGAGTCGGTCGACGCTTATCTTGACGATGCCGATCGCCAGAGAACTGCCGGCAACCTCGATGCAGCCGAAGCGGCCTACCGGCGCGCGCTCGCTATCGATGGACGCAATACCCGCGCAACGCAAGGCCTGGAGCAACTTGCGGTCGACCGGAATAATGCCGCGAAACTGGCCCAGGCCGAACAGCTGTTGAAGAAGGGTGATCTGCTCGGGGCCGAGCGGGTGGTGCGTACCGTGCGGGCCCAGGACACGCTCAATCCGCTGGCGCGCAGCCTGCAGCAGCAGATCGACACGCTGCGCGAGAAGGAAATGAATCCGTCGGCCAATCCGGCCGTCAAGGCGGCGCTGGCCAAGCCGGTCGTGCTGGAGTTCCGCGATGCAACGCTGAAATCGGTCTTTGAAGTGCTTTCGCGTTCGTCCGGCCTCAATTTCGTCTTCGACAAGGACGTCAAGGGCGACACCAAGGTGACATTCTTTGTCCGCAACAGCCCGCTCGAAGACATCCTGCGCCTGATCCTGACTACCAACCAGCTGGAGAAACGTCAGCTCAATGACAACAGTTTCCTGATTTATCCGAACACCCCAGCCAAGGCCAAGGAGTATCAGGAGCTGGTGGTGCGCAGCTTCTATCTGGCCAATGCTGACGTCAAGCAGGCGCAGATTCTGATCAAGACGGTGGCCAAGAGCAAGGATGTGTTTGCCGACGAAAAGCTCAACCTGCTCATCGTCAAGGACACGCCGGACGCCATGCGCCTGGTCGAACGGCTGATCGAGTCGCTCGATCTGGCCGAGCCGGAGGTGATGCTGGAAGTCGAGATTCTGGAAGTGACGCGCAGCCGGTTGCATGAGATTGGCGTCGATTGGCCGGATTCGATAGGTTATGGCGCTCTGCAGCAGACGATCACGACGACGACGAGTACGGCCGCCGGGATTATGCAGAACGTCGTTCCGGGCGGCACGCTGGCCCCGGGTTATGTCAGTCTCAAGAGCGCTTCCGGTCTGACCAGCTTCGTCGCCAACCCCGCTCTGACACTGAACCTCAAAGGCCAGATCGGTGATACCAATGTGCTGGCCAATCCGCGCATTCGCGTCAAGAACCGCGAGAAGGCGAAGATTCACATTGGCGACAAGCTGCCGATATTCACTACTACTTCGACGGCTAATGTCGGCGTTTCCGCCTCGGTGACCTATCTTGATGTCGGCCTCAAGCTCGACGTTGAATCGAATGTCACGCTCGACGACGAGGTGTCGATGAAAGTTGCCCTGGAAGTGAGCAGCATCGTCAAGGAAGTGTCCGGCCCTTCCAGTTCGCTGGCATATCAGGTCGGTACGCGCAGCGCGAGTACCACGCTGCGCCTGAAGAACGGCGAAACCCAGGTGCTGGCCGGCCTGATCAACGATGAGGAGCGCAAGTCCACCAGCCATATCCCGGGGATTGGCGAAATTCCTGTGGTTGGTCGTCTCTTCGGTAGCCAGCGCGATACCTCGGTCAAGACGGAAATCATCCTGCTCATCACGCCGCGCGTGTTGCGTAATATCCATCGGCCCGATTTCGGGCAGCCGGCCTTGCCATCGGGCACTGAGTCGGCGGTCGGTGCGGCGCCGATGATCATCAAGTCACAGGGGCCGAAGTCGCTGGCCGTGGCGCCGCGCGGCGGCGTCGCCCCGGTCGCTGGCGGCGCATCGCGTTTTGGCGCGCTGGCCGTTGATCCGGGGCAGCCGGTGCCGCCCCCCGTTTTCGAGGGGCTCCAGCTTGGCGGGCCGGCTGAGGCCGCCGCTGGCAGCGAGGTGGAAATCGGTGTCATGGCGCCGGGGCAGACGAGCGCCCTGACGGTCGATGTGGCCTACGACCCGACGCTGCTTGAAGTGATTCAGCCAGCAGCGGTATCGCCCGGACGGATACTGCTGCGCGTTGACCAAGGGCACGGCAGCCTGCGCCTGCGCGTTCTGCCTGGGGCCAAGGGCGATACCCGGATCGACGTGACCGGGGCGACGCTGGAAAGCGGTGAGCCCTACTCCGGGGCGACCGTTTCGCATGCGCTCAAGCTGAAGTAGACAACTAACCATGATCGGCAAGCCGGGCCGGGGTTTCACCCTGATCGAACTGATCATCACCGTCGCCATCGTCGGCATACTGGCGATGACGGCGATGCCGATGATCGAGATGACGGCCAAGCGGCAGAAGGAAGTGGAGTTGCGCGCCGCATTGCGGGAAATCCGCGGCGGCCTCGACGCCTATAGACGGGCCGTCGATGAGGGCAAACTTGAGAAAAAGGTCGACGAAAGCGGCTATCCGCGCCGTCTCGAAGACCTGGCCAAAGGGGTCGAGAACATGCAGGACCCGAACAAGGCCAAGCTCTATTTCCTGCGCCGCCTGCCGCGCGACCCGTTTGCCGACGATCCGGCGTTGCCGGCAGAATTGACCTGGGGCAAGCGCAGCTATGCCAGTCCGCCCGATGCGCCGGTTGAAGGCGCCGATGTATTTGACGTCTATTCGCTGGCCAAGGGCGTTGGCCTCAATGGCACGCCGTACCGGGAGTGGTGAGGCATGAACTCCCGTAAAAAAGGCTTCACGCTGATCGAACTGCTGGTTGTTATGTCGGTGATCGCCACACTGCTGACTATTGCCGTGCCGCGCTATTTCCAGCATCTCGACCGGGCCCGCGAAGCCTCGCTCCGCGAATCGCTGGCCGTCATGCGCGATGCCGTCGACAAATATCGTGGCGACACCGGGCGCTACCCGGAAACGCTTGAAGAACTGGTGACCAAGCGCTACCTGCGCAAGGTGCCGCCCGATCCGATCACCGAAAGCACCGAAACCTGGGTCATCGTGCCGCCGCCCGACGAACCAGGCCAGCGCAAGGTCTGGGACATCCGCAGCGGGGCCGAAGGGCAGGGCCTGAGCGGCAGCGATTATTCGACATGGTGATGTTCTACGGTCAACCGGAAATATTGGCCAAAAATGAAATGCGCCGCCAGGCCGGCTTTACCTTCCTCGGCCTGATGTTTGCCGTCGCCATCGCCGGCATCGCGCTGGCCGGCACCGGCGCACTGTGGCAAATGGAAAGCCGGCGCGAGAAGGAAAAAGAGCTGCTGTTCATTGGCGAGCAATACCGCCATGCCATCGGCAGCTACTACGACAAATCGCCCGGCGCCGCAAAACAGTTTCCGGAAAAACTTGAAGACCTGCTGCAGGACAAGCGTTTCCCCAACCAGACCCGCCACCTGCGCCGCCTCTATCGCGACCCGATGACGGCCGATGGCGAGTGGGAATTGATCAGGCAGGAAGGCCGCATCATGGGCGTGGCCAGCCGCTCGTCGGACAAGCCGATCAAGGTGGCCGGCTTTTCGGCAGATCAGGGTGATTTCGAGGGGGCTACAAAGTACACCGAATGGCGCTTTCTGAGCACTGGCAACGTTGTTTCATCCGTACCAAATGTTGCGGCGAAACCAGACTGATGCTGAGCTTGCTTTGTCACTGACATGTATTTGCAATGCCCACGTAACCTATGGAAGGTAAATTCCGCTATTGATCGGCGCAATCCCTATCCAATAAAGTCATGAATAAAAATGCTGCTTTTCTTTTGCTGCTTGCCTTCGGCATCAGCATGGCGGGGACTACCGCTTTGGCTTTTGACGACTCCCCTGTTTTCGCTGAGCGTCCAAAGCCCGGCGGCGAAGGGCGTCGACGCGCCTTGCCAGAGCATTTTTCGGCAATTGCCGGCCCGGCCTGGGCGGATAAAATTCCGGTCGCCCCTGCCAACACCAAAAAACTGATCCTGGCCAGTCAGGCTGGCAAGCTGGACGAAGTAAAAGCATTGTTGGCCGCCGGCGCCTTGCCTAACGGGGCGGATGAACTCGGCCAGCGCCCCTTGCTGGTTGCTGTGGCCGAAGGACAGACGGAAATCGTCCACTTGCTGCTCCAGCGCGGTGCCAGTCCCAACGTCAAGGGGCCGCAGGGGCGCACGCCCTTGAGCATGGCGGCGGCGGCCGGCAATCTTGGCATTGTCCGCAGCCTGTTGCGGGCCGGCGCCGAAGTCGATGCGCGCAGCGACAACCGGGCCACTGCCTTGCATGAAGCTGTTCGCTTCGATCATCCAGAAGTCGTTCGCGCCCTGCTTGCCGCCGGCCCGAATCCAGAACGCTACGACCGCGAGGGCCTGCATCCGCTCGCGTTGGCTGCGGCCAAGGGGCGACTGGCCTGTCTGAAAAACTTTCTTGATGCTGGGGTAACCCCCGATCTGCCGGACCGTACCGGTCTCACCGCGCTCTATTGGGCACAGCGTTATGATCAGGTGCTGGCCGAGAGCATCCTCGTCGAACACGGCGCCAGCCGCATAGCCTGGCCGATTTTCGAGAACTGATCGCCCGGCCCATGGATATCCTGGTCACCGTGAGCCCTATCGAGCTCGAACGACTGATGATTACCATCGAGTCGTCACAGCAAGTGCACCGGCGTAGTCAGTATTTCCTCTGGTCGCAGGGCGTGTTGCAGAGCTTCCTTCCGCATGATCTGCTCATTTTTGGCCATGGTGAATACGGCGGGCCGGGTTTTCACTGCGAAGTGCTGGCGCGTGCCAATACCTTGGATGACCGGGCACTGCATGGCGAGATCGACCACCTGGTCGAGCTGATGGTCGATAACTGGCAGAACAGTGGCCATGTCCCCCGTCTGTACAGTGCCAATGACGGGGAGGGCGGTGGCGGCGCCATTGGTGAGGCCCTTTGTCGTCTTGGCCTCGGCCATGCCTTGGCCCACGGCGCCAAGGAATTTTCCGGCAACAGTTCCGGTTTTTTCGTCTTTCTGCGCATGCCGGAAGCTCCCGGACGGCGTCACGCCTACTTTGCCGAAATGCTGATGCCTTACTTGCATACCACGCTGCATCGGATGCTGATCTCGGAGAAAGGCTCTCCGGAAAATCGCGTGCGCCAGAACCTCAAACTCAGTATTCGCGAGGCCCAGGTCATCTCCCTGGTGCGCGACGGCAAGACCAATCAGCAAATCGGTCAAGTACTCGAACTCAGCCCGCTGACTGTCAAGAACCATGTTCAGAACATCCTGCGCAAGCTCGATGTCGCCAACCGCGCTCAAGCCGTGGCCAAGGCCGTCAAGGCAAGGCTGATCGGGGAGCAACCCGGGAGCTAAACCGGTCCGGTTTTTGTGACTGGCGTAACGCTCAACTGCTTTTTCAGCGACGCGTGCTGGCTTCAATGGCTTGCATGTTTGCGCGGCTTTTGGGCTGCGCGACGATCCATGGATTTACCCCGTTTTTTGGCGTCGACCGCAGCAGGTGCCCAAAGCGCTATTCCTTGCTGGACGCTTGTTTTAGGTCAATTCATGCCTGTTTTTTTGAAATGTTACCGATTGTGACAATACAGGTGCTAACCAATGAGCCGATCGGACTGGTTCGCTGAGCCGATCGGCGGAAAAAACAGGACAAAACCCCCCGAACCAGCGTCATTTACGCACCATAAAGTGACGCCTGTTGATGTGGTGGTCATGGTTTTTGCCGGGTGAAGAAAAGTCTATCCAGGGTTTGTGTCAGCGGACACCCAAGGCAAAACGATCGCCGTCACATTGCATCTTTGCCCAACAGGGGCGGTTCTCTCAATATTTTCAAAGGGGTTCTCCATGAAGTTTTCTCTCAAGACCATCACTGCTGCTGTCGCACTGGCGACCGTTGCTGCAGGTGCCAACGCTACGATGTCTACCGCTGGCACTGCCAAGGACGGTAGCCTGGTCATGTTCGCCTACTCCGCTTCCAGCGGCTACGTCACCGGCATGTTTGACCTCGGCCTGACCATCGACCAGGTCATCCCGGCCGCCGGTTCCATCAACAGCGCCTTCACCACCGGCGGCGCTGGTGCAGAGATCGTCTGGAACCTCAAGGGCAACACCGTCACCGGTTCCCTGGGCTCCACCCTGGGCATTACCGGCAACTGGGGCACCCAGTACAACGACTGGATGGCCGACCTGAACGGCGCCACCGACATCCGCTACGCCGTCTTCGCTGCTTCCAAGGAAAGTGCTGCTGACGTTCGTGCCCTGTCCACCACCAACGAACTTGCCAAGGTCGCCACTCAAGGCAAGTCCAACCTGGCTGCTTTCAGTACTGTCTTCGACAACTTCATCGCTCCCCACAACCTGATCGGCAGCAATGCCACCGATGCCAATGGTGGTAGCAGCAGCCTCGACAGCAGCTTTTCCTCTGCGAAGGCCAACACCACCTTCGGTTCCGGCATGAACTGGGGAACCAAGGCCTCCTTCAACGCCACCGCCGATGCCGGCACCGCCCTGTCCTTCTTCTATTTGGACACCAACAAGGCTGGCACCGTCGCCCGCAACATCCAGTTCGCCGACACCACCTTCAATTTCAACGCCGCTACCGGCACCCTGAGCTACGACGTGGCCGCCGCCGTACCGGAACCCGAGTCCTATGCCATGTTCCTGGCCGGCCTTGGCTTGCTCGGCGCCGTCGCTCGCCGTCGTCGCGCCAAGTAATGCCTCCTCCCGCCGGCATGCCGGCGGGACCTCTTTTCCCATTTGCAAAGGAATCACCATGAAGATGAAGCTCATTGCCGCCGCCGTGGCCACCCTCGCCGCTGCGCCCGCTTTCGCCCTCAACACCTCCGACACTACCGCCGCCATCAACGCCGGGCGCGTAGTCTATGCCTCCGGCGCTTCCGCCCCGACCAACATCGTCTGGCGCGGTTTCGCCAGCCAGTGCCAGACCGGCACCCTCGACGCCTATTCCGCCGCCGACCTGACCGCCGCTTCCAAGCCTGGCGCTTCCGCCTGGGGCAACTTCCTGGCCTATAGCTGCAAGCTCAAGGCCGGCGCCACCGGCACCGCCTGGGACAACCAGAACGTCGCCTTCATGCACACCGTCGACGGCGGCTCCATCAACTCCGTCTATGGCATGAGCAGCGATACCAACCAGCAGGTCAAGTTCATCGTCGATGCCCTGACCAACTGCGCGGCCTCCGGCTTCAACACCACAGACAGTGGCCTGTCTGTGCCCATCTACGAGAAGTGTTCCACCGCCAAGAAGAAGTCCCACGGCGGCTTCTCCGATGTGGAAAAGCAGATGTGGTCCGCTCTGTTCGCCACCAACCCGCCGGCCAGCCTGAATATCGCTGATATCGAAGTCCTCGGCCTTGCTGCCGGGCAAGCCTTCGGCGTTGCCGTCAGCAAGCCCTTGTACGTCGCCCTCCAGACCGAGCAGGGCCTGACCGCCACCGGTTGTACCGGTGACAGCGTTACCGCCGCCTGCCAGCCCAGCATCACCAAGCGCGACTACGCCTCCATCGTCAATGCCGACCCGTTTTCCGTCACCAAGGTGGACTGGTCCTTCCTGCTGCCCACCACCGGCACCGGCATGCCAGTCAACCTGTGCCGCCGCGTCGATACCTCCGGCACCCAGGCTTCCTCCAATGTGTACTTCATGGCCAACCCCTGCGCCGGTTATGAAGACCAGTTGGGCAAGCGCTTCCCCGCTACCGTGGCCGACGAGATCCCCGGCGCATTCCACGTGGTCGAAGGCTCCGGCACCGGCGACGTCAAGAAGTGCCTCTCCGGCAACGCCACCTACGGCACGACGGCCAGCGACTTCTCCATCGGCGTTATCTCCGCCGAGAACAACCCGACCGTTCCTTCCAGCAGCACCGATTCCTGGCGCTTCGTCAAGCTGGATGGCATTTCCATCTATGACGGCGCCGGCAACCGCGCCAACGTGCTGAACGGCAAGTACGACTTCGCCTTCGAACTGGCCCTGCACACCCACCCGACCCTGACCCCGGCCAACTCCAAGGCCCTGATGACCAAGGTTGCCGAGTTCCTGGGCGACTCTTCCGCCCCGGCCATCGATGGTCTGTACCGTGTCGCCGATGCCAAGGGTACCCGCGGCGGCAATGCCTGCCAGCCGTTTGCCTACTAAGCAATCAATCCATGAGGACGGGGCATTGTCCCTGTCTCTCGGCAATACCTTCGGCGGCCTTCGGGCCGCCGTTTTTTTACTAGTCGGGGCTGTTCCACCATGAGCCGTTCGGCTCATTTTTAATGGTTTTTTTGTCATGCTGTTGCAAGGTGAGGGCGCCAAAATCGAAAGTTGCCAAAATTCTGCTCGTGTCCAATGCCCTTGCACTGTTCTGTTCCCCTCAAGTCGCGCTGCCTCAAGGTTTCTCTCTCTTTCTTTGTTGCTGCAATTGTTGCCATTCCGGCTTTGCCGGAGGCCTTGGCCAACACCGCGGAAGCACCGTTAATTGCCGCCAGGGCGGCAGGTTTCGATATTCTGGAATACGTCGTCGAAGGCAATACGGTGTTGCCGGCCATCGAGATCGAGCGGGCCGTCTATCCACATCTTGGCCCGGGCAAGGATCTGTCCGACGTGGAAAAGGCGCGCAATGATCTCGAAAAGGCCTACCACGATGCCGGCTACCTGACGGTGGCGGTCGATATTCCCGAGCAGCAAGTGAAGGGCGGACTGGTTACGATCAAAGTGATCGAAGGCAAGGTGGAGCGCCTGAAGGTGAGCGGCAACCGCTACAGCCTGCGCAGTGATATCCGTGCTGGTGTGCCCAGCCTGGCGCCGGAGACTGTGCCGAATTTCAATGAGGTTCAGGATCAATTAGGTCGCCTGACCAGTGCTGATCGCCAGGTGGCGCCCCTGCTGCGGCCTGGTCGCCAACCAGGGACGGTCGAGGTGGAGCTTGCGGTAGACGACAAATCGCCGATCCATGGCAGCGTTGAGCTGAACAACAAGCAAAGCCCGGATACCAGCGAGGGGCGACTGGAAACGAGTCTGCGTTATCAAAACCTTTGGCAGCGCCAGCATAGCCTTGGCCTGGGGTGGTCGGTCAGTCCGCAGGATATGAACGAAGTGAATATCCTTTCCATGTTCTACGGATTGCCGGTCGGTCGGAGTGGCGATTCGCTCAGTTTTTATTACGTCCATTCTTCAAGCAACATTGCCTCGGTTGCGGCGAGTGGTGTAGCTGGCAAAGGCGATACCTTGGGTCTCCGTTACGTGGCATCGCTACGGAGTATCGGAACGTTCACTCATCAACTGTTGGCCGGTTTTGATTTCAAGGATCTTCAGGAAAACACGACCCTGGTGGGGACCGATACGTCGAGCAAACCGCTCCGCTACATGCCGCTCGCGCTGCAGTATTCGGGCGCTTTTCATGGCGAGTCAAGCAGCCTGGAATTTAATCTGGGCGCTACGCTTGGGCTCAGGCCCTTGATGGAGCGACAGGTCTTGTGCGATGGCCAGCAGCGCGACCAGTTCGATTGTCGCCGCCGGGGAGCAAGCGGTAACTTTGCTGTAATGCGCGGTGATCTGGCTTATCGGCAGCGTTTCGGTGCCTGGGGTTTGCTTGTGCGTGCAGAAGGGCAGATCAGCAGTCAGCCACTGGTCTCACCCGAACAGTTCACGGCGGGTGGCTTCGATAGTGTGCGTGGTTACCTTGAATCAGAGGCATTGGGTGACAAAGGCTTGCGTTTGCGCTTTGAGTTGGCAGCACCGCCATTTGTACCCGGAGGTGGGCAATTCTCGATGACTCCTCACATTTTCTATGACGGGGCCAGCCTCTACGTGATTGAGGCTCTGCCTGAGCAGAAGGATCACTTTACCTTGTCGAGTATCGGACTCGGATTTCGCTTGGCTGGCGGGAAAAACTGGCTGGCGAATGTCGAAGGGGCTCATACCCTGCATGCGGGTCCGAGGACAGAGAGAGGCTACCAGCGTGGTCTGCTCAGTTTTAAATATCAATTCTAAATCCGCGGCGCACGACGCCACGGCTAGGAGAGTCACATGAACCGGAACCTGTTCAAACTAGTTTTTGACCCTGCGCGGGGAATGACCGTACCTATATGCGAGGTTGCGGTTGCCCATGGCAAGCAAGGGTCAAGGACTCGTCGGCTGGGTGTGACCAGCGCTGCTGTCGCCCTCGGTGCCGGTTTGCTGGTTTCTCCGGCCGGTGCTGCACCGCCGCGGGGCACCGTGCCGGTTGCCGCTACGTCCTTTGTTTCCTATGGTGGTGGCCGCATTGCTTCGGATGTCGTGACGACAACCGGGCGGGCCATGACCATTGAACAGACCAGTCAGAGGGCCACCTTCAACTGGAATAGTTTTGACGTTGCCACTGGCTCCAGTGTTGAGTTCAAGCAGCCTTCGGTCAGTTCTGTCGCGTTAAATCGTATTTTTGACAGCAAGCCGAGCGAGATTTACGGATTCGTCAAGGCCAATGGCCAAATCTACCTGGTTAACAACAACGGTATCCTCTTTGGCAACGGTGCTCAGGTCAATGTGGGGGGCATCATCGCCTCGTCCCTGAACCTTTCGGATGCTACCTTCCAGGCTGGCTTGGATTCGCTCACCACCGCCCGCGCGCCGGCCTTCATGGATGATGGCAGCACTGCCATCGCCGGCAGCGAAATCAGGGTTGCGGCAGGAGCGGAAATCAAAAGTGCTAGTGGAGGCAGCATCATGCTCTTCGCGCCCAAAGTCACGAACGAAGGGCGGCTCGACGCCACCAATGGCCAGGTCGTTCTTGGCGGTGGGCACACGGTCTACATGATGCAAAGCGACAGCTACGCGACCCGCGGCTGGCTGGTCGAAGTGGACCCCCGGTTCCTCCTTGATAGCAACGGCAATCGTGTCAAGGATTCGACGACACAGAAGGACATTGTGGTCGCCTCCGGCGAGGTGACCAACCGTGCTGCAACCCCAACTCCTGCCGATGAAGCGGCAACTCGTGCGGCTATTATCGAAAACGATGCAGCTCGCGCTGCCATCGATGCCGATTTCAAGGCCAGCATTGATGCTCAGAAGGCTCAACCCACCCGTAATGGCAGCGCCTATTCGGATGGAGTCCTGGCCCGTGCGGCGGAGCGACTGGGGGAGGTGATGAGTCGCCGCGGTAATGTCTCAATGGTCGGGTTTGCCGTCAATCAGTTGGGGCGGGTTTCAGCCACCACGTCGATCAAAGCCAACGGATCGATTTTTCTTAAGGCCCAGGACAGCGTCGTGGAAGCCAGCAATGCCAATACCGCTGAGCGGGCTGGTGCCTTGACATTGGGGCAGGGCAGTACGACAGCGGTTGATATTGAACCGACCTACGATGTCAACGGAGCTGAGGAAACCCAGTACCGTGCCGAGACATTCAATCCCTCGCGTATTGATTTGATTGGCCACACGGTACATCTGCAACCGAATGCCAGTGTGCGTGCAGCCGGAGGAGAGATTACGGTGAAGGCCGTGAAGGATCCCTCGAAGCCGACATATCTAGACGCCAGCAAACCCCGCAACGATTCCCGGGTGGTTCTGGAGGCAGGGGCGTCAATTAGTGCTGCCGGTAGTGCAGCAGTGGTGGTGGAAGGGAGTCGCAATCAGATCACCGCTGATTTGTTCGGCGTTCAATTAGCCGACTCACCCCTGCAGCGCAGCGGCATCCTCTATCGCAAGACCGTCAGCTACGACTTGCGACGCGGCATCAAAGTAGCGAATACCACCGATTACGAGAAACTGGTACCGATCACCGTCGGCGAGCGAACTGCGACGGGCGGCAAGGTGACGATTCAGTCCGAGGGAGACATCCTCATTGCCATGGGCGCCGGGATCGATATTTCGGGTGGCTGGCTGGCCTATCAACCGACGACGCTGCTCAATACTTATCTCTATTCGGAACGCAAACGCTACGACATTAGCGATGCACCAGCCAATGTGGTTTACACCCGCATGGAAACTGAAGAGCGCAGTCTGGCCGGCTATGTCGAGGGCAAGGATGCGGGTAGTGTCATCCTCAATGGCGCGTCGCTCGTTCTTGATGGCACAGTCAAAGGTGGCGTGAACATAGGAGACTATCAGCGGGAATCCGGCATTAATACGCCACTTGGTGGGCAGTTGATTCTTGGTGATGCTAGCGGCGGGGGACGCACCGAGGATCCCAGCTATCGACTACCGAAGACAGAGATTCGCGAGGTTGTCGATGGTTTTGTCCCGAATGCCGGCCAAACTTGGCTGAACACGTCACTGGGTGACCGGGGAACGACGACGTTGCTGTCTGCGGACCTGTTTGCTCACGGAGTTTCCCGTTTTGCCCTCTATAGCAACGGAGCAATAGACCAGAAGGCGGCGATCGATGTCGGGCCGGGGGGGGCTGTGTCGTTGTTGGGTAGCTCAGTGAATGTGGGGAACACTATCAATGCTCCTGGAGGCAGTATCGACATCGTCAGCCACAAGACCGGTAAAGTGGTAGCCGATGGTTCGTCGCTCGAGGCAGTGGTTGAGATCGGGGGGAACGTGACTGTCGCTCAGGGCAGCTTGCTCAATGTTGCCGGCCGATGGACCAACGATCTCAAGGATGGTACGACTGCTCAGGTCGTCAACAGAGGCGGTAGCATCAACCTTGAATCAGCCCAGGATCTTCTCCTGAGTCAAGGTAGTGTACTTGATGCCTCGGCGGGTGCCTGGCTGAAGGGTGATGGCAAACTGACCCAGGGCAGCGCTGGCAGCATTACGCTCCGCGCCGCTCAAAGCAACAACCGCGACGGAAAACTTGATCTGGCGGTGGCAACCCTGCAGGCTCGAGGGTTCAGCAAAGGCGGCAAATTGACCTTGGTTGCGCCCAATCTATCCATCGGTGGGTTAGCCGGCAGCGGCTTTGGTCTAGGTACGGACTTTTTCACCAAAGGTGGTTTTGGTGCCTTCGACCTGACCGGGATTGGTAGCGCTACCTTGGTAGCTGGTACTCAGTTGACCTTGCAGGCGGAGGGGCTGATTTTTGCCGAAGATTATCGTGAGCGTAGTGGTAGTGCATCAATTGCCCGGAGCACCGAGGTTGCAGTCCTGCCCCCGGAGGTACGGCTGGCTGCAGACTTCACAATGCGGGCCGTGGTGGGGGTGGCATCGGATTCGGGTAGCCTGAAGGTAGAAACCGGGGCGGCGATTGTCACCGGAGCCCAGGGCAAGATTGCTTTGGAGGCGGCGCACGATATGTGGGTAGATGGCACTCTGTCGGCTGCTGCCGGTAGCATTGCTTTGAGCCTCTCGTCCGGAGCAGGTAGCTTCCAGGATGCCGTTGACCTTGGAAAACGAAGCATTTGGCTGGGTGACAATGCTCGCTTGCTGGCAACCGGTACTGTCAAGCCGGAATTCAGTACAACTGGTCTGCGCAAGGGTGAGGTATTGGCTGGCGGTACTGTCAGTTTGGATGCCTCAAAAATGGGTTACGTGGTGACTGGTAGCGGCAGTGTCGTGGACGTGAGTGGTACGAGTGCCGTTTTTGATATCACCAACCAGAAAGTGCGCAGCAATGTTGCCAGCCCGGCCATGACTGTGGCCGGGAACGCAGGTTCGATAACTGTGGCGGCACGTCAGGGAGCCTTCGTCGACGGCACTATGAAGGCGGTGAGCGGTGGTAGTGGCGCTGCCGCGGGCAGTTTCTCGATGAAGGTGGACGGGCTGCCGAATGAGTCCGACGTCGCCAATGCACAGGCTGGTTATCCAAAAGTCGGTGGTTATGAGTTGCGGGTAGCTGTCAGCGGCTCGGTATTACCGGCTGGTATTTCCAGGGCAGTTGGAATTGCTGGTACCAATCTTGGGCATGGCGCAGTATCGGCACAGGGGCTTCGCGATGCCGGTTTTGATGACATTACCCTCTCTTCCCAGAACACGATTGCCTTTGATGCCGGTGTTAATCTCGGGACTCAGCGGAGTGTTGTACTGGAAGCGCCACGACTGACTGCAGCAGGCCCGACCACGGTTGCCGCCCAGTACCTTAAATGGAGCAATGGGCGTCAGACGCTGAGTACGACTACCGATGGCGGCGGGGTTGCATCATCCGGGAATGGCAGAATCAACTTTACCGCTGGTCTCCTCGACTTGGTGGGTGATCTTGTTCTAGGCAATATTGGTCAGGCTAGTTTCAGCGCTGACAGCGACATTCGCTTCCAGAATGCCTACTTCAACGCGAACAATTTGTTGCAGCGGACCGGCCGACTCGATGCCGCCGCCGATCTGGTATTTGCTGCAGACCAGCTATACCCGACGACATTCAGCGAATTTAGTGTTTCTACTCCGGGCAGGGCAGTTACTTTCACGAAGGGCGGTGATGCGGCTGAATTGCCTCTTTCCGCCAACGGATCGCTGACTGTGGAAGCCAGAGATATCGTCCAGGGCGGCGTGCTGCGTGCTCCCTTCGGTACCATCAGCCTCAAGGCCAGTAATCAGCTAGATTTGCTGGCCGGGAGCGTGACTTCGGTAAGCGGTGCAGGTATCACGGTGCCTTACGGTGAGTTGCAGAACGGTGATCAGTGGATTTACCCCAACCCGCTAGGCTCCGGCGCGAGTGAGGTCGTTGTGTCTGCGCCGGCCAAGGTAGTCAATCTGGAGGCGCCGACTGTGAAGGCAGCAGCCGGTTCTGTAGTGGATGTTTCCGGCGGCGGTGATCTGTTCGGATCGGAGTTTGTACCTGGGGTCGGTGGTTCCCGCGATTACTTGGCGGCCGGCAATGTATTCGCGATCCTGCCTGGATATGATGCGGCGTTTGCCCCGGTGGACCCGGTTTACGCATCGGGAAGCACACTCAAGGCGGGTATGCAGGTCACTATCGCCGCAGGTGCAGGTTTGCCAGCGGGCACATACACCCTTCTGCCGGCCCGCTATGGTCTGTTGCCGGGGGCCTATGTGGTTTCATCGATCAGCGGTTACCGCGATCTTGCACCAACTCAAACCATCGCCCAGGCTGACGGCAGCGCCATCGTTGGCGGCCGATTGGGAACCGCCGATACCACTATCCTCGAGAGCCGGAGCAACGGATTCTTGGTAGAACCGGGCAGTACTTTCCTTAAGCGTTCGGAATACCGTGTTTATGGGGCGAATGAAACGTTTGCAGCCCGCAACGTTCGTGATGGAACCAGTTATGAGCTGCCGAAGGATGGCGGTCGCCTGAGTTTTGCTGCCAGTACGGCCCTGACGCTGGATGGGATAATCCGACTTCTGGCTGGTGCTGGCGGTACCGCCTCGTCCGCCGGCCGAGGCGGTGCCTTGGAGATAGCAGCGCCGCGTATCGCGGTAACCGACGGCACGCCATATGGTGCCGGTTTCATTACTCTCGATCTTGATACTTTGCGTCGCATCGGCCCCGCCACCCTCATCCTCGGCGGTCGGCAGGGTAGTACCAATGATGCAGGACAAACGACCCTGAACGTGGGCACGAGCGAGGTTGTCATCGATGCCGACGGCAGCACGCTGGAGATACCAGAACTCATTGCTGTCGCCACTGATCGCGTGATTGTGGGGGAGGGGGCCATTATCAGTGGTTCCGGTTTCGGGGCTGCAGGAAATAGCTTGACTATAGCCGGCGATGGAGCCGCTCTGCGGGTGGCAGGGGAGGTTGGACAGCGCTTGGTCCGCATTGGGTCAATCGGGACCGTTGGCGATGTCGAGGTAGAGTCCCGGGTTACTCTGAAGGGCGGAACCGTTGAATTGGATGCCACCCGGGATCATCGTGTATTCAACGCGGATGCTACATCGGTTACTGATCGTATAAACGTTGATGCCTCGGTTGTCGCTGTGGGGGCTCGGGCACTGCGCTTTGGTGAAGATAGCGTTGCAGACCGCCTCAATGTCGGCTCCGACCTACTTGGTCAGCTAGGCAAGGCCAGTACGCTTAGCTTCCGCAGCTATAGTGACATTGCTTTTGCTTCTGGCTACACCTTGAGCGGCAGTGGTCTGGCCAGTCTAACCCTGGATACGCCGCTTATTGTCAGCGAGGGCGGGAGCGCCACGGTCAAGGCGACTGATGTGCACCTGATCAACACCTCGGCCCAAACTGCAGGTATTGCATCTGTAGGTAGTGGCAAATTTGTCGTGGAGGCTGCCAACCAGGTCGTGGTCGCACCCAGTGAGCAGGGTATGGCGATTAGTGGATTTGGCGCAGTCGAATTGAATGGTAAGGAAATTGTCGCTGCTGGCAAGGGCGATCTGTCCATTGGCATGGCCGGTGAATCTACCTCGCTAGCGATCAAGGCCGGCCAGGTGACCACGGCCACTGCGGCCGATGTTGGTTTCCGCTCCCGTGGAGCGTTGACCGTTACCCAGACAGGTTTGGCCGGCAGTGCGGAGGGGCTGGGGGGACGGCTCAGACTGACTGGAACCAGCGTGACTCAGGCTGGAACCATCAATCTGCCTTCGGGTACCGTGGAATTGCAGGCAACCTCTGGCGATGTTGTCTTGGCAGCCGGTTCAGTTACCCGTGCAGGGGGCGTGGAGAAGAATTTCGGCGAGACCAGTGCATTTGCCGATGCCGGCAGGATCGTTCTTACCGCAGATGGTGGCAATGTCGTAATCGCCAAGGCGTCTGACCAGGACGCAGCTAGCCTGATCGATGTGGCAGCCCAACCGGGTGGCGGCAGCGGAGGGGAGGTGGTGATCAACGCCGTTAATGGCCAGTTGACTCTAGGCGGTAATCTTGCCGGGCAGGGTGGAGCAAATGGTCTTGGCGGAAGCTTCGTCGCCGATGTCAAACAGATTGCGGCCTTGGACGATGTGGCGGATGCGCTGGCGGGCAAGGGATTCACGGAGCGGCTGGATCTACGCGTGCGCAGCGGCAGTCAGGGTTTGTCCGCCGGTAAGGTCATCCAGGCCAATCAGGTGGCGCTGAGTGTTGATGGTGGGGCGCTGGTCGTCGCCGGCACCGTTGATGCGTCCGGCAAAAAAGGCGGTGAAGTCCGTCTCTTCGCCCGGGACGATGTAACCCTGAAGCCTTCCGCCGAGATTCTGGCTAAGGCTACTGGCAGTGGTGAGGCGGCCAAGGGGGGGAAGGTGACCATTGGTTCGACTTCCGGGCAACTTGATCTGCAAAGTGGTAGCCGGATTGATGTTTCCTCAGCAGAAGCAGAACAATATGCAGTGACCAAGGTTGGTGAGAGTGCTCAGGATGCAGTGACGCGCCTTGCCAAACTTGCTGCGGAGCGCTTCCGCCTTGGCGGCGAGGTGGTTCTGCGGGCCGAGCGCACGGGAGCTGGGGCCGGAAGTGAGGTGAAGGTCAGCAGCGCGCAGTCGGACTTCACCGGTGCCGCCACGGTAGTGGTCGAAGGGGTGAAGAAGTATGCTGCCACCAGCATTGGGGCGGCGAACATTACGACTTACACCAATGATGTCGCCAGTTTCATGGGCAATTCGGCGGCTATCAAAGGCCGCCTTGATCCGGCCGGAACCTCCGGCCTCATTGTCCGGCCCGGCGTAGAAATCGCCAGTATCGGTGATCTAGCTCTGGCCTCTGACTGGAATCTTTATTCAGCGATCCGAGCCGGCGGGCAACCAGGGGTTCTTACCCTGCGGGCAACCAACAACCTCAATCTCAACAAGAATTTGAGTGACGGTTTTGAACTGGCATCGCCGGGAACCAACAGCGATCCCAGGTTCAACAACCTGCGTCCTGGGGAGAGTTGGTCTTACCGTCTGATTGGCGGCGCCGATCAGAGTGCCGCCGATCCGCTCCGGGTGAACTCCGCAATGAAAACCGGGAATGCTGGCGATGTCGTGCTGGCAAGCAAAGCTGTGGTAAGGACGACAACCGGGAATGTCGAGATTTCGGCAGGCCGTGATTTCAAGCTGACCGATTCGACAGCAGCGATTTATACCGCTGGCCTGCCGGTGGCAGTGATTAATGGGCAAACAGCAGATGGCTTTGCCGTTCGTACCCAAGCCCTATACGGACAGATTTCATCAACGGCAATCAATGGCACATTCTATGGGGCTTTCCCAAGCCGCGGCGGTGATATCCGCATTGCTGCAGGTCGTGATGCTATCGGCGCCGCAGATTCACAGTTGGGTACCCATTGGTTGTGGCGGCAGGGACAATCAAGTTCGTCAACCAGCACGCGTCCGGAAGCCTGGTGGGTGCGCTTCGACCTATTCCAGCAGAACGTAGGTGCCTTGGGGGGCGGCAGCGTAGACATCCTGGCGGGGAACAACATAACCAATCTGTCGGCAATGTTGCCCAGCAATGGTCGTACAAGCCAGAATGGAGATCAGATCGTCAATGCCAGCGGTGACCTTTCGGTTCATGCTGGGGGTGATATTCGTGGCGGACAGTTCATGGTCATGGGGGGCCAGGGTCGAATTCGGGCCGGCGGTTCGCTCAAGGAAGGCGACAAGCCCCCCAAGGGAACCAGCGATAGCGCTTTCTACCCCATTCTCCATGTGGCGGATGGCCAGTTTTCAGTCAGCGCCCGGGGTGATGCCAGGATCGAAACGGTCCTCAACCCGACAGTACTCATGCAGGCTAACAGCGTCTATCAGGGGCAGACGGCGAGTTCTCGCAGCTTTTTCTACACTTACACGAATGACGACCGGGTTAATCTTACTGCCGTGACTGGTACTGCCGGCTTGCAGGGAGCAACGCGTTTGCAGGCGCTATTCAAGAACAGTCAGTTCCCCGGTTCCTTGCCTACCAGTGTTGTGGACGACAGTGGGATGGAAGTGCTGCCGGCCAATCTTAGTTTGGTCGCCTTTTCCGGTGATGTTTTGGTCGGCCGCAAGCGTGGCGATACCGATCTGGTGATGTTCCCATCGGCGACCAGTCAACTGGATTTGCTGGCCGCCGGATCGGTCACCATGAACGTACCGTTACGCCTGCCCGACGTGGACCCTGCGGCCATTCCCTCTGCTTTGAATTCTGCTCCCCAGAACCGCGACGGGGCGACAAGAGATAGCCTGGGCGTCAAGGAAACTGGATTGTTGAATAGCTTGGGGCAACTGGTATCGCTTCATACGGGCGATCATGATCCGGTACGGGTCGTTGCTGTCAGTGGCAATGTTACGGGTATAGATAGCGGGAATGTTCTTTTTTCCGCCAAGCCTGTTCAGGTTTCGGCTGGTGGTGACGTGACTGACTTTGGCTTCACCGCCCAGAACCTCGACAGTACTGATGTCACCAGAGTTGTTGCTGGTCGTGATGTGCGTTTCAGTGTGCCGCAAAGTACAGAAAACAAACCCCTTGCCAATGGAGCATCGATTCAGGTCGGTGGCGGCGGTCTTGTCTATGTGGAGTCGGGGCGTGACACCGATCTTGCCACCTCTGGCGGCATTGTCACCACCGGCAATCTGACCAACCCGTCGCTAGCTTCATCTGGAGCAGGGGTCAGGGTGTTGGCTGGTGCAGCAACGAAACTGGATGCAGGTGAATTTGGCAGCAAGTATCTGGGTGATCAGTCTCAATACATTATTGCCTTGGAAACATACTTGCGTAACCTCGGGTTGCTGGCACCCGCCGATGCAGCCGCTGCCAGGAGCGCCTACGCCGGATTGACAGAGTCACAGCAAGAGGTTTTCGCTGGCCAGGTACTGGTTGCAGAGTTCGTTGCGCGCTACCTTGGTAGCGGCTCTCCCTATCTCTCGGCTTGGGCGGCGCATGCGGCAGCTTCCGGAGACAACGTGATGGCCCCGCGTTTTTCGACGGTGAAGAGCTTCTGGCCTTCCGTGCTATGGACTGAGTTACGTGGTGCGGGTAACGATGCATCGGCTGGCGGTGCCACTCCAGGTAATTACGAACGGGGTTTCCAAGCGCTGGAATTGCTCGGATTTGGCAACGTTTTCAAACACGACGGCGACCTGAACCTCTTGTTCAGCCAGATCAAGACCCGTCGGGATGGCGCTATAGAACTCTTGGTGCCCGGCGGCAACCTCAATGTTGGCCTAGCCTCAGTGGGGACATTGAGCAAGAACGCTGATCAGTTGGGAATTATTAGCGAACGTGAGGGCGATGTTCTGGTTGCTGCGCAAGGGAATATCCTTGTGAATAGTTCCCGGATTTTCAGCATGGGCGGAAGCGACATGCTGTTGTGGACGAGCGCTGGTGACATTGACGCTGGCAAAGGAGCTAAAACGGCGGTGATCCTGCCGGATCCCGTGCGCAATGAAAATAATGAGTGGGAGTTTCCAGCGGGTGGTGCCGGTAGCGGGATTGCCGCGATCCAAGGGCGACCGGGAGTTCGCAAGGCGAAAATTCTTCTGGCGGCGCCGGCTGGAACAGTTAACGCCGGTGATGCTGGCATCCAGTCCAGTGGCGATCTGACTATTGCAGCGATACAGGTTATTGGTGCCGACAATATTCGGGCCGGTGGGGCGGTAACCGGCGTACCAGCGGCCCCGGCAGCTTCCGTGCCAACTGTGGGCGTCCCGACGGCTGCCAGTACCGAAGCTTCACAATCGTTGGACCAGATGGCCGCAACGGCAGGGGGTAACAAGGAGAAGGAAAGCCGTTCGATCCTGACGGTAGAGGTGGTTGGCGTCGGTGAGGAGAGTGATGAGGAGCGCAAACGGCGCTTGAATTAGCGTTGATCAGGATGATTAACGGCCGCCACCGCAGATTGGGTTTTTACTTCGCTATATAGAAAGAGCCGACCGGCAGACCAACTATTCAACGAGGTGGCCATTTGTCGGACTCCGGTAGTACGCCTGTAAAAATAGACCGACATAATTTTTGAATACCAACAATATTGAAAATGATGAATAACTTTGCAAATTGGATAATTGTCGCCGCAAGCTTGCTTGCACAGATGGCGAATGCGGCGGACGGCTTCAATGCCGACGACTGGGCGCACAAGCAGAAGACCGTGATCGACACGACGGCCGAAGGCGTTGAGTTGAAGCTGGGGGCTACCCAGTTACCGCTGGCCTTGCGCCTGCACACCGGGAATTTTGCCTTTGCCGAAGCCAAGCCGGACGGTAGCGATCTGCGCGTGACGGCCGCTGACGGCAAGACGCCGCTGCGTTTTCATATCGAAAAATATGATTCGACGAATGAACTGGCGGTGATCTGGGTGCAACAGCCCAAGCTGGCGCCGTTGGCTAAAACGGACGCGGTCACGCTGCTCTGGGGTAATGAAAAAGCGGCAGCCGCCAGCGATGCCAAGGGTAGCTACGATGCGGCACAGAATCTCGTATTGCATTTCTCCGACAACGGTCCGGTACAGGATTCCACGGTCAACCGGAATAATCCGCAAAATTTGACAATCAAACCTGTCGCTGGCCCGCTCGGCGACGCGGCCAGTATGGATGGCAGCACGACGCTGACGGTTCCGGCATCGCCCTCGTTGAAGCTGATCACCGCCAATGGCCTGACCTTCACGGCGTGGATCAAGCCGGTGGCCAATGCTTCCGGTACGTTGTTCCAGCAAAGCGAAGGCGGCAAGAGCCTGGCCTTGGCAGTCAAGGGCGGCAAGCTGGTGGCCGTGGTCAATGGCAAGGAGTTCCCGTCGAAGGCGACGGTGCTGGCCGACACCTGGCAGCACGTGGCGATGACGCTGATTGGCGGTAAGCTGACCTTCTACATGGAAGGTGCAGACGCTGGCACGGCCGATATTGCGCTCGACGACATGGCTGGCGACATTCAGATCGGTGCCGGTTTCCGTGGCGAGCTGGATGAAGTGACGCTGGCCGCTACCTCGCGTTCGGCTGATTACATCAAGGCCCTGCATGGCAGCCAGCAACCGGACAGCCTGATGTATGGCGCCGAGGAAGAAGAGGCGGGCGAGGCCGCTTCCTACGTCGGCATCCTGCTCGGTGCGCTGACGGTGGATGGCTGGATCGTTATCGGCATTCTTGCCGTCATGGCCGTCATCAGCTGCGCCGTCATGGTCGGCAAGACGCTCTTTCTGGGCAAGGCGGAAAAGGCCAACAATGCCTTCCTCAACCGCTTCCGCGACAATCCCCGCAAGCTGCTGCGCCCGGATTCGATGGATACCAAGGCCATCACTGAAGACGAGGCGATGCGCCATTCAACGATCTTCCGTCTCTACAAAATTGGCATCCAGGAAATGCACCACCGATTCGACACCCAGACCAAGAGCGGTGTCGAAAACAAGCTCTCCGATGCGGCCCTCAATTCGATCCGCGCGGCCATGGATGCCGCGCTGGTCCGTGAGAACCAGCGCCTGAACAGCCAGATCGTGCTGCTCACCATCGCCATTTCCGGTGGTCCCTTCCTTGGCCTGCTTGGTACCGTGGTCGGCGTCATGATCACTTTCGCGGCGATTGCCGCGGCTGGCGACGTCAATGTGAACTCGATCGCGCCGGGTATTGCCGCCGCGCTGGTCGCCACTGTCGCTGGTCTGGCCGTGGCGATTCCCGCCCTGTTCGGCTACAACTGGCTGGCCATCAAGATCAAGAACGTTTCAGCCGACACCCAGGTGTTCGCCGACGAGTTCCTGACCAAGTCGGCCGAGCTGTACGCCGTCTAAGCGGGAACGAGGACGATGCAGGTTCAGGAAGACAACCAGCCCTATGACGAGATCAATGTCACGCCGATGCTCGATCTCGCTTATGTGCTGTTGGTCATCTTCATCATCATGACGACGGCTTCGGTGCAGGGCGTCAAGGTCGAATTGCCGAAAACGGTGGCCAGCTCCAGCTTGGCCAAGCCGGGCACCAAGGCGGTGACGGTAGCGCGCAATGGCGACGTCTTCATCGACGCCTACCCGGTCACCATGGAGCAGCTTGACCTGCGTCTGGCCCAGTATCTGGCGGCCAATCCGGCGCTGTCCATCGTCATCAAGGGGGATGGACAGGCCCAGTACGCCAAGGTCATGGAGGTCATGGAGTTGCTCAAACGCAACGGCATCACCGACCTCGGTTTGGCGACAACGCGGGCACAGAGGTAGGCCATGCACGTTCAAGCGGAAACCAAACCTTATGACAGCATCAACGTCACACCGATGCTCGACCTTGCCTATGTGCTGCTGGTCATTTTCATCCTGATGACCACCGCCTCGGTGTCGGGTATGTCGATCAATTTGCCCAAGCCGTCGAACAAACCGAGCACCGAGAAGCACGAGATCAAGATCGTCCAGATCAAGCCGGACGGCTCGCTGCA